>DATLXU010000081.1:0-16872 GCA_035575515.1 Blastocatellia bacterium
CAAATCAACGGGTTAGCATCGCGGCCAATGTTGCGACAATGAGAATCGCTGTTGCTTACGCGAAAACTAAATGGCCGTAGGGTGAGGAGGATCGGGAATGGATTGAAAAGTATCTGATAGCAAGCCAACGATTGATTTCAAAGTAAGGCTTTCGAGAGGTCGCATGGGGGAAAGATAGCAAAGCGCAAAAACTCTGGCGAGCGGTTTGGCTTGTTTTCTTCACTTACTGCCTCACAGGGAATTACTGCACTTCGGTGAGGCGATAGTTAATCACTCTGAAAACCATGTAGCGCGGGTCTTGCGGAGCCTCCACTTTTTCGGCGTTGCAACTGAAATTTATGATGTGAGAGCCGGGAGGAACGTTCACTTGGCTGGAAAAATGTGCGCCGCGCGAGTTGACAGCGAGAGACGCTGTCAACAAATCGCCGCTTAATACCAATTCCGATGGTTGCTCATAGCCGGTCTGGATTTCCATATCAATTACTACTGTCCTTTGTTGTGGGCTGTTATTAACGAGGACCAATTGACCCCGGTTGCTGCACCACCGCCAGCTTTCATTATTTGACCTTTCAATTCCGTAAAAGCCGCCGGTCCAGCTATCTAGTATGAGGTATTGCGCGCGGTCTCGTTTTGTTTCCCAGACAGACGGCGGCAGCTCTTGCTTCAGCGTCTCTCTGTATGGCTCGATATTGAAAAATGACTGGCGCATATTCTCGCTGACAAGCGGGCGGATCCTCAACAAATCAGAGAGTTGTTTTTCCAGCTCGGCTGCACGATCACGGAAACCGTTTCGATCAATATACACGCCACTAAAACCGGTCACTGCAAGAATCTCTAGCATCTCTGGAAGCGGCTTTGAAACGACGGCCCGCTGCCACAGATCGCCGGGTCTGCCCCGCATACCTCCATAACTCCATTTCAGTCCCGAAGAGTGCAAATACGGTATGAACAGATCATAGTCGTCCATAAGATTGGCTGGCCCTGCTTCTGGAAAAGCATGGTAAGGAAGTTGAAAGACTAGGCTGCCGCGTGGCACAGACGCTTCAATATTTTTGACAAACTGTGAATCGCTGGTGAATCGCGCTTTGATTCCCAAGTAGGCTGGGCAATAAGTTTTATTGGTTTGATCTGCGGTGCCAAAAATCAACAGCAGACCCGCCGCCGCGTAAGCAAGCACGCGCAGGATAGGTGACGTCGTGTACTTCTGCCAGAGCCTATCCAGAAAAACTGCGACTGCAAAGAATGAGAAAAATGCGATGAAAATGCTGATTCGATTGTAAGCGCGAATGTAAGGAAAAACAAATGCGAGTATTGCCCCCAATCCGCCTATAATGGCAAGCAATAGCGCGGCCACGTTAAGCACGCTCAGGCAGTCCATATTCTTGAGTGATATGTCCCGCGATCTCTTAAATAGCAGGATATATATGAGTGATAGAAATCCTACACTCGCAATTAATCCGAGCGTGCTGTCGTCGCTTTCGTTCAGAGTGGATGATTTGTAATAGGCGTGCTTAATCTTGTTGAAGAAGGGGAGCCTATGCCCGCTTGCGGGCAACAGCAAGTGGGTGATCTTAAGTCCATAAGTTTCAGCCTCGGCAGGATTGCGAACGACGGCCTCCGGGTTCTGGTCATGTGTCCAATAGTAGATCAGTGACGGTGAAATATTGATAAAAACGGATGCCGCGATGATCAAGCAAAGCGCGAAGCCGAGTGCCAGCCGCTTCCACGTCTTTTCCGAAACTGCCGCAGCCATGCTAGAAACGGCAATGGAATAGATAGTGAAAAGAGCGTAATAGATTCCTGCCGCGCCCAAAAGCGCGCAGATGAGTACACTGGCCATGTCCTTTCTATTCAGGCCATTCAGCTTTAGCTTCCACTTCTTGATCGAAAGCCCTGAAAGCGGGGGAGAGTCTGAATAAATCCATAAACAAACCATCACCGCGAGCGGCACGATATAATAAGCTGCTAAAAAGAGGTGCGCGATCCCCCGCATGAAATGCCATGGAAGGAATGTGAACAACAGGCTCGCCACGACCGCCGGGACTGATGCTATTTTGAAATGGCGAAACACAAACAGCGCCGCCGCCGCCGTCAATGGAAAGGTTATCAAATAGTAGATATTTGTCGCGGCAAAATGATTGCCGGTTAAAAGGGAAAGGACCTTGAGCCACAGCAGGTGAAGGTTATTGTCCGAGATCGGGTAGTCATAGAAGTCGCGCCCGTATGGCGCGCCGATAAAATCGTTGTGCAGGTACCAATTGTTATCCACCCCGCTTTTAACCAGCGCCTCGATGGCCACTGCGTCGCCAGAGTACTGGAATGGGATTGAGAGGTCAGCCTCCCATAGTCGCATCACGTAGATCGGGCCCGCCAGAGAGAGCAGTACAGCAACCGCGTAAACAGTCATCGCACTTATCAGTTCACGGCGCACGCCTTTATTTTCCATTCTTTGCTTACGATCTTGCGGATTCGCGAGCGAATCATCTTTGTTCATCAGGAAACCGCAGACGCTGGCATAAGCCGCCACTCCGTAACGGTCAGAATATCTCATCTATGACCGTTTCGGGGCTTTTATTAATCTCGTCAAATATTCTCCATAAATACTCTCCGATTATTCCGAGAGTGAGAAGCACAAGGCCGAGCAGGAAAGAGATCAGCGCGGCCAGAGTTGGGAAGCCCTGCACGGGAATCTTGCCCCGAATCGCGCTCACTATAACGACCACACCGTAAACAAAGCTCACGATTGAAACTATCAATCCGAGAAGTGATATTAGCCTGATCGGCACTACCGAAAAGCCTAAGATAGAGTCTATAAAAAACTTCAGCTTCTTGGAAAAATTCCAGCGCGATTTACCGTGGATGCGCTTTTGCCTCTTATAGAATATGACTTCCGGTTTGAAGCCCAGCCAGTAAGCGAATAGCGGCGTGTTGATGTTCTTGGCGCTGCTTTGCATATACGGGAGCATTGCGCGATCCATTAAAGCGAGGTCGAAGCCGCCGCGCGGATAATCTTTAACGACGAACAGTGTCAACAGCTTGTAATAAATATATGCTGCTATTCTTGTTCCCAGCGGATCATCTCGATTTGTGCGCGCGCAGATGACGAATTTCGATCCTGCAAGCCACTTGTCGACCATTTGCGGAATCAGCTCCGGCGGGTCCTGCAGATCGGCGGCCAGTATAAGAAAGCAATCGCCGGTCACGAACTTGAATCCTGTTTTTGAAGCGCGAACGGAACCGAAATTTCTGGTCAGCTTGATTATTTTGACATCCTGTTTCTGGCCCTTTATCTTCAAAAGCTCACTTAAGGACGCGTCGCGCGAGCCGTCGTCCACAAAGATCAACTCCATCTCCACGCCTTTTTCGATGAGAACCCTTTCGGCCTTCAACAACTCTGCAAACAGAGGGGCCAGCGATTGTTCGTTATAATAGACCGGCACAACTATTGAAATCTTCTTCATAGCTTAATTTTCTGAAATCACACTTGCGCATATACGAATTCGCCCTGTCGTCTATCGCCTTGCGAATCTTCGTCGGCTCCCATTCGCTCAGCCTTATCTCGTAATGATCGTGGACGATGACGCGCGCGCCGAAGCCTTCTTTCTGGTCAATCAATCCTTTGTTAAGGATATAACCATCATCTTCATCTGAAGTGCCGAAGTCAAAGAACGGCTTCTGATTATAGACCTCTGTAACAAGCGAACTGAATATCAAATCGAGAGCGCCAAGCTGCCGCCCCGCGTCGCTTGCAGCTATGTACTGCACATGAGCAACTCGCTGGCTTTCGTAGATTACAACTCCGCCTATTAATTCTTCGCCCTTGTAGCAACCGAAGAGCTTGATGTTATCGGGGAATCTTGAATGCAACACGGTTATCTCTTCCAACGAGTGGACTGGAATTGTGTTATAGCGTTCTTTCAAATTGCGTTTGAGTATCTCCCAGAACTCGGCGAAGTCTCCGCTCTGCCGCACAACCAATCCATTCTTAACCGCCTTGTCAGCACCTCTGCGCCTTCTATCCTGAAATGGCAATCTCTGCCGAGCGTCAATCACGGCGAGCACGCCTCTTCTAATGAATTTTGCGTCGCAGAGATAAAGCGCGTAGCGGTCTTCTTCCGCCGGAATCCCATGATAAATATGCGGGATGGTCTTATAAATGAATCGCTCAATAGAAATGCTCTTCAGATATAACAAGGCTGCTTCAAAGACTCGCAGCATCTTCGGCGCTTTCATCGCGGCATCGGTTATGAACCCGCCGTAAGTCAACCCACCATGGCTTATGAATGTAGTCCCTTTGATGTTTGCTGGCAGGAGCGCGGCAAGCCTCGATTCATCGTCACAGATCAATAATGAGTGATCTGTGAACCGGTCACGGTGATAATCCATGTAGTCGCGCAAGAAAAGGAAAGTGCCGTTCTTGCTCCTTGCGATAAACTCGTCCCAGATATTTTTTTTTGAATCGTTGTAAACTTCGATTCTCATCCCGTTTGTTTAGCTCTCTAAAACTGCGTAGCCGAACCCGCTCCCGCCATGCCGGTTGCCGTTATAAAATATATGAGTCTCACCTTTGATCTTCACCACACAGGGGTAGCAGATCATCTCAGAATCCCAACCCTCGACGGAAGTCTCTATACCAGCCTCTTCATCCTTGCGCACCCAATTAATGCCGTCGTTTGATTCTGCGTAACCTATGCGATAAGGTTTGGCCGATTTAGAGCGTATGGAATACCACATCCTGTAGAGTCCGCCGTCTCTCATCACCCAAGGACGGCCTACGGCATAGTCGTCTTTGCCATCGGGCACAATGCAAAGATGGTCATGGGCAGCCCAAGCTATTCCGTCTTCAGACGTGGCATACTTGATTACGTTGTTGTAGTGCGTCCATCCATCCTCGACAGACCACCTCACACACGTCCAGTACCAGACTTTGAATATCCCGTCTTCAAATAGAACAAAGGGAGCCGACCTTGAGAATGGCTCGTCAGTTGTTCTGTCCAACACGGGCACTCGCGAATGTTTGCGAAAGCTGCGCCCACCGTCAGTACTTATGGCCAGGCCGGTGAAAAGCATGTAAGGCACGCGCTCGCACCTTTGCCAGCCTATGTAATACAGGTACTTTTTATCGCCGACGTTGATAATACAAGATGGCGTGACTCCGCTATCATCAAACGCTCCAAGCTCGCCCAAGTCAAGAACAGGTTCCGTCGTTAAATCGAGGATACGGCGCGGGTCTTCGGCATCCAGTTCAATGTAGCCAACCCTGCCGTACTTGTTCTCGTCGAGTGAAGCAAAATATACGCGAATGATCTCATCATTAATGACATCAACCGTAGGCAGGTGAGTATAACTTCGCGCCCACCACATCTCGCCCGACGGAGCGTAAATCAGTCCTTGTTTTCGCCATCTCATACAGCCTTATTTCTTCTTCCATATCCCGACGACCTTCTGATCGTCTTCCACGTTGCCGAGTATCAAGGCCCCTGCGCCTACTAAGCAGTTGTTGCCAATCGTCGTGTTGTTGGCAACCGTGCTGTTAACGCCCATAAAACAGTATTCGCCGATTTCTACGAACCCGGAAACGACAACGTGCGAAGATACGAAGCAGTTGTCGTGGATGGTCGAGTGATGGCCGATGTGGTTGCCGCTCCAAAGTATAACGTTCTTGCCTATCTTTACAAATGGTTGAATGACGTTATTCTCGAAAATAAAAGAATGCTCGCCGATTTCGGCGTTCCTCCAGACGAAGGCGCGCGAGCTGATATATGTGGCCGGTCTGTATCCTTTTGCCTTTGCCGCATTATAAAGTCTTGTTCTCAGCTTGTTCGCCTGAGTGTAGACCATCGCCGCGAAAAATGAGTGCTCTGCCGGGGCATATAGTTTTTCAATATCTTCAAAGGCGATGACGGGAAGGCCGAACATGGAATCGGCCTTAAGGTACTCCCGCTCGACGGCAAACGCCACGACCTCGTACTCCGAATCATAAGTGAAGTATTCGTAGGCGACCTGCGCGAACGCGCTGTCCCCGATAATTATGAGCTTGCTCGGATTATCCAAAGCTGACTCCTTTCATGGCTTTGTTATAAGTATGTCTTCCCTTCGATTAGCCATCGGAAGTCCGGCGCCTTGCGGTAGCACGTAGGCGTCATAGCCCGCCGCGCGGCATCGCATCAACAAAGATAGAATCACGGCATCGTCAATCTTCCGGACTTCGATTGTGTTGAAGTTGACTGAAGGCGTTTCTCTGTTCTGCGTGAAGTTTTGATGAAAACGAACGCCGTTAGGCGAACTGAAAAATCGCTTCCTCTTTGAGACATTCGGTATGTCGCCGATGAGCATTTGTCCGCCTTCGCTCAGCAGGCCAAGTGAATGATCCACAAAATCAAATATGCTGCTTTCGACGAAAACGTACTGTAAAACACTATACGTTAATATAGCACTCACATTGCCTGCATAACGTTCTAATGTCTCTCGGCAGTCGTCCGGATAACTGCCCGCTATCTTAATAGTGAAGCTTTCATCCGGCAGATGATCGAGCATCTCTTGAGAGTCAACAAGCAAAAGCGTATGCCCCTGCTTGCGGCACAATTCAATTAACAAGAGCGCGAGCCCGCTACAGCCCGGACCTATGTCCAGTACAACCTGCTTTCTCATCTTGAGATTTGTCAGCTTTGAAACTATATCATCAAGAATAATCTCTTCCTTGCCCTCGCGGTAAGAGTCGGGGAACCCAATCTTTTCATAAGGTGAAAGAGAGTTGTCTTTGGCCAGCCTTTTGAATCCTTCAAACGTCAATCCTTCAAACATCGAGGTTTTGTCGGCTTCCACGTTCTCGCGCCGAGGCTTATCTTTTGAAGATAGTCCTTTCATCACATTTATATAATTCTTCTTAACTAGGCCATGCTTAGCGGGTGTAATTAAACCTGTTGCGCAATAAGCGATTCAGGTATTTCTCTACAATATAATGTGGTTTTCGAAAAGTTAAAATCGCAATATGTTGGGCATGTACCTCAAATCTCCTTATTGCGCAACAGGTCTATTAAAAGTCGGACTCGCTAATTGAAAATCATACAGAGCCAAGAGCTCGACCAGATCGGAACCCGCCAGGCCGATGCCACAAATCGCCTAATCTGAAGGTTTTTTCGGCATCGGCAAGCACTGGCTTATCATTTCGCTCTATGTGTTGTCAACCTAAACCAGAATGCAAAAGGTTGGTACACTTGATGGTCCGAAAACGTTGATAAGCAGAGGCTATTTTCGATGTCTAGTGTGCCAACTTCATGATTTCTGGTTTGGACTCGAAAACCGAATCCCACTTTAATTACACCCAAGCTTAGCTATGCTTGGAATCGGCTTTGTTGCATAATTGGCTACATATTGTAGTTTTGAGCCAATCTTATATAGCGAAAAACGCAAGTAATAGAATTATGCAACAAAGCCCCTGGAATCGAATAATTTTTCAATTGCGTATACGGCCCGGCTGATAAGTTCAGCCATTATACCGGCTCAAACTTCCTTGCGCAAAATGATCTGGCTCTGCTTGCTTACAATGGGTGTAATTAATTCGATAACATCACATTTGATTAAGGTGGTAAGTGTTTACTATTCAAAGCCTTCATCCGATTTGCTCAATCGCCCGTTATATTGGCGGGGTGCGCCCACACTCTTATCGGAAGCTTTCTCATCGGCGCTTTCATCTAGCACCAGACTGCCAGTGGCCGACGAAGGCCGCCGCTGGCGGCAACTCCTTCCCGCACTCGAACGAGGAGCTCCTGAGCCGACCAAGTCGAGTTAGTCATAAAATGCTGAATGTTGCGGCGGCGCGTTGCCGCTAGTCCAAGCAACGGCCCGCGAAATGGCGCTTGGTATCATTCGCAACAAGCAACTCAAGTAGTCCAAAGAGTAGTGAGAGGTGTCGGGGTTTGGGGTAGCAAAGCAATCCGAGTATCGAAGTCAATGCTGAACGAATCGCTGGCCCAAAGTTGGGACGGCTTTCGGTGGCAGCCCCCATGCGCGAGGATCAAACAATTTCTTTTTGCTTTTGGTTGTTGTGACACCTCACTGTTTTACCACAACTTGTTTCGTATTCAACTATCTGGCGATCTTCTTTTTGATCGCTGAAATGTGACATTGTCGAATTAATTACACCAGCTTACAATATCTGTTTCAACAGGTGGGCAAGTCTTTCTGAAAAGAATGGAAGAGAAAACTGCGTTGAGGCTTTCCGCGCTTCTTCTGCCATCCTCCTTGCAAGCGACTCGTTAACGATAAGTTCGACCGTGTATTGCTTCAATTGTTCTGTAGTCTCCCACAAATAGCCGCTTACTCCCTGAGTGACTATCTCCTTCTGTCCCGCTTTAGCGATCACTACCGGAACGCAGCGCGCGCTCATCGCTTCGACCGTGCTCAGGCCAAAGTGCTCGAATCGTTCGGGCCATCTCATCTCATCCTCTCCGTATCCGGCAGCGTGCCAGAAAATAGTTGCCTCGCAGTACAACCTTTCTAGTTCTTCTCTGTTAATGTCTGTGTGAACGAATATAGGGTGGCCTTTAGCCTTGTTCACGACGCTTCTTAAATAATTCTGATGGGCAGGCTCAGAGCTTGTGCTGCCGCAAAGGTGATATTCCCACGACTGACATAGGCCAGAATCGTGCATCTGCCTGAAAACATCCATCATCAGCTTATGCTTTTTGTTGTGACCGCCTTCGAAAAAACGACCCACGCTCAATATGAGCTTCTTTTTACTTGTGTTTAGGCAATTAAGCATATCTGCAGGAGGCCGCAGGATTTCGCTTTCGACACTCCACCACCTCCTAATCCAATTTTGCGCGTATGATGAGAGGGTCACTATGAGGCTGTAGCTGTTCCAAAATCCATAGCGCCGCCAGACCGCTTGCTGAACTGGCAATGGCTGCTTTAGGGAAGCAATCCTCCAGAGGCTCTTTAATAGCTTTCCTCCTAGAAACGGGAACATCACCACAAGCATTGATCGCGAGGCGCGCGACCTCACGGAGGATTGAAATGTGCCGTTCACCCAGAGGTCGTACGTGCTGCTAATATCTTCCGCCGCTTCATCCGCCTGATCGCCGAGCACGACCGCTTTGCACCCTTCGAGGTCGAGGTTCAATCGCCCGCTCAATTCCTGCAATGAGAATGGCTCATGAGCAATCAGATCAACCGAGCCGTGGGCTTTCAAATGCCGAGCTATCGCGCCGATATATTTTTCGCCCCCGCCGAGCACGTTCCAATAGCGATTGTATACGCCTATTCTCATCTTCTTAATTTTAGGCCAGTAGAAATACAGGGAAATCGAAGGGCAGAGATTCCTAACTGATGTTACGCGGTAAGAGGCAGAAGGAGTAAACTTGACCTATGAACCAATCTATGCTCGACCTCTACACCGATTATCTGATTAGCTCCTTTGGCCCAACCACCGCCACCGGGCTTTCTCGGCTGGTCGACGGTGAAGTCTCGCACGATCAAGTGACTCGCTTCTTGGCTTCTCCGGCCAAAACCAGTGCCGACTTGTGGCGCATTGTCAAACCCACGATTCGCCAGGTCGAAAGCGCCGCTGGCGTTCTCATCTTCGATGACAGCATCGAAGAGAAACCCTACACCGACGAAAATGATCTGATCTGCTGGCATTGGGACCACTCCCAAGAGCGCCGCGTCAAAGGGATCAACTTCCTGACCGCCTTCTATGCCACCGAGACCGTTAGTTTGCCCGTGGCCTTTGACCTGGTGACCAAGACGGAACCTTATGTTGACGCCAAGACCGGCAAACTCAAGCGCCGCAGCCAACTGACCAAGAATGCGCGCTATCGCATTTGGTTGCAACTGTGTGTGCATAACCAGATCAAGTTTGGCTATGTGCTCAACGATTCTTGGTACGCCTCGGCAGACAATATGAGCTTCATCCATCTTGACCTAAAGAAAGACTTCGTGATGCCACTGAAAGTCAATCGCAAAGTCGCTTTAAGCGAAGCCGAGCAACAATCTGGTCACTATGTGACCGCTCTCTAGCCTCGATTTACCCGAAGGTGAAACCCGACAGATTTGGCTAGAAGACGTGGCTTTTCCCCTGCTTTTGGCCAAACAAGTCTTCATAAACGAAGACGGCACTACGGGCACACTCTATCTGGTGACGAGTGATTTGACGCTCACCTATGACCGGATGACCTCGCTCTACCAAAAACGGTTTCGAGTCGAGGGCTATCACAAGTCACTCAAGCAAAATGCGTCGCTGGAGAAATCGCCGACGCGCACGGAGACGACGCAACAGAATCACTTCTTCGCCAGTGTGTGTGCCTATGTCAAAGCGGGAACGGTTGAAACTCAAGCAGGGAGTCAACCATTTCGCCTTAAAGTCAAAGATCTATCTGTCGGCTTTGAAGTCCGCTTATGCCGAACTTGTCAAGCTCAACCCGCAGTCCCTGACTGCGTAACATCAGTTCCTAACTTAAATCTAAGATGGCGGGCGAGTTTACAGCAAAAGTTCAACGTCACGGTCGAGCCCTCACAGAACGAGCGTATCAATGCACGGTTACGGGCACAGTCACGGTGCTTGCTCCTTTCTGCTCAAACCATGCTACGCCGTCCTGCACAAGAGTAAGCTGTAGGCGGTAAGAACCAGCCTGCGCAGGCGGAATCACAGTGACGTTATCAAGAGTTATTGTCTCACCCGGAGCCAAGTCGTGCGGAAAGGCTGTCCTTGCCCCTTCAAACAGAACTGCTTTATCGCTCTTTGCGTCGAGCCAGTGATATGCCACAGAAACCTGCCCGGCGTAGCTTCCGTCTTTGCCCTTGGATGACCAAGTGGCGTCGCTCGCATTCTTAAGCATGACCGACACGGTCTGTTCTTTTCCCGCCGCCATCTCTGAAGGAACTTTATTGCTCACCCACTCCACTTTGAAACCTGTTTGAGGTAGGCCCGCTACAGCAGCAGGTGCGACTGGCGCTTCTTGCTTATTTGCGTTTGTCACTTGAGGAGGTGCAGTGTTGGACTCGCCCGAAGGGCGGCATCCGAATAGAATCAGCCCATACACACATACCAGCAGCAACAGCACCTTATTCTTCATTGGCAAAATTCTCCTTTGAGATTTTGTAAGACCCATATTCTTTCTGCTATTTCAGACTTGGGAAAAAGTCATTACTGCGAAGCGAACCAAATGATAGCGATTGGTCGACGAGCTAGTCAATCCGAATCCTTTGGCGCTGTTAGATGCAATCGGTTTATTAGGGCAAACGCATCTCAATTGTTGAGAATACGAAGCAAATAGTCTTCCTCCAAAGCTGCTTTGTAACGTTTAGTCTTTATGCCTCGCTTTACACTCTTGTCCTTCGCCAGCAGGTTCAAGGCTATTCTCCGCACAAGCGCGAAGTTCTGCGGCCGCGTGTCGCGGTCCTTACTCGACAATCATCTTCTCGAAATGCCACATCCAGTATCCAGTGACAGCTATTCTCTATTCCCCAATGGCCTCGCACCGCCTCGCTCAATCTTTCTGCATCTACTTCAAGACTACTCAAGTAGTAACGCACTTGTTTGCTTGTCTCCCCTTTAACTTCGCGGGTCGCTTCTACCATTGCCAAGCTTCTCAGATCACACCACTCATCTTTGCTCGAAAGATGAACTGGCACATCCACGCTCCAATACTTGCGCACTTCGATTCGTCCGTGTTCTCCGTCTACGGTTTCGTGCCTGCTGATTTTGTAGCCAAAGGTGTGATCTTCTATTACTGATTGAAAGAAGTGTTCGACCTCCTCAAACAAGTGTCCGTGATTTCGCTTCAATGACAGGACATAATCGGCCTGTTGCCGGCGAATCTCTGTGGCTATATCTTTTTGGCAACCCATCGCATCCAAAGTCACTATGCAGCCTTTGAGCTTCAAGCAAACGAAGCAGTTGAGGCACAGCCGTGATCTCATTGGAACTCTCATTGACTTTGACCCGGCCCAAGCGTCAAACGATTAGACCGCGCCCAGGCACTGACCACATCTATGGCTTGGCGGCCTGCCGCGCGGTTGTGCGCAGCCCACGCAGGGTCTTTCCATCAATCGGCACAATCTGTTTATCACAAGCTTGTGCGACCTGCTGTGCCCAGTTGAGAAAGCATCGCTGAAACTCCTTGGGTTTTAGCCGAGCAAAGACGCGATTAAACGTGTCGTGAGAAGGGATGCCTGCGGGAAGTTCAAGAAACTGACGCAGCCAAGCTTCCTTAGATTTGCCGAATTCTTCCATATCAGTGAAAGAGTCAGCGCCGGAGATGACAGCGCATACAGCGATGAAGAAAATGTCAATGAGTTTGTGGTCGCAGCGATCTTCTTGGCGAGGATCAACTAAGTCGGAGAAGCAATCAATCAGGGTCAAAGGCTTTGTATCAGTCTTCATAGCGTGGAAGTCCTTTCTGTAGTGAAAACGGATTAGACTATGCACGCTTACCATATCTTGTAAAGTCATTCCTTGCTTTACCTATGATGCGTTCGCCCTAATCGGTTTATGAACGGCTGTTCGATAAGGCGTTATCCAACTTGCATGATTAGAAGTGAATAAGGCAAAATTACCCCCTTGATATAAGGATTCGAAGCTACTTCAAGTTCCTAATAATCTCTACCGTCAGTGGCTTGTTGAAATCAATGTAAAAGCCTTAAGCCGTTTTGCTTGGCTCTTGAGTCAATATGATTCGGCTCGAATTCGATAATGGGGATAGAATCTACAAACAAAACCGCGCCTGCCGTTGCGGTTGACACAGGCGTTTGCACTATAATCTCGAAGAACTACCTGCCCTATGCCCGGGTGCTTGCGGATTCATTCGCTCAATATCATTCAGACATACCTTTCTTTGTGCTGCTTGTTGACCGAGTGGATGGTTACTTCAAGCCCGATGAAGAGAGTTTCCGGTTAGTGCAGATTGAGGACCTCGACATTCCCGACCTGAACCGCTTCTGCTTTCAATACACGATTCTCGAATTAAACACGGCGGTCAAGCCCTATCTGATTGGGCACCTGTTAGAAAAATACGGACTGCGGAAAATAGTCTACTTTGATCCTGACATTCTGATCTTCAACGACCTTTCAGGTTTGTTCGATCTCCTAAATCGCAACTCGATAGTTTTGACTCCGCATCTGACAGCACCGATTGAGCAAGACGGTCTCAAGCCAACCGAAAACGATATCCTTGTGGCAGGCGCTTATAACTTAGGCTTCATCGCGCTTGCCGATTCGCAGACTACTGTAAGATTTCTTCAGTGGTGGCAGGAGCGGCTATACGACAAGTGCGTCGTGTCTTTTCAAAAAGGGCTTTTCGTAGATCAGAAGTGGATTGACCTCATCCCCGGTTTTTTTGATGACGTTTACATCCTGCGCGATCCGGGCTACAACGTGGCTTACTGGAATCTCAACAGCCGGACAGTTGAAATGAGAGGTGACAAGCCGTACATTAACGGAAGTCCGTGCTATTTTTTCCACTTCAGCGGCTTCAACCCTGAGAATATTAAGTCTATCTCCAAGCACCAGAATCGTTTCACAATAAAGAACGTAGGGCAGGCGCGCGCGCTGTTTGAGATGTACCGCGACCGATTGCTTAAGCACGGCTACAAGGACACGAAGAACTGGCCCTATGCATTCGGCTATTTCGATAATGGCGTGAAGATACTTGATGCGATGCGAGGCATCTATCTTGACATGGGCGATGAAGTGAAACGATTCGGCAATCCGTTCAACACATCTTCACCTGACAGCTATTTCAACTGGCTCATTGAGCCAGTTGACGGGGAGGCTGATCATGATAGAAAGATTACTCATTTCTGGTACGGAGTCTATAAGCATCGCTGGGATGTGCAGCAGGCATTTCCCGACGTGTTCGGCCAGCACCGCGCTGCTTTCATCAGTTGGATAAAAAACTCCGGCATTTCTGATTATTCTCCTGACCCTCGCTTCATCCCTTTTAATCGGAGCGACTGTGCGCGCAATGCTTCTAAATCTGCCCGTCTCTACCGTAGACTGACACGTCCTTTAGAGCCTTCTGTGAAGAGGTTCTTAAGAAAAACCATCGCGCGCAATGAGGCGGTTTGGAGAAAGATAATGACGACGCACAGGCGTTTGAAAGGAGCAAACGTCATCCAGCCTGCGGCTAATGCCGCCAGTCCAAACGCCAATAATTATAATTCCGCAACTCATAACGCTATGCAGAACACAACATCCAAACAACAAAAAACGTTCGGCGTAAACCTTGCCGG
Source organism: Blastocatellia bacterium (assembly GCA_035575515.1). Classification (GTDB taxonomy): domain Bacteria; phylum Acidobacteriota; class Blastocatellia; order UBA7656; family UBA7656; genus DATLXU01. The sequence goes on from DATLXU010000081.1 coordinate 14,233, forward strand.
ATATATCGCGTCAGAAAAAGGCGTCGGCGAAGCGCTGCGGTCGCAGGTCCGCTGTTTAGAAGCGATGAAGATTCCATACGTCCTGAACGATTTCAGGGATGACAGTTCAGTGAATCTGGACCGCACGCTTACAAATTTTTCAGAGGATAATCCTTTCTCCGTCAATCTGGTTCAAGTGAACGCCGATCAGGTACCGGGGTTTGCCTGGGCGAAAGGGGATGCGTACTTCGAGGGCCACTACAACATAGGGTATTGGAACTGGGAGTTGTCTGATTTTCCTCACGAATGGCTTCCGAGCTTTCGTTATTTTAATGAGGTCTGGGTCGCCAGCAACTTTGCTCTCGACTCGGTGTCACGTGTCTCTCCGATTCCTGTTGTGAGGGTACCGTTTTCTTTGCCGGAGCAACCGCCAATAAAGACCCTTGACCGATCCGCTTTCCAGTTGCGCAAAGATTGCTTCGTCTTTTTATTCACCTTCGACTTCCACAGCTATCTTGAGAGGAAAAATCCTTTTGGATTGATAGAGGCTTTCAAGAGAGCGTTCGGCCAGAAGGACGACGTGCTGCTTGTCTTGAAGTGCTCGCACTCTTCGTCCGATCAGATCGAAACTCTGCTCGATGCCGCGCGCGGCGCAAACGTAAAGATAATTGACAAGGTCATAAGCCGGGACGAAGTCAATGCGCTGATGCACCTTTCGAATTGTTACGTCTCGCTGCACCGCTCGGAAGGCTTTGGCCTCACTATGGCTGAAGCTATGAACATGGGCAAGCCTGTCATCGCTACAAGCTATTCGGGCAACCTCGATTTCATGAATTTGGCTAACAGCTTTCTCGTGAAATATCGTCTAGTTGAGATTGACAAGGATCATGGTCCTTACAAGAAGGGATACGTATGGGCCGAGCCTGATCTCGATCACGCGGCAGAGTTAATGCGGTTTGTCTTCAATAATCCTGAAGCGGCTAGAGTAGTAGGGCGACAGGCTCAGAGCGACATAAGAAGTCTGCTTCACCCTGAAGTCGTGGGGGCGATTGTCAAGGACAGAGTGTTGAGAGCGGCATCGCGAACAGGAACAAGCCGCACTGCAATCTCATCGTCCTCAATTTCAGAGTTCATAAATTCATCTGAGAATATACCGCTGACTACTGAAGAAGGAATTTATCGCATACTGGAAGAAGCGCAACGCATTGAGGCACTTTCAGGCGCGATCAACCAAGTGCCGTTAAAGGCTGAAAGAGGACTGAAGAGAAACATAGAACATAGAGCCAAGAAGTTCTTGAAATGGCTCATTCATTGGAACACGAAAGCGCAGGCCGATTTCAATCGTTCTGTTTCATCTTCGGTCCAAATGCTTGTGCGGCAGCTACAAAAGATCAATCGGGATATAGCAATGCTCAGGCAAAACGAATCTGCCACAGACGAGATTGCTTGCTCAATGCAAAGGGTCGAGGGGCTGCTTGAGCAGCTCGCGCGAGATGTTGATTCTTTACGACGAGTGGATGAGCTATCGGAACGGCTCGATCAAGTGGAGGCCGATTCAAAATCGGTTTCTAGCCGGCAGGCCGAGTACCTAGCGACCTTCCGAAGCGAGGTTGCCAGCCTTATTAATGAGCTTGATAACAGGCTGAGTCATGGACTAAACGAAATGAGGATGAGGGTTATCCGCGCTGAGCGTGCGGCTGAAGGCGACCGAGCACAATTCGGAAAGCAAGCCGAGCCCGCCAACGAATCATCAAACGGCAAGCAGAATCTGCCTGCACCATCAGATTCGATTGCAGGTAAGCCCGCAGCAGAAATCACAGATTATTTCATGTTCGAGCATAGGTTCAGGGGAACGGTTGATGAGATCAAGCGTCGTCAGTCGGCTTACATCAATTTCTTCTTAGACAAAAACAATGTAATTGATCTTGGATGCGGACGCGGCGAGTTTCTGGAACTGCTCGCTGAACATGGGGTGAGCGCAACAGGCGTAGATAACAATCAGGACATGGTAGAGTTTTGCAGGGATCGCAGCCTTCCGGTTGTCCAAGCAGATATATTTGATTACCTAAGCAGCTTGGCGAAGGAAAGCGTGGACGGCATATTTGCAGCTCAGGTTGTCGAGCACTTTCCCCCGTATAAGATTTCAGAGCTTATACGGCAATGTCACAAGAAACTGAAGGCAGGCGGCGTTATCGTCATCGAAACTGTCAACACGAACTGCTCGGTGGCGCTAAGCAACTTCTTTCTTGATCCGACTCATGTCCGACCCGTTCCGGCAGAATTGCTGCGGTTCCTTCTTGAACAGGAGATGTTCAATATTGAAACTCTGAAATTCAGCTCACCGCTCCCCGGCACTTCCGCCGTTCAAGTTTTAGATGTAGCCGGGGCATCGCCCGAACAAATGGCTGTATATCAGGATTACGCCATTGTGGCTACTAAGAGGCAATAGGCGCGATTTCGTCTTTAAGGTGAAAATAAACTACGGTGCTGGTCGTATGGTAGCTCTACAGTTAATCGTGGTAGCCCATATTTGCACTAAAATGGTATAGCACACCCGGAGTACACAGTTGTTGGTCGAACGTGGAATCAACAACTTACGAATTCAGCCAACTCCATAAAGTGGCTGTTTTCTGGCTTCAAAGCTGTCTCCACGATTAACTG
>DATLXU010000082.1:0-22103 GCA_035575515.1 Blastocatellia bacterium
CGGCGCTCGTCTCGCCTGCGAACCGCCTGCTCGTAATCTTCGCGCGGGTCCCGCCCCGTCGCCTCTCTGTACCACGCCGGATGATGCGTCCACGCCCACGCGCGAGTCACCGCGCCGCGAGTCATCGCCCGCAGAGTGCCCGGCTGCCCCCACGTGCTCAGGTATATGTGAATCCATATCCCGAACAGCATGATGAGCGCCGATATGTCATGCAGCACGTACCCGATTGCCACGAGCACGCGCCCGAAGACTTCGGGAAACCACATGAACAATCCCGTGATTAGGAGAAGCAATCCGCCGAAGACTATCTCCCAGAATTGCAGCTTCTGCCCGCCGTTGAAAAAGCCTACGTACTCAGGCTCAATCTTATCGCTGCCTTTGATGTAAGCCCAAAGCCTGCGAATCCAGCGGCTGTCTGCATTTGTCCAGCGCATCGGCCTGAGCCAGTTCAAGAACTGGAAGAAGTAAGCAATAACGAAACCCAATCCGAACCATGGATGAAGCAATCGGGTCATCGCTCCTCCGCCAAAAAGCGGGGTGAGGAAGCGAAACATCCATGGCGAATAGATCGCCAGCCCCGACAGCAACGCCGCGAAGAAAAATATCGCCACCGTCCAGTGCAGGAATCGCGTGTAGACGGGATGCCTGAGCAACTCGCCTTCATGAACTACGGTGTGCCCAAGCCCGCCGAACTCGCGCCGCGCTCTCTCATCGAATCGCTCAACCGTCGTGCTCATAGCTCCTCCTCTCTCGCGGGCGGTTCAGGCTGTGGCACCTTCGGCCCGATGAAGATGTAATGGAAGAACATCGCTAAAAGTCCCATCATTGCGATGAACAATCCGATGGGCTTGAGGATGTACTTCCAGAAGGTGTAGCTAGGCGGTATCTGCGGATTGGCGGGCAGTCCGCCGTAAAGCTCAGGCTTCGTCGCGTCGTGCAGCACGTAGATGACGTGCGTTCCGCCGATTGATTGCGGGTCATAGACGCCTGCATTCGGCATCGGGAAGAGCGGGTCGTTTCGGAGTTGCTCGGCTCGCGCTTCGGCCAGCGCCTTCATCTCGTCTTTCGTGCCGAAGTGCAGGCAGCCCGTCGGGCACGACTTTATGCACGCAGGCTCAAGCCCCGCGCCTACGCGGTCAGAGCAGAGCGTGCATTTGTAAACTTTCTTCGTAGCAGGATTGAACTTCGGAATGTCGAACGGGCAGCCGGATACGCAGTACTGGCAGCCGATGCAGTTCTCCTGCTGGAAATCAACGATGCCGTTCGTATATTGAACTATCGCGCCATCAGCCGGGCAGGCGTACAAACAGCCCGGCTCCTCGCAGTGCATGCACTGGTCCTTGCGCATGAGCCACATCAAGTTTCCATCGTCGCGCTGGTGCTCGACGAACTTGATGAGGTTGTAATAGTTCCACTCGGTTGTGGGCATCGTCTGGTAAGTGTTATCGAAAGTCGTCTCGCGGAACGGGTGATCGTTCCACTCGACGCAGGCCACCTCGCAGGCTTTGCACCCGATGCAGGTCGTCACGTCAATGTACTTGGCGACTTCAAGCTCGCGCTTCACGCCGCGACCCGGCACCGTTCCGGGATGGCCCGATATGCTGCGGATTTCAAGCGTTCGTTGTACGTCCATATTCGTGCCTCCCTTCTAAGCCTTTTCTAGCTTCACGAGGAAGCCTTTGTACTCAGGCGTGTAAGCGTTCGGGTCCATCACCGTTGGCGAAAGAAGATTCGTCGGATCAAGCGCCGTCTTGCCTTCGTCTTCAGCGATGCCTCGATAGCCCCAGTGAATCGGTATGCCGATCTGGTATGTCTTCTTGCCGTCAATCGTCATAGGCTTGATTCGCTTCGTCACCATCGCCTTCGCCACGTACTGAGCGCGCGGGTTCGACACGCGAACCTTTTCGCCGCCCGCGATGCCAAGCTCTTTTGCAAGCTCTTCTGGTATCTCGACAAACGGCTCCGGCACCAGTTGCACGATCATCGGATTGTTCTTCGTCCAGTAATGATAGTGCTCTGTCAACCGATAAGTCGTGCAGATGACGTTGAAGCCCTGATCGGGCGTGCCGTACTTGTCCATGTCCGTTGTAAATTTCTTCACAACGGGGTTGTTCGATTGCTGCGGGTGGAGCGGATTGGCAATCGGGCTTTCGATAGGCTCGTAGTGTTCGGGGAATGGGCCTTCGGCAAACGCCGCGAGCGGAGCGAATAGACGGCCTACGCCTTCGGGGTTCATGATGAACGGCCCCATGTGATCGCGGGGCGGCGAATCAACCTTGAAGTCGGGCACGTCGTTGCCGACCCACTTCTGTTGGGTCTCGTTCCACCACACCTGCGCGCGGCTCGCGTCCCAAGGCTTGCCCGATGGATCGCACGACGCGCGGTTGTACATCACGCGGCGATTCGCGGGCCACGACCACCCCCAGTTCGGATAGATGCCCAACCCCGACGGGTCTTCGGTTCCGCGTCGTTGCGACTGCGCACCCGCTTCGGTCCACGAGCCGCTGTATAGCCAGTTGCCGCACATAGTCGTGCCGTCGTCTCGACACCACGCAAATCCCGGCAGTTGCTGGCCAGCTTTGACGACCTGGCCTGTCTTCTCGTCGGTGATGTCGGCGAGCGCGCGGCCATTGATCTCTTTTGCGACTTCCGCAAGCGGCGGGTTCAGCGGGTTCGAGTAGGACCACGATGCATTGAGAATCGGGTCAGGGAACTTGCCGCCCTCCGCTTTGTAAAGCTCGCGCACCTTCAAAAAGATTCGCGCCAAGATTTCCTGATCCACTTTTGCCTGACCCGGCGGAGGCAGCGCGACGTACTTCCATTGCAGCCACCGAGCCGAATTCACAAACGTTCCATCTTTTTCGGCGAAGCCCGCGCCCGGCAGGCGATAGACGACCGTCTTGATGTTGGCCATCTCGTCTTTCGTGATTCCGGGTGAGCGCCAGAATTCGCTCGTCTCGTCAGGAAAGACTTCGCAGACGACGAGCCATTCAGCTTTCTTCAACGCTTCGATGTTCTTCTGCGAGTTCGGGCCGATCATTACGCCATTCATGCCAAACGCGATGTGGCCTTTGACTTCGCCCTTGTACATGCGGTCCCACATCTCGACCCACGAGTAGCGGCGATCAATCTTGGGCAGATAATGGAACGCAAAATCGTTCTCTTTTTTCGCCGCGTCGCCGAACATCGCCTTCAAAAACGAAACCATGAACTTCGGCGTGTTTGACCAGTAGTTATACGAGTCCCACTCCGATGGCTTCGACGCGGTCGGCGTCGTTCGCTTTAGGAAAGTCGCAAGGTCTGTGTCGGTCGGGTTAGGCATTTTCAGGTAGCCGGGCAGTATGTCGAAGACGCCGCCCATGTCTGTCGCGCCCTGAATGTTCGAATGGCCGCGCAGAGCGTTCACGCCGCCGCCGGCGCGCCCGACATTTCCGAGCAACAGTTGAAGCATTGCTGCCGTTCGGATTATCTGCGTGCCGAAGGTGTGCTGAGTCCACCCCACGGCGTAGATGATCGTTCCGGCTTTCTTCATGTCGCCGTCTTTGCGAATCGAGGTGAACAGGTCGGCGGCTTTGAGGAACTGGTCTTTGGGAATGCCCGTTATGCGCTCGACCATCTCAGGCGTGTAGCGCGAGTAGTGCTGCTTGAGCAGTTGAAAGACGCATCGCGGATGTTGAAGCGACAGGTCATAAGCAACGTTCGGCGGCAAGGTCGGCGGAGGATTCGGGCCTCCCTGACCCGACGCGCCGGGACCGCCCGCCGCTTGATGGCCGCCACCCAGTGAGCCTTGCCCTCCCTGCGTCTTCTCTTTCGACGCTCCGGCGGGTTGAGGCTGGCCGCCTTTCGCTTCGCCTCTCTTCTGCTCGAACTGAGTGACGGATTCACCGGCCTTGTGCTGCTCGCCGGTCGTCGCGGCTGAGGACTTGCCGCCAGTGGCCGCCGCCCCGGAACTGGCTCCAGGAGCCTGTCCTGTGGCTTCGGTCTTTGGACCGACATTGCCGCCAGCCTCGTAGTTCCAGCTCGCCTTGTCATAAACCTGCGTAGTAGCGTCGAAGCCTGAAAAGACGCCATCGTCGGGCAGCTTGAAATCCTGACGGACGATGAAAGGCGCGTTGGTGTAATTCTTGACGTAATCCCACGCGATGCGGTTGTTCTGTATGGCGTAGTTGATCAGGCCTCCGAGGAAAGCAATGTCCGAGCCTGCGCGAATCTGCAGGAACATATCGGCGACCGAAGCGGTGCGTGTGAATCGCGGGTCAACTACTATCATCTTCGCGTTGCGGGTTTTCTTCGCTTCGACTGGCCACTTGAAACCGCAGGGGTGGTTCTCGGCAGGGTTTCCGCCCATAATCAACATCATGTCGGTGTTCTTTATATCAATCCAGCCGTTGGTCATCGCGCCGCGCCCGAATGTTGGTCCCAAACTTGAGACCGTCGGGCCGTGTCAGACGCGGGCCTGCGTTTCAAAGTAGACGACGCCCATCGAGCGCATCGCTTTGACGGCGAGGTAATTGAACTCGTTCGTGTCGGTGCATCCGCCCGCCCATCCAATTCCTTCGCAGCGATTAACGGTGCGGCCATTCTGGTCCGTCTCGATGAAGGTTTCGTCGCGAGTCTTTTTGATTAGCCGCGCGATTTCTTCGATGGCCTGATCCCACGAGATGTCTTCCCAGTGATCCGATCCTGGCCGACGAACCTGCGGCTTTGTGAGGCGTCGCTCGTTCAGGATGTCCTGCTCAAGCGAAGCCCCCTTCGGGCATAGCGTGCCGCGATTGATGGGGTGGTCGGGGTCGCCTTCGACGTGAACGACCTGTGGAGTCGAGTTCTTGCCCTTGTCGCTGAGGGTGTGAATTATCACTCCGCAACTGACCGAGCAATAAGGACAGGTTGAGCGCGTTTCAGAGGTGCGCGATATCTTCAGCCCCTGCGTTTGCGCTCGGACCGGAGCGAGATTGAAGCCGAAGGCGGAAAGTCCCACGCCACCGGCAATGCTCGCTTTGATGAAAGTTCGTCTTGAAACTTCCATGCTCATAGTGACCTCCGTTGGTTGAGAGGGTGAGTAGTTGAGGTCGAGTCACTGGTAGACTGATCGCGTTAAGAGAAGGCTGCGTGCGCGCGAGCGGTACTAGATTTGGTCTATGCAGTTGACTCGGCGTTAAATACATTTCGGTAGACGCTGTGCATCTCGTTGCTGATCACCTACATCTGTATAGGCGTCCAACCTTGATTTTCTGGCTGTTGGGGTAAGGTATACACCTGCGGCGAGGAATTGTCAAACACGGCAAGGCTTTATTATGCGGCTGATGGCTGCTCGATTCTAAAAGGCTCACAGCCCGACCAGATTCATCTCTATCTTTGTGTAGCCGCGCTCGCGCGCCCACAGGTCGAGCGCAGCCGTCGCCACTTCTTCAACCATCGGCACTGCAAAGCCGAGCTTCGTCAGATCAACGGCCTTGATGTAATGCTTGCAGGTTTCGCAGACCTCGATGCGGACATGACCAATCTGTTCGGCCTGATAATATCCAAGTTGAGTTGCCCGCTCTTCTTTGCAGTTGGCGCAGACAACTCGGCGAAAAGTCCACGGCGACAGACACAGTGAGCACATAAGCTTTCGCGTCCCGACTTCGGCGCCCGGCTCGTCAATTTTTAGAAATGCAACCTGCGGCTTACCCTGACAAAACGGGCAGCGGTTCTCGCTCGCTTCAAGGTTTCTCCCCGAAGGTCTAATGCCAGCATCGGCAAGCCATCGAGCGTAAGGCTGCAAGAATGACTTGGCGAAGAATTGATCGTCGCCGGGCGCGCGCCAGTATTCAATGAGCATCTCGGCGACTTCGGCATCGCTCGCTTCGAGCAGAGCGCGGGCTTCGCTTGCGAGCGCGTCAGGGCTGTTCGATTGAAGCGAGCCGAGCAGCTTCGGCCAAACGGCCCGAACGACAGTTAAATCATAGGCGAGCGAACCCGAAGGCAACCACCCTTTGCGGCTGCGCAGGTAATCGTAAATCTCTCGCTGAGTGCCGAGCAGTCGGCTGTAGAACGCGAGAAGCTCCCGCGCTTCAGGCATGGCGGACGACAGCTTATCGGCTCGCTGAATCCATTTGTCCCAGAAATTGTTCATAAGAGAGTTAATCGCTCGGTTGATCTCAACCGCTCCTCCTCAAAGTTTGGCAATATCCTACTGCTATGACCTTCAATCGAACAAGCGCGGCTGAAACTATGCGCTGAGCCTTGGGCTGATGGCGGAAGGTTCTTGACCTCGCTTTTTGAAGAATGTCTAATAGATTAAAGTTGCGTGTGGGCGCTTTCTCACTCTTGCTTGCTGGAGAAAGTTATTGTCTAAAGATCGAAACAGAGCCGATGAGACAGGCGTAAGACAGCACCCGAAAATCGAGCGCGCAATCAATCGTTATGTTGGCAACACGATCCTGTTGTTCCTCTCAACTCTTTCGGTGCTTGTTCTCGCCGCCGCCGCGATAACAGCAGTCGACACGGTCGTGCGCGAGTTCCCCAAGCTATGGCAGCCCACAAACGAATACGACGCTTTACAGCAGATAATCGAGACGATCCTGCTTGTGGCGATTGCGGCCGAGCTTTCGCTGCTGCTCTTGTTTCACCGCACGACCGCCGCGGTCGAGGTGGTTATCTTCATCATCGCGCGCAAGATGGTCAACCCGCAGATCACCTCGCTCGACCTGCTGTTGGGCGCTGCGGCTCTTGCCGGTTTGATAATTGTGCGGTACTACTACCTTCCGGGCACGCCGAAATAGATGATCGTTGTCGCGAGAGCATTTAACGATGCGCAATCGATTGAGCTTGAAAGATTATGACATCGAACCTTACCGAAAAAGCGAAGCGGGTTATCTTCTTCGCCAGATCGAAAGCAAGGCAATTCGACGCGCGAGCCGTCGAGCCTGAGCACATACTGCTTGCGCTTATTGAGCAGGATCAAGAGCTTTTCGATAATCTGTCGACAGATCTCAACGCGATTCGCCTCGTAATCGAATCTGCTGCGCCGCGCGTTGAAGGCCGAACGGAGGCGATTGATCTGGCGTTCTCGCCTTCAGCGAAAAATCTTTTAACGATTGCCAATCAGGAGAGCCGCAGGTTTTCGCGCGACGAGATTGGAACAGAACACCTGCTGCTTGCGCTCGTTAAAGCAGGCGATTCGCTCGCCGCGCGGATTCTCAAAGAACAGGGCGTGAGCGCCGAAACAATAGAGGCTCTGATCCGAAGCATCGGCGCGACTCCGCAAAGCGCGGCAGCGGCGAACCCGGCTGTGCAATTCCTGACTCAGTTGAACGCTTTGATCGAGGTGCTGATCAATCAAGGATTGTTCACCCGCGAGGAATTTGTCGAAGCGCTCGCGAGCCGCTACATCCTGCCCGACCTGCACGCGACGCTTCACTCGCTGCTTGCGCTGCTGGCTCGCAAAGGAATCATCAACGAGAATGACCGACGGCAAATCACAGGGCTTGGGCAGTGAGCGGATAGAATCCAACGATGCGTGATGCGTTGCTTATCTCTCAATACGCATCGCGCATTATTCGCCGCCCTACATCTCAGGCGGCTGGAAATCTCTTTCGTCTTCCGGCAGGCATTCCAGGCAGGTCAGCGCGGCTGGCTCAGCATCAAGCCTCCGCTTGTCAATCTGCTTGCCGCACTTTATGCATACGCCATAAGTTCCATCGTCAATGGCTTGAAGGGCGGCGTTTACGCGCTCAAGCCGCCTGCTCTTGATGTCTTTGATGCGCGCTTCGACATCTTTCATTTCGATAACGGGCGCGTTTGCAGCCGTAAGCTGGCTGTCGTCGGTGACAGTACCAGCGCTCTCCATTATCAGGCCAAGCTCGCGGCCCAGTCGGTCGCGTTCTTCAATCAACCTCTTCTTGTACTTTTTAATGTCGAGCGCCATCGGCATCTCCTGAAGATAAAATGTGCGCCGCAGGTCATTCTAACATCTGCGGCGCACCGGATGAAACAAGATGCGTGAGGACTAAGCTTCTATTCAAACCCTGCGCGAGCGATTCGGCGTGGGCCGCGAAATCTCTTCAATCGCGCGGGCAAGCTCGCGGTCGCGCTCGGCCTCAAGCGCGATGTCGCCGAGCGAGATGATGCCGCGAAGACGCCCGTTGAAATCTGTTATGGGCAGGCGGCGAATCTGATGCTCGCTCATCTTGCGAATCGCTTCAAGCACGGTGTCGTCGGGCTGGCACGTCACTACGTCCTCGCTCATCGCTTCCGAAACTGTCGCCGCGCGAGTGTCGCGCTGCTCGGCAACTACGCGGCAAACAATGTCGCGGTCGGTCACAATGCCGATGAGCTTGCCGCCTTCGATTACGGGGATTGACCCGACGTTTTCATCTTCCATCATATTGGCCACTTCGCGAATGCTTGTTTGCGGCGAGCAGGTCGTCACGTCTTTCGTCATTATGTCGGCGCAGCGCAGAATATTTCTCTCGTAGCGTTCCCTGCGCCACTGCTCCGTGTCAATGCCGCGCCCAGCGCCCCAGCCTGAGCCTGCGACCGTAGGCTCGTAATCTTCTTCGTAGCGATCATATCGGTCATAGCGGCTGCTGACGGCTGCGCGGTTGTACGGATCGGCATAACGGTCATAGTCATAATCGCGATATCGCTCGCGGTCATAATCGTAATCGCGCTCTGCGGCGCGATAGCGGCCTCGTCCCGTCAATTCGCTGTAAGGAGTGCGACCGTATCGCCGCTCATCTTCGTACGCGCCGTATCTTCCTTCGCGATCATAATCTGCTCTTTCACGTTGCGAATAGCGGTAGTCTGGTTCAGTTGCGCGGCGAAGGTTACGGCTTGCGCGCTCGGTTCTATACGGCTCCGAGTATCTCGATTGATAATCAAGTTCGTCTCTTGCGCGGAGCGAAGTTGACCGTCTCGGAAAATCGCGATAGCTCTCGCGGCCCGAAGTATAATCGGTCTGCCCCCTTGCTCCGAGTCGCTCGTTGAGCGTCTGTTGAGTCTCTCCCGGCTCGGCAGCTGTTTTTGTCTGCTCCCTTTCACGTTCCTCTTTACTTCTGCTCATGTTCATTCCCCCTTTGCTGATAATTCTATTGCCTGAAAGCAAGCGTGCCTTTGAAAGGCGCAGCCTGCTAACTGAACCAGCGAGCTATGCGGCCAAACACCGAAGACGGCTCGCTTATCTCTTCGAGCGCGTCGGCAAGCTCGTCGTCCTTATCGGTCTGAAGCGCGATGTCGGCCATCGAGATAATTCCTACGAGCCGGTTGCGACTGTCGACGACGGGCACGCGGCGCACCTGGTGATCGCCCATCTCGCGTATCACGTCAACAACGCGGTCGTTTTGATTCGCGGTGTAGAGATCGGTCGACATGCAATCTTCCGCTCTCAGTTCCGCATCCGTCTTGTCGGAAGCCAGGCCCGTAACAACTATGTCGCGGTCTGTGACTATACCTTCGAGCTTGCCCGCTTCGTCAACGACGGGAACCGCGCCGATGTCGTGGTCACGCATAATCGAAGCGACGCCGAAGATTGGCGCGTCTCGTCGGCAAGTCACGACGTTGCGGCTCATAATATCGCGGCAGCGCAGGTGCGAGCGCGCCGGCCCCCGCCCGTACATCTGGCGGTCGCGAGTCTCCCATCTTTCAGCCTCAGACGACGGCCACCATCCCTGTTGAACAGGCGCGCGCCCGTATGTGTCGTCGTAAGCGCGGCCATAACCCGTATAGCCTTCGTCGCGCTCAGTTCTGTAGTTAGGCTCGCGGCTCACGTTGTAGCCTCGCGAGTAGCCGCGATAATCTTCGCCATAGCCGCGCCCCGAAAATCGTCCCGTGTAGGGCCTGCGCGGCTCAGTATCGTAGCGGCCTTCGTCCAGGTCCGTCCCTTCACGGTACGAACCATAGCCTCTGTCTCTGTACGCCATAGTTTTTCTCCTTCGGTTGGATTTTCTCTGTTGGGACTGCAATACCTATGCCGACTTGCGCGTGCGTGCCTGAAGATGATTATTGATCCTCAAGTCTTACTGTTTAACGATTAAACCGAAGGTTGGTCGCGCCGATTTGTCATTGCGGGCGAGCAGATGCAACTGCCGGGTTTCGTTGCGAACGCATGTATTAGTACAGCGGTGTCTTGAAAAGACTCACGGCAGGAGATTAAACCTGTGACAAACGTGCCCGCGCCTGCGACACTCATGTGCGCAAAGGGTAAAATTTGAGTTTGATCTGTGGCGATGCTATCCTTCAAGAATTAGATATGGACGCGAAAGCTGCCAGTAACGTCAATGAATCGGCGCTCCGGCGCGTAAATTCCGCTATGGAAGCGTGGGAGCTTGTCGGAAACACGCCGCTTTTGCGGCTGCGCAACATCACAGTGGCATCGAGCAACGTTGAGATTTTCGCAAAGGCCGAATGGTTCAATCCTGGCGGCTCGGTTAAGGACCGGCCCGCGCTCAACATGATCTTAGAAGGCGAGCGCGCGGGCCTTTTGACTAAAGACAAAATCATTCTCGATGCAACTTCGGGAAATACTGGCATAGCCTACGCTTGGATAGGCGCTTCGCGTGGGTATAGAGTGAAGCTCGCGCTGCCGCAGAATGCGAGCGAGGAGCGGAAGCGGATACTGCGCAGCTACGGGGCGGAGCTTGTGTTGACGAATCCGCTCGAAGGCTCGGACGGAGCCATTCGCGAAGCGCGCAGGCTTTACGCAGAAAACCCCGACCTATATTTTTATCCTGATCAATATAACAACCCGGCGAACTGGCAGGCGCATTATCACACGACGGCGCTCGAAATCTGGCAGCAGACCGCAGGGCGCATCACGCATTTCGTCGCGGGGCTTGGCACGAGCGGGACTTTCGTGGGCACAGCGCGCCGCTTGAAAGAACTCAACCCGGAAATCAAAGTCATATCGTTTCAGCCCGACTCGCCCTTTCACGGTCTTGAAGGGTTGAAGCACATGGCAACGGCGATTGTGCCGGGCATTTATGATGAGAAGCTCGCTGATGCCAGTTGTGAAATCAGCACCGAAGAAGCGCACGAGTACGCGCGGCGGCTCGGGCGGCAGGAAGGCTTGCTTGTGGGAATATCGGCAGGCGCGGCGCTGGCGTGCGCGATGAAAGTCGCAAGCACGATTGAGCGCGGCGTCGTCGTGACGGTCTTTCCTGACGGCGGCGACAAGTATCTGAGCGAGCGGTTCTGGGATGAAGAATAGACATCGTGCGTAATGCGTGGCGCGTAATGGAACAGGCTTTACGCATCACGTATTACTGAGGAGCGCAAGGTTGGCAATCAAAGTCAAACAACATCATCTCAACCAGATCAAGCAGCACGGCGAGCGGACTTATCCGCAGGAGTGCTGCGGGCTGCTGCTCGGCAGGATTGAAGAGAGCGCGAACGTGCTTGATGAAGTCTTCGCTGTAGAAAACGTCTGGGAGAAGTCGAGCGACTTTTTGAGAGACGACATTCCGCGATATCGTCGTGAAGAGTCGCGCCAGAATCGCTTTCTCATCACGCCTGAACAGTACAAGCGCGCAGACCAGTACGCGCGCGAGCGCGGGCTTGGAGTGATTGGCTATTATCATTCGCACCCGGATCATCCGGCAGTGCCGTCGGGTTACGACCTTGATCATTCATGCTGGCCCGGCGAATCGTATATAATTGTTTCCGTAGAGAATGGAAAAGCAGCCGCGCTCAACTCTTTCACAAAACCTGATTACGAGAAGTTCGAGCAGGAAGAGATAATCATCGAATGAAGATCGCGACTGTTTTTCCGCAAACAGGAAGGAGACCCCCTATGGCTATAAACATTCTCGTGCCGACTGCGCTTCGCAACTTCACCGCAGGCAGCGACTCGATTGCGGTCGAAGCCCGCACGGTTGATGAAGCGCTTTCGTCGCTTATCGAAAGGCACCCGGATTTGAAAAAGCATCTCTACAACGAGGAAGGCCAGCTTCGCCACTTCGTCAATATTTACGTGAACGACGAAGATATTCGCTACGTTAACAAAGGCGCGACCGAAGTCAAAGACGGCGACACCATAAGCATAGTGCCTTCAATCGCTGGCGGCTCAACTGTAGTCGAAGAAAGCGCAGCGCAGGCCGCAGAGCTTGACCGTGACGAAATACTTCGCTACAGCCGTCACCTGATAATGCCCGAAGTGGCAATGGAAGGGCAGAAGAAATTAAAGGCCGCGAAGGTGCTATGCATCGGCGCGGGCGGGCTAGGCTCGCCGCTCGCGCTGTATCTTGCGGCGGCTGGCGTTGGCCGAATGGGAATAGTTGATTTCGACGTTGTTGATTTCACAAATTTGCAGCGACAGATTATTCACTCAACCGCAAACGTCGGTCGCCCGAAACTCGATTCGGCTAAAGAGCGCATCGCTGAGATAAACCCTTACGTTCAGGTTGACACTTACGAAACCGCGTTGACTTCCGAGAACGCAATGGAGCTGTTCGAGCCTTACGACATCATCGTTGACGGCACGGATAATTTCCCGACGCGCTATCTTGTAAACGACGCCTGCGTGTTGATGGGCAAACCGAACGTTTACGGCTCGATCTTCAGGTTCGAGGGGCAGGCGACAGTCTTTTATGCGAAGGAGGGTCCGTGTTATCGGTGTTTGTATCCTGAGCCGCCGCCGCCCGGCCTTGTGCCTAGCTGCGCCGAAGGTGGAGTTCTCGGAGTATTGCCCGGAGTCATCGGCGTGATTCAGGCGATTGAGACTGTGAAGTTGATTTTGGGCAAGGGCGATTCGCTCATCGGGCGATTGTTGTTGTTTGATGCGCTGAAGATGAGGTTCCGCGAGTTGAAGCTGCGCAAGAATCCCGATTGCCCCGTGTGCGGAGAGAATCGAACTATTCACGAGCTGATTGATTATAACGAGTTTTGCGGCGTGACCCATCAGCCGGAAGTCAACGTCGGCGCGGAATACGAAATCACGCCGCTCGAATTGAAAGCGAAGATAGATCGCGGCGACGATTTTGTTTTAGTTGACGTGCGCGAGCCTGAAGAGTACGCGATTGCTCGCATACCCGGCTCGAAGCTGATACCGCTTCGCACCGTGCCTGAAAGATTGCATGAATTGTCGAGCGCGGATGAGATCGTCGTTCACTGCCGCAGCGGGGTTCGCAGCGGGCAGGCGGTCGAGTTCATGAAGCAGGCGGGTTATCGCAAGGTCAAAAACCTCGTCGGCGGAATACTCCGCTGGTCTGACGACGTTGATCCGACCGTGCCGAAGTATTGATTGAAGACTCTAGGGCAGGGCTTGTCCCTGCCCTTACGTTTATGCAAACAGCCTCTCAGCCAGAACACCCCTACTCGTTGCCGCAGCCGGTCGTTGAAAAACTCAAGGCCGCGCTCGGCGCGAGAAACGTGCTCACCACGCGCGACGAGCTTCTAGTTTATGAATCGGATGCGCTGACGATTCACAAGTTTCTTCCATCAGCCGTCATCATTCCCGGCAGCGCAGAGGAAGTCTCAGCCGCAGTTAAGATTCTTGCTCAGCATCAAATTCCATTTGCTCCGCGCGGAGCAGGCACGGGGTTATCGGGCGGCGCGCTTGCATTGGGCAACGCCGTCATCATTGAGCTTGCGCGGCTCAATCGCATACTGAAGCTCGATTATGAAAACCGCATTGCGGTTGTCGAGACCGGCGTTATTAATGTTCAGCTATCGCAACTGACCGCGCCGCACGGGTATCACTATGCGCCCGACCCGTCGAGCCAGATGGCCTGCACCATCGGCGGCAACGTTGCTGAGAACTCAGGCGGGCCGCATTGCCTCAAGTACGGGATGACGACAAATCATGTGCTCGCGCTTGAAGTCGTTTTACCTACGGGCGAAATCGTCACGCTCGGAGGCGGCGGAGTTGACGCGCCCGGTTATGATTTGCTCGGCGTCTTCGTCGGCTCTGAAGGCACGTTCGGCATTGCGACTAAAGCGACGTTGAAGCTCACGCGACTGCCGCAGGCAATTAAGACTTTGCTCGCGGAATTTATGACCGTGACCGACGCGAGCCGCAGCGTGTCTGAGATCATCGCCGCAGGGATTTTGCCAGCCGCGCTTGAGATGATGGATGGAATGACGATTAAGGTTATCGAAGAATCAATCTTCGCGGGCGGGTTTCCTACGGATGTTGCCGCATTGCTGATTATCGAGGTTGACGGATTGGCCGCAGGGCTTGATGAGACAGCGCAGCGCGCAGTTGAGATTTGTCTGCGCAACAATGCGAGAGCGGTGCGCGTTGCGCGCGATGAATCTGAGCGCCAAAAGCTGTGGGGAGCGCGCAAGCGAGCTTTCGGCGCGGCTGGGAGGCTGGCGGCTGATTTGATGGTGCAGGACGCTGTGATTCCCCGCTCGCGTTTGCCGGAGGTGTTGGACGAGATTTATCGAATAGCCGCGCGGTATGATTTGAAAGTGGCGAATGTATTTCACGCGGGCGACGGGAATCTTCATCCGAACATCAGCTTTGACGGGCGCGACCCGGATCAGGTTCGTAGAGTTCAAGCCGCGTCGAAAGAGATCATGGAGTTATGCGTCGGCGTCGGCGGCTCGATCACAGGCGAGCACGGCGTCGGGATGGATAAGATCGAATCAATGCGATTGATCTTTTCCGAAAATGATCTCGAAAGAATGCTTGCCGTGCGTGACGTGTTCAATCCTCTTGGATTATGCAATCCCGGCAAGGTTGTGCCTGCGACGAAGACCTGCCGCTTTTGCGGATTTGGCATCGAAGACTTCAGGCACAGGCGGCTCGCGCCGCATGAGGTGAGCGAGCGAGTGACAGCTTGAAACCGGCTCCTAGAGCCAGTTTCAAGGCGCGAGGCGAATAGCTTCGAGTAGTTTGCTGCTGATTATTTTTCTGTTTGGCATGGCTCAACTGATTTTCGATTCAGGCCCACGAACGGGCGAGGCTGTTGCGCTTGACAATGACAAGACCGTTTTTGGTCGGCACATCTCGTGTGATTGCGTGCTGCTGCACCCGACAGTTTCGCGCGAGCACTTTTGCATAGAGCGCAACGGCGCGAAATATTTGCTTGTTGATCGAGAGAGCGGCAACGGCACGTTTGTAAACGGAGAGCGTGTCTCCTGGATAGAATTGAAAGTCGGGGACCGCGTTCAAGCCGGGCCGTTCAGCTTCGTTTTCAAATCAAGCGATGATGCCGGTCAGCCGTCAATAGATGAACAACTATCGCGCGATGATGATAAGCCTCAGTGGTTCGATGAGCATCACAAGAGAATCTACCCGCGCGAGTATCTTGAAGGCATTGAGCATTTCAATGCGCGACGATACTACGACGCGCACGAAGTGTGGGAAGAAATCTGGCTGCGGTCTTCGGATGAAACAAAGCTCTTTTATCAAATGCTGATTCAGGCAGCCGTCGGGCTTCATCACTACGAGCGCGGCAACGCGCGCGGCGGGCGCGGGATGTATAACAACGTGATGGAAAAGCTCCAACGCCTGCCGTCGTTTTTTATGTCGCTTGACCTGGCCGATTTCGCGCGGCAGTTCAAAAGGTTCTTCACGGAGTTAATCGAAAACGAGAATGAAAGCGCGCCGCCGGAAGACAAACCGCGACCCATCATTCGCCTTTTGAGTAATGACGCTAATGGCTGAGTCTCTCAGGTTTTCAAAATGGTCGACCGCCAAAAAGAGCTTGCCCGATTGATTGAATCAATAGTTGGCGGCGAGCACGTCATAACAGAACCCTCGATTGAGATTGATGGCTGCAAGCCCGCGCTTTTAATCAAGCCCGGCTCGTGCGAAGAGGTTGCCCGCTGCTTGAAAGCGTGCGCGGATGCAAACGCGGCGGCGATTCCTGCCGGAAGCATGACGTGGCTCGAATGCGGCAATCCGCTTCGCCGCGCAGATGTTGTTTTGAGCCTTGAGCGAATGAGTCGAGTCATCGAGTATAGCTCCGCCGATCTCACCGCGACGGTTGAAGCGGGAATGACATTGAGCGAGTTTAATTCAATAACGATGCGCGATGGTCAATGGCTGCCGCTCGATCCGCCCGGCGCATCCTGCGCATCGCTTGGAGCGATTGCGGCCTGCGATGCGAGCGGTGCGATGCGCTTCGGCTACGGCACGTCGCGAGATTACGTCATCGGATTGAAACTCGCGCACGCGGATGGAAGCGAGAGCAAATCGGGTGGCCGCGTCGTCAAGAACGTCGCAGGCTACGATATGAACAAGCTGTACGTCGGCAGCTACGGCACGCTCGCCGTGATTACCGAGTTGACGTTCAAGCTGCGCCCGCTGCCCGAAGCATCTGCGACTGTTCTGGTCAGGTCAAAATATCGCGGGCCGCTGTTTTTGTTTGCGAAGCGATTGATGGCTTCCGAGTTGCGGCCCGTCTCAGTGGTGCTGACGAATCAATTGTCGCCCGATACGGATGCGCCGCCGAGCGGAGATAACGGATTGCTGATTCGTTTTATGGAAAGTGAGACGGCTGTTAAGCATCAGATTGATTGGGTGATGCGCGCTGTTGATGGTGAGATTAATGCGACAGAGTTGGGCGAAGATGAAAGCGGATCAATCTGGCTGCGGATTAATGAATGGCACACGCTTGGCCGAATCGCTTTGAAGGTCAGCATGCCGCTGTCTGCGGTTGCGACAAAGTTTGAAGAAGCGTTGCAGTCTCCGTTTGGCTGCGTTGCTGCGGCTGACATCGGGACTGGTATAATCAGAATGGCGTTTGATGCGGATGATGATTTGGCGATAAAGATCGTTCATCAGTTGCGCAACAACGTGGCGAGGGTCGGTGGAGCGGTAATTATTGAGCGAGCACCCGTCACGGTGAAACAGCGAGCCGATGCCTGGGGGGATGTGGGAGCAACCGCGAAGTTGATGCAATCAATCAAAGCGAAGTTTGATCCTAAAGCTATTTTGAATCCGGGTCGCTTTGTCGCCGGAATCTGAGCGGCAGTCAGTTCTAGTTTTTGAGTAAATGGCAACAGCAATAGAAAAAGAGGGTCAAAGTGAGCTTGCGTCGCTGTTGGAAGAAGACAGCGAACGGTTGTTGACGTGCGTCCATTGCGGTTTGTGTTTGCCTGCCTGTCCGACTTATCGCCAGCTTGGAAACGAGAACGACTCGCCGCGCGGGCGCATTTATTTGATGCGCGGAGTGGTTGAAGGCAAAATCGCTGTTCAAGATTCCTTCATCAATCATATTGATCTATGTCTTGGTTGCCGCGCGTGCGAGTCTGCCTGCCCTTCAAGCGTGCCTTACGGACACCTGCTCGAAGCTGCTCGCGCCGATGTATCGCGCGCCAGGCGTGAGCGCGGTTCATTTGCGGAATCTATTCTGTGCTTCGTTCTCAACCAGATTTTCACGCGCCCGCGCTTGCTTCGCGCGTCGCTTGCAATTGCGAGATGGATGAGAGACAGCGGGCTTGCGCGCCTTGCATTTGAAGCGAATCTTGTAAGCGGGCGGTTGCGCTTCGCGCTCGCGCTGCTGCTTGCGAGCCGGTCGCCGATGGCTGAGCAAGCGAGAAGGCGAGAGTCGCGCCGCGTGAAGCAGAGCGCAGACGATGCGGCTAGAGAAAGGAAATCAACCGAAGCGGTACGCGTTGCAGTGTTGCGCGGCTGCGTGATGGAAGGACTCTTTCGAGAAACGAATAGAGCGACTGAGCGCGTGCTTAATCGTAACGGCTGCGAGGTTGTTGATGCCGAAGGGCAGATGTGCTGTGGCGCACTGCATGCTCACGCAGGGCAAATCGAATCTGCGAAGGAGCTTGCGCGTAAAAACATCGAGGCGTTTCTGAAAAGCGGATGCGAGCGGGTGATAGTGAACGCTGCAGGTTGCGGCGCAGCGATGAAAGAGTATCACTTGCTTCTTGCTGACGACGCGCAATGGGCCGCGCGAGCGCGCGAGTTTTCTTCTAAAGTAAGAGATGTTTCAGAGTTTTTAACGGAGATTGGGATTGTGCCGCCCGATGATCGAGTTGAGCGGCGAGTGACCTATGACGCGCCGTGTCATTTGATTCATGCGCAGCGCATCGCGCAGGCTCCCATCGAAATGTTGAAAGCAATTCCTGGCCTGACGCTCGTTCCGCTCAGAGGGTCTGAAACTTGCTGCGGCGGTGCTGGCATCTATAATCTTCAGCACGCGGAGTTGAGCGGAGAAATCCTTTCTGACAAAATCGAAAATATAAGAGAGACGAATGCGGATGCTGTTGCAACGGGCAATCCCGGCTGTATCATGCAGATAGGAGCCGGAGCATTGATGAATGGCTTGAAGGTGGACGTTATACATCCGATTGAATTGCTTGATGCGGCTTACTCCAACGGAAGTGAGCGTTGATATTTGTACTCGCCGCGCAAGCGAGGTGAATTTGATGCGAACAAGGGTAGCGATTCATTTCTGCTTGCTCATAGCATTGAGCTTTAGCGCGACTTTTCTTGCGAGAGCGCAAGTGGCTCAGTCAAACGCTTATGGTCCAGAGGTGAAGGCCTTCCTCGACTTCATGCGACAGGAAGAGACCGAGCTTGATTTTCAAATCCGACATAACGAGATAGCTCGACGAGAATACATCAGATCTAAAAACAGAATTGCCATTCACAGACAAACTGTTCTCAGCATCGCAAAGCAGAGAGGTGAAGACTACGTGCCGGAGATTCACGTTGTGGCCGCCGCTGAAGTGAATCAAATAATAGAAGGTGGGCTTACTGCGTTGAAGGGCATCAGGCAGGGCGATGTGATCAATCAAAAATGGCGCTATTTGGGAAGCGTAACTCGCGGCGAAGTTTTTCATATTTTTGAACGGATAACGCCGGAGTGAAGCGATCCTTTGAGCGGAAATAGAGTTTTCTGTGCAGTCTTGCCGAGTTGCAATATTGAACTGTTGACATTGAAGAAATCACGGGTAATATCGTTGAAGTGAGCCGCTCAGCCGCGAGTCTCAATACTGCCCCTTCGGAATAATTGCATTTCAGAGATTTTGATCTGCCCCTGCCACCAGCACAAATCAAATAAAATATAGATGATATTGAACGTAAGATAATTGGAGCCTCACGATGTCGACAATCAATTTCTCTCAAGTCGTCCAACAAATGCTATCGGTATCGGATAAGATTTCGGATTTGATTTTCTCTCCAGGTCGCCCGCCTCAAGTAGAACTAATTGGAAAGCTGACGCCGGTGAAACTGCCGGGTTTTGAGATGCTGACGCCAGCACATACCACAGCCATAGCAAAAGCGCTTATTGGGAATAACAAAAATGCAGAAGAGTCGCTTGAGAAATACGGCTCGGCGGACCTCTCGTTCAGTCTCACAGGGCTTTCGCGGTTTCGGGTCAATGTCTTCAAGCAGCGAGGCACTCACGCAATCGTTATGCGAGTAGTGCCGAACGAAATACCTTCATTCGAGCAGCTTGGATTGCCACCCGTGCTGCGCGAGATAGCCGAATTGAAAAATGGGATCGTGCTTGTTACGGGGCCTACAGGGTCGGGCAAATCGTCAACGCTCGCCGCAATCATAGACCTCATCAATGAAACGAAGTACTACCACATAGTGACCATCGAGGATCCGATTGAGTTCATGCACCGCCACAAAAAATCAACCGTCCACCAGCGCGAGTTACACTCTGACACTTCGAGTTTTGCCTATGCGCTCAGGGCTGCGCTACGTCAAGCGCCGAAGGTAATACTGGTGGGCGAGATACGCGATCTTGAGACATGCGAAGT
The DNA here is from genome assembly GCA_035575515.1 of Blastocatellia bacterium. Taxonomy (GTDB): domain Bacteria; phylum Acidobacteriota; class Blastocatellia; order UBA7656; family UBA7656; genus DATLXU01. The sequence continues at coordinate 19,663 of DATLXU010000082.1, forward strand.
TGCGCTCGAAGCTTCGGAGACAGGCCATCTCGTGCTTTCGACTCTGCACACGACGGACGCGGTCAAAACTGTAGAACGCCTGATAGGTCTTTTCCCGAAGAGCGAAGAACATATTATCCGCATGAGACTTGCGGGCGCGTTTCGCTTCATTGTTTCGCAGAGGCTCATCCCTCGCGCGGATGGCAAGGGACGTGTTGCGGCGATTGAAATCCTCAAATCAACGGCGCGCACCCGTGACTACGTAGAGAAAGGCGAGCGTGAGGGCAAATCGCTTTATGATGCGATGAGGGATGGCAACCTGGACGGCATGCAGGTGTTTGATATGGAGCTTGAGCGAATGATTCGAACCGGAGTAATTACGCTGAACGACGGATTGGCCTATGCAACGAATCGCCAGAACCTACTGTTGCAGCTTTCAGATTTCGGCGGCGGCTCCGTAGATGAGATGATGAAAGCGCACGGAAGCGACATGATAAGTTGAGAATATGGTGGTTGACCGCCGTCACGAATCTGTTCAGGCAATTGAAACTGTGCGCGCCGCAGCGCATTCGGCTTCGCGCGGCAACTATTATTAAGGGAATAGAAGAAAGCAGCGCTCGGTGACGATCATCCAGTGAGAAGTGATAGCAGGTTTCTTGTTATTTCCTCAGTCTGTGTACCCAGGATTGATATAACCATCAAGCCTTCTGGTTGCGATCAAGTGAAGAAGTAATTGTTGAGTGAGTTCGTCGCATCCAACTCCATCAAAATCCCTTTCGGGAAACGAAATTGGATGAATTATTCGGCTGAGGTGATTCGAGTTGAGGCTGTGAGTTCAGGATATGGCGCCGCCATCAAATTCGACAGCCTGCGGCCTGTTTTCGACGAGCCTCCTGATATTGCTTAGTTTATGCCTCTCATTGAGCCACCCGATAAGTTCGGTCTTTCAAATGAATAGAGCGCCAATACGCTGTAGTGTATTTTAAGCGCAACTTGTTTTTCGCATCTGGAATTCAATGATACGTTCCTTTAAGCGTTTTAATGCATCATCTCGCTCCGCTTTAGAAGAGCAATGACGCAACGTTTCAACCAGGTCATCAATTTCATTGGCCAAAGAGTGTGCGGTATCGGGGGCAGCATTCATGTTAGCATTCATGTTAGGAGAGCTTTTCTGTCTATTATCGGAAAGAAGCTGCTCAACAGCGTTCCAGAAGAGATCTATATTGATAGGTTTTTCGAGACAGAAATTCGCGCCCGACGCTTCGGCTTCCACAAGGATCATCGGGCCGCAACCACTTATAACAAGTATCGGAACCAGTTCCGTACGCTTATCGATTCTAAGGCTCTGGATGAAGTGGAGCCCGCTTTTGCCGGGAAGCACGATGTCGGTGATTATCAAATCAGGTGGCTGAGAGCGCGCTATCTCCAAAGCCTTTTCTGCCTCTGACGCTGTTGTAACGGAATAACCTTTGAGCCTGAGCATCTCAGCCAAAGGGTGTAGCGTATCAAAGTCATCTTCGACTACCAAAACCGTGTTTGTCATTCTAACTCCATGAATCTCAATTCATAAGTCAATATCTGGTGAGGCGTCAGGCAGTTATTACAGGCTCATTTTACCATGGGGCAGATTCATGCCCATCATACATGCAGCAAAAGATTTCCGCAACGGTGAAGAGGCGATTAGGTGCCTAATTTGACACCTCCGGCAAGATTGGTATAATCAAAACCGTAGTTAATGAATGTGCGCGGAAGCCAAGGCAACTGTCCTGCATAATATCAGCAAGATTAGCAGAGTTAATTGAAGAAAGACTTGTAGAGATGAAGGGGGCCTTCTTTTCTTGTCGCTGCATTTCGCGAAATAAAAAATGTGAGGATGAGAAATAGAGGGGTTGACAAATGCTGGAAAGCTGGTAGAATCAAATTTTGCCTCACAAGGGTAAAAGATAACAAAGCGATCTTTGAAAACTAGATAGTGCGTAAACGAACCAGACGTTCTGAAGAGTTTTAGTGGAAGTGGCCAACAGTAGAACGGTCATCTTCGACTAGCTCGAAGGTGGCCAGGATTTTCAACTGAGAGTTTGATCCTGGCTCAGAATCAACGCTGGCGGCGTGCCTAACACATGCAAGTCGAACGTGAAAACCCCTTCGGGGGTGAGTAAAGTGGCGTCCGGGTGAGTAACACGTAGGTAATCTACCTTCGGGTGGGGAATAACTCGCCGAAAGGCGAGCTAATACCGCATAATGCAGCGGCACCTAATGGTGATTAGTTGTTAAAGCGGGGGACCCTTCGGGGCCTCGCGCCTGAAGAGGAGCCTGCGGCAGATTAGCTAGTTGGTGAGGTAATGGCTCACCAAGGCTACGATCTGTAGCTGGTCTGAGAGGACGGCCAGCCACACTGGCACTGACACACGGGCCAGACTCCTACGGGAGGCAGCAGTGGGGAATTTTGGGCAATGGGCGCA
>DATLXU010000083.1:0-33432 GCA_035575515.1 Blastocatellia bacterium
GGACCGAACCTTCAGGTGCTTGGGAGCGGCACGGTCGGGCGATTGACGAAGTGGACTGGATTCACATCGAGCAATTCGTTCATCGGGGATTCAAGCATCTTCGAAGACAAGTTTGGGAATGTAAGCATTGGCACGGGTAGCTCGACTGTGACGATAGCAGGGACGTTGCAGGCGAGCGGAGGGGCAACCGTCATACACGACGCGACGCTTCAAGGCAACGGCACTGCTGCCTCGCCGCTAGGTGTGGCGGTCCCGCTTGTCTTGAGCGGAGCAATAGATAAACCAAGGGCTATTGTTAAGGCCACCAACACCTCGCTCGGCGATGGTTTATTTGGCGAGGGTGATGATACGGGCGTACACGGCAAAGGTTTTTTCGGTGTGCGTGGCGAAGGGTCAACAACAGGTGTGCGTGGCGAAGGGGGTATAGGTGTGCTTGGCGTGGGAAGAGACGAAAGCGGCCTCAGGGGCGGCACAGGTGTACACGCTTTTGGCGGTAACGGCCCCGCTGGCGGCAGCGGCCTAATAACTCTTGGCGGCACCGGAAGTGGGGCAGGAAACTCTGCCGGTGACGGTATTGTTGCAATTCGCGGGAGGGGTGAGAATGGCGCTGCCAATGGGGTGGCGGGGAGGTTCACCGGCGATGTACAAATCGAAGGCAACCTCAGCGCGACTGGCACAAAGATGTTCAAGATAGACCATCCGCTCGACCCTGAAAACAAGTACCTCAACCACGCGGCAATAGAATCCTCAGAAGTCCTCAACGTCTACAGCGGCAACGTCAGGCTTGATGCCAGCGGTGAAGCAACGGTGAAACTGCCTGAATGGTTTGAGGCGTTGAACAGGGACTTCCGATACTCGCTCACCCCGATAGGCGCGCCGGGTCAAGGTCTCTACATCGCCGAAGAAGTCTCCAACAATCAATTCAAGATTGCAGGCGGACAGCCGGGCGCAAAAGTCTCGTGGCAGGTGACCGCCATCCGTTCGGATGCAGTGATGCGCAACCATCCTTTCAAAGTGGAAGAGGACAAATCAGAACGCGAACGTGGCTTTTATCTCAGCCCCGAAGCCTTCAACCAGCCGGAAGATCGCTCAATCGAGTGGGCGCGCCATCCTGAGGTGATGCAGCAACTCAAGCAGCGGCGCATCGAGGCCGAGCAAAAGGTGAAGCAAGAGCAACGCTGATCTGCTGAGTGGTGAGCCTGTTGAGTAAACAGTCTTCTGTAATGCACGCTCCGCAGTCGGCTGCCTGAACTTACAATCAAGAATTTGATTTCAACTAAAAGGAGTATCACTATGGAATCGAATCAACCAACACACGCTTCATTCACTCTCACCTCGACCGCGCTGCTGTCGCTGGTGGGTCATTTATCCGACTTCCCGAACCCTGACGACTCAAACCCGCCGGGACCGTGGGGACCCGTGATCCGCCGCGCCGCCGAGCGCGCGCGCTATCTCTTGGGACCATCGCCTGAACCATGGAATGAAGTGCTGCTTAATCCGCAGCCGCTACCGCCAAAAGCCGCTTTTGCGCAGGCGCTCGCGCAAGAGGCGATTGACCGCGCGGCGCTGATGCAGGAGGTGGCAGACGCGCTGACGCAAGCGGGCGAGAGGCAGGGAATCATCATCATCGGCGGGATGGTTTCACGCTTCATTGACGACTGCGGCAATGGCAAGATCAAACATCCGGTTCCACCGCCGCGCCATAGCGATGGCAGACTAGGCGCGCTAGAGCTGCTAGTTATGGCCGCAGAGTTCGAACGGAGCGCGACAGCCACAAACCATGAAGGCTTGCGGCGCGAGTTCGGCAATGCAAGCGCGCGACTGGTTGAGATAGCAGCCGGTCGCTTGCAATCTGCGACGGTTCGCAGCGCGGGTTAAGTCAGGAGTTCGTAGCGATCGGCTCATCCCGGGCCAATGCCATCTGTGACTTTCGTTCGGATATCGCCTTCTACTTGATTGTGTACTGAAGACCCGACAACCGCCTGACCGAGAGCGCGTTACCGGCTATCGAACTCGACGCGCAGAGTGTCTGCTAGCCAAGAATTACTTCGGCTCGATAATCTCAACGCGCTCAATCCTATCGCCGCGAGCGATGCGATTCACAACGTTCATGCCTTCGATAACTTAGCCAAAGACGGTGTAGCTGCCGTCGAGATTTCGCTTTAGTCGCTCTTGCGAGGCTATTAAAGGGCTTGTATATTGGTGCTGAAAGAAAACCAAAAAAGATCGAGCTAGCATGACACGCAATCAAGAAATAGAAGAACTGCTCGCTCAACTGCCAGATCGCAGCCTGCCAGAGGTAATCCACTTCCTGCGCGTCCTCGCAAGCAGACAATGGGCGGAGAAGGAATATAGAATGAAAGCGAGCCGCAGGAATTCGAGCATAGCTCGGCGCAGCTTCAATTTGATACCGGCTGATGCTGCTATGGTCAGGGAGGCGCTCTCAGAAGACCTCTATGGACTTGAATGATCTGCCTGACGGAGCTTCCGTTTTCATTGATGCCAACATTTTCATTTATCATTTCACAGGGCTGTCTACTGATTGCCGAGATTTGCTTGAGCGGTCTGAGCAGGGCGAGATCATCTCCGCAACCGGAGCGCACATCATTCTCGAAATACTGCACCGCTTGATGGCTATCGAGGCTGTATCCAAAGGCCTGATTACGCCGGGGCAGCCTGCGAGCAAGCTAAAGCGAAATCCTCAAATCGTTCGCGCCCTCAACGACTACAATCGCTGTGTCGAAGAAATCAAACGGCTCTGGGTTCAAGTGCATCCCGTCACATCAAGGCAGATTCGCAGCAGCGAAATGATTCGCGTCGCCTACGGGTTGATGACGAATGATTCGGTGTCGGCTGCGATGATGCTCAACTATGAGATTGTGAACATAGCAACACTTGATTCTGATTTGGCAAGCGTGCCCGGCCTGAATATCTATAAGCCGACAGATGTTCCTTAACGCGCAACCGGATTCATACAAGCTAACCCCTAGCCAGTTATTTTGACTCGACAATCTCAACGCGCTCGATCCTATCGCCGCGAGCGATGCGATTGACCACATCCATCCCTTCGATAACCTGCCCGAAGACTGTGTATCCGCCATCGAGATGCGGCTGCGGTGAGTGCGTGATGAAAAACTGCGAGCCGCCCGTATCTTTGCCCGACAGTGCCATGCCGACCGTGCCGGTTTCGTATCGCTTCAAGTTTATCTCGCAGCGAATCTGGTAGCCCGGCCCGCCGTTTGTATCCTCGCGCGGGTCGCCGCCTTGAATGACGAAGTTCGGCACAACGCGCATGAACGACAGCCCATTGTAAAAACCATTTTTTGAAAGCTGGATGAAATTATCAACTGTCATCGGCGCGTCCTGCGCGTAAAGCTCAATCTTAATGTTGCCCTTCTTCGTGTGAATCACGGCAATGGGGTTTTTCTTCGACTCGCTCAATTCGGCCATTCGCCGCCAGTAATTTCGGTCGTGGCCTGTGTCGACTTTCCCTATTGTCAACCTCGCTGGCGGCGCATCCGCAGGTGGAGAGAGCCGCAGCATCTCGGCGGCTTTCAATCGCACGACGTAATCAGGGTCGCGCGTGTCTTCGGCCAGCGCCTGAACGTTCATCGGATGCTTGAGCTTGTCTGCGGCTTCCAAAATTGCAACGCGCGCATCGTTTATCTTATCGGAGCGCGCAGCTTTGTACGCGGCGTTCAATGCATTGATTATTGTGTCTGACGTATCGCCCAAATCGCCGAGCAGCGTCGCCGCAGTCGCGCGCACGATCACATCTTCGGCTTTGAGTTGCTCAAGCAGAATGTCGCGCAAGCCTTCGACTTTTACGGCAGCCAGCGCATTCAAAATATCAGGCACGGCGCGGGCATCAGGTTTGCCGTAAGTCTTGCCTGAAAGCAGGTCGAGCAAAATAGTTCGCGCGCGTTCTGTTTTGAGTTCTCCAAGCCCCTGCGCGTAAGCGGCCATCGCTCGCCAATCGCCTGCAGTGAGCTTCGCCGTTTCTGGAATGTCGAAAAATGCGGCTTCGCCAAATTTCGCAATCGCGATTTCAACTTCGGGGCTTGAACCCAATTTGTTGTCGGCGAAACGAAACGACTTCAAAAATTGAATCGCGCGCTGATCTGTGATCTGACCGAGCGCGGTCGCAATGAGCAGCAATTGATTCTGCTGCGGAGGCACTCCGTTCTTTGCGCGGTCATACGAGCGATAAGCTGAAAGAAGAGAATTGCCCATTGCAGCAAGAGGCTCAACCGCCCGCGCGTCACCAATAGAGCCGAGCGCATTTATGGCATTAATCACAACGCGCTCATCTTTGTCCGCGAGCAATTTAATCAAACCGTCAACAGCTTCTTTCGCCTTTGCGACTCCGAGCGCGCGAGCCGCGTGCATTCGCACGAGCGCATTTGAATCTGAAAGCAATGGCAGAAGCGACGGCACCGCTATGGCGATGCCTTCGCGTATCCGCGCGAGAGCGTTTGCTGCCTGCCAACGCAAATCTGCATCGGGCGAGCGAAGCTGCGCGGCTATTGGCTCGATAGTAGAAGGCTGCCTGAGTCTGAGCAACGCAGTGAGGGCGAGCGAGCCGATGAACCTGATCTCTTCCGAAGGCTGCGCGTTTGTCGGCGGCAGGGTGCGCGCAATCGCATCGGCAATAGCTTTGACGCCGTAGCTGCCGAGCGCGGCGGCTGCGATTTTGTTTGAACCTATCTTGCCCAACGCTTCGACGCAACGAGCGCGCACCATTACAGAGCTTTCGTTCACAGGGTCGAGATGCGTGAGCAGAGTCGCCGCCGCGTAGTGGCTTTCGATCTCGCCGAGCGAAAAGGCCGCGAGCGCGCGAATCTCAGGGTCGCGGTTCTCGGCGTTTTTATCTGCGTTGAGGATGTCAATCAGCGGCGTGACAACCGATTGATAACCGATTCGCCCGAGCGCGAGGATGGCGCGACGCCGCGCTCCGCCATGCGGCGGCTGAAGCATTTCGAGCAAGTCGCTTGGAGTGATTCGCTCGTCTTCGTATTGAATGATCTTCGGATAAAGAGTTCGCTGCGTGCGGTCGCGTTTGAGCGCAGGCTTGCTCGATGGAACCGTAGTAGGCGGCGCTTGCGCGAGCGTTACGGATGAGAAGAACAAAACAACGAGCGCCGCAGTCAGTACCGGATTCTTCATAGCAGATGTCAGATGTTGAATACCAATCCTTTTGTCCTAAGCCTGATACAAATATCTTAACATTCACATCACGCATCTGGCATCTTGGGCTTTGCAATCTCAACGAGATTATCGTAAAACGTCGCGCCGCCGCCGATGTCTGTTACTGCCTGCGAAGCTGTCATGTTAACGTTTCTGCCGCCGGGACTCAGCTTGTTCCACCAGGTCGAGAGCGCGCAGGCTACGCCTGGCCTCACCCGCGTTGAGATTTTTGCCACAAGCAAACACTCGCCGCGATTGTTCCACACGCGCACCGTGTCGCCATCGGCAACGCGACGTCGCGCGGCGTCTTCAGGGTTGATTAATATGAGCGGCTGCTTTTCGCTCTTCAAGAATGAATCGAGATGCGAAAACGACGAGTTCAAGAACGAGTTCGCGGGCGGGCTGATTAATTGAATCGGGAACTGCGCGGCAAGCTCAGGCGCAGTCTCAACTGATTCGCGCGGCGGGACGTAGTTAGGCACCGCGTCAACGCCAATCTTCTCCAATCTTTCCGAATAAAACTCGCATTTGCCCGAAGGCGTGCGGAATCCTCCTTCAGCAAACGGCGCGAACCGTTCAGGCAGATTTAGCCGCGCCCAGCCGTCGCGTTTCAACCGCTCAAGCGTGATCCCTCGCAGCGGCTCGTAATCTACATCGAGCGCCTGGCGAATGATGTCTTCGTCCGTGTCCTTGAAGCACTCTTCTTCAAATCCCATTCGCTCGGCCAACAGTCGAAAGACTTCCCAGTTGGGTTTTGCTTCGCCGAGCGGCGCAATCGCAGGCTCGTTATAGACGAGATAATAATGGCCGTAAGGCTTGATGATGTCGCGGTGCTCAAGCTGAGTCGTCGCGGGCAGCAGTATGTCTGCATAGTCTGCGGTGTCGGTCTGAAACTGTTCGTGAACGACTGTGAAGAGGTCTTCGCGCATCAGTCCCGCGATGACTTTCGATTGATCTGGCGCAACCGCCGCAGGGTTCGAGTTGTAAACATAGAGCGCGCGAACCGGCGGATTGTTCGTTTCAGTCAGAGCTTCGCCCAGGCGCGACATATTAATTGTGCGCGGATTGCCGCGAACAAGATCGGGCCGTTGAAGCGCGTGGTCGTTGAGGACAAACATCCCGCTCGATGAAAGGAGCACTCCGCCGCCCGCGTCTCGCCACGCGCCAGTGATGGCAGGCAGGCAGGCAATCGCGCGCACGGCATTGCCTCCGCCCGCGTGGCGTTGCAATCCGTAGTTGACTCGTATCGCGGCGGGCCGCGTCGTTGCGTACTCGCGCGCGAGACTTATTATCTCTTCTTCGCTGATGCCGCAGATTTGAGCGGCGCGCGAGGGTGAAAATTCAAGAGCGCGCTCGCGTAGCTTATCAAAGCCCAACGTGTACCGCTCGATGTAGTCACGGTCTTCGAGTCCTTCCGCAATGATGACATTCATCATCGCGAGAGCGAGCGCGGCGTCTGTGCCGGGTTTGAGTTGAATCAGTTGATGGCAATGATCGAGCGTATGATTGCGCCAGGGGTCAATGCCTATGAGCCGCGCGCCGTTTGCAACCGCTTTTTTGATTTCGGGCCAGAGATGAATGTTCGACGTGAGCGTGTTCGTGCCCCAGAGGATTATCAATCGGGCGAGATGAAAATTTTCCGCGTCGGTCCCAATTGTCCCGCCGACCGTGTAGCGCATCGCATCGCCGCCCGCAGATGAGCATATCGTGCGCGCGAGCTTGCTCGCTCCGAGACGGTGAAAGAAGCGGCGATCCATGCTCGCGCCATTGACTATGCCCATCGTGCCGCCGTAGCTGTAAGGCAAGATAGCTTCCGGCCCGTCCTCTGATATTGCAATCTCGTGAAAGCGGCGCGCGATTGTATCAACAGCTTCATCCCACGAGATGCGAGTGAATCGGCCTTCGCCTTTCGCGCCCGCGCGCTTCATCGGGTAAAGCACGCGATTGGGATTATAGACCCGCTCAAGGTATCGCGTGACTTTGGTGCAAAGGAAGCCTTGCGTGGTCGGGTGCTGCGGGTCGCCTGAAACGCGAACGGCGCGACCGCCTTCGATTTCAACAAGCATCGCGCAGGTGTCAGGACAATCGTGGGGGCAAGCTGCGTGAATTATCTTTCGTTCCGGCATCAGCGTTCCACCTCTCGTTTGAGAGCATACAAGATTTCATCAGAGATTTGAAATCGCAGAGGCCTGCGTTGTAAGCGACCAAACGGCGTAGTATTCTGTGAAGTCATAATTCAAGGGAGAGCATCACGAATGAAACTCTGGGGGGGCAGATTCAAGGGCGAAGCCGATGAAGAATTCGCCCGCTTCAACGCGTCGTTTACTTTTGATCGCCGCTTGATCGAAGTTGACATTGAAGGCAGCCTCGCGCACGCGGAAGCTCTTCGCACGGCGGGAATACTCACCGACGATGAAGAGAAAAAGATTGCTGAGGGACTGCGAGAAATCCTGCGCCGTTCGCGCGAGGACAAGAACTATCTCGACAGCCGCGACGCAGAAGACGTCCACAGCTTCGTCGAGGCGGAGCTTGTCGCGCTGATTGGAGACGTCGGGTACAGGCTGCACACGGGCCGCAGCCGCAACGATCAGGTTGCAACCGATCTGAGAATCTTTCTGCGCGGCGAGATTGATAAAACGAACGAGCTGATTCGCGAGCTTCAACGCGCGCTCGTTGAATTGGCCGAAGCTAGTAGCGATGTGATCATTCCCGGCTACACTCATCTGCAACGCGCGCAGCCGATTCTTTTCGCCCACTACCTGCTCGCCTTTTTTGAAATGATGAAGCGCGACCGCGTGCGATTAAACGAAATTCGCGCGCGAGTGAATCAACTGCCGCTCGGCGCAGGGGCGTTAGCGGGCACTGGCTTTCAAATTGATCGCGAGATGGTCGCGCGGCGATTGCGCTTTGAGGCCGTTTGTGAAAACAGCCTCGATGCAGTGAGCGACCGCGATTTCGTGATTGAATTCATCGGCGCGGCTGCAATCATCATGATGCACCTGAGCCGCTTGGCCGAGGACTTGATAATCTATTCAACATCAGAGTTCGGTTTCATCGAGCTATCGGATGCGGTATCAACCGGGTCGTCGTTGATGCCTCAGAAGAAAAATCCAGACTCGCTCGAATTGATTCGCGGGAAAGCGGGCCGCGTCTTCGGACATCACGCTGCATTGCTTGCTGTGATGAAAGGCTTGCCGCTCGCTTACAACAAAGATATGCAGGAAGACAAAGAGGCGTTGTTTGACACGATTGACACGCTCGCCGCGTCGCTTAGCGTGATGACAACTGTGCTTCGCAACATCAGAGTCAACGCCGAGCGCACGCGCGAGGCTGCCGCGTCGAGTTATTCAAACGCAACAGACCTTGCCGATTATCTTGTGCGTTGCGGATTAGAATTTCGCCGCGCGCATGAAGTGGTCGGACGAGTCGTCAGCTACGCGATTGAGCAAGGCAAGAAGCTCGAAGATCTATCGCTCGATGAGTACAAAAAGTTTTCGCCTCTGTTTGAGGATGATCTTTATGCGCCGCTCACGCTCGAATCATCTCTTCGCAGTAAATCAGCGCGCGGCGGAACTTCGCCAGAGCGTGTGAGCGAGGCGCTCGCGCGGGCTAAAGCTGAATTGGATTAGAGCGGATTTGATTGATAATTGAAATGAAATTGGGCGACCATAGAGAGTCGCCCGTGAAAATCTTTCAAGCTCATTGCGAACTGCGAATGTTAGAAGCGGTCTCGCGCCGTTTGCAGCAAACATTGGCTATGCTGATTTGGCCTCGCTGCTTGGCGTAAGCGGCTGCGGTTTCGTTTTGCCAAGCCGCACCGGAATTATCATCGGCACTTGCTTGCGGTACTTTTTGTAAGCCTCTCCGTGAGCGTCAATCAGGTCGCGCTCCTCGAAGCGAATCGCAAGCAAGATGTAGCCGGTCGCCGCCACAGCAAAGACTAGGTGGGCCGCCGTCATAACGGGCGTCATCCAGAACGCGAGCAGCCAGCCGAAATACAGCGGGTGACGCACAAGCCTGTACGGTCCCGGCGTTCTGAATTTCAGGGTCGTGTACGGCTTGCCTCATCGAGGTCGTCCGGGTAGCGTTTGACGAGTCGCCCCATCGCTTCCTTGTAATCAAGAGCGAGCTTTCTGGCATCGGCCTGCAGGTCGTTTGAGTATCTCTTCGACAACGCCTCGATATAAGCGCGCTCGTGCGCAGACGCTTTGGGCGCGAGTTCAGGGGCTTTCTGCATGCTCGCGTATGCCTCTTTGAATTGGGGTGCGTCGGCCTGCAAGTTGTAGTTCGAGCCGAGCGCAAGAGCGATGCCCCAATAAGCCATCGCCAGTTGCGGGTCAAGCTCGGCGGCGCGCTTGAATGAGCGCACGGCTTCGGCGTGGTTAAAGGCATAAATGTAAGCCAGCCCCTGATTGAAGAAGCTTTGCGCTGAGGCGCTGGCGGTCGAGACCGGATGGTGGACATCGCCCAGACCAGGCACGAGCGTGACCGGTCTCATCTCATTCATCGAGTGATTGTGTTGGCTGAATGCGCTCGTGGGAACGAGCAGTGCAAATAGTAGCAATAGATACTTCATTTCAATTCTCCTATTAACCGCCTCACTTGGTCAGCCGCTCCGGCGGCATGTCTGGTTTCGGCTTTGGCAGGAAGCTCGACCTTTTGAGGTAATCGAGAAAAGAGCTTCGGCATATGCGCAACGGCCCGGCGCTCAAATGCTGACAATGGAATTGCGAGTTCGCTATCCAGTAAAGAATCGCGCCGCCGCCGACAGCAGCTATAGCAGCCGCCGTTTCAAGCGAGAGCATCGTCATATAAGCGCCGCACTCGCCGCACCAGTCTTCATCAGTGCCTGCGTGGTGGCTTATATCCACGACCCGCTCTGTCTCGATCACGATCCTAACCTCTCTTTTCACGATTCCTCCGTTCAGCGCAGGCTAACTGCCTTTGCCTCGATTCGGCCCTTGCGTTAGAATGAAAGCCGTTCGGGTTTCGGCTTTTGGATATTTTATACAGATATCGGTTCAAACAAACCGGCTTTGTGGAAGGTGGCAATTGGCGGTGGCCAGCCCGCGCAATTGACCGCTGCGCCTTCGCGGTTTGCAGCCATATCACCAGATGGAAAGCTGATAGCCTGTCTTTATTCCAGCGAGCAGACAAATATGGAATGGCGAATAGCGGTCTTTCCATTTGAAGGGGGCGAGCCGATAAAAGTGTTTCCTCAACTTGCCAGCCGCGTGGCGGCTATCAAGTGGACGCCCGACGGGCGCGGCGTGGCTTACGTTGATAATAATCGAGACGAGTCAAACATCTGGGCGCAGCCGCTTGAAGGCGGAGAGCCGAAGCAGTTGACGCGGTTCGATTCCGAGCAGATATTCGGGTTCGACTGGTCGCCCGATGGAAAGCAACTCGTCTGCACGCGCGGCATCTGGGAGAGGAATCTGGCGCTAATCAGGAAATTCAGGTAGAAGAATCCTCTCCGCGAAAAGAATCGTGCCGAGAGTAAAACTATGTCAGACAAGGAAAAGACGAAAGATTGGAAGCGTCACGGCGTTCGCATCGTACACAGTGATGAGCTTGACACGAACACGCCGCAGACCGAAGGAATGAATCGCGCCGCCGCGATCAACTTCGCGAAAGCTGGCGCAACGAAGCTATGGGCAGGAACCGTGAACATTCACCCCGACGCAAAGACGGGCGCACACCATCACGGCGAGCTTGAAAGCGTCATCTACGTAGTCAGCGGGCGGGCGCGAATGCGATGGGGAGAGCATCTTGAATTCATGGCAGAGGCAGGGCCGGGCGATTTCATCTACGTTCCGCCTTACGTGCCGCATCAGGAGATTAACGCGAGCGCGGATGAACCTCTCGAATGTGTAGTCGTGCGCAGCGGGCAGGAGCCAATCGTCATAAATCTTGACATCCCGACAATCGAGCCGCCCGAAGAAGTGAGGTGGGTTGATGACACGCATCCTGCATAGAATGTTTTCATTCGGATGCGATTTGAAATTCATTCACCGCAAAGACGCCGCAGAACATAGAGGGTGCGCAGAGGTTTAATCCTTTCTCTGCGTAATCTCTGCGTCCTGCGGCGCCTTTGCGGTGAACTGACTAAAATGCCATCAATTGAAAATCGCTCTCACCGCTGCGGGCGATTTTCTAATGCGGCAACTCAATCGCCTTGCCCGCTATCACGGTCGGCGCGTTGTTCTTGCGCAAAGTCTCGTTCAGTTGCGGAATGCTTTGGCTGATGTACTTGTTTACATCTTCAAGCCTTTGACGAAACTTCGCTTCAAGCTCAGGGAACGCCTCGACCTGATAGCGGGTCGGCGCGGCGTTCACGCTGTCAATCATCTGAAAATACCCGCCGAGCCTTTCCGCTATCTCAGACCTTCCGGCAATTCCCAGTCCCGTTTCCTGCGGGCGAGCAATTTGATTTTGCAACGTCTCGATCTGTTTCAAATTATCTGAGATCGCTTTCGTCAAATCCTTCGGCGCGTCGGGCATGCGGTCTTTGACGGTCTTTTCGATCTGTGTGAGCTGCTCTTTCAAGCTGTCGAGCGTGCGCAGCGCATCGGTCGCAGCCGATTGCATATCGCGCACCTTCAAGCCCATCTCAAGCTGCTTCTGAAGATCAGCCGCCGTAACTTCCACAGTCGGATCCATTCGGACTTCGACGCGCTTCTCAAATGATCTGTCTCCAACCATCAGCTTGACAGTGTAAGTTCCGGGCAGAACCTGCGGGCCGCGCGGGCCGCCGAAGAACGCGAGCTGTTCTTCGGTGGGCGGGCGGCGCGTGCGCGGGCCGTCGTAGCGAATATCCCACGCGGCGCGATTGAGTCCAGCCTCTTTCGGAACCTGCTTGATCTCCCTTACGAGCTTGCCGTTTGAATCCATCACTTGAATCTTCACTTCGGTTTTATCATCAGGCTTGTTCTTCAGGTAATAAGTTATCAGCGCGCCATAAGGCGGGTTCGGCCCCGTGAAGACTTTATCTCCGATGCCGTAGCGCGTGAACCGCGATGTGAAGCGAATAGCTGGGCGAATGTCGAACAGATATGCATCGCTCTTTGCCACGTCGGCGCTCATCTGCTGAATCGGCGTGGCGTCGTCGAAAATCATAAGGCTTCGCCCGTGAGTTGCAAGAATCAAATCGTTCTCGCGCGGGTGAACCATTATGTCGTGAACCGACACGGTCGGCAGATTCTTTAGTCCGAGCGAAATCCAGTTGTTGCCGCCCGTGTAGGAAGCAAACAACCCAAGCTCCGTTCCCGCGTAAAGCAAGTTCGGATTTTTCGGGTCTTCGCGCACGACCTGCACATAAGCCTTATCAGGCAAATTGCCCGTGATGTTTGTCCAGGACTTCCCGCCATCCGTAGTCTTGAAGATGTACGGGCGGAAGTCGTCAAACATATGCCGCTCGAATGCGACATAAGCGATGTTTGCCCCAGTTCGTGATGGCTCGACGTGCGAGACGGGCGAGTTGGCCGCGACGCCTTTGACGTTCTTGACGACATTCGTCCACGTCTTTCCGCCGTCGGTCGTGATTTGGAGATTGCCGTCATCAGTTCCCGCCCAGATGATATTCTGGTTCACAGGCGATTCGGCAAGGCTGATGATCGTGCAGTAGTATTCGGCTCCGGTGTTTTCGATGGCGACTGGCCCGCCCGCGTCTTTCAACTTTTCTTTGTCATTCGTTGTCAAGTCGTCGCTGATCTGCTGCCACGTCTTTCCGAAGTCTGTTGATTTGAAGACGACGTTGCCGCCGAAATAGACCGTTTCACGGTCGTGCGACGAAAGAATGATGGGCGAGTTCCAGTTGAACCGGTACTTGTCATTGCCCGCTGCGCCGCCTTCGCCAACAGGGTAAGGGCTGACGAGTTGCTGTTCGAGCGTGCGGAAGTTCGTGCGAACGATATTGCCGCCCTGCGATTCCGAAAGGTATAGGTCGGGATTATCGGGATGATTCAACACAAAAAAGCCGTCGCCGAAATTGACCATGCGCCAATCGTCGTTCAGGATGCCTGCGGGTTCGCGGTTGCGGCTCGGCCCGGTCCATCCGCCGTTGTCCTGCAATCCGCCGTGAACGTAGTAAAACGGCTGGCGATTGTCAGCCCATACTTGATAGAACTGGCCGATGGGAATGTTGTTGACGTACTCCCAGTGCTCGCCGCGATCATAAGAGACGGCAATGCCGCCGTCCTGTCCCTGCCACATACGGTTTGGGTCTTTCGGGTCAATCCAGAAAGCATGAAAATCAACGTGAGTCTTGCCAGAGATTGGCCGGAACGTGCGCCCGCCATCAATCGAAACGAATAGGGTTGATGCGACAGCATAAACTCGATTCTCGTCCACAGGGTCGACGCGTACGCGCGTGTAATAGAATCCGCGCGAGACAATGTTGCCCTGCTTGGACATCTGCTTGAAAGTTTCGCCGCGATCATCCGAGCGATAGAGAGTTCCGTCTTTCGATTCCGTTATGACGTAAACGACGTTCGGGTTGCTCGGCGCGACGCGAACGCCTATGCGGCCCATCAGCTTCGGCAGTCCGTTTGTTATCTTCTTCCACGTGCGCCCGCCATCAATCGAGCGATAGACGCCGCCGTTTTCGTCCCCGCTCGTGAACGTCCACGGCTTGCGCTCGAACTTCCACATCCCCGCATACATTATGTTCGGGTTCGCAGGATCAATCTCTAAGTCGCACGCGCCGTGCTGCGTGTCAATGTAGAGAGTCTTCTGCCAGGTCTTTCCGCCATCGGTCGTCATAAAGACGCCGCGCTCTTCATTCGGGCCGAAGGCGTGACCGAGCGCGGCAACATAAACGATGTCGGGATTCGATGGATGAACGAGTACGCGCGAGATGTATTGAGTATCTTTGAGGCCCATGTGCTGCCACGTTTTGCCGCCGTCGTTTGATTTATAAACGCCGTCGCCGAACGAGACGCTGTTACGCACATTGGATTCGCCCGTGCCGACCCAGACGACTTCCGGGTTGTTCGGCTCAAGCGCGATGTCTCCGACGGAGATTGTACTCTGCCGCTCAAAGATTGGAGTCCATGTCGTGCCGCCGTTGGTGGTCTTCCACACGCCGCCCGATGCCGAGCCGACATAGACGACGTTAGGATTGCCCGCGACGCCTTCGACATCGGCGACGCGCCCGCCCATGTTCGCAGGTCCGATGCTCCGCCATTCGAGCCGCTCGAACGCTTTCGCGTCAACGGGCGAGCCGTTCTGCGCGAAAGAAGAGATTGAAAGAATCGAACTGAAAACGAGAGTAATTACAAGACACAATACCTGAGGCAGTCGGGCTTTACGCATTGCATACCTCCTAATTTGTTTTGGATGAAACCTGAATCGAGCCTAAAGAATAAACCAGCCGCGCGGCATTCGTCTATCTGCGGAAAGCGAGCGCGGCAGGGCGATTACGGTCACGCCGTTATCATCGTGCCCGCGCCCTCGTCGGTGAAGACTTCGTAAAGCAGCGCGTTGCGGCGCTGCCCGTTGATGATGTGCGCGCTGCGGACTCCGCGACGAATCAATTGGGCAATCGCGGCGATCTTCGGCAGCATCCCCGACGACACGACCTTGTCGCGCACCAATCGCTCTGCTTCATCAACGGTCAGCCGCGAGATTCTCGATGATGGATCGTTGCGGTCGAGCAATACGCCGTCAACGTCCGTGAGCAGAATCAATTTCTCTGCTTCAAGGTGAATGGCAATCTCGGCAGCAATCGTATCGGCGTTGATGTTATAGACGTTGCCCTGCTCGTCTGCGCCGAGCGACGAGATGACCGGTATGTAGCCGTTGTCTAGCAACAGGCTGACAAGTCCAACATTAATTTCAACGATGTCGCCGACGTGGCCAAAATCAATCGTCTCGACTTCGCCCGTTTCTTGATTGAGCACCTTTTGAATCTCTCGCCGCCGCGCGTGGATGATGTTGCCGTCAACGCCCGAAAGCCCTACCGTCTCGCCGCCCGCGCGCCGCAGCGCCGACAAAATATCCGTATTGATCTGTCCGGCGAAGACCATCTTTGCCACTTCGAGCGTGTCAGCGTCAGTCACGCGGCGGCCATTGACTATCCGCTGAGTAATGCCGAGTTTTTCGGCAATCGAAGAGAGCTGCTTGCCGCCACCGTGAATGACGGCAACGTGAATGCCTACCTGCTGGCAGAGCGTTATCTCTTCGGCGAGCGAGTTGAGCTGTTCCTGATCTTCGGTGACCTTGCCCGACAGCTTGACGACGAACGTCTTGTTCTTGAACCGTTGAATGTACGGCAGCGCCTCGCGCAGCAGATCGAGTCTTTCGTTTATCATAGGAATCAGGCGTCAGAAGCGGAGCGTAGAAGGGTTGCCGCCCTGAAACTGGCTCTGGGAGCCAATTTCAAGCCAACCCTCAATCCTCTTATCCCTTTCAAAGTATTGATGCCAACACGGCCTTCTGCGCGTGCAGGCGGTTTTCGGCCTCGTCAATAGCTGCGTTCTGCGGCCCGTCTAAAACGCCATCGGTAACGACTACGTTACGGCGCACGGGGAGACAATGCATGAACCAGCCGCTGTCTGTCGAGCGCATGATCTCTTCATCAATTCGCCAGTCGCGGTATTTCTGCCGAAGCGCGATATCATCATCCGCGCGGCCATAAAAATCTTTGCTGCCCCAACTCTTCGCGTAGATTATCTTTGCGCCCGCGCACGCTTCGCGTTGGTTGCGCATGATGGTAACGCGTCCGCCTGCGTCTTTCGCTCCGGCTTCAATTTCGGCCATCGCTTCATCGCCCAGATCATATTCGGGCGGACAAGCGATTATCAGATCAAGCCCGAACTGCGCCGCGATGAGCGCGAACGAATTGGGCACGGCCATCGGCAGCGGCTTCGGATGATACGCCCAACTGAGCACGACTTTTTGATGATCGAACGAGCCGAGCTTTTCACGAATCGTCATTATGTCGGCCAGCGCCTGAAATGGATGATGGCGCGACGATTCAAGATTGAACACCGGCACGTCGCTGTATTCGGCAAAGCCGCGCACTACGGGGTCGGTTACCTCTTGCGCGTAGTCCTTCATTTCAGGGAACGCGCGCACGCCTATTGCTGCGACATAGCGGGCTAGCACGCGCGCGGCTTCCTTGATGTGCTCGGTCTTATCGCCGTCCATAACTACCGACTCGCGATATTCGAGACTCCACGTCCCTTTGCCCACGTCGAGCGTCACGGCGTTTCCGCCAAGCTCATACACGGCTATCTCCATCGAAGCGCGCGTGCGAAGCGACGGGTTGAAAAAGACGAGCGCGACGCTGCGGCCCGCAATCGGTCGCTCGCGGTAGTCGCCCGATTTAATCTGCGCGGCCAGATCAATGAGCGCGGTCAATTCTTCGCGCGTGAAATCTGCCGTGCTTAAAAAGTCTCTGCCTTTTAGATTCAAGCCCCGCTCCTATGATCTGATGGCTGATAGCTCTTTTAAGAACAAGTCAATCTCCGCGCGCTTGAGCGTAAGCGGCGGGAGCAATCGCAACACGCTCGCGTCATCGGCAAGCCCCGTGACGATCTTCTTTTCGAGCAAGCCTTGTTGATAGGACTTTGCGTTTTCTGCTTTGAACTTGATGCCGATGATGTACCCAAGCCCACGAACTTCTTCAACTGCCGGCATTCGCCTGAGCGCATCGAATAGGTATTCGGAATTTGCGCGCACGTTTTCCAATACCCGCTCGCCTTCAATTACATCAACAGTCGCTTCGAGCGCGGCGCAGGCAACGGGGCCGCCGCCGAACGTGGTTCCAAGCTCGCCCGTCTTAATCTCTTGCGCGATTGCTTCGGTCATCAGCACTGCGCCCATCGGGACTCCGCTTGCAATGCCTTTGGCAAGCGTGATCATGTCGGGCACAACGTCGAATCGTCCCGCGAAAAAGTATTCGCCCGTGCGACCCATCCCTGTTTGCACTTCGTCGTAGATGAGCATCGCGCCGTTTGCGTCGCACAGCTCGCGCAGGCCTTTGTAAAACTCAGGCGCGGCCATTCGCACGCCGCCCATTGATTGAATCGGCTCAAGTATGATTGCCGCCGTATCGTCGTCAATCAAATGCTTGACGGATTCAATATTGCCAAACTCCGCATAGACGTGTCCTTCGAGCAAGGGCCGCACGCCTTCGCGGTACTTCGGAAGTCCCGTAGCCGAAACCGATCCGGGAGTGCGCCCGTGAAAGCCGCCTTCGAATGAAATAATCTTCGTTCGGGCAGTCAGCTTGCGCGCAATCTTCATTGCGTTCTCGTTTGCTTCCGTTCCTGAGTTGACAAAGAAGGCCTTCGTCAATTCTTCGGGCGCGATTTCGACAAGACGCTTCGCAGCGCGCGCGCGCGCGTCGTTGTAGACAAGATTTGAATAGAAGATCAATCGGCTCGCCTGCTCCGAAATCGCTTTGACTATTCGCGGGTGCGAATGTCCTGTCGAAACGACAGCGTGGCCGCCGTACAGATCAAGGTATCGCTCGCCCTTGTCTGTATAGACCCATACGTCTTCGCCGCGCTCGATGACGAGAGGAAATTTCTTGTACGTTGCGACCTGATACTGCTCTTCTACTTCGATGATGCTTTCTGTCTTTGGCTGAGTCGTCAAATCAATTCTCCCTTGGAATAGTTGCGAGTTGCCGGTTGCAAATTGTCAGAAGAGTACCTGCCTTGAAAACGGCTCCCAGAGCCATTTTGGAACTGGCAACTGACCACTGGCAACGGGTAACTGGCTAAGGGTTGCTGCCCGTAAGCATAAGCCCCGCGCGTTCTTCTAATCCGAACATCAGATTCATATTCTGCACGGCCTGGCCCGCTGCGCCTTTAACTAAATTATCAATCGCGACGAAGACGATCACCGTGTCGCCGCTTGCTGCATAACCGATGTCAACGAAGTTTGTGTTCTTCACCCAGTTGATGTCGGGCGAGCTGTCAACAAGGCGTATGAAGAATTCATTGCCGTAAAACTCATTGAGCAACTTGCCGACATCATCGCGCGTCATCGGCTTGACGGGCGTGATGTAGATTGAAGCGAATATGCCGCGCACAACCGGAATCGAGTGGGCCTGAAAGACTATACTGCTTTGTTCCGCCCATCTCGGATTCACTGACGCGAGCAACTGTTCGACTTCGGGCTGGTGCTGGTGTTCGAATGTCTTGTATGCATAAAAGCTGTTCGCCCGCTTCGGGTGATGAGTGTTCGCCGCAGCCTTCGCGCCCGAACCCGACGAACCCGTTTTCAAATCTGCAATCACTTTGCCTGACGCTAGACCCGAAGCGACGAACGGATACAGGCCAAGCTCAAGCGCAGTGGCGAAGCATCCGGGATTTGCGATGCGCGCGGCTTCTTTGATTTGATTGCGATTGACTTCCGTCAGCCCATAGACAAATTCGCGCTGCGCATCCATCGCCGTGTGCTCGCGGCCATAGAATTTTTTGAACGCATCGGCGTCGTTCAATCGAAAATCGCCCGACAGGTCAATCGCTTTAACAGAGCGGGGAAGCGACGGCGCTATCTCCATCGCCTGCCCGTGCGGCAACGCGAAAAAGACGCAATCAAGTTCGTTGAGAGAGCGCGCATCGCTCATCGCGTCGAATTTCAAACCGGTCAGTCGGGCGAGATTCGGGTGAACCGCGTCAACCGGCTTGCCCACGTGCTCGTTCGCCGTCACAAGTTTTATCTCAACGTCAGGGTGAAACAGCAGTATGCGAAGCAGCTCGCTCCCGCCGTAACCTGAGCCGCCGAGTATGCCTACCTTGACCACTGCTCCAATCTCCCTTTGACTAGATTCGCAAGCTGCTCGCCGTGATTGACAGCGTTCGCGGCGTCGAGCTTCAATTCGCGGCGAACGAACTCCGCGCCCATCTCTGAATCGGTGACGGGACCGCTCACAACATCAATCTTCACGCCGCGTGCTGCGAGCAATTCACGCCCGCCCCACGCGCCGACGAAATCGCTCGCGCAAAAAACAAGCGCCGCCTTCGCGCGCATCAATTCTTCGTCGGCAAAAAGAGTGTCAACGCTGTAGCCGCCCATTATCCCATCGCCAAGCTCAATGACCGCGCAGTCAGGCTCTGCTTCGGCAAGTTTATTGATTACGCCTTTCGCGACGGGCGCGAGGTCCGTGACTCCCACAGTCGAAGGCAAGCCGCAATCGAGAAAGCTCAAGGTTTTTATCGCGCCGTGATCCTGCATATTCAACGTGTCGCGCAAACAGGCAACGCCCGATAGCTTGGCCGCCGCCACGCGCAACCCGGCGCGAGCAAGATGCTTGATAATCTCTGTCGCCGCGTAAGTCTTTCCCGAATTCATGCATGTGCCCGCGACCAACACGAGCGGAGTCTTCGCATCAAGCTCGCTGCAAGGCGCGATTGCATTCTCTGCGATATTCATTATCCGCCCGTCGCGCACGGGCATCCCGATCACTTCAACTTCGATTGCGTTGTTAAGACTGTGATGATGGCCGAGGCAGCGCCCAATCAATCCGCCTAGATTGAGCAGGTGCAGTCGGTCGCCCGGAGCAATTGTTTCAGGCACATCGCCGATGAAGCCTTTGAGCGCGCGGCGATAACCGAGCACGCCCGCGATGATGTCGCCCGGATTGATCTTCGCCATCCGGCCCGTCACAAGCTCAAGCGTGTTGTAGGTCGCGTTGTCCGTGAGCGTGCGCACGATGACGACGTTGCCCGCGCGGGCTTCGCATTCGGTCGTTATCTCAAGCTCGTGCGTGAGCTTGAGGTTCACCGTCGCCGATGCAATCTTGTCCACGCGCGCGAGGCGAAAATCCGTTTGCATAATTGCCGATGGCGCTTCCGCGATTTCAATGGCGCGCTGGCTCATTCTTTTCTCCCAATGACTTGTCGGCTGAAAGCTCTCAGCCGGAAAGTTGATTGATCACTATTTGGCTGATTGCTGATTGCTGGCGGCTGATTGCTTTTTCTCGGCCAGCTTTCTCATCCTAAGCCTGAGAGCGTTCAACTTGATGAAGCCTTCGGCGTCGCGCTGGTTGTAGACCGTGTCGCGCTCGAAGGTCGCAAACTCTTCCGAGTAGAGCGAGTACTGCGACTGGCGACCTACGACCATCGCGCTGCCTTTGTATAGCTTCAACCTCGCCGTTCCCGTCACGCGTTTTTGAGTTTCATCGAGCAGCGCGCGGATGGCTTCAAACTCTGGCGTGTACCAGAAGCCGTAATAAATCATCTCGGCCACTTTCGAGTTGAGCGAATCTTTCAGGTGCGCGACTTCACGGTCGAGCGTGAGCGATTCAACCGCGCGATGCGCCGCTTGCAGAATTGTCACGCCCGGCGTTTCGTACACTCCGCGCGACTTCATCCCGACAAAACGATTCTCAACCAGGTCAACGCGGCCAACGCCGTGCTCGCCGCCGATCTTGTTCAAACGATCAAGCAAGGTCGCGGGCGATAATTGCTCTCCGTCAACTGCGACTGGAATGCCCGACTCGAAATCAATCTCGATGTACTGAGGCTTATCCGGCGCGGCTTCAGGCGAGCGCGTTAGTATAAAAATCTCTTCAGGCGCTTCGGCCCACGGGTCTTCAAGTATGCCGCCTTCATAGCTTATGTGCATGAGATTGCGATCCATCGAATAAGGCTTTTCTTTGGTCGCCGTCACCGGAATCTTGTGCTTCTCAGCGTAGGCAATTAAATCGGACCGCGACTTGAACTCCCACTCGCGCCAAGGCGCGATAACTTTAATATCCGGCTCAAGCGCGTAGTAAGTAAGCTCAAACCGAACCTGGTCGTTACCTTTTCCGGTTGCGCCGTGCGCTACCGCCTGCGCCCCCTCTTTGCGCGCTATCTCGATGTGCTTTTTGGCAATCAGCGGGCGGGCAAGCGATGTGCCCATCAGATAAACGCCTTCATAAACAGCGTTGGCCTTCAACGCAGTGAAGACGAAATCGCGGACGAACTCTTCGCGCAGGTCTTCGATGTAAAGCTTCGAGGCGCCCGTCTGCCGCGCCTTCTCTTCAAGCCCGCCAAGCTCTTCAGCCTGGCCAACGTCAGCTGCAAAGCATATGACTTCGCAGCCGTGGGTCTCTTTGAGCCATTTCAAAATCACCGACGTATCAAGCCCGCCCGAATACGCGAGCACTACTTTTTCGATCTTCTCGTTCTTCATCTTTATTAGGTCTCCATATCTCACCTGAAAAATAATGAGCGACCGGCTGAGCGGCTTGCGCGGCGCGCGGTATCAGCCGGCCGCGCCCTCGCGGCCGCAAAGAGCTTGAGAATCTTTTTCATCGCTGCCCGCTGCGCCGAGGCATTCTTTACAGCTATCAGAATCGTATCATCGCCTGCGACCGTGCCAACTATCTCTTCAATGTCTGCTCCATCAATGCGAACGGCTACTGGCTGGGCCTGCCCCACATCTGTCTTCACAACAATGAGATTGTCGCCCGCCGTGTCAATGTCAACTATCGGCCCCGACCCGGCAAGCACAGGCTGCGGAGCCGCGTAGTACCCGTTGACTTTAATCAAACCCAATTCAACTATGTCGCGCGATATGCTCGATTGAGTTGACTCAATGCCGCGCCGCCTTAGCTCCTCGGCCAGCTCCTGTTGAGTCGCAACGCGCTTCTTGCCGACGATCTCAACTATCTTTCTTAGTCTTTCACTCTTCATAAAAATTCATTTGTTCTGCATAAAATTACGATTTATGCAGAATGGATGCTCAATTATGCACGAGCGTTTGCTCCCAAGTCAAATTGATTTTTTGTGATTGCTGGATGTGGCTGTATGTAGCTTTGCAGATTGTTTACTAAACAGTTGCGCATCTTTTACTCCAAGATCGAATTGCCGAGATTGAGCGCGGCGCGGTTGGTCCGCAGAGGCTTCTAATAAAGCGCATTCTGACAAAAGGGATTGATGCTTACATGGCGGACACGCAAACGGCGCTGGCTGCGCGGCAACTCAATAGAGCGGGCATCAAATCACATCCCGGCGAGCGGGTCGAATACACGATCACAGATGCGAAAGCAAAAGATAAATCGGATTGCGTCAGAGCCGCAGATGTAGATGGTAATTCAGGCTATGACGTGGAGGAATATGTCAGGCTGCTTGAGCAGGCGGCTTCCGAGATTATCAGTCTTTCTTACCCTTTCAAGATCGAATCTTTTCAAACGCAATTTTGAGATTCCAATTCAATCGGATTCGATCCAGTGGCGCGTGGGAAGCGAGAGTATCGGATAACGCCTGCGCAAGGCTTCGACGTGACGCGCGTATTCGCTTTTAGGTATCAATCCATCGAGCAGGCGTTTTCTGAGCGCGCGAATCTCGTAAAGATAAAGATCGTTTATGAAGTCGTGAACGAGTTCGGGCGGCGTGTCATCGCGCGGCGCGACGCCGTGACGGGCAAGCTCGGCCAAAACGTTTTCTCTGTACCTGAAGCTCATCGGCTAAATTATCAGGCAACTTATCGCTCATCCGATAGGCGTGCGGTCGAGCCGTTTCACCGCCTCTTTTATACGGCTGTCAATCTGGTCGGCGCTCCCGTTTTCAAAACATCGCGCGGGCAGGGTTATTTCGACCTGTCTCGATCCCTTCACGATTGCAACGAATAGGCGGTCGCTCACTTCATCGTAAAAGACTCGTTCAGTCATCGCATTCTTGTCAGCACGTTTCACGGCAGCGTCAATAATCGGCGTCAGCTTGCGCGCGTTTTTCATATCGAGTGGCTCCTGAGCTTGATGGAGTTTTACACCGCGAGACTGAATTTTAACGGGCGCGGCGCTTAGGTTCAATGAATCGCTTTCGTTAAACAATGCTTGACTATTTGGCGAAACGCGATACAATCGCCGTCCCGATTGCAAGTTTTATCCTGTTTGCCGGTTTCTTGTATATCGCTCTTAACCGATGTCCTCACGCTCAAACAATTCAATAAGCGATTGGGTCGCGTTGACGTTCATCACAGGCATAGGCTCGCGAACGGCGGCGATGCTCGTTGATCGTTTCGGCTCGCCTTCGGATGTCTTCGTCGCAAGCGCCGCCGCGCTCGAAGCAGCCGGACTCAAAAGCGATACGATTGACGAGATAAAAAGCCTTGCGCCGCGCGACCGCGCAATGCGTCAACTCGACGAGCTTGAGCGAATCGGCGCGGAGGTTCTGACTCTCGCCGACGCTCGCTATCCTGCGCTTCTGCGCGAAACTTACGACCCGCCAGTTGTGCTCTATGCTAAAGGCGATTTTGAGCGCGCGATGGCTCAGCCTGCAATCGCGGTTGTCGGCTCGCGCCGATGCTCGACCTATGGACGCAACGTAGCCGAGATGCTTGCGCGCGACCTCTCGGAGCGCGGCGTGACTATAATCTCAGGGCTTGCGCGCGGCGTTGACACGGCGGCCCATCGCGGCGCGATTGAAGGCGGTGGACTGACCGTTGCCGTGATGGGCACGGGACTCGACGCGGTTTATCCGAAAGAGAATCGAAAGCTCGCTGAACAGATCACCGAGCATGGCGCGCTCGTCACAGAGTTTCCGCTTGAGACGCCGCCGCTTTCGCAGAACTTTCCCTTTCGCAATCGCGTAATCAGCGGGCTTGCTTTGGGAGTGTTGATTGTCGAAGGAGCCGAGCGCAGCGGCTCGCTCATCACTGCGCGCATGGCATACGAGCAAGGGCGCGACGTTTTCGCCGTGCCCGGCAACATCACTTCGCCAAAGAGCTTCGGGCCAAACTATCTAATAAAGGATGGCGCGAAGCTCGTGCAGACGTGGCGCGACGTGGTCGAAGAGTTCCCGCTTGAAATCAAAACGGCGATTCTTTCGACCGAGCGCGCCGGGCCGCGAGCCGAGCAGATGACGATTGACGAAGTCGCGCTGACGGATTCAGAGCGCAAGGTGCTTGCCCTGCTCAAGCTAGATGAGCCTGTGCACATTGACCATTTGATTTCGGCGGCGGGGCTTCAGTCGGGCGAGCTAATGGGCGCGCTTTTGAAACTTGAAATGTCGGATCGAATAAGGCAACTGCCAGGCAAGACTTTTGTGCGAAAGCTCTGAAACGCCTGAATTGATAATGGTTTATGCGAATCTTTCGACGCGCACGAATTTGCCCCTGCTTGACATGGCTTTCGGGCGACTGTAGCATCGTCTATTTGACGACGCTGATAAATTGTTGCATGAGCGTTTGCTCTTTTTATTGAAGGACAGTTGAGTTATGGCAAAAGCACTTGTGGTTGTTGAGTCACCTTCAAAGGCGAAGACGATAAATAAATATCTCGGCTCCGAGTTCAAAGTCATGGCTTCCGTTGGTCACGTCAAGGACCTGCCGAAAAAAGGCATAGGCATTGACTTTGAAAATAATTTTGAGCCGACCTACGAGATCATTCCCGGCAAAGAGAAAGTCATCCGCGAATTGAAGGCCGCAGCGAAGGATGCCGAGACTATTTACGTCGCGACCGACCCCGACCGCGAAGGCGAAGCCATCGGCTGGCACATCAAAGAAGAGCTTGAAGGGCGCGGTAAGAATAAAAAGACCGTGCGCCGCGTGCTCTTCAACGAAATCACTAAGAACGCGATTCAGGAATCGTTCCGTCATCCGACAGATATTGACCAGAACCTTGTGAACGCGCAGCAGGCTCGCCGCCTGCTCGACCGCATAGTCGGCTATCAAGTCAGCCCCCTGCTGTGGGATAAAGTTCGTCGTGGGCTTTCCGCAGGCCGCGTGCAATCGGTCGCGTTGCGCCTTGTAGTCGAACGCGAGCGCGAGATTCAAGCGTTCGTGCCGACCGAGTACTGGACCATCGCGGCTTTCTTATCGGCAAAGCTGCCGCCGGAATTCGACGCGCGACTGTTGCGCATTGATGAAAAGACCGTAAAGACTTCGGACTTCTCGCCCACAGGGCCGACTGACGAAGTTGCCGATTACGGCGTGAAGAAAAACGAAGTTCACATACGCAATGAGGCGCAGGCCGCAGAGATAGTTTCCGATTTAGAGCGACAGCAGTTCACAGTTTCGTCGGTCACGACGAAAGAGAAGAAACGCAACCCTGTCCCACCGTTCATCACGTCGAAGCTGCAACAGGAGGCTTCGCGCAAGCTGCGCTTTCCCGTGAAGAAGACCATGCAGATTGCGCAGCGGCTCTACGAAGGTATAGAGCTTGGCGATGAGGGCGCGGTCGGCCTGATAACCTATATGCGAACTGATTCGACGCGCGTGGCCGACACTGCCATTGCTGAAGTGCGCGAGTTGATAGGCTCGCAATTTGGCGGAGACTACTTGCCTGAGCGGCCTCTCTTTTACCGCTCGAAGAAAGACGCGCAGGATGCGCACGAAGCTATCCGCCCGACATCCGTTATGCGCACGCCCGATTCCGTCGCAAGGTATTTGAGCAAAGACGAGCTTGCGCTTTACAAATTAATCTGGCAGCGGTTCGTCGCGTCGCAGATGACGC
This sequence comes from Blastocatellia bacterium, assembly GCA_035575515.1. Taxonomy (GTDB): domain Bacteria; phylum Acidobacteriota; class Blastocatellia; order UBA7656; family UBA7656; genus DATLXU01. The sequence continues at coordinate 25,589 of DATLXU010000083.1, forward strand.
CTGCAATATTCGATCAAACGACGATTGACATTAAAGCGGGCGAGCGTTACCTGCTGCGCGCAACGGGTTCGGTCGTTAAGTTCAACGGCTTTCTCGCCGTTTACGAAGAAGGCAAGGACGCGCCCGACGAAGAGGACGAAGAGCAGAAACACAAGCTGCCGAAAGTCGAAGAGGGCGAACTGTTGACGTTGAATCGTGTAGTTCCCGAACAGCACTTTACGGAGCCGCCGCCGCGATACACCGAAGCGACCCTTGTGAAGGCTCTCGAAGAGAAGGGAATCGGGCGGCCTTCGACTTACGCTTCGATCATGACGGTGATTCAAGACCGCGAGTACGTTGCGCGCAAGGACGGTCGCTTCATGCCTACCGAGCTTGGATTCATAGTCAATGACCTGCTCGTCGAGAGCTTCGATGATCTATTTAACGTGCAGTACACGGCGCACATGGAAGAGGAGCTTGACGAGATCGAAGAAGGCAAGATGCGCTGGACCGACGCGCTTGCCGAGTTCTACGAGAAGTTCACGAAAGACCTCGAAGCCGCCCGCCGCCACATGCGCGACGTGAAGCGGCAGGAGATAATCACTGAAGAGAAGTGCGAAAACTGCGGCTCGCCTATGGCGATAAAGTTTGGCCGTTATGGGCAGTTCCTCGCCTGCACAAATTATCCCGAATGCAAGACGACGCGCGACATCCCGAAAGTCCACGACGAATTGAGCGAAGAAGCGCACGAAGAAGCGGCTGAAGAGTTGTGCGAAAACTGCGGTCGCCCGATGCAGATGAAGCGCGGGCGCTTCGGCCAGTTCCTCGCCTGCACCGGATACCCTGAGTGCAAGACCACGCGCAAGATTCAAAAAGGCGGGCGCATAGCCAAGCCTGACGTTGTGCTTGAAGAACTCTGCCCGCAATGCGGCAAGCGCCTCGTGATTAAAGAAGGCCGCTTCGGCCCGTTCACCGCTTGCTCGAATTATCCTGAGTGCAAGTACATCAAGCAGGAGACGACAGGAGTTGCCTGTCCCGAATGCGGCGGCGATATTGTTGTTAAGAAGAGCAAGCGCGGGAAAGTCTTTTACGGCTGCGCGAATTATCCTAAGTGCACCTTCACGCTCTGGGACAAGCCCGTGCCCCAAGCCTGCCCCGAATGCGGCGCGCGGTTTATGGTCGAGAAGCACACAAAGGCGGGCAAGCATTATTTGATGTGCGCCAACGAAGAGTGCAAGCACAAGCAGCCCATCGCCGATGTGGGTGTAAAAGAGAAAGAAGCTGAACGCGAGCGGCTTACTGCTTGAGGTTTACGGCAGAAGCAATGAACCGGGCTTTCATAAGTCAATTCTTTAAGGGGAGAAAGAATGCGGCTTTCACTCAGGGATATTTCAATCAAAATCCTGTTCTTGTTTTTCATCTTCAACCTGCCCTCTGTCGTTTGGGCACAAGCAAACCCGGAGCCTTTATTCAAAGAGGTTCGGCCAGCGGTCGTATTAATCACGTCATACGACAAAAAAGGCATCCCTCTCATTCGAGGTACAGGTTTCTTTATAAGCACTATGGGCGAGGTGCTGACGAGGCGTCGCCTTCTCCCCACCGGTACTAACCGATCTGAAGTAAAAACTTTTGATGACAAAGTTTATCGAGTAATAGGCATAATGACCGAAGATAATAAAACAGACCTTGTCAAGCTTTTGGTTGATATACCTGCAGAGAGGGTTAAGCCTTTGACAAACAGAGGTCGCACGCCCGAGGCGAATGAACTGGTCTTTGTCATCACCGCAGGGGGTGAACAGGAATATATTAAAGGAACCGTATCGGCAATTGAGGAATCATCTCTTGGGAGTGTTATGCGGATAAACGCAATGATAGCTCCAACCTCCAATGGAAGCCCTGTCGTCAATACGAAAGGGGAACTTGTCGGTGTAGCCTTATTTATGAAACCCGGAGAGCCGACTTTCATTGCCAATACCGCAGAGTCTCTGGCCGCAGTCATGCCAGTTGTGCCGGCAGAGATGGCGAATATAACAAAGCCGAAGTTGCTGAATACAGTTAGACCAAATTATACAGAACAGGCGAGACAAAAGAGAATCGAAGGTTCTGTTTATATGAAGGTTTTGATAGGAGAGAATGGCGAGGTTGAGAAAGCGCAGGTAGTTAGAGGGCTGCCTGAAGGTTTAACTGAACAAGCATTGAAGGCTGTCTTCAAGCTGAAGTTTGATCCGGCAAAGAAAGAAGGAAAACCAATCAAGTTCTGGGTCCCAATCATCATTGAATTTCAGTTGGGTTACTAGCTCTCGGATTACTATCTCGCCTTTCTATTGGATAAAGGAATTGCGATATAGCTCCTTGCGTCTTTAGCCTGCGATTGACGCTCTCTGCGCGAGACTGTAGAGTAGCCATCGCCTGATGCAATGAAAGGACTGCCGGGATGATGGTTCACCGCCGCGTAACGCTCGTCTTTTTGCTGACGCTCACGCTTGTCGCTCTCTATTTCTGCTTCATAATCTTTCGCCCGTTCATCTCGCCCATCGTCACCGCAGTCGTCACGGCAATAGTCTTCTTCCCCATTCACAATCAGATTCGACGCGTCGTCAAAGGCCCGAACACCGCAGCGCTGCTTTCGACGGTCTTGGTAATGCTCGTGATCATTATTCCTATGATGTTGATTGCAGCCGCAATCATCGGCGAAGTCAAAGACCTTGTCGCGCTGTTGCAGGAAGAGAGCACGCAAAGCGGCGGCTGGGCTGCGTATTTCGATCAGTTGCTCGACAAAGCGACGCAGTGGATTAGAGGCCAGATCAATATGCCTCAACTGAACCTGCGCGAACTTATTCGCAGCCGACTCGGCGAGCTTGCCGCGTTCCTCACGCAAGAAGTCGGCTTGGTGCTGGGCGGCATATTCTCTTACGCGATGAACACGGCTATAACGCTCTTTACGCTCTTCTTCCTCTTCCGCGAAGGCAAATCAATGCGCCGTCGCCTCGCTGCGCTTATGCCGCTCACAAACGAGCAGGTTGACAAGCTCTTTACAGGAATCGAAAACACGATCATCGGGACAGTCTATGGCGGGCTGGTGGTCGCGGCTGTGCAGGGAACTCTTGTGGGGCTTGCGCTGTGGTTTTTCGGAATTCCTTCGCCAGTGTTGTGGGGAGTGGTTGCTGCGTTCTTCGCGCTGATACCTTTGGTTGGCACGGCAGCCGTGTGGGTTCCGGCTTCGCTTTATCTGATTGCGAGCGGACATTGGGCGCAGGGGCTTGTGCTTATCGGCTGGGGCGCGGGCGTGGTCGGCACTATTGATAATATTTTGAGACCGTACCTGATGAGTGGGCGGGTCGAGATGCACACGCTGCTGATATTCTTTGCGGTCTTCGGCGGCGTGAGCGCGTTCGGATTTCTCGGCTTGTTTGTCGGTCCCGTGATTCTTGCCATCACGGCGACGCTGCTCGGCATGCTCAGAGACGAGGCGCGGCAGTGGCAACAGCTTTGGCGCGAGCAGCCTGAAGAGGCATTGGCGGACGCGCCGGATAAATCCTCTCCGACCGACGGAGCTGGTTGAGGGAAGTAGACCGAAGATTTGAGACTCTACAGCGGTTTGCAAACGAAGGCTACGAATCAAAATAACCGCACACAGCGCAGAGTACACGCAGAGGCATAAAGTAAATCCTTTGCGTACCTCTGCGCTCTCAAAGCTTCTTCCGTCTATCTCAATTGCAAACGGCTACATAAAGATGTTTCACCCATCGTTTTCTTTGTTATTTCTGTGGTTGCTAATCAACGCTCTCAGCAAGTCCCGCATCAAAGTGGCGCTGCTTTACAAGCGTGAGGCCGCTGCTGTACCCTTAATAGCGAACAACTGAGGCTTCCATAATTTACCTGAACCTGCGATTAGCGAGAGACGATTATGCTATTTAAGAAAGACCGAACAGCGACGCCGCGCAGACCAGCCATGTCGCCAAACTGGCTGCAAGACTTCTTCCGCCACTACACGTTTCTGGCGCTCGTTGCGCTCTCAGTCATTGCCGGCGTGATGTTCGGCGCGACGGTTGTCTATCAGGCGAGCATGACGCGCGAGGCGCAGGAGGTCGCAGGACTTGCCAACTACCGCCCGAATCTCGTCACTCGCGTGCTGGCTGCCGATGGCAAGACCGTCATAGGCGAGTTCTCGCTTGAGCGCCGCATACCCGTGACGTTCGCAGAGATTCCTCAGAGATTAAAAGAGGCCATCTGGGCAATCGAGGATGATCGCTTCTATCAACACATAGGCGTTGACCCCGTGCGCATAATCGGCGCGGCTTTCAAAAACATAGTTCAGGGCCGCAAGGCCGAAGGCGCTTCGACGCTCACGCAGCAACTGGCCCGCGCGTTGTTTCTCTCGCCTGAAAAGACATGGACTAGAAAGGTAAAAGAGGCGCTGCTTGCGCTTCAGATCGAGCGGTACTACACCAAAGACCAGATAATGGAGATGTACTGCAATCAGATATTTCTTGGCGGCGGCGCTTACGGGTTTGAAGCAGCCGCGCAGTATTATTTCTCGAAGTCGCTCAAAGACCTGACGCTGGAAGAATGCGCCTTGCTTGCGGGGCTGCCGCAGGCTCCGAGCTTATATTCGCCGACGCGCGACGAGAAGGCCGCGACCGACCGCCGCAACGTCGTGCTCTACAGAATGCGCGAGGCCGGATACATCACAAACGAGGAGTACGAGCGCGCGCGGCAGACGAAGATCGCGCTCAACATAAGCCCGCAGCAGCAGAGCACCAATAACTCCATCTACGGCTATTTCGTCGAAGCTGTGCGGCAGGAGTCGGAAGAGACTTTCGGAACGCTTGAGACGCAGACGGGCGGGCTGAACATCTACACGACTATTGACCCTGTGGCGCAGCGCGAGGCGCAACGCGCCGTGCGCAAGGGGCTGCACGCCTACGAAGACCGCCACGGCAAGAAGTGGCGCGGCAATCTGCTGAACGTGCTCGACAAGAAGATGGCAAACGACCTGACGCGCTACTCGCATCCGGACTGGCTCGGCGATTACATTCCGGGCGAATACATCTACGGGCTTGTGATGAACATCGGCGCGACGAGCGCGGACATAAGATTTGGCGACTACACGGCGACGCTCGTGGACGCGCAGGCAAAGTGGGCGGGCCAGCCCGTAGGGAAGCTATTGAAGCGCGGCGACCTTGCCGTCTTCAAAGTCATCAAGGTTGATAATCAAAACAAGAAGCTCGAAGTGAATTTAGACCAGGCGCCCGCAGTTGACGGCGCGCTCGTGTGCATAGAATCGAAGACGGGCGAGATAAAGGCGATGGTCGGCGGGTATGATTTTTACACTCGCAAGTTCAACAACGCCACGCAGGCCGAGCGGCAGACCGGCTCGACCTTTAAGCCATTCATTTACACTGCGGCCATCGAGAGCGGGTTCAAGCCGGAGGACCCCATCAGCGCAGCGCCTTTTTATGATGAGCGAACCGGCTGGTCGCCCACGAACTATGACGGCTCGTCTGGCGGCGGGTACCTGACGCTTGCGAGCGCGCTCAAGCAATCGCTCAACGTTGTTGCTGTGAGATTGCTCTCGCTCGTCGGCGTTGATAAGGGCGCGGAGATGGTGAAACGGTTCGGGCTGCCGAATCCTATGAAGCGAGTGCTGCCGTCGGCGCTCGGCGCGACGGAAGAGCCGCTGCTCGACATGGTCAGTGCGTACTCGGCGTTTTCAAACATGGGCACGCGCGTCAAGCCGCACCTTATTAGAGAGGTGATTGATGCCGACGGCACGGTGATACGCCAGTGGGAGCGCGATGAGAAGGAGAAATCATTCCAGGTAATCTCGCCGTGGGTTGCGTCTCAGATGCAGTACATGATGCGCGGGGTAGTTACGGGCGGCACGGCTGCCAGAATAATGTCGAGCAAGGAGCTATCGAAGTGGATGATCTGCGGCAAGACCGGCACGGTGAATGATTTCACGGACGCGTGGTTCATCGGCTACACGCCGAGTTACACGGCTGGCGTGTGGATAGGCTATCCAAATTTGAAGAAGACGCTCGGCAACAAAGAAGCAGGCTCGGTTGCGGCTCTGCCCATGTGGATTGATTTCATGGAGAAGTTCCTCAGAGGCAAGCCAGTCGAAACGAAGTTCCCCGAAGCTGCGCCCGACCGCGACATAATCGCCAAGCATGCCGAAGCCGAGCGCAAGAAGGTAGAGGCCGAAGCTAAGGAAGCCGAGACTCAGGCGACCGACGAGAGCGCGGATAAGGCGAAGAGCGTCAGCCAGGAGCCGCCCGCTTTGCCGGAACCCGAAAAAGCTCCGAAGACGCCGCGAATGATTGAACCCGAAGGCGGTGTGCCTCCGCGCATTGATCGCCCTGCGCCCGCAAGGCCGCCGGATCGTCGCCCGCCGATAGAGGAGCCAAAACCGCGACGTGGTAAGAACGGCTGATAGAATTTTGGATTTCAGATTTTGGATTTTGGATTGGTGAAATCTCCGAACCGCGTGCAGGGGAGATGCCAACATCCGCAATCCAAAATCGTCGCGCGCGAAAGCGCATAATCGGCCATGAAAATCCAAAATCCAAAATCGAGATGCCTCTCTTAATTCTTTCGATCCTTATCATACTTGGCGTCATCTGGTGGCTGAGCAGCCAGCGAGGACTGAGCTTCAACGAAAAGCAGTACCTCAAGCGGCGCGGCTACGAGGCAGAAGACGAGCCTGCCGATGGCCCGCCAATTTCAAAGGACACGCGGCTGTTCAATCTCATCGCGTCGCTCACAGACCTTTCTCCTTACGCCCGTCAGAAGGCAGCCGAAGACCTCGCGCGAATGTGCGAAGCGGGGCAACGCGACCCGCGAATGCTTTCTGCGCTTGTTAATGCATTGGATGATTCAGATGCTTCTGTCAGGAGCGCAGCCGCAAACGCGCTTGCAAGTCTCGGAGGCGCGGAAGCCGTCGAGGCGTTGCGGCGAAGGATAGAGATTGAAGAATCAATCCACGCTCGCGCCGCGATGCAGCGGGCGTTAGAAAGATTAAGGCGTGAGTGAGCAATCGAATGCATTCGCTTCACACTCAACGAATCAGGCCAGGGCAGAAAGCTGTTGAGGTTGCTGTAGAGCAAGCTAAGTAGTCTGCAAAAAGTTCTTTGACAAGAGATCAGCTTCTCGCACCCTTATAGTAAGGAGGATGCGATGAGCAACCTGATCGAGTTATCTGCCGAGCAGCGCATCGAGTTAGAGCAATTGCTTGCGCGCCACGCCGATTCTCGTCTCTATCAACGCTCCCTGTCCTTGATTCTGCTTGATGACGGCCAGAGTGTCGAAGAGGTTGCCTCAGCTTTGAGCGTCTCTCGGCAATCCATCTACAACTGGGTCTGGCGCTTCCATCAACGTAGCGAACTTGCCCTTGTCGAGCGATTAGCCGATGCCGAACGCGACGGTCGCCCCAAAACCGTCAAGGCCATTATCGATCCGCTCATTGACGCGGTCATTGATTCTGACCCGCGCGACTACGGCTATAACTATTTGAACAAAGGGTAAGCCACTGGTTCGACCAGTGCGACTTGAACAGCTTTGAGCGTTCCGGCAGAAAAATTCTCCTAAGGTGGTTTGGTGAGAACACACCAAAGGAGAAATGAATGTCGGAAATTTACAATAGCCTGTTGCATTCCAAATGGAATTGCAAGTACCCTGTTGTTTTCGTTCCCAGACGTCGCCGCAAGGCGATCTATGGGGAGAACAGTAGGATTTGAAGAAGAGCAGATACGAGCATACATCCGCGACCAGGAAGGAGGAGATGAACAAGGACGGTTCTAAATCGAACCATATGAGATTGGTACAAATGCCTAATGGCGAATTGCTCAAAAATGGCCCGAAAA
>DATLXU010000084.1:0-9944 GCA_035575515.1 Blastocatellia bacterium
AACAGTAGGATTTGAAGAAGAGCAGATACGAGCATACATCCGCGACCAGGAAGGAGGAGATGAACAAGGACGGTTCTAAATCGAACCATATGAGATTGGTACAAATGCCTAATGGCGAATTGCTCAAAAATGGCCCGAAAAAAACCGCGTTACATCGGCCAGACTAAATCGGGTCAGTGTGCCAATCTCTCGCGGTCTGATTTAGTTCATCGGGCGACGAAGAGCATAGTTGTCAAAGATCAACTTAGCAGGGGCGACCGCCTTTGAGGCGGCCCCACTCACCAAGCCACCCGCTTTGCGGGGGTGTCTGACTTGCGCTAGAGGCAACCGGGATGAGGACTATCGTTGCCATTGCGTTCCTGCTAAATCGGTAAAATTGGGCCAACAACCAGGACGGTTTCAAGAGTGTATTAACCGGGTGGCTCGCTTATGCCGTCCAAAGGCCAGCAAGAATATCTAAACCGGTTTATTTATACAAGCATCTGTAGGAATTGTCCACTTTTTAGTTTGCTAGGAATCAAACCAGGGGTATAATCGAGGCAGATGGGGTGTTGGTCCTGCCGACCACTCCAAAGCAATCAATGAGGATGGCCGGTTGATGATTTTACAGAGGGGCTAAGCCCGCAGATGCCTCTCGAAAGGATTCACTAAGATGAAACTCACAAAGATGGTTTTTGCGACCGCAATCCTTCTTGTCGCCGCTGCGTTGGTCTCTGCGCAGAATCGAAAACAGCTTTCGTCCGATGAACAGAGCCAGTACGTTGTCTCGGCGAAGGCGGGCGTAGTCAACGTGATCGAAGGCGATGTCAGCGTTAAAGGCGAGAAGGGCGAGTGGGATCGCGTCGTCGCGGGCGATGACCTCCGTGACGGCGACACGGTGAGGACGGGCGCAAATGGTCGCGCTGAAATCCTGCTCACACCGGGCTGTTACCTCAGACTGGCCGAAGACAGCGAGTTCGTCTTCGCTGAATCGTCCGCTTTTAATCTAAGGGTCAAACTCCTCAAAGGCTCGGCCATCGTTGAGGCTTCTGCGCTCGACGGTCCTCTTGCATTTGACGTTGCGAAGGCAAAATTTATGATTGTGCGCGAAGGGCTTTACCGCTTTAACGCGAGCGCGAGCGGGAAAGCAGAAGTCGCCGTCAGCAAAGGCCGCGTGCTGTTCGACAAGACCTTGATTAAAGGCGACAAGAAAGGCGTGGTTGAAAACGGATCGCTTGCGGTTGCGAAGTTCGATAAAGACCAAGTTGACAGCTTCGATACCTGGAGCAAGGACCGCGCAAAGACTCTAATCGCCGCCAACAAGCGATTGTCGCGCAAGGCCCTCAGGCGCAATGGCCTTCTCGCTTCAATGTTCGGCGCGTGGGTGTTCGATTCCGTGTGCGGTTGCCGCACGTGGCTGCCCGGCTGGTACGGATTCTCCTCGCCCTACGGCTGGTCTTATGCAAATTGCAACCCGTGGAACATGTATGGCCACGTCTATCCTTACAGTTGGAGCGGCAGCGGTCGTCACGAAGATCCGAAAGGCGGCGGGCCGATAAATAGCGATCCGCGTTCGGGTCGTCCCGGCGGAGGCGGCACAGTCGGCGGTAATCCCGGCGGTGCGCGCCCGACTCCGGTTGAGCCGCCAGGTCGCGGCATTGGCGGTGGAGTTCGCACCGGTGTGCCCGACAGGGATATACCGAGAATGCCCTCAACAGGGTCAGGCCGCCGCCCTTAGTACGGGCGATTGATTAATCAGCGCGAAGGCGCTCCTGCTTCAAGCGGGAGCGCCTTTTGAGTTTTCAACACTGCCCGCGCGCTTCCAATCAATATCGAATGGGGCTAGAATTGGGCTTCTCAGTTACGATTCGACGGGGACAGGGAAACGCGCGATGCCATACATAATTGACGGCAACAACGTCATGGGGCAAACGCCCGGCTGGCACCGCGACAAGGCGCGAGCGCGGCAAAGACTGCTTGAACAACTGGCCGCGTTCGCCAGAATCAAAAAGAGTCGCATCACTGTTGTCTTCGATGGCGCGCCCGATGATTTGATGCCCGATGGCTCGGCCTTTCACGGCGTGAAGGTTCTCTATGCGGAAAGAGGCTCGGATGCCGACACTCGAATCATCCGTCTGGTCGAAGCGGCGGCAAACCCGCGCGGACTCACAGTTGTCACCTCTGACCGCCACCTCGCATTCGTCGTGCGCTCATGCGGGGCAAGCGTCATCCGCTCAGGCGAATTCAGAAAACAGATGGAGCAGGCAATCGAGCAGCAACGGCGAATCGAAGACGGCGAGCAGTACGAAATTGACGACGTGAACGGATGGCTGCGCTACTTCGGCGCGTTGCCGGATGATGAATAGTGGTAAGTGATCGGTGTTCGGTGGCCAGTTTGTAGAATTATAGCCGCCTTGAAAATGGCTCTGGGAGCCTGTTTCAAGCCGCTAAGCTTTCAACTGACCACTGAACGAGGAGGGCCGCATGGCTACAGGAGAAGCTATGGAGAGACCTCGCGCGTACCGCGATGTCAGGGTCGGCGAATTGCTCGCGCTGCTTGCGCGCGATTATCCGCGTAACGAGGCGCTCGTCTATCCTGACCGCAACATCAGATACGATTTCAGCCAGCTTGAATGGCTCGCCCGCCAAACCGCAAAAGGTTTGCTCAGCCTTGGCATCGAGCACGGCGACCGCGTCGCGCTTTGGGCTACAAATATTCCGGAATGGATCGTCCTTCAATTTGCGCTCGCAAAGATCGGAGCCATTCTCGTCACCGTCAACACAAGCTTGCGCGCAGCCGAGCTTGAGTACCTGCTCAAGCAATCCGAAGCCAGCGCTCTTATAACAATCTCAGGTTTCCGCGATATTGATTACGTGGAGACGATCTACGAAATCATTCCTGAATTGCGCAGGTCGGAAGAAGGAGCGCTGAAGTCGATGCGACTGCCTCACCTGCGCAATGTTATCTACATAGGCGACGAGCATCCAGGCGGGATGCTCCGCTATGACTCGCTGCTTGGCCGCTCGGAAAAAATCGGCGATGAACAACTCGACGCACGCATCGAGGCGCAAGACCTCGACACCGTGATTAATATGCAGTACACGTCCGGGACGACGGGCTTTCCAAAGGGCGTGATGCTCACGCATCGCAACATAGTCAACAACGGCTACTGGCTCGGCGAAGGCATAGGGCTTACTCCGCGCGATCGTCTCTGTCTGCCGGTGCCGTTGTTTCACTGCTTTGGCTGCGTCATCGGAGTGCTAGGCGCATACACGCACGCTGCGGCGCTCGTGCCGCTCGAATCGTTCGATCCGCTCCGCGCGCTTCAAGCAATCGAGCGCGAGCGGTGTACGGCTCTTTATGGCGTGCCGACTATGTTTATCGCAGAACTTGAGCAGTTGGACTTTCACAACTTCGATCTGTCGAGCTTGAGGACTGGAATAATGGCGGGCGCGCTGTGCCCTGAACCGCTGATGCGCAAAGCGATGGAGCGGATGAACCTGAAGGAATTGACCATCGCTTACGGGCTGACGGAAGCCTCGCCAGGAATAACTCTCACTCCGCGCACCGATTCAATCGAGATGCGCACGCAAACCGTCGGCAAAGTTCTGCCTGAAATGGAAGTGAAGGTAATTGATCCGGTGACGGGCGAAGAATTGCCGCCGGGACGCACAGGCGAGTTGTGCTGTCGCGGCTACAACGTGATGAAAGGTTATTACAACAATCCGAAGGCGACGGCTGAGGCAATTGATGCTGATGGCTGGCTGCACACGGGCGATCAGGCGACGATTGATGAGCGTGGTTATGTGCGAATCACCGGGCGCATAAAAGAGTTGATAATTCGCGGAGGCGAAAACATCGCGCCGAAAGAGATAGAAGACTTGCTGCGCCGCAACCCGAAGATCGCAGACGTTTATGTTTACGGCGTGCCTGATGAAAAATTTGGTGAAGAGGTCGCAGCGGCGATTCGGTTGAAGCCTGACGAGGCGGCCACGACGGATGAGATCAGAGAATTTTGCATGGGTCAGATTGCTCGCTTCAAGATTCCGCGCCACATCCGATTCGTTGATTCATTCCCGATGACCGCTTCAGGCAAGGTGCAAAAATTCAAGCTGCGCGAAATGCATATAAGGGAGCAGGCAATAGCAAACAGGGAACAGATGCGCGAGTAGCAATCTTTCTTCTATTCCCTGTTCCCTTTTCGCTAGTGCTTAATCTTCGCCCACGCGGTCTGGAGATTGAAATCGGCATCGGTGTCCGCCGTGTGACAGCTTGCGCATAAAGCCTGCGGGTTTGCTATGCGACCATAGCCCTTCGCTGGCTTTCGAGCGTGGTCGCCGCCTGGCCCGTGACACTGTTCGCATTGCACATTCTGAAGCTGAGCAAGTCCGCCCTGGCCGTTCGCATGCTGCTGCCCCGTTGCGTGACAATTCAAACAGCTAATTTCAAACTCAAATCGTCTGAGCGCAATCGGTTTGCTCGCGTGCGCGTGCGCGCTGTTTGTCCATTGAATGTATTGGGCCATGTGGCATTGAGCGCATGCAATTGACGAAACATAAGCGGGCGATGATTCGCCAGTAGAATTGCCGCCAGAGTTTGCAGCGTCTGCTGCGCGGGTCTTCGACAACCAATCATCGAGCATGGCTTTTGTGTCAGCGATGCTCTTATCGCCAGCTTCGCGCGCGGCGACGACTGTTTGCGCTGCGGCTGGATCATCAGCGAATTTTTCGTCGAGCGTTACGAAGCGAACGCGAGCGGAAAACTTGCCTTGTTCTTCTCGATAAAAGCGAAGCTCGCCCAGCATCCTAGATTCGTAAGGCGTGAAGACGATGAACGTATCGCTTACGTTCATCGGCGGAGTGAAGAAAGCATCGTTCGGCTGACTGTTGCCCGCGATGATTACGTCAATGCCCGGCGCTTCACGCGCAATGCGAGCGGCTTCTTCTGTTTTGACGTGAGCCAGCGCGATTACGACGTCGGCCTGCTTTCTCGCTTCAGCGGCGGCGCGGCGCGCGGCTTCAACCGTATCAATGAACTTGAATCCGCGCGGCGCGGCTGGCACGGTTTCCGTGAGTCCTATGAATGCAACCCGCACAGGTTTCGATTGCGTATTGCGAGAAGGCATCTCTCGAATAAAGAAAGGCTGCGGCGCAATTCGGTCAGGCGCGTCGCTCAAGATGTTTGCCGACACCAATCGTTTCAGCACGGGTTGCGAGCTTGCCTGCTTGTTGTATTCGGCCTTAGTGAGCAGGCGCGAATAGTATTTCAAATCGTGCGAAGAGACATTGACCACATCAACCGATGACTGGTCGTGAGCCTTCAACACCCAGTCGTTTTTCACGACAACGTCGGGACGCATCTCGCCGTGAGAGCCGCGCTCGTCGGCCATCGTGTAGCCGCTGTCGACGAGAACCGAAGGGACGTCACCGAGTTTCTCTTTGAATAATTTCAAGTAGCTGGCACGCCGTGCCAGTCCCCCAACGCGGGGAGGTTTTCAGCCGCAAGGCTCAAGCCCGCCGTGCGTGTCGCCTATGAAATGAACGACGAACGCAGCCCCGTCGTCTGTTCCCGCGCGCTCTGCAACGGGAATGTCCATGCCGACGATTTCAAGTCGCCTCGCCTGCTGCTCCTGAGCCGCGCTTGATGTCTTTTGCCAGAAGGCGAAAGCGACGATGAGCAATACTGCTGCCAGCTTCACCGATTTGATTATTTTGTAGTTGTTCATTATTTCGATTCTTTTCCTGAATTAACCTCAAAGGTGGCATTGAGGCTCAGTCAAAAACTCTAAAGTATGAACGGACAGAGTGCAACCATAAACAGTGATCAGTGGTCAGTGGTCAGTGGTCAGTGGTCAGTTGCTGATTGCCATTTCCCAAGAATCCTTGAAACCCATAAAGACCAGATGAATATCTAACCACTGATTGCTGACCACTGACCGCTGAAAATAGTATTGATTGTGCGTGTTCCATATTGTACGCTGGCGAAAGATTGCAATATTGCCCCCGCTGTGGCTTTTGTCCAGCGGGCTTTTTAGTTATTGAGGACTGAAATGAAACCGGAAACGCTTAATCAATTCCTCTCGATTGCCGTCCAGAACAAAGCGTCGGACGTGCACCTGCAGGTCGGCGAGCACCCTCTGTTTCGCATCAACGGCCAACTGGCTCACGTCAAATATCATCCGCTATCGTCCGACGAGATGTTTTCAATCGTCAGCACGCTCGCAGGCGAAGAGCGATTTGAAAAGCGCTTTTTGAATGAAAACGAGTTCGACATATCATATGAGGTACCGAGCGTGGGCCGCTTCCGCGCAAACATATACAAAGAGCGCGGGCGATACGGCGCCGTGCTGCGCGTGGTGCCGCTCGAAATAAAAATCTTTGAGGACCTGCACCTGCCGCATGTGCTTGAAAAGATCGCAAACCTCAGGCGCGGACTTGTGCTCACATCTGGCGCGACGGGCAACGGCAAATCAACAACGATTGCCGCAATCGTCGAGCATATCAATACGACGCGCAAAGCTCACATCGTCACAATTGAAGAACCTATAGAATTCCTTTACAAGAACAAGACTTCGATTATCTCTCAACGCGAAGTCGGGACCGACACAGGCAGCTTCAAAGATGCGATGTATGCTGCGCTCAGGCAGGACCCTGACGTGATCGTCGTTGGAGAGATGCGTGACCGTGAGACTGTCGACATTGCGCTTCGCGCAGCCGAAACGGGCCACCTCGTCATTTCCTCAATTCACACGCCCGACGCCCAGCGCACGATCAACCGGTTGATTAGCTTCTTTCCGTTTGAGGAACACGCAGTCGTGCGCACTCGAATCGCGCAAAACCTGATGGCGGTAGTGAGCCTGCGATTGATCGCGAGCTGCAATGGCAGCGGTCGGCTCCCTGCGGTTGAGGTGATGCTAGTGACGCGCAGCATCGAAGAGTGCATCCGCAACCCTGAAAAGACCGGTGAGATTCAGCTCTACATTCAAAAGAGCCGCGAGATTGGCATGCAGACTTTCGATCAGCACCTTGTTGAGATGCTCAGGGAAGGGAAGATTTCGCTTGAGACGGCGAAGCTAGCCGCAACCAATCCAGCGGAAGTCGAGCTGATGCTGACGATTGAATAAAGCTGAGCCATCAACAATCAGTCCTCGCGTATTCATTGGGTGAAAGCGTATTCCTGCATTCAATCCACAACTGATGGCTCAGAGTTGCCTGTTTATGAAATCTGAAACGGCTTGTGCAAGTTCCGGCAGGTGGCCTTCAAAGAAATGGTCCGCGCCTTCGATTATGCGCAACTGTTTCGGCTCGCTCAGCCGCGCGACGAAGTTTTCTAAGTCAGCAGGCGAGCAAAACTCATCCAGCGCGCCCGATACGAACAGCTTCGGCTGGCTGCACTCAACGATGTGAGTGAAATCGTATTTCGACACGGGCGCTCCGGCTGCGACGATTGCTCGAACGCGCGGATCGCCGCACACTGCTTGAAGCATCACTGCCGCGCCGAATGAAAAACCGGCGAGCCAGACTTCAGCGCCGGGGTAATTAGTTTCAATGAACTCGATGGCCGCCCGCAGGTCGTCCTGTTCGCCTCGCCCGTAGTCATGTTCGCCCCCGCTGTGTCCCGTGCCGCGAAAGTTGAAGCGAAGCACCGCGAAGCCAGCTTCCTGGAACGCCTTCGCTATTCGATAAACGACTTTGTTGTGCATCGTCCCACCGTGAAGCGGATGCGGGTGGCACACGACGCAAGCGCGGGTGACGTCGGTGCCAGGCTCTTTCAATATCCCTTCAATGCGCCCGGCTGGTCCCTCGAAAAAAATATTTCCCTTCAAATCCATGATGGTCGCCTCTCATCCAATGCTAGCACGTGACGATGCAGCGGGCGAATTGACTGCTGCGCTAAAACTGAATTAAGACGGTTGAGCAGCAGCGCCATTTCGCTATAGACTCGGATGAAGGAGCTAACGATGAAGACCTTGATGTTATTGCGCCATGCAAAATCGGATTGGGATGACGCAAGCCTGCCCGATTTCGCGCGTCCGTTGGCCGAGCGCGGCAGGCGCGACGCTCCGCGCATGGGCAAAGCCTTGAAGGAGCGCGGTCCCGCGCCCGATTTGATTGTAAGCTCGACAGCCGCTCGCGCGCGCCAGACAATCGAGGTGTTTGTTAAAGCTGCGGGCTTCAATATCACCCCGCAATTCGAAGACGCTATCTATGGCGCTTCATCTGCGGAGTTGATCCATTTGGTTCGTCGCCTGCCCGATGACCGTCAATGCGCGCTGCTAGTCGGCCATAATCCGGGCTTTGAAGATTTAGTCGGGCGGCTGACGGGTGTTAATGAACGAATGCCGACGGCTGCGCTCGCGTGCATCGAATTTCAAATTAATAGTTGGGCGGATGCTGACTACGGCGAAGGGCGACTCGCGTGGCTGCTCACGCCGAAACATCTCAAAGATGAAAGCGAGGATTGAAGGAGAAGCGATGGACGATTCTGCATTGCGAGAAAATCTTGTTGAGTTGCTGCGCGGCGGGCACGCGCACGTCGCGGCGAGCCAGGCTTTGAAGGATATCAATCCTCAGATTCGCAACGCACGCGCCGCGCAGCATTTGAATTCGATTTGGGAAGAGTTGGAGCATATGCGAATTGCGCAGGAAGACATTCTCCGCTATACGCTCGACGAAGAATGGGAGTCGCCCGACTTTCCTTCAGGCTACTGGCCCGCGCAGGTCGAAAGTGTTTCTGACGAGATGTGGAATGCTACGGTTGAAAAATTCTTTTCCGACCTCGAAGAGCTGATTGCGCTGGCGCAGGACAAAAGCATTGATCTGACGGCGAAGATTCCGCACGGCGAGGGGCGAACATACTTGCGCGAGATACTGCTTGCAGCTGACCACAACGCGTATCATCTGGGACAAATCGTTCAGGCGCGCAAACTGCTCAGCGATTGGCCTGAGTGAAGACCTTCGGTCACTGAGCGCCAGATTCATTCATTCCAGTAACTTCATAAAGCGCGTACTCACCGCTCTTGCCCGGAAGCGTTGCGCGGATGCTCTTGCCGACGCGCACATGCTCTTTCACTTCGGTGTAAGTCTCTTCCGAAACGAGAAGGCTTGTGCCCGCGTGTTTATTTGCCGATTCGATGCGGCTTGCGAGGTTTACCGCGTCACCTATCGCAGTCACTCGTTTCATGTTCGACGCGCCAATCGCGCCGACTACGACCTCCCCGTAGTGAATCCCAACCCCTATCTCGAAACTCTTCGTGTATATCGTTTCAAGATACGGCTTGAGATTCTTGACCGCTTCGATCGTCTCAAGTCCTGCTCGCACAGCGTTCAATGCTGCGCCCGTCGGGTCTTCTATCCCGAACAGCGCCATCAAGCCGTCGCCCATGTAATTGTCTATGCGCCCGCCGTTGCGCGTGATCACCTGTCCCATCTCATAGAAATAACGGTTCAACGCGTGCACTACATCGTAAGGCGGCAAGGCTTCGGCAAACGGCGTGAAGCCGCGAATGTCTGCGAACAGAACCGCAACCTCCTTTTCTTCTCCTATCGCGCTTGGCGTTGTCACCGCGCCAAGCTGATCCGTCAACTCAACGTCTTCATCATCAATCACGAGTCTTCTGATCTTAACATCGCCGCTTATGGTCGTCTGGCACGCGAGCCTTACCTCAGGGCTGAAGCGCAAGCGCTCAGCAAGTCTCGCTTCTTTCTCGCTCCGCGCAGCGCAATGCTCAAGCCCTTCGAGGATAGAGACGCGACAGGTCGAGCATCTTGCGTTGCCGCCGCAGGCGTGAGCGTGCGCGATGCCCGCGCGCAACGACACCTGAAGAATTGATTCGCTCATCTGCGCTTCGATTTCTTTCTGATCAAGGACGTAACAAACGCGGGGCATAGTCAAAGCTCCTATTTCGGGCTGATGCGTACTACAAGCACGTCATTAGCTGCGAGCCGCTTTTTGAAAACAAGCC
>DATLXU010000085.1:0-19230 GCA_035575515.1 Blastocatellia bacterium
TTGGGATGAGGCTTGGATACCTGATGGCGATCTTCAACCTGCTGATACAATGGCGAGGTATTGAAGTTGATGAACAAGGAGTATCTCATTTGTCTTTAGCCGAATTCAGCCTCTGATTTCACTAGCACCACAGGTTAATAGCGCGGCTTGCCGGGCAGACATAAACCCTGATAACCGATGAGGCTGGACTGTTCGATATGAAACCGTTTGTGTGGCTGCAATCAGATTGCTCGCCCTTCAGTCGCAATGCAGCCTGTCGCCTTTTGCGAAAGAATTGCTTCACTGCTGCGCTTCGGCGGCAGTCTCCGGCGTTCGATTCAATCGCAAGCGACGGCGCAGAACCTTCCACAATATAAATGCGGGCAGCCCCAGAAGAATTGCGATAGGAATCAAAATGATTATTAGCCGGATCAGGCCCAATGCGATTGAGACTGCGATGTCCACGCTTTGACCGAAGGTGCGTTTGACGCTCTGGCCGAAGCTGTCTGTGGTTGCTGTGATGGGAGACAGCGTTTTAAGTGTGACGGTGATGGTGGATAGAGCCGATTGATTTTCGAGGAAGCGATGGTGGCCCTCAAGCCGCTCAATCTCAGTTCACACTTCTGCAAGCTGGCTTTGAACTTCGAGGGCTTCAGAAACCTTTTTTGCCTGCTTCATTATTTCAATGAACTGCTGTTCGAGGGTCTTCTTCGCGCGAATGCGTGCTTCTATGTCGAGATACTCTTCGGATACGTCCTGACCGGAAATCTTCTCTTGAACGACGCGACTGCCGACGCGGCGAATCTGCTCCATAGCTGCATTGAATTGCGCCGACGGGACTCGCGCAACGACCGTGACTGTTTACACGGGGCGTTCACGCTCCCCCGTGTCATTCTGCTTGTATTCAGACGTGACGACGAAGCCGCTTAGCGATTTGGCTATGGCCGTTATCTTGTTCAATCCCTCCGAAGGAGAATCAATAGACCTGTTGCGCAATAAGGAGATTTGAGGTACATGCCCAACATATTGCGATTTTAACTTTTCGAAAACTATATCATATTGTGGAGAAATGCCTGAACCGCTTGTTGCGCAACAGGTTTAATCAATATTTGAAAAATAAAAGAGGCGTAGGAGAGTTCCGAAGAACCCTCCTACATTGAGGGGCCGACTCCAGCAGGGGATTTGCTGATGTGGGAAGTAACTACTTTTCGACTATGTCTGCCTTCAAACCCGACAGCGCGGCGGCCAGTTCTTTTTGCTCGGCCTCAGGCACTTTGAATTTATTAAGCGTCGCCACAAGGTGCTTGACTGCAATGTTCCAATCTTCTTCGGTGATGCCAAGCCCTTTGTGCGCCGTTTTCATGTCGCGCCCGATATAGACGCAAGGGCCGCCCGTCGCCGCACACAACTGGTCAACTACGAGCTGGCGAATCTTCTTTTTTGAATTGTCGCTGGCTCCGACGAAGAAGCGGCCAAGTTTCGGGTCTGTTGCAAGCCGCGTGATGAAATCATCCGTCACCGCAGCGATTGCATCGTAGCCGCCGAGCCGTTTGTAGAGCGTATCTTTATTCTGAGCCGATGCCTTCTGAGCGAAACCAAGCGAAGCCACGAGCGCAAAAAGCGTTAGGGCAAGGCACATCAAGCGATTCTTATTCACGATCATCCTCCTCGAATTTTTGTGAGTAGTAGCGGCAGGCATTTGCCGCCCGCCGTCTTTTTGATGCCGATTCGCAACCGGAGCGATGAGAGTTTGCGGGCAAGCTCGCCCAGCCCGCCTCTTCTCGCTCCGGGCCGTAAGTGATTACGGCGAGAATAAACGAACTGGATTTTGCGGAACAACTGCGAAGGCGGGGCGCGGGCTACTGCTAAATCCCACGCCCCGAGTTTGAGCCTCTTGACTCTCAGGCGAAAGTCAATTTAGGCAGGGTTGAGGCTCAAGACCTGGAGCGGGGAGGGGATGATCTCCGCATCCAGGCATCATAAGGCTGGCCGATGAGGGGGCCAGCCTAATTCGGCGGCTTATGCTTGAGCGGAAGGGCACCGCCGTTAAAAGAACGATTTCAATTTCGTAATTCCCCAGCGTAGAAGTTTATCCGCTCATCTGCGTTTTTTCTTCTCCCCTCCTAATATGAGATGACGAAAAAAATATTTCATGCATTGCAAAAAAAATATTTCTGCGCGTGAAAAAAATTTTCTTGCCGCAAATTTGTCGGGCCGTTCCCTGTCTTCTTGCGCGAACTCGTGCTCAAAGGTATTCTTGGCTGGAACTTTGCACACAAGGTTAGATCGTTCCAAAGTAAATCTTTCGTCTGAGGGTTAGCGATGATTAGAAAGGCAAAGAGCGCAGTGCTGTGCGCGCTTGCGCTATGTCTCGCCGCGCATTTGGCAGTAACGGCGACGGCGCAGTCTCCGAATCTCGAAAAGGTCATCACCGAGCTTGAGCCTGAGATAAAGCGCACCTTAATCGAAGGCAAGATTCCATCTGCGACGATTGCGCTTGTCGCAGGCGACCGCGTCATCTGGAGCAGCGCTTACGGCTACTCAAACATCTGGGCGCGCACACCAGCGACGACAGATACGGTCTATCTGATCGGGTCGACATTTAAGGCCATGTCAACCGTCGCGCTGCTTCAGCAGATGGAGCAAGGAAAATTCAAGCTGGATGACAAGGTCAGCGACTACCTGACGGACTTCAAGATTCAAGGGGAAGACCCAGCGCGTCCCGTAACTTTTCGCCACCTGCTCACTCACACGTCGGGGCTGCCCGCCGACTTCGGCCCGTTTACCGTGTGGGGAGATACCGCGCCGCCTTCGCTTGAGGAGTACCTTAGAAAATCGCTCAAGGTCGCCGGGCCGCCGATGGAAAAAGTCGTTTACTCAAATATGGCCTACACACTCATCGGCTATTTAGTTCAGAAGTTTTCGGGCGTGCCATTCAAAAAATATATTCAGGAAAATATCTTCAAGCCGCTCGAAATGAAGAGCACAGATTTCGAGCCACGACAGGATATGGAAGAGCGGCTCTCCATTCCTTATCAGTACGAGGACGCTAAAGGCTACGTGCCTGCTGTGAGATTGAAAGCATCTGTGTGGCCCGCCGGGATTGTTTATGGGACTGTGCTCGATCAGGCGAACTGGCTGATTGTCAATCTCAACGGCGGAGAGTTTCATGGCAAGCGATTAATCAGCAAGGAAACATTCGAGCAGATGATGACGCGGCAGCACGACAAATTCAAAGGGCCAGTCGAAGGCATCTGGGGCAACGAGACTGCAGGGTTCGGCCTGACATGGTGGGTCGAGGAGCGCAACGGCGATCATTACTTTGCGCACAGCGGAAGCGTTCCCGGATACACGGCGTTTTTGCTTGGGAATCGCGATAAGAAATTCGGCTTTGCGATTTTAACAAATGGCAACCGCGCGCACCCTTATCTTTTCAAGCTGGCAGACAAGGCGATTGATCTGATGATCGCTTACAGCAAGACGCCGTAAATTAAAAATGTTGAGAGGGCGCGAAGAGATTATTCACCGCAGAGACGCGGAGGGCACAGAGGGTGCGCAGAGAAAAGTCAAACTCTGCGCAGCTTCTGTGTTCTCCGCGTCTCTGCGGTGAATCCCCATTTTCAAATCGGCTTACCTTATCACGTAGCAAGCCATTATTGATCCTTCCACTCAGGGATGCGGCCCGGAGTCCACGGCGCGCCCGCCGCTTCCATCGCCTTCTCCAATCGCGCAAGGTCGCCTTCGATCAACCCGCGCAACTGCGCAAGCACCTGAGTGAATTCCTTAGCCGCCGCTTCATACTGGCTCGTTTGCGTGCCGGTTGGCCGCGCAGTTGACATGCGGGCCGAGCCGACTATCGAACCGACTCGCTCCGTAATCGAAGGCGGCGTGTTCTCGTTGCGCTGTCGGGCGGCAACGTCTCCGCGAAGCGCGCGCAGAATGTCATTCGTGCGCTTCTCAATCGAAACGGCATCGTCCATCAGCTTCGAGTCAGCCGCTGGCGTCTCCTGTATGGCTCGCTTGATAAGTCCCAATCGAGTCCTCAACTGGTTCGCCGTTTCGAGCGCGCCTGTGACGGCTCGTTGCAACCGCGCGACCTTCTGCTGGAACTCGACGAGCGCGGCGCGATCAGCCGGGTCCATCTGCGCCTGACCTTCGACATAGACGTTGAACTCCTGCGGCGTGCCAATCGGTGTTACGACTCCCGCAACGCGCTTCGCAATCGCGACCTTGTAGCGACCCGGCATTACGAGCGGCCCGCCGGGCGGCTCAAAGAATGGCTCGTCTTCGCTTTGCGGTTGCTGCTGCGCGAGCGTCGGCGCGGGATAACGCAAATCCCACGCGACGCGGTTTATGCCCGCAGTCGCAGGACCTGTAGTTCGACGCACGACACGCCCTTGTGCGTCGGAGATAGTGAAGATGATAGTCGGCGCTTCTTCCTCTTCTTCGGCGCGCAACTCTTCGGCTGTAGGTATGCGAATTGGCTGTTTGTTTCTTTCTGCTTCACGTTCGGCTTCCTGTCGAAGTTGCTTGCGAGTCTTCGGCGCTTCTTTCAGGTAATAAGTGAACACGGCTCCATAAGGCGGATTGTTCGCCGTGTAGTACGACTCGCCCTGAAACGATTTGCCGCGCCCGCCGATTGGTTGCGACTCGATGTACATCATCGCATCTTTGACGGGGAAGAGAATCGCATCCTGCTTGAGCGCATCGGCGCTGACAGCTCGAAGCGGTGAGTAGTTGTCTAGAATGTAAATGCTTCGCCCGAACGTGCCGACTACGAGGTCGTTCTCGCGCTTTTGAATCGCGATGTCGCGCACGGCGATAGTCGGCAGCCCGCCTTTCAGTTGAACCCATTTCTGCCCGCCATCAACAGAGAAGAACAAACCAAACTCTGTTCCTACAAAGAGCAGATTCGGGTTTACGTGATCTTCGGCAATCGCAAGCACCGGCCCGTTCGCCGGAAGGTTGCCGACAATCGAAGTCCACGAGCGGCCCGCGTCCGTGCTCTTCAGAAGATACGGCTTGAAGTCGGCGTTCTTGTGATTATCGAACGAAGCGTAGAGCGTGTTGGCTTCGTGATTCGACGCGATGATGCGGCTGACATAAGTCATCTCAGGGATGCCAGGAAACTTTTCGATCTTGCGCCACGACTTGCCGCCGTCTTCGGTCACCTGAATCAATCCATCGTCGGTCCCGACGTAAATTAATCCTTCTTTCTTCGGCGATTCCGCAAGCGCGGTGGCGTTGCCGAAAAACGATGTCGAAGCATGGCGCGCGACCGCGTCAACGCTCTGGACTCTGCCGAACACGGGAAGTATATCGCGGTTGAGCGCGCGAGTAAGCTCGCCGCTGATGCGGGTCCAGTTGTCGCCGCGATCATCCGAGCGGTAGAGTTGATTCGCCGCGAAGTAAATCCGCGTGTGCGAGTGCGGACTGATGATGAAAGGCGAATCCCAGTTCCATCTAAGCGGCGGCTCATTCAATCCAACTTCCGGCTGAATGCCAATGCGTTCGCCCGTGCGCTTGTCGAATCGAACAAGCCCGCCGTACTGCGATTCGGAATAGACTGTGTTCGGGTCTTCGGGGTCAACCTGCGAGCGGAAGCCGTCGCCTCCAGCGGTGACGAACCAGTCTGAATTGACTATTCCCGAAGCGGAGCGAGTGCGCGATGGGCCGCCTACGCTGAAATTGTCCTGCGTCCCGCCATAGACGTTATAAAACGGCGTCGCGTTGTCGGTCGTTACATCGTAGAACTGAGTGATGGGAAGGTTCTGTTTGAAGTCCCACGTCGCGCCGCGATCAAAACTCTCGTACAACCCGCCGTCGCAGCCTACGAGATAATGATTCGTATTGTCTGGATCAATCCAGATGACGTGATTGTCGACGTGCTTTGACCTTTCGCCGAGTCTTCGCAGCGTTCTTCCGCCGTCATCCGACACCATCATAAAAACGTTCGGCACGTAGATGCGCTCTACGTTTTTGGGATCGGTGAAAATCTGGCCGTAGTACATCGCCGTCGTGTCGAATTCGTTGCGCCGCTCCCAGCTTTCGCCTCTATCAGTCGAGCGAAATATTCCGCCCTTGCGATCCGCAGCTTCGACGGTCGCATAAACGATATTCGTATCAACGGGCGAGATTGCAATTCCTATGCGCCCTATTTCGGTAGTCGGAAGCCCTACGCGCAATTTCTTCCACGTCGCGCCTGCGTCCGTTGATTTATAGAGCGCGCTTTCAGGCCCGCCGTTAATTAGAGTCCAGACGTGACGGCGGCGCTGCCATGCTGCGGCGTAAATGGTTTCTGGATTGTTCGGATCAATCGCAACGTCTGTGACGCCGGTGTTCTCGCTTATGTTCAAAACTTTATTCCACGTCTTGCCGCCGTCGGTCGTTTTGTAAAGCCCGCGATCACCGCCCGCTCCCCACAGCGGTCCTTGAGCCGCGACATAGACGATGTTTGAATCTTTCGGATCAATCGCGATGCGCCCAATGTGCTCGCTCGCTTTGAGTCCCATGTTCTTCCACGTTTTGCCGCCGTCGTCCGAGCGATACACGCCGTCGCCGTAAGAGACGCTGCGTTGAGAATTGTTCTCGCCCGCGCCGACCCACACCGTAAGCGGGTTTTTCGGATCAATGACGATGACGCCGATTGAATATGAGCCTTCGTTGTCGAATACTGGAGTCCATGTGGTTCCAGCGTTCGTCGTCTTCCACACGCCGCCCGAAGCTGCGCCGATGTAGTAGCGGCTCTTATCGGTTGGGTCGACCGCGATGGCGACAACCCGGCCCGATGTGAACGCAGGACCTATGAGCCGCAACCGCAAGCCGTTGAACGTTGCCGCAGACATCGGGTCGGCGGGTTTGCGAGGCTCTTCCTTTGCAGCTTGCTCCTGCGGCTTTTGCGCCTGCTGCTGAGCCGCCTGTTGAGCCTTTTCCTGTTTCGCTTTTTCGACCGCTTCCTTCTCGGCCCGCTTCTCTTCCTGGGCCAGCGCGGCAATCGGCGTGAGCAGAAGGACGCTTATCAAATAGATTGGTAAGAGTGCGCGAAGTCTTTTCACAGTAGTCACCTCTCGTATCGGAACAAGCCGTGAGCTTGTTCGCGGTAAAACTTCACATTGAGTGTTTTTGTGTGCTGACGGATTGAAAATCCTTGAGGCAAATCCTCAAGGCCGCCTCTTGCGGGAAGCGGCCTTTCCACTGGCAGGCTTCTTCTCAATTCTACCAATACACTACGGCAATCGCTCGAATGTGAACTCAACGTCCTGGTTGGCCGCAGGCTTGAGCGAGAGCTTGTTGCCGTCGAGCTTGAATATCCATTTGCTCGGCTTGCCCATTGACGCGGGGCTTGCCTGAACGACCTGATTGAGCGTGATCGTGTTGCCTTCAATCGTGAAATCGCCTGCTGTGGCGCGCAGTCCGTTGTAGGCGTCAATGATCTTCTTGTTGCGATCAGCTTCGGAATCGGCCTGGCTCCACATCTTTCGGTCAACGCCAGCCGATACGAAGGCGATATACTTGCCGTGAACGACTATCATCCCTTTCTCTTGAGCTTCGGTCTGCTCCCCGCCCGGAAACTTAACCGACACAAATTTGTATGCGCCTTCTAGCTTCGGGTCCGATGCGAAGGCGATTGAGCCTATCGAAAGGATAATCGCAATCACAAGCATTGCTCTGAATTTCATTTGAGTCTCTCCATTTCTTAGAAGGTTATGATGTGATGGCGGAAG
The DNA here is from genome assembly GCA_035575515.1 of Blastocatellia bacterium. Taxonomy (GTDB): domain Bacteria; phylum Acidobacteriota; class Blastocatellia; order UBA7656; family UBA7656; genus DATLXU01. The sequence goes on from DATLXU010000085.1 coordinate 7,704, forward strand.
TCCGCCCGATCTGAGTTGGCAATCATAGCTTCCCGCCTCGGCTCATTTCAAGCGAGAGTCGGTTGTGACCGGCTTTGCGCTCTTCGACGGGCTTGCGCTACTCTAAAGCAATGAGCAATCAAGAAGCTGTGAGTCAGAGCGGCAAAGTAGCAATCATCGTTGACGATATGTTTTTCGCATCGAAGGTAACGAGCGCGGCAGAAGCGGCTGGTCGAAAGGTCGAACGCCTGCGCTCGCGCGAGCAGATTGAAAATTTGACGCCGCCCGATCTGCCGCAGCTTGTTATCATTGATTTGAATTCTGATCGCATCAATCCGATTGAAGCAATCGAACTATTGAAATCGCAGCGTGAGCTTGAATCAATCCCAATCGTAGCTTTCGTCTCGCACGTTCAGATTGAATTGATACGGCGCGCGCAAGCCGCAGGCTGCGACTTCGTCCTGCCACGCTCGGCCTTCACTCAGATGCTTGCTCAAATAGTCGCGGGCGACCTCTCATCGCTTCGCCGCAACCAGGCGCGCGGTTAGCCGTGCGCCTCTTCACGTCCTTTTTGAGTACGCGCGTGAAATATTAGAATACGACTCAAACAACTACTTCCCATAACCCGCGCCTCTTCGGCCTCGCCTAAAAAGTAGATTGCTTGGATTTAATTGCCGCCCGCCCGCTCGCCGATCATCGGCATGATGTTTGCAAATTCAGAAAGCGAGCTTGGACTAAAGTGATCGAGCGGGAGAGGTAGTTATGTCGTTACTCTGGCAATTCTTAACCAACCACAGGCACTACTGGGGCGTGCCGCACAGAATGAACGATCAGAGCAGAAGGGTAGTGATGACCTGCTACGGCTGTGGCAAGGTCAAAGAGGTTAAGGTTGATATATGCCCCAGCCTCTAATAACTCGAAGCCCTGACCCGTAAGCCCCCGCTTGTTGCGCGTGGGTCAGGGCTTGGGTTATTAGGCTCGAATTCAATCCGCAGCGCTTGACTTCACGTTCGCCGCCGTGACCACCCCGTAAAATTCGGGTCTTCGATCCTTCAAGCGATCTATCTCGTAAGAGCCAGCAACGTTGACGATTCGATTATTGTTCGCCGCTTGAAGGTCTAGCTCTGCAAAGAGGATCTCTTGGTTTTCTTTGCCTGCCTCAAAGAGCGTGTCGCCGTTGAAGTCAACGACCTTCGATCTTCCGATGAACTCCCACCCGCGCTCAGTGCCGACCCGATCAACCGCAGCGAAGTTAACGTGGTTCTCCATCGCGCGCGAGTTGATGACGAAATCAGCCGTGCGCCGCGCGCCGTGCGGCCAGTTCGTCGGCAGCACAATCAATTCCGCGCCCATCAGCTTCAACGCGCGAGCCGATTCAGGAAAGCTCGCGTCGTAGCAGATGTTGACGCCGATCCTTCCGAAAGGAAGATTGATAACCTCGAAAGGTTTGTCGCCCGGCGTGACAAAGCGATCAAGCCCAATGAATGGGATGTGAACTTTGCGATAGCAACCAACCACGCCGTCAGGCCCGACCACCATCGCTGCGTTGTAATAAGCCGCCCCCTCTTTTTCGATGAACCCGGCAACTACAAACGCGCCCGTCTCGCGGCAGGCTTCGGCGATTGCCGCAGAAGATGGGCCGTCAATCGCTTCTGCGTGCGGCGCGGCTTCTTCGAGCGAATCGAAGCAGTACCCGGTCAACGCGCATTCTGGAAAGATGACAAGCTCGGCGTCACGGCGAGCGGCAGCTTTTATTTGTTCGATGATCTTCGCGCGATTAGCTGTGATGTTGCCGATTTCAACATCAATTTGCGCGCAGGCTATTTTTGTTTTGCTCATGTCTTAATCCCTCTTTCGATTCTAATTCTTTCTCGCCGTCAGCTTGAAGGAGTCTAAGAATCTGCTAACGGTCGCTTCATAGAGCTTGACGCTTTCAGGAGAAGCCGCCTGCTCTTTGTTTGTTACCATCATCAGAATGTAAAGCCGCAGGCCCGCAAGATAGACTCTGGCTTTGATGAGCGCATTGGCTCCCTCGATTGTCAGCGCGCGGCCCGGTATGCCCTTGAGCGAAATCTCTGCTTCGGCAATCAGCTTGCCGTTGGCTATTGCAAGCGCGCCGTCGCGCCCGCCGTCAAGTATCTTTTTCACGCCGCTCGCATCATCAGGCACTTCAGGGAAATCAACGTAGGCGATGAAGTACGAAGCCAAGCCTGTTTGCAGCGCGTAGGTGAAATAGTCGAGCGGCCCGGCTGTCGTGTTGATTTTTTGCGACTGCTGCGCGGGCGTTCCCGGCAATAAAACTGAAAAAAAGCCTTCCTGCGATGAGAACTCTTTCCACGCTTTTGGATTTGACTCGATGGGTGAATCAGCGGGCGCTTGCTCCGACTTTGGTTTGGTCTCTTGAGCTAAGGGCAACTGCGCGCTCGCCGCAAAGAGAATCAATGATAACGCGAGTCGGACAAAATAATTCAACGGTTACCTTCTTTCTGTGGGGGCCAGAGTTGGCGGAGGCGTGTGGGAATCGAACCCACCCAGGCCGCCTCTCGGCGACCCGCAACGGGTTTGAAGCCCGCGAGAACCACCAGGCCCCCTGCGCCTCCGTTGCTTTTCAAACTTATCAGCTTGATTGATGGCAACGCAAGACATGCTAACCTCGCGGTTTGGACTTGACAGCCACCCTTTTCATGAATCTTTCAATCTCTACGGGCGCGCGAACGTGCGTGCCTTCGCCAATCTTTTCAAATCCATCGTGCGCTTCAACTGCAAACGTCACTGTGTTGTTATCAACTGCGATGACTTCGGCCTTAACCGTGACTGTAGCTCCGACGGGAGTTGCTGCAAGGTGTCGAACGTTTACGACAACGCCTACTGAAACCCACCCTTCGGGAAGATACGGCATGATTGCTTCGCCCGCAGCCGACTCCATGTGGTAAATCATTATCGGCGTGCCATAGACTTCGGGCATGCCCTCAACATGAAATGCGACGGTCATCTCGTGCGTCACTTCAATTGATTTCGTGAAAGATGTTCCAATGGGGACGTTCGCAGCCGGTTTCATTTATTCACCTCAGAGGAAATTTGAAAATCAGAAAGGCTCATTCTAGCCTGCCGCCATCGAAAAGGCCATGTGACAACTGGCAACACTGCTGTTGCTCGCGCGCAACACTTGATGCTTATAATAGATTCGCGGCCCGCGCTTTTTATGAAAAATTCGATGTTATAGTGTGCGAGGCTTGCTGGCACGTCCATTGCCAAGAGACGATTCACACTCACGATCTCATTGGAGAGGGGAATTCTGTTTGACTCGACAAACGACGCTCGCGAAGGCAGTCTCGGCAAGCGGTCACGGATTGCACACGGGCGAGCCTTCACGCATTCGGCTTCTTCCAGCGCCTGCTTACACCGGCTATGTCTTTCGCCGCACAGATCTCAACAATTTTGAAGTCCCCGCTGCGCCGCAGTTCGTCGCGCGCGTGAGCTACGCCACTACGCTGATGCGCCAGGGCGTTATGGTTGCCACCGTGGAGCATCTGCTCGCCGCGCTCGCCGGAAGCCACGTTGATAATTGCATCATCGAGATTGATTCGCTGGAAGTGCCGATACTCGACGGCAGCGCCGAGCCGTTCATTGAATTGATAGAACAAGCAGGGATTTCGACGCTAGAAGCTCCGCGCCAGTTCCTTCGCGTTCTCAAGCGCGTCGAAGTTGCCGAAGGCAATCGCCGCATGAGCATCAGTCCCTCCGATTCGCTTTCGATTTCATGCCTGATTGAATTTCCTCATCCGATGATAGGCACGCAGCGCCGCGAGATTGAGATAGTTGACGGGCAATTTTCGCAGCACGTCGCGGCGGCGCGCACGTTCGGTTTCTTGGAAGAGATTGAATCACTCAGAAACTTAGGACTCACGCGCGGCGGCTCGCTCGAAAACGCCATTGTGCTCACGCCCGAAGGAGGCGTGATGAATCGTGAAGGATTAAGGTTCACGGACGAGTTCGTTCGCCATAAGATAATTGACATCATAGGCGACCTCGCGCTTTTCGGCATGCCAGTGCTTGGGCGCGTCGAAGCAGAGCGAACGGGACATGGCATTCACACCGCGCTTGTTGCGCGAGTCCTGCGCGACGATTCAGCGTGGGAGATTACCGATTCGCCTCAGCTTGCGCAAGCGGTTTAGAGATCAAGAAATGGTTTCTACAGATGACCGGTTTGCGGTTCCTCGACCGCGTCAACTTTATCAATCTTCCACACGCCGCTTTCTTTCTTCAAAGTGACTCGCAGCTTATGATCAGGGTCCGACGGGTTGCCGAAGCTCACCACTAGCTTTGCAATGTTAGGCTGCATCACGACGCTTGAGATGTTTATGTCCTTGTCCCAGTTCTCGCCCCAATCCTGAGCGTTAAGGAAGTAATCATAATCGAGCGGGTCATCGCCAGTGGTCACTTTGGTCAGCCACGCAATTAACCGAGCAGTCGCGTATTTGCTCACGAAGGTCTTTTTCTTGAAAGGCTCTTCGTTCTTATTGAGTGTCTGTATGTACCACTGATAAAACTCGCGCACCACTGTTTCAGGCGAAGCTGTTTGCGGCGGTGCGGGTTTCTGAAATGCAGACGCTTGCGTGACAGCGAAACAGCACATCAACAGAAATATAATCAAGCGGGAATAAGAGAGTTTCATAATGGTTTCCTTTGGCGGTTGAACATTGAAATCCTTCGAGGATGCCTTAGCTTCAAACGGCGGAATTATCTGTTTGCGCAAGCGCGTTGTCAATCTTGCGCGACCCTCGAAATATTCTATTCAGCCTCATCCGTCGTATGCTAACATCTGCTTTCAAGCGACGGCTCAGGCGATTGTGGGTAAACCGGTGAACTCGATTGCGTGTGTGGAGCAATATCTTCGTTGTGCGCCACACAGACTGAGAGCGAATGGATAAATTTAGAATCAAGGGCGGGCGGCCACTTTCGGGCCGCGTTCGCATAAGCGGCGCAAAGAACTCTGCGCTGCCCTGCATGGCTGCGGCGCTTCTGACCGCAGACACAGTCACGCTGCACAACGTCCCTTATGTCCGAGACATCATCACGATGCGGCGGCTGCTCGAAGACTTAGGCTCACACGTCCTTATGCCTGAATTGAGGACTTTGAAAATCTCCGCCAACAGGATTGAAACGCGCGAAGCGCCTTACGAGCTTGTCAAGACGATGCGCGCTTCTGTGCTCGCGCTCGGCCCGCTCGTCGCTCGATTCGGCGAGGCTGTAGTTTCGCTTCCCGGCGGCTGCGCCATCGGGCAGCGACCGATTGACCTTCACCTTACGGCGCTCGAAAAACTCGGCGCGACCGTAAGCCTCGAAGGCGGAAACGTCGTCGCGCGAGCCGCCCGACTTCAGGGCCGCGAGATTTATTTCGATAAAGTTACGGTCACGGGAACTGAAAACGTTATGATGGCCGCCGCGCTCGCAGACGGCGTGACCATTTTGAACAACGCGGCGCGCGAGCCAGAGATAGTTGACCTGTCGGAATTGCTCAGCAAGATGGGTGCGCAGATTCAAGGCGCGGGCACGAGCACCATTCGCATCGAAGGCGTAAAAGAGCTTGGCGGCGCAGAGCACACCATTATCCCTGATCGAATAGAAGCAGGCACGTTCGTCGCGGCTGCGGCTATAACGGGCGGCGAGCTTGAGATAGTTCAATGCAACCCGCAGCACCTGACCGCAGTGTTGGATAAATTCTGCGAGACGGGCGTTCAAATCGAACAACCCAACGCTTTCTCGCTTCGCGTGCGCTCGGCAGAGCGAATACATCCGAGCGACGTGACAACTCTGCCTTATCCCGGATTCCCGACAGACATGCAGGCGCAGTACATGGCGCTGATGACGCAGGCGGCGGGAATTTCAGTCATCACCGAGACCATATTCGAGAATCGCTTTATGCACGCGGCTGAGTTGATGAGAATGGGCGCGCACATTCGGCTCAACGGGAGGCAGGCCGTTGTTGAAGGCAATGTAGGATTGATGGGCGCGCGAATTCAGGCGTCAGACCTGAGGGCAAGCGCATCGCTCGTGCTTGCGGGCCTTGCGGCAAGCGGCGAGACGATAATTGATCGCGTCTATCACATTGATCGCGGCTACGAGAAGATCGAAGAGAAGCTTCGCTCGGTGGGCGGTGAGATTGAAAGATTTCGTGATTAGTCCTTTATCATTTGTCATTTGCTGATGGCGGCAAGTCGCTCGGCGCTGAATTAATGCAAATGACAAATGACAAAGGACCGATGACATTTAAGTTTGACTCCGTTGCGATGCTTGTTTGATAATGACTGAGAGACGAGTATGGAAACCATGTCGGAACAAAGTTGCTTATTCTGTAGCATAGCCGCAAAGGACACACCGGCTGAGATCGTTTACCAAGACGAGCAGTTGGTTGCAATCAAAGATATCAATCCCCAAGCGCCTGTGCACGTGCTGTTGATCCCGCGCGAGCACAATCTTGAGTCATTGAATGACGCATCGAAGCTCGACCTTTCGCTGCTGGGTCATCTGCTCTACACCGCTGCAAAGGTCGCCAATCAATTGGAGATTGCCGAGAGCGGGTATCGTGTAGTCATCAACACGGGCGACGCAGCGGGCCAGAGTGTTGCCCACCTTCATGTTCATATTTTGGGCGGGCGCGACCTCAAATGGCCACCCGGTTGATCTGCGCGAATCGAAACGGATTATTGGGATGGGGCTTCGGTCCCATCCGCTAGTGCACGCCGCTTCCAAAAAGCAAAGCCAATCGCTATCCACACAGCCAGCGCAATCCATTCATAAAGCCTGAAGCTGCCGGGAATCACGGGCACAATCTTCATCAGTATCAGCATCGCTGCAATAACGGCTCCGCACGCGGCGACTATGCGTGAGCGCGAAGTCGCGACATTGCCCGCGCCATAGCAAAACGAAAGGCAGGTTGCAAGCCAGCCCGTAGCCGACGCGAGCGAGCCTACATCAGAGATAGGAACAAGAGCGGCTTGCCCTAACAATGATGCAATCGCCGTGACGATGCCGACAAACAGAATGGCGGTCTTCGGCGTGCGATAGTTTTCGTGCAGTTCGGCCAGCCGCGCGTCGAGCAAGTTCCTACGACCCATCGCAAACAACAACCGCGTCGAAGTAAGGAAATTCCCGTTGAAGATTTTCAACAGCGAGAAGAGCACGGCGAGCATAATGACTTGAACGAGCAGACGCGAGCCGAACGCGCGCTCAAACGCCACTGCGGTTGCGAATCGTTCATTTACTAGCGAAGGCCAGGGTTGAAGCAATGAGACGACTGCGATGATTGTGACATAAAAGAAAATGCCAGCGCCGAGTGCGAGAAAAATCACGCGCGTGAAATGCTGCGGCTCGAAATCCGTTGCGGCTTCTTCAGAGCATTTTGGCGCGGTCTCGAATCCCGTCATGAAGTAAGGCACGATTTGAAGCACCATCAATGTCGAAAGCAGCGCGCCCGCCATGCCGCGCTCGTCTGCAAACGGCGGCTGAAGGTTTGACGAGTCGCCGCGAAAGAGTCCGAGTGTCGCAAAGACCGCGAAGATTGCCAGCAGCCCGAACGTCGTCCAGTTCTGAAACGTCGCGCTGACGCGAATGCCGCGATAATTAATCGCCACGATAATGGCTGTGAGAATCAATCCTGCGATGACGTGGGGAAGATAAACCGCGTAGCCGCCGACGCGATACAACTCCGATGAGTTCATCTGTGGAAGGATGTATGAAGCGACGCGCCCAACTGCTACGGCTTCATAAGGGCAGACGATCAGGTAAGCAAGCGTCATCATCCATCCGGTTGCGAAGCTCGTGCGATTTGAGAAGACCGCTGCGGTGTATGCTACTTCGCTTCCGGCATCGGGCATCACGGCTGTAAGGCGACCATAAACGAATCCGATTGGAAAAAGCGCGAGGCCGCCAATCATGAATCCAAGCATCGCGCCGACTGCGCCGCCACGCGCGAGCCAGTCATCAATCACGAGCATCCAGCCCACGCCGACCATTGAACCGAACGCGAGCGTGAAGTATTCTTTTGCCCGCAGCGCGCGGCGCAAGGCAGGCGCGGAGACTTTAGTTGTTTCTGTCGTCATCGAGTATCGCTCACCTGATTAACCGCTGATGGATTCGATCTCTTTGCGTAGCGCGACAGCGACGAGCAAGCCCGGCTGAATTGGTCGCAGCGCAGATGCGTAGCATAAGAGCAAAAGCGGTTCTCGGTCTAGTCGCCTTGGCGGTCGGCGCGCTCGCTGTTTCGTCGAGCATCGTTTGCGCTGAGCGGCTGCCTGTGAAAATCTACACAACAGCCGACGGGCTGGCGCACAATAACATTAATCGCATAGTGAAAGATTCGCGCGGCTTCCTATGGTTCTGCACATTCGAAGGACTGTCGCGCTTCGACGGGTATGGCTTCACCACATATGGAATAGAGCAAGGGTTGGCTAGTCAGGTTGTAAACTCTCTACTCGAGACCCGCGAAGGACAGTACTGGGTGGCGACAAGCGCAGGACTTTGCCTCTTCAACCCGAATGGCATACCTCGAAGATATATATCGAACGGAGGGGAGGAATCAATCGCGGCAAACAGGATGTTCACGGTTTACCTTCCGGGAGAAGATGCAAGATCGAAAGAAGTGACTTCGCTATTGCAAGATCACACTGGCGCTGTTTGGTGTGGGACTGAGGGAGGGCTTTACCGTATGGTAGAGCAAAACGGGCGGGTCGAATTTTGGTTCGTTGAGCTCGGCATGCCAAACGAGCATGAAACCGATAAGCATGTGACCTCTATGATTGAGGACAAGCGCGGGGCGATTTGGGTAGGAGCAGAGAGCGGTATATATCGCCTGCTGCCGGATGGTCGAGCGGAGCGCTATTCGGATCGCCACGGCTTGCCTCATGTGTCTGTCCACTCCTTGCTCGAAGACCGTGAAGGTCGCCTGTGGGCCGGCACAAGGCTGGGAGGATTGTGCCGTCTCGTCTCCGATCCCGACCTTGCGCATTCGATTGTTGCTCGCGCTTATTCATTGAAAGACGGATTGCCGACTGCATGGATCAACGAGTTGTTTCAAGCCTCAGATGGAAGCCTGTGGGCCGGAAGCGTTCAGGGGTTGATCCGTTTCATTCCGACCGCGCAGGGCGATTTTCAGGTTCCATGTCTATTCGCAACAACATGGCCTTAGCTATGATAATGTGCAGGCGCTGGCAGAAGACCGCAACGGAAATTTGTGGCTCGGCATGGCCAACGGCGGAGCCGTCAAGTTAGCGCGCAGCGGCATCACCGCTTTCACGGAGGCGGATGGGTTTAAGATGGCGAGCGCGATCTTCAAAGATGAAGACGGAACGCTCTATGTAATCGCCGGCCCTGATAACATCCATAGAGAGTATCTCATCAACAGATTTGACGGAGAGCGATTTGCCTCGATTCATCTCAAGCTTCCGAAGGATGTCTATTACGGTTGGGGATGGAATCAGCTCGTGGTGAATGACCGAGAGGGCGAGTGGTGGGCGGCGACCGGCACAGGCATCTACCGCTTTCCGAAAGTAAGCTTCGAGCGCCTCGCCCACACGCCGCCCAAATCCATCTACACCACTCGCGACGGGCTTGCGAGTGACGAGATAATTCGCCTCTTTGAAGACTCGCGCGGAGATATATGGGTAGGCACGACTAACAGACATGGGCTTTCGCGGTGGGACCGAGCGAGCGAGAAGTTTCATCACTACACGGAGCAAGACGGCTTGCCTTCGCTCGTCAGCTACTACCCCATCTCGTTTGCCGAAGATGGCGCGGGCTGCGTGTGGATTGGATTCAGCGTCGGCGGCGGGCTGGCTCGCTTCTGTGATGGCCGCTTCACTCGGTTCACATCAGCCGATGGCTTGGCCGAAGGCGGCATATTCAATCTCTTTGTTGATTCTAAAGGCAGGCTATGGGTTCCGACTACGCGAGGCGGAGTCTGCCGCATTGATAACCCGAAAGCGGAGTGCCCAAGCATTCTTACCTACACGACTGCCGGTGGATTATCGAGCGATGATGTCAGGGCAGTAACAGAAGACCGTTGGGGGCGCATATATCTTGGGACTGGGCGCGGGATTGACCGGCTCGATCCGGCTACGGGTCACATACGCCACTACACCGCAAACGAAGGCGCGCTGCTTGGCGATGTGAATGCCGCCTTGCAGGACAGCGACGGCGCGCTATGGTTCAGCTTCGCCACGGGTCTGGTCAGGCTTGTGCCTGAGGCAGACTTACAGCCGATCCCGCCGCCTGTCTTGATTACCGCCCTGCGCATCGCAGGGGACGCGCAACCCATCTCCGCATTGGGCGAGACGGAGGTTGCGCTCCTTGAGCTTGGCGCGAACAAAAACGAGCTACAGATAGAGTTCGTGGCGTTGGGCTTCAGCGCGGGCGAAGGGCTGCGTTACCAATACAAGCTCGAAGGCGCAAGCGACGAATGGAGCGCGCCGAGCGAGCAGCGAAGCGTGAACTTCGCTCGCTTAGCGCCGGACCGCTATCGTTTCCTCGTGCGCGCGGTGAATGCCGATGGCGTGATGAGCGAGCGGCCTGCGAACTCGAAATCATTTCGTCGAACGGGAAGGGCACAACCGTCAGACTCAAGGTGCCAATCAGTCGCTCGTTCTTTAATGAAGTGATGCGACATCGCGGCGAAGGCCCGCAATGAGAGGAAGGAACCTTCGCTAATTGAAATGATCGCCCTACGTGAATAGGTAGGTGACGGCGAGAGAGTCTTAATGTAGACTGCGCTATCTGACAACATAAGGTTTCATCATAAGAGGGCAGGGTGCATAACGAGACTCGAAGAGAAGGCTCTGAAGCTCAGACCGCCATCAAGGTTGCGATAATCGAAGACCAGCGCGAGGTGCGCGAGGGGTTAGCGATTCTCGTTAACGGGACGGCAGGCTTTCGCTGCGCGGGCAGCTTTCGCACAATGGAGGATGCGCTCAGGCTTATCAGTAACGATCTCCCAAGCGTAATACTGACAGACATCGGGCTTCCGGGCATGAGCGGCATCGAAGGCATACGCATTTTAAAAGAGCGCCACCCGGATGTGCCGATAGTTGCGCTCACGGTCTACGATGATGAAGAAGAAATCTTTGATGCGTTGTGCGCGGGGGCGTCAGGTTATTTGTTGAAGGACACGCAACCCGCGCGGTTAATCGAGTGCTTGAGAGAAGTGATTTCAGGAGGCGCGCCTATGTCGCCTGAAGTTGCGCGCCGCGTTGTGAATCTCTTTCGAGAGTTTCGCCCGCCTGAGCGAGCCTCGCACAATCTGACGCCAGCCGAGATGGAGTTGCTGAAACTGCTCGTCGAAGGGCACAACTACAAGACAGCCGCCGCCGAGCTGGGCATAAGCATCAACACAGTCTCATTTCACCTCAGAAACATCTACGAGAAGCTTCAAGTTCACTCCAAGTCAGAAGCCGTCGCAAAAGCTCTGCGGGAACGAATCGTCTAGCCGCCAGGCATCAGCCGGTTGCGAGATGGATGGCTTGAAAGCGGCTCAGGGAGCCTGTTATAAGGCGAA
>DATLXU010000086.1:0-15584 GCA_035575515.1 Blastocatellia bacterium
CTCTTTATGGCTGGAAAACATGTAAGCCTTCTCATCCATTTCACATGGAGCACTGCTGGCCGTGAGCCTATGATAGCTCCTGAGTGGCGCGAACGGCTCTATGGCTATATCGGCGGCGTGCTGAAAAAGAAAAAAGCTGTGCTGCTTGGCGCAGGAGGAATGCCAGACCATATTCACCTTTATGCATCGCTGCCATCCACTATCACATTGGCCGAGATTGTAAATGCAATGAAGGCCAACTCGTCGCGATGGGTTCACGAAACATTCCCTTGCCTTAAGGGATTCGCATGGCAGAAAGGATATGGCGCATTCAGCGTCAGCAAGTCGGCAGAGAAGAAGGTAATTGAGTATATTCGAGGTCAGGAGTTGCATCATCGCAAACGGGATTTCAAGAGCGAGTTCATCGAGTTATTGAACAAGCACGGCATTGAATACGACGAGCGATACTTGTGGGATTGAGATGTGCCGCGCCTTCGGCGCTCATTGAATGTGTGTTATTATGATCCATGCACTGACGGACTTTCCACGCCCTGACGGACGTGGCTATTGACTGTCGGCCCTTCGGGCCTCAACACGACGACGCGCGTTTATTCCACGCCTTCGCGGGATGATCCACGCCCTCGCGGGATGATCCACGCCCTGACGGACGTGGCTATTGACTGTCGGCCCTTCGGGCCTCAACACGACGACGCGTGTTTATTCCACGCTATTGACTGTCGGCCCTTCGGGCCTCTGATCGGCGATACGCGCGTTTATTTTATATAGCGAAGGAAGAGAATCGAAACGATGACGACAAGCGAGATTCAATTGCAGCAAGTGGCCGCGACCGCCACATCTTTTCATCCGAGCGCGGCGCAGAAGCTCAAGGCCATCGCGCTCAATACATTCCGCGAATCCGTGCGCGACCGCGTGCTCTATAACCTGATATTGTTCGTGCTGTTGCTGGTCGGCGCTTCGGTCTTCATCAGCGACCTGTCGCTCGATATGGAGAGTCAGTTCGTCGCAACGCTTGGGCTAAGCGCGATGCTCGTGTTCGGCGCGCTGATAGCCATCTTCATCGGCGTCGGGCTTGTCTATAAAGAGATTGACAAGCGCACGATATATAACCTGCTGTCGAAGCCCGTTCACCGCCACGAGTTCATCGTCGGCAAGTATCTCGGTCTCTGCCTGACGCTGCTCGTGAATTCAGTGGTGATGGTTGTCGCCACCGAGCTTGCGCTATTGTACGTAAATCGCGGGGCGGTCGCACTCAACGTGACGGTGCTTGCGGCAGCCTATCTGGTTTATCTTGAGCTTGCGCTTATGGTCGCCGTCGCTTTGATGTTTTCGAGTTTTTCATCGCCGATGCTTGCGGCGCTTTTTTCATTCGCGGTTTATGTCATCGGCCATTTCAGCAAGGACCTGCTCGCGATGGCCTCGATAACCAGATCGGAGTTTACGCGCGCGATTCTAAAAGCGCTTTATTACCTTTTGCCGAATCTTTCCAATTTCGGTTACATCACCGAAGCGTCGCACGGGCAGGCGGTCCCGCTGCCGATGGCTGTGTCGGCTACGGTTTATGCGGTCGTTTATATAGGCATACTGGTTTCAGCAGCGATCTTGATTTTCCAGAGAAGGAATTTCAAGTGAATGATGATTGAAACAGAGGTTCAGAGTAGCGGCTTTAGCCTGCTTAGTTTATAAATCAGCAGCCTGAAGGCTGGACTCTGAACTCTTGTATTTTCAAACCGCTCCATTTATGAAAAGAACGCTTCCAATTCTGATTATCATAGCCGGGCTCGCCTCGCTCTACCCGATGCAGCGATGGGTTGACGGCGTTAGGCCGCAGGCGGTCGAAAGCACGGAGACGCTTTTCATGTCATCAGGCGAGGCCATTAAGAAAATGAGCCTTGGCCTTGAAGGACTCGCGGCAGACATCTACTGGATTCGCACGATTCAATACTTCGGACGCAAGCTGATTGACAGCGGCAAGCCGCTCTCCATGACTGCAACGAAAGACCTATATATGCCGCTGCTTGCTCCGCTGCTGAACATAGTCGTCACGCTCGACCCTCATCACATTCCGGCTTATCGCTTCGGCGCGATATTTCTGCCCGAACGGGATATGGATGCGGCCATCGCGCTTCTGGAAAAAGGCATACGCGAAAACCCTGCGGAGTGGCGTCTCTATCAGGATATTGGATACATCTACTGGCAGCGGGCGAAAGAAGCGACTGGCGAAGAAGCAACTATCTATTACGAAAAGGCTGCGGAGTATTACGATCTGGGCAGCAAGCAGCCGGGCGCGCGGTCCTGGATGGCTGACCTTGCCGGGCTGATGAGAATCAGAGAAGGCAGCCGCGACGAGCGCGAGACTGCGCGCAGGATTTACGAAGGCTACCTCGAAAGCGACGACAAGAACATACGCGCTCAGGCTGAAATCAGGTTGAGGCAAATCATCGCGCTCGATCAGATTGACGCCATCAACGCGCTGCTCGCGGAGTTGGAAAAACGAACCGGCAAATGCCTGCCCGATCTTCGCCCGGTCGGTCGCGGATTGATGCGCGCGCGCTCGAATGATCCTGTCCTGATGTCATTGAATCAGAAAGAACGCGAGGTATTGCTAGGAATGAGAGGGAACATCAGCGAAGATGGCACGCCTTTAGACCCCGAAGGATTTCCTTACGCGCTCAATCAGCAGACCTGCAAAGCGGAATTAAGCCCGGAGTCCACTGTTGCGCGATAAGGCTTTCAAGCGCGTTAAGAAATGCGCTTGAGGTTAATCGTCAGGTTTGCCTCAGGTGTTTTGATCTTCGCCCGCACGGGAATGCGGCGCGCGTCGTCCGTCACCCAGATGAGCATCTGCCCGCTGCGGCGCAAGTAGCGGCCATCGAATATCTTCGCATCGAGCATAATTGTATTGAATTTCCCTGCGTCAACTTTCACTTCCTCGCGCTTGCCAACGATGATTTCAATGTTGTAAACCTGCCCGTAATCGGTCAGCGGAATCGGTATCACGCCGCCTTCTTCGAGCTTCTGCGTGCGAACGAAATAGAGCGCCGACAGTATGTCGTGAACCCACGCAGGCGCGTCTGTCTCGCGCACTTCGGGCGCAGCCTTTGTGTTCACGAGGTCGCGATCCGTGTAAGTCACGCGATGAGCGTCGCGGTTCACAATCGAAGTCATCTCGCGGCGAACTTTGCCTTCTTCAATCTTCTTTCGCGAGGCGTGAAGCCCAAGGTCTGTTGAATCAACTAATGCGCTGAACTGGTTTTTGACCTTGACCCCGAAAAGCTTCGGATAAAATCCCTTCGATTGAAGATCGGCTTTAATTTCAAGCATGTCATTAGCGGCTTTTGAGACCGTCAGTTTCATGTCCGCGATGTCGCCGCTGAAGATGAGCTTCGAGAAGCTTATCTCAAAGCTCAGCGTCTCGCCGACTTTGAAAGGCAGCGGGTGCGAAATCTTTGGGACAGCGTCATATCGCGCGCCGTCGACCGGCATCTGCGCAAAGCCGGCGGATGCGATAATCAAGACTGAAATGAAAACCAGAGGAGCTTTTCGCATAAAGCAGATTATACCAATCTTAGAGGCTGAAGTCAGTCGCTTATTAGTTGTCAGCCGATTATTGCCGGTTGCTTGATTGCTACAACTTGAGCAGCATCTTTGCTGCGAGCAGCGCGAAAACAGCAAGCGTGCCGATGAGCGCGCGGTATTCTCGATGGCGAAGGTACTGCGCTTTATCAAATCTTCTTCGCTCGCGTGATTCTTCCGCGCGATAAGCGGTCGCGCGCGGAAAGAACATCGGCACGGCGCGGCTGTATCGCTCGTACTCTTCAGGAAACAATTTGCGCAGCGTGTCGGCTTCGGCCATCATCACCGGATAATAGATAAGCAGGTAGAGCGCAAGGAACAAAGCTATGAACCACCACGCGCCGCCGCTTGCGGCAATGCCCGCGCCGAGCAGAAACGTGCCGAGATAAAGCGGATTGCGAGTTCGCCCGTAAGGTCCCGTCGTCGTCAGCTCCATGTTCTTTTTCAGATAGCCTGATGCGTAGGCGCGAATCGCAAGCCCGACTGCGGCCAGACCTGCGCCCGCAGCGAGCGATTGAACAGTCGGACGCGCGGTGATTATAAACAGCGGCGCGAGCACGAACCCTGCAGGCACGCGTATGCGCTGTGCGATTTGCCTGAAGGTCACACGATTTTCTCCTCGCGCTTCGATCATGAATCAAGATGTTAGATGACAGATGTCAGCGGGCAGTCGTAACAGCGAAAGCAAGTGAGCTTTATCTTCTACCATCTAACTCTGACATCTTCCACAGTATTCGCCAGTCGTGTTGAAACCGCTTGCATCACTGCGCTAACCGGAATATCCATACACTCCCAATGCCAGCAACTGCGGCGATGGCACTCCGCGCGGCACCAGAGGTTGCGGCCAACGACCAGATCGCGCTGATCGAACGGGCCGTTGCGCTCAGGCGAAGTCGGGCCGTAGATGCCAACAATTGGCGTTCGGCTCGCGGCTGCAAGGTGAAGCGGGCCTGTGTCTCCGCCTATGAACAGCGATGCGCGGCGCGCGAGCGCAACGAATTGTTTTAGCGTCGTATCAATCAAGCGCGCCGCGCCGGATTTGCAATTACTTGCGACCGATTGCGCAAGCTGCTCTTCGCCCGGCCCGTAAGTTATGAATGAAGCCATACCATATTCGATCCACAGCCAATCTGCGAGCTTCGCGTACGCTTCGGCGGGCCACAGCTTCGTCGCCCACCCTCCGCCGGGGTTGATTATCGCAAAGCGAGAATTAGTTCGACCGATTGCGTTTTCAACGTAGCTTTCGTCTTCCGGCGCGACCGTGACCGGGAATTCATAATCGCGCGGCGAGAGATTGGCAAACGGCTCTGGCGCTTTGCCTGCGCGAGCAATTGCCGCGCGAGCGAGCGCGAGGTTCTTTTCAATAACGTGACTGAAGGCGACTGTTGGCGCTTGCTCCGTGAGAAATACGCGGCTCAGCTTTTCGCGCAGGTCGGCGGTTTCAAATCCGATTCGCGCAGCCGCGCGAGAGGCTCGCGCAACAATGCCCGATTTAATCAGCCCCTGAAAGTCTATGGCGATGTCGGCGCGCGTCTCGCCGCTATCACCATTGAGGTTATCAAGCCCGCGAACCTGCTTGAGCTTGGCGCGAACGTCGGTAATCGTTGCGCTCTGAAAAATATTCTTTCGCCACGCGCGCGAGTCTAACTCAATCAGATCATCAATCGCGGACGAGCCTTTGAGTATCGCGCTGGCGCGACGCTCGACAACCCAACTAATGCGGGCATCAGGCAAAGCGCGCCTGAGCAGCGCGGCTGCGGGCATTGCGTGCGCCACGTCGCCTATCGAGCTGAGTTTTACAATCAGGATTCGCAAGCGAAGATTATAACATTTGTTCTTCGTCCCCTGTCATTTGTCCTTTGCTGACTTCTCATTGCCAATTGTGATACGCGAGTGACAAAGGACCAGGAACAAATGACAGGGGACCGAATCGCATGTTAGAATGCCGCGCGGTCGACTCTTTATGAAAAGCATCAGCATTTTAGGTTCCACCGGCTCGATTGGCCAGAGCACGCTCTCAGTAATTGATTCGCTTCCTGACCGCTTTTTTGTCGCCGCTCTTGCCGCCGGACGCGACCTTGACAGGCTGGCCGCTCAAATCATTAGCTACCAGCCGCTACTGGTTTCGGTTGCAAGCGAAGACGACATACCTGCGCTGAAAGAAAAGCTGAGCGCAGCAGGAATCGCGCGAATGCCTGAGATCGCCTGCGGCGAGGAGGGGCTTGTCGCCGTCGCATGCCTTGACGATGTTGACATAGTCGTTTCGGCGACGGTCGGCGCGGTCGGGTTCCTGCCGACGCTCAGAGCCTTGCAGCTTGGCCGCAGGGTTTGCCTTGCGAATAAAGAGACGCTTGTGATGGCTGGCGAATTGATGACGCGGGCGGCACGCGAGGCGGGCGCGGAGCTGCTTCCGGTTGACAGCGAGCACAACGCGCTTCATCAGTGCCTTCGCGGCGAGCGCCCTTCGGAAGTGAAGCGGTTGATACTCACTGCATCGGGCGGGCCGTTTCGACAAACACCAATTGAACGAATGCGCGCGGCTACGGTTGAAGAGGCGCTCGCGCACCCCACGTGGCAGATGGGCGCTAAGATTACGATTGATTCGGCAACGCTGATGAACAAGGGTTTGGAAGTCATCGAGGCGCACTGGCTGTTCGGCTTCGACGCGGATCATATTTCAGTCACCGTGCATCCGCAATCAATCGTCCATTCGATGATAGAGATGGTTGACGGCTCGATCATCGCGCAGCTTGGCGTGACCGACATGCGCTTGATGATTCAATACGCGCTGACTTATCCGGAGCGATTGCCGACGGATTTGCCCGCGCTCGGAATTGATAAGCTCGCGCGGCTGGAATTCTTTGAGCCTGACCTTGAGCGATTCCCATGCTTGAGACTGGCCTACGAAGCTCTGCGCGAAGGCGGCACGATGCCCGCCGCGATGAGCGCGGCAAACGAGGTCGCCGTCGCCGCATTCCTCAACCGTCGCATCGGGTTTATGGATATTCCGCGCGTGATTGAAGAAACTATGAATGCTCACCGCGCGCAGTCCTGCTCAAGCATCGAAGCGGTCCTTGAGGCGGACCGCTCGGCCCGCGCTCACGCAGAATTAATGATCGGTGGTCAATGGTCGGTGGTCGGTTAATTCAAGATACGATCTTCGCGTGACACGAGATTGTTCTTTTTCTTTTACAACTGACAACTGGCCACTGGCCACTGACCACCAACTATAGACACTCCAAGTCTCGTCGGATAAACTTGTTATATCCTTCGGTCAAAGTGGCTGCGCCTGTCGCTGTCCCACTCTGGCGCGCAGGCGATTGCATCGTTTAATCAGGAGAGAGAGTTTTGGGAAGTCTTCTACAAACCATCGTCATTTTCGTCCTCGTCTTGGGCGGGATGATCGTCATACACGAATTTGGCCACTTCATCGTCGCGAAATTATTTGGCGTCCGCGTTGACGTTTTCAGCGTAGGGTTCGGCAAGCGGCTCTGGGGTGTGAAGAAGGGCGACACGGATTATCGCATCAGCCTCATCCCGCTTGGCGGCTACGTCAAGATGGCGGGCGAGAACCTCGACGAAAAGGTTACGGGCGCGCCCGACGAGTTCATGTCGAAGCCCAAGTGGCAGCGGTTCTGCATCGCAGTGGCAGGGCCTGTGATGAATATTCTAACGGCGCTTGCGATACCCGCGATCATCGTGATGTTTTATCACGAAGTGCCTGCATATCTGGACAAGCCCGCCGTCGTCAAAGCAGTCGAGCCGAATTCGCCAGCCGAAAAGATTGGAATCAGGCCCGGCGATCAGATCATCAACATTGACGGGCGCGAAAATCCATTGTGGCGCGAGGCAAAGCTTCTGATTGAAGTAAACCCTGACCAGGACATTCCGCTGACGATCAAGCGTGGCGACGAGACTATGAATCTCGTGCTGCACACCGAAGGGCGACCAATCAGGCAGGGAAAGATCGGATACTCCGGCATGGAGCCTGAGGAGATGAGCCTTGTTGTGGCCGACGTGGTGGCGGGCGAGCCTGCTGCTCAAGCCGGTCTTCAACCCGGCGATCAGATCATCGCCATCAACGGCAAACCGGTTGAGCAGAACGAGTACGGAAGCGATCAGGTTATCACGGCGATTCGCAGCAGCGGCAACCAGCCAGTTACTTTGACAGTCAAGCGAGGCGGTCAGACCTTAGATATTCAGGCTACTCCGCAGATGAAAGATGGAAGCCTTCGGCTAGGCTTCACTCAAAAGATCGAAGGCGTTGAGATAATCAATCAGCGGCTGGGACTTTTCCCGGCCATCAAGTTTTCGTTCGATCGAAACGTCGAGATACTTGATCTGACGTGGACGGCAATCGGGCAGGTCTTCACCGGAAAGCGTTCTGCGCGCGACACGCTGAGCGGCCCAATTGGAATCGCTGAAGTGGTGGGCGAAGCTTCGAAGAGCGGGGCCATGATGGTCTTTCAGTTGATGGGGATACTCTCGCTCAATCTTGGCATCTTCAATCTTCTCCCGATACCGGTGCTGGATGGCGGGCTGATATTTATGCTCGCGCTTGAGGCTTTTCTCGGACTGTTCGGTCTGCCGCTCACGATGCGAATCAAAGAGCGGATGATGCAGGTCGGGTTCGTGATGCTTATGCTGCTGATGGGGTTTGTGATCTTCAACGACATTGCGAAGATGATACCGGGTCGTGACACACAACCGCAGCAGGTCGAGCAGCCTCAGCAGCCGCCGAACAAGTGACGTAGCCGCGCGCGCCCGGCCCGCGCTCCCAATTATTATTCTTGCTTGTGCTCCGAATAGAGTTATCATTGAATTGTTGATTTAGACGCCCCCAAAAAATATAATTTCTCCGGCTCAACTGACCGCTCTCCCGCATACCGGCGTGAGCCGATAGCTAAATCGAATCTGATTCAGGTTGATGGGCAAGTTGATCGCAAATGAATGTGCGCGCGGCGCATGATTGATGGGGTAAACGATGAAGAAGTATCTTGCAGCGCTTTCTACGTTCGTTCTTATAGCCCTGACTTTTCCGCTCCACCAGAATGCCAATTCGCGGGGGCGCTATGTTTCAATCGAACGCCAAGGAACGGGGAAGCCGTATGTTGCGAACCGGATGATTGTGAAATTCAGGCCAGAAGCCGAAGCCGCGATTGACAGAGGCGAGATGCCTGAGCTTGGAGCGGCCACGCGCGGCGCGCGGCTCGAATCGCTCAATTATCGCTTCGAGCGCGACGGCGAGTATCTTGTAGAGTTGGACGGAAGCGTTTCGGTTGAAGATGCGGTCAGTCAGGCGCGCTTGAATCCATCGGTCGAATACGCCGAGCCTGATTATCTGTTGTACTCGGATGCGATGCCGAACGACTCGCGCTTCAACGAGCAGTGGGCATTGTTCAATGATACGAAGGCAGGCGCTGACATAAGCGCGATCCGCGCCTGGGACTTGACGACCGGGAGCAGTGAGGTCGTCGTAGCCGTAGTTGACACGGGCGTTGATTTGCAGCACCCGGACCTCGCGCCAAATGCATGGACTAATCCAGCCGAGATACCAGGCAATGGCGTTGACGATGACAATAACGGCTTTGTGGATGACGTTAATGGATGGGATTTCGTCAATGACCGCCCGAATACTTTTGAAAGCGCAACTGCAGATTTTCATGGCACGCATGTATCGGGAATAATCGGAGCAGTTGGCAATAACGGATTCGGCACATCGGGCGTGGCCTGGAACGTGAAATTGATGTCGCTGAAGTTTATCGGCGCAAGAACAGGCAGTACTTCAGATGCAATTAAAGCCATTAAGTATGTGACCGAGCAGCGGAGGCGCGGCGTGAACGTTCGCGTCATCAACGCGAGCTGGAGCGGGCCGGGCGAATCAGAATCTTTGTTCAACGCTATTAAGGCCGCCGGTGACGAAGGGATATTGTTTGTCGCAGCAGCCGGTAACGGCGGCGATGACAATCGCGGCGACGATATTGACGTTGACCCGCAGTTCCCGGCTGCGTGGTCAGACCGGCTCGATTCTGTCATATCAGTCGCGGCTGTTGACAGGAATGATGAGTTTCCGAGCTTCACAAACTACGGCCACAGCAGAGTCAATGTGGCTGCGCCCGGCGTTGGCGTATTGAGCACGTATCCGGGCGGAGGCTATACATTCCTCAACGGGACTTCGATGGCAACGCCGCACGTTTCAGGCATAGCGGCGCTGTTGTGGTCTTTCAATCCTTCGTTCACACCTTCTCAGGTCAAAGAGAGGATAACGAGGACGGCGGAACCTATACTCAAGTTCGCATCGCGGATTAAAAGCTCAGGCCGCGCGAATGCATTCAACGCTTTGACGAACACCGTCGCGACATCGCAGACCCGCCCCGCGATTCGCGCTGTTACAACGAGCAAAAAGGTTGTCACGATTGACGGGCTTGGCTTCATTCAGGGAACGTCTGTAGTCGAGGTCAACGGCGTCGCGCTTCCCGCCGGGACCAAGTACGCGGACGATTTCCAACTGGCCAACGGCTCTTTCACGGAAATATCGGTCAAGCTCGGCAAGGCAACCTTGAGAGCGATCTTTCCTTCGGCGCAGCAGGTAAGCGTGACGGTCTTGAATACTGCAACGGGCGAGCGCTCAACCCCATTCCTATTCACGAGAAATTAACGTGCGCGTGATGAGCGATGGCCAATGGCGTCATCGCTCATTTCACTTGCCTGAAATCCATTTAACGCAATGCCCGTCTCTATTAAGAGCAGCCACCTATTGCTTTACTTCCGGCAGCGTCTCAAACTAATATCAATTCGCAATCAATCGGCAGATGGAGGCCCGCAGAGATGAACGAAAGCCTACCCGCACAGCCGCAGAACGCGCTGATAACGCTTCTTAGAAGCTCGCTTGATGCAGATGGCGCGCCTGCTTTCGGACAGCTTGTGCTTTATACTTCGTTCGGCGTCGTGCGCGGGCGCGTTGGCCTGTCTTTCGCTCAGAGACTCCTGCACGAAGGCAATGGAGACCTGGACGCAGGCTCGGTTCACGAAGTGATTGAACTGAACGATGTGAGCGTTGAGCATTATTCAAACCACCTGCCGACGGCCAGCTTCGTTCGTCTCTACGTCAGGCTGTCTGAGGTTCAAGGGTTTGCTCTTGTTGACCTTCAGGGACAATCCTAGCCCGCAACCCACATAGCCGCAGCCTTTGTTAATCAGATAACTTTTGCCCGCGCCATTTCGATGTATAAAGTCAGTGGCTATTATGATGCACCACATCACGGCCAGACTTATAAGGAGGATAAAAGAATGCGAAAAACCTCTGTGATTGCAGCGATGCTTCTATTGTCGAGCGTGGCGCTTGCGGTTAGCGCAAAAGATTCCGTGAAGCTCGACGGATACGTCGTTGACAATGCCTGCGCGACCGCTCACGCAAAAGATGCCAACGTAGCCGACACGGTCAAAAATCATCCGACCTCCTGCGCGTTGATGCCCAATTGCGCCAAGAGCGGTTATGCGGTCCTCGCCGATGGCAAGCTGTACAAGCTCGACGAGGCAGGCAATAAGCAGGTCGCTGCGCTGCTCAAGAAGACCAAAAGCAAGAACGGCCTTCACGTAGCGGTCGAAGGCACCGTCGAAGGCGACACGCTGCACGCGACGAAGATTTCAGAAGCGAAGATGTAGCGCGCTCGAAAGCAAAACGGAAAACTAGCAGGCCGGTCACAAGACCGGCCTTTTATTTTTTTATATCCGCTTTCTGAATGTAGAGAAGATGGCGCGCACTCAGTTATTATCAAACCTGCTTGAGCACATTCGCATCTCGGTTGAAATATGAACGGCGCGCTCATCGTTGATAAACCTGAAGGCATTACATCGCACGACGTGGTGTCGCGTGTTCGTCGGATAGTCGGGACGCGGCGAGTCGGCCATGCGGGAACGCTTGACCCGTTTGCGACGGGCGTGCTCGTCGTGTGCATTAATCGCGCGACTCGACTTGTTCAATTCCTTGTCGGGCTTGATAAAGAATACATCGCGACGGTTCGATTGGGCTTTGCGACGGACACTCAGGATGCGACGGGGAAACAGATAACGCCGCTCGCGTCATCAAACGAAGTGAGCCTCGAACGGTTGCAAAGCGTCTTGAGCGAGTTCACAGGAGAACAGTTGCAAACGCCGCCGATGTTTTCGGCGAAGAAAGTCGGAGGCGAGCGATTGCATCGCGCCGCTCGCGAGGGCCGCGAGGTCGAGCGCGAGCCGGTGCGAATCACGATTCATTCGATTGAGTTGGTTGAGTCGAATGAAATGATAACAGCGAACGACGACGGCACGCGCGATTTTACTATTCGAGTGCGCTGCTCGTCGGGCACTTACGTCAGGACGCTTGCGCACGACATCGGAGCGAGGCTCAAAGTTGGCGCGCATCTTGCCGCGTTGAGGCGAACAGCGGTAGGGCGTTTCAGAATTGAGGATGCGCGAACGCTTGACGAGCTTGAGCGAACTGCGCGCGACCACAGGCTTCGCGACGCAATCATCAGACCGGCTGATATGCTTGCACACATTCCGATAGTAAAGCTCGATGCGGCGAGAATTGAACGGATAATGAATGGCAGAGAGATTCAATTGTTTGAAAGCGAAACTGAAAAGATTACGGGCGCGAGTGAGACTATAGGTTTGTGCGATGCGACGGGTGCGCTCGTTGCGGTGGGCGAATACGTCAGGTCGAGCCGCGCCGTAAGACCGTGCGTGGTGCTTGTGACTCAAGATGAAAGGGGGAGTTAAGTCGCTGGCATAAAAGCAAAAACCCGAACGCTTGCAGGCTGTGCTATAATGCTTCGTGAAAAGCCCATTGGACGTTTGATCATTGAATAGAGCGAGTTTGACAAGATGCTTCGCTTTAGTTTCATCGAGGTTGAGCGTGCATCCAGTCGAGCCAGGATCAGCCGGATCGTTTGCCTCCGACTGTCGCCCGACAGGGCATAGACTGAGTGTCGTCCTAACTCTCGCAGCAGGTGGCCAAAGAAGCCACGAGCGGTTTGCGCCCGCGCAGGAATGGCTTCGCTTCAGGTTGGAATAGCATCGGGCTAGGGGCCGGTGCCGGGACGCTTTTAATATGGCGTTTACCGAATGAATATGCTGAGTTGGAGGGGAAAATGGCTGATAATAAGTTAAACATAAGCGACCTTCTGGAAACGCATCGCCGCGACCGCGAGCGGCTGGCGTGGGAAGGCACGTTCCGCGATTATTTCGAGCTTGTTCTTCAGAACCCCAACATATCCAAGCTGTCACATGCTCGTATATGCGACATGATTTTGGCCGCCGGAGTTGAGAAGATCAATGAAGGCTCGCGCGATGAAATCACCAGATATAACTTCTTTGCCGACGAGCTGTTCGGCATCGAAGGGCCAATCTCAAAGATAGTCGAATACTTCAAATCAGCGGGCCAGCGCCTCGAAGTGCGAAAGCGCATACTGCTTTTGATGGGGCCTGTCGGCGGCGGCAAATCAACCATTGTGACGATGCTCAAGCGCGGGCTTGAGCGATGGACTCGAACCGAAAACGGCGCTGTCTATGCGATTAAAGATTGCCCGATGCACGAAGAGCCGCTTCACCTGATCCCGCCTGAGCTTCGCGCTGAAATCGAGAAGCATTATGGGATGTACATCGAAGGCGAGCTTTGTCCGCAGTGCCGTTATAATCTCGAACACGTTTATCACGGTCGCCACGAAGACGTCCTCGTTCACCGCATAGTCTTTTCTGAAAAAGAGCGCATCGGCATCGGCACGTTCGCGCCTTCGGATCCGAAATCGCAAGACATCACCGAACTGACTGGCTCTATTGACCTGTCAACCATTGGCGAAGTCGGCGTTGAATCGGACCCGCGCGCCTACCGCTTCGACGGCGAGTTGAACATCGCCAATCGCGGCTTGATGGAATTTGTCGAGATGTTGAAGGTTGACGAGAAGTTTCTCTACAGTTTGCTTACGCTTTCGCAGGAGCAGAACATCAAGACGGGCCGCTTCGCAATGATTTATGCGGATGAAGCGATCATCTCGCACACGAACGAGAATGAATACAGCGCGTTTGTTGCAAACAAAAAGAGCGAGGCATTGCAGGATCGCATCATCATGATCAAGGTTCCGTACAACCTGAAGGTCTCGCAGGAAGAGCGCATCTACGACAAGCTGCTGAAGCAGTCGGAAGCCCTGCGCAATATCCACATTGCGCCGAACACGCTGAAGGTCGCCGCAATGTTCGCCGTAATGACTCGCCTTGAAGAGCCGAAAAAGGCGAACATTGACATAGTGAAGAAGATGAAGCTCTACGACGGCGAAGATGTCGAAGGCTTCAAGTCAAAGGACGTGCGCGAGCTTCAGGAAGACACCGTTCGCGAAGGCATGGATGGAATCAGCCCGCGTTACATCATCAATCGTCTTTCGGGCGCGCTCGTTCGCGACAACATCACCTGCATAAATCCGATTGACGCGCTGCGGGCGATCAAGGATGGATTCGAGCAGCACACGGGGATTTCGACCGACCAGCGCGACAGGTATCTAAACCTCATCGGAGTCGCCCGCCGCGAGTACGACGACATCGCGAAGAATGAAGTGCAGCGCGCGTTCGTCTATTCGTTCGAGGAGATGGCTAAGGGAATCTGCGACAACTATCTCGATAACGTCGAGGCGTACTGCAACAAGGAGCGGCTGAAAGACCCGATAACGGAAGAAGAGATCGAGCCGGACGAAAAGCTTATGCGCTCAATCGAAGAGCAGATCGGCATAAGCGAAAATGCGAAGAACACGTTCCGGCAGGAGATACTGATTCGCATATCGAGCCACGCGCGCAAAGGGAAACCATTTGAGTATCGCTCGCATGAGCGATTGAAAGAGGCGATTGAGAAGAAGATTTTCTCCGACCTCAAAGACGTGGTGAAGATAACGACCTCCACGAAGACTCCCGATGCAGATCAGTTGCGCCGCATCAATGAAGTGATTGACCGGCTCGTGACTCAGCACGGTTATTGCACTGTGTGCGCGAACGAGCTGCTCACTTACGTCGGCACGCTGCTGTCGCGCTGAGGGCGCGGGCGCGCTGATGTGAATTCAATTTCAACACGCCCGCACAGCCCACGGGGAGGTGCGGGCTTTGTTTTAGGGGAAGGCCATGTCAGTCCAGCGAAATGATTGGTCGTTGCAGCGCAAAGGCCAGATAGACCAGGAGCGACACAAGGAGCGAGTACGCGAGGCTATAAAGAAGAACCTCGGCTCGATTGTGTCGAACGAATCAATCATACTTTCGGATGGCCGCCGCGTCGTCAAAGTGCCGATTCGGTCGCTCGACGAATACAAATTCCGCTACGATTATCGCAAGAAGAAACATGTCGGGACTGGCGACGGAAACACACAGGTAGGCGATGTAATCGGGCGCGAGGGCCAACCGGGCAACGGACCCGGCCAGGGGCAGGGCGCGGGCGATCAACCCGGTCAGGAGTATTACGAGGCCGAAGTCGACATTGACGAGATAGCAAAGCTCATCTTTGAAGATTTGCATCTGCCATATCTTGAAGACAAAGCCAAGCAGGCCGTCCAATCCAAAACCACAAAGTTCACTGAGATTCGCCGGTCGGGGATACTATCGAACCTTGACAAGCGGCGCAGCCTGATTGAAAACATCAAGCGACGCGCGCGTGAAACGGGCAAGGCGCGAATCGGCCCATTCAAGAAAGAAGACCTGCGCTACAAGACATGGGAAGAAGAGATCAAGTACGAATCGAATGCCGTGGTCATCGCAATGATGGATGTTTCAGGCTCAATGGGAGAGTTTAAGAAATACATAGCCCGCTCTTTTTACTTCTGGATGGTGCGCTTTTTGAAGACCAAATACGATAATGTCAAGATCGTCTTCATCAGCCATCACACCGAGGCTAAAGAAGTCAGCGAAGAACAGTTCTTCACTCAGGGCGAGTCGGGCGGAACGGTTGTCTCTTCTGCTTACCGGCTTGCGCTCGACATCATTGCCGAACGATACCCGCC
>DATLXU010000087.1:0-57597 GCA_035575515.1 Blastocatellia bacterium
TCCTGCCCCGACGTGTAGACATCTTCAATCTTTATGCTCGTGATGCGCGCCTTTTCGGGCACGAAATGGTCGAGGTCGCTTATCAGCTTGCTCATTGAAAGGCTCTTTCGCCCGATGAGCAACCGCGCCGACGCAAGCTCGCTTCGTTGCAGGTCTGTGATTTCGATCTTCTGTTGCTGCTGTTGCAGCTTTTGCTCTTCCTCGCGCCTCTTGGCTTCCGCGACGATTGTCTCTTTTTTGGATATGCGCTCGCTCGTTTCCTGTATCTGCGCGGTCACGGTTGCCTTCTTGTCGTAAATGGACAAAAACATCAACAGCGTTATTAAAAATACCGTCGCCACACCGAGCCAAAACAGGCGATGATTGGTAAACGGGCGCGTCGAAAGATTAAGTCTGGTTCGCATCATCAAAACAGTTCCCGGTTGTCAGTTGCTAGTTGCCAGTTGTCGTTGGCCAGCGAATGCCGTCAGGCTTCGATCAATTATTATGCCTGCAAGAGCATTGTTTCGCCATAACAACTTGAAGACTGACAAATGGTAACTGGCAATCGGCTCAGGGCAACCCCTCTGGTGGGCAAACGCATCTGCTCGTCGGAAGTTCCTTTGTTTGGCGATTGAACAATAACGCGATTTTGTAATCTGTTTTGTGGAGGAAGCAATGAAGACCTGTCCCGTGTGCCTGCTCAAGCTGGATGACGCTTATCAATATTGCCCTGAAGATGGGTCGAGCCTCAGAAGCGATTCGGCGCGTCAGCCTGAAGCCTTTCAGGAAAAAATTGAAGCGTATGAGGTCGCTTCCGAGCGCGTAGAGCAGCGCGCGCCGCTTTTGTACTGTCCCGCGTGCGCAGTTGAATACCCTCTCACGTTCAGCCGCTGCCCTGTTCACGGCGTGGCGCTCACTAAACAGAAGATTTCAATCAAGCGCCCCTCAAACGTTATCGCTCAATCAACCGTAAGCAGCGACGCAAAGAGTGAAGCCGAGCCTTCAAATGAAGCGCAAGAGCCTGATCCGAGCAATCAGCTTCCTGCCTTTAGCGACGAGATAGATATGTTCGATGATGAGCAGCATTTGCGCTCAGTCGAGGAATGCAAAGCCACGAGCAATTTTGAGAGTGAAGCTGAGCAGTACGAACAACGCGCGCGCGTTGAGGATATGGCAAACAGCGATAGCGAAACAGAAGCTGCGCTGTGGGGAGATGTTGAGGCAGGAAAGGATTCGCCACAGGTTTCAACAAAGCGTAGTCTGTTTGTAGCCGCGATTGTGACGACCGTTGGGCTTGCGGTTTTCGCGATTATGACGGCTTACGTCTTTTATTCGGCGGCGCAGAAACCAACGTTGAGCGCAGACAGAATCGAGCAGAAGCCGCTCACTATTCAGGTGAAACAGGAGCCGGCGCTTGATCCGGCAATCGAGCAGTCACAGAGCGATACAGAAGAGAGCAACGAAGACAAAGCTGAAGTCGCGGGAAGCAATGATGACAAGCGAACAAGCCATCACGATTCGTTGCCCGCGAGCGCGCGGCCAAACGTCGCAGCCATGACGAAGAACCCTGCGCCGCGCGAAGCAACAAGACCTGTGCAGGCGAGCTTACCAGCACTCTCCAATCTACCGATACCGCATGGCGCAGCCGGGCGCGTTGACGCCCGGCTCATTCGCATTCGCTCAATGAAGTCGCCGTCGGGTTATCACTACGATTTGACCTTCAGCCTGCGCGAGCTTGCGGGTCAGGTGACGCAATGGGAGACGCTGACGATTTCGACTCGGTCGGCGAGCGGCGCATCACACTCGCAGACGGTCCCGTTCTTTCATCGCCTCGGCGCTGCCGGATCGCTGACATTTACCGTCAGCGTTGACATGAGCGGGCGCTCTGAAGCGGATTGGATTGGCCGCGTTGTTTGCACAAGCACAGGCTCTGACAACGCGGGCCGCCTCTATCGCGCAAGCTTCGGAGCCAACGTCGCTCCGTGATTTATGTGAGCCGCAGGCTTTCAAGAGCATTTCAATTCGACAGGAATAATTCTCTCACATCTCCTTTGCTGGCAAATACTGCGCAGCGGAAGTATAGTTTTCCTTTACCAACCGCCGCAGACGAGGGAAACATGACCAAGCATAAGCACACGAATCGCTTAATCAATGAGACAAGTCCATATTTGCTCCAGCATGCGCATAACCCTGTGGATTGGTATCCGTGGGGCGAAGAAGCGTTGCAGCGCGCGCGCGCCGAAAACAAACCCATACTGCTCAGCATAGGTTATGCGGCCTGCCACTGGTGTCACGTCATGGAGCATGAGTCATTCGAGAATGAAGAGATTGCTCGATTGATGAACGAGAACTTCGTCTGCATAAAAGTTGACCGCGAAGAGCGGCCCGACCTCGATTCGATTTACATGAATGCAGTACAGATGATGACAGGCCACGGCGGCTGGCCGATGACCGTTTTTCTCACGCCCAACCTGAAGCCTTTCTACGGCGGAACATATTACCCGCCTGTTGACCGGCATGGAATGCCCGGCTTTCCGCGCATCCTTATGGCAATCGCCGAATCCTACAGGACTCGATTCAACGATGTTGAATCTTCAGCCGAAGCAATCACCGCTGAGCTTAACAAGATAAATCGCTTTCGTTCGACTGATGAGATGCTTACATCGGAAGTATTGAATCAGGCGTTCTCAGGGCTGTACGCAAACTTCGACCGCTCGAACGGTGGCTTCGGCGGCGCTCCCAAATTTCCGCCCTCGATGAATCTTATGTTCCTGCTGCGCCACCATCATCGAACCAACTCGCCCGATGCTTTGCAGATGGTCGAGCTTACGCTTCGTCGCATGGCCGGAGGCGGAATGTACGATCACATCGGCGGAGGATTCGCGCGTTACTCGGTTGACGCACACTGGCTCGTGCCGCATTTCGAAAAGATGCTTTATGACAACGCGCTGCTTGCGCGCATTTATCTTTACGCCTATCAGCAGACGAAGAACCCGTACTATCGCCGCATCGCCGAAGAGACGCTCGAATACATCATCCGCGATATGACAAGCGGCGAGGGCGGGTTCTATTCCTCAGAAGACGCCGACAGCGAAGGCGAAGAAGGAAAGTTCTACGTCTGGACGAAAGATGAAATACTCGAACTACTCGGCGCGCAAGACGGCGAGTTGTTCTGCGAATTCTTCGACGTGACGAAGCAGGGCAATTTCGAGCACGGCAAGTCAATTCTTAACACTCCGTTGCCGCTCGAAGAGTTCGCTCGCGCAAAGGGGCGCGACGTTGAAGAAGTCCGTCGCATCATCAACGCAGGCAGGAAGCGGCTGTTCAACGCGCGCGAAGACCGCGTCAGGCCCGCGCGCGATGAGAAGTGTCTCGCCGCCTGGAACGGCTTGATGCTCACGGCATTCGCTGAGGCGGCCAACATACTTGGGCGCGATGACTATCGCGCTGTAGCAGTCAGAAATGCTGAATTCATTCTCTCGCGACTGATGCGAGAAGGGCGATTGCTGCGCACATACAAAGACGGGCAGGCGAAGCTGAATGCTTACCTCGAAGATTACGCTTACGTGATGGAAGGCATGCTCGCCGTCTATGAGGCAACTTTCGATTTGAGATATTTTAATCACGCGCGCAGTCTGGCTGACGTGATGATTGAAAAGTTCTGGGACGAGGACGAAGGCGGGTTTTATTTCACATCGAGCGATCACGAAAAGTTAATCACGCGGACCAAAGATTATTTCGACAACGCGACTCCGTCGGGCAATTCTGTCGCGGCGCTGAACCTGCTTAAGCTCTCGCACCTCGTTCAGGAACCCGATTATCAGCGGCGCGCGGTGACGATTCTTCGCGCGCTTCGTCAGGCGATGAGCAAGTATCCGAGCGCGTTCGGATACCTGCTCTGCGCGCTCGATTTTTACCTGTCGGAGCCGAAAGAGATTGCCATCGTCGGCCATCTCGATTCGCACGAAGTACGCTCGTTCGTCGAAGAGATTTACTCGCGCTACATCCCGAACAAAGTTGTCGCCGCCGCTGAAGCTGAGGACGAGAAGGCCGCCGAAGCGATTAGCCTGATGATGGGACGAACTGCGGTTGACGGCAAAGCGACTGCGTATGTCTGCCGCAATTATACTTGCCTTGCTCCCGCGACGACCGTTGAAGAGCTTGCCGAGCGGCTCGAAGAGTGAAACAGCGGGATACTTGAGTCACTGCTTCAACTTTATTTCAAATATTCGCGGCCAGAGTTTGCCGCTCACGAATATGCGCTTCTGCGCCGCGTCGTAAGCTATTCCGTTCAGCACGGCCTCATTCTCGTCGAGTGTTTCGGGCGGGCGAAGGTCTTTCAGATTCAGGTAAGAGTTCACGCGGCCCGTTGCCGGGTCTATGCGGATGATGCGGTCGTCGTGCCAGATGTTCGCCCAGATTTCGCCTTCGATAAATTCAAGCTCGTTGATGTTTGTCACCTTCTGGCTGTTGAACGTAACGCTCAGCTTTCCAGTTGGCTTGAAGGTTTTCGGATCAATGAAGGTAAGTTGATCGCTTCCGTCGCTCAGGATCAAACGCGAGCCATCGTAAGTCAATCCCCATCCTTCCGTGTCGTAGCTGAATGTTTGAATCAGGTTGAAAGTCGCGCGGTCATAAACGAACCCGATATGCGACTGCCACGTTAATTGAATCAGCCTGTCGCCGACGATCGCCAATCCTTCGCCGAACAGTTCGGGCGCGAGGTCATGCTTTTTAAGAACCCTGCCCGTCGGAAACTCCACGAGCCTAAGCGTTGATTGGCCAAACTGACCTGTGCTTTCGTAAAACGCTCCGTCATACCAGACAAGCCCCTGCAAGAATGCCTGCGGGTCGTGCGGGTAGCTGTTGACGACTTCGTAAGGGACGAGCTTTGGCCCTCCCGAATTGTTTGAGGATTGCTGGCTGGCAGAAGAGCTGCCCGGCGCAGTCGGCCTGTTTGACGCTGAAGCATTTGAACGGCTCGTCGACTCGGAGCACGCCGCTAATAAAATTGATGCTAAAACGATTAGAACGATGATTGAATTTGCTGCGTGACAGCCAGAGCGCCTGACGTAACTGGTTTTATCGCCTTCATTGTCATTCAACGATATGTTGCTCATCAATTCTGTTTCTCCTGAGACGAATTATGGATTCAAAGAAAAGGATTATACGTGCGGGGAGGCGATTTATTAATCTGTTTGCGCTCTACAATCTTTGAGCTTGCGCGTCGCGAAACGAAGATAACATTAGCGGCGTTGGAAAACTCAGCCGGGTGGTTTATACTCGCCTGAGCCTCACATCAGGGATTGTGCCGAAACAAGAAACAAATTTTCCGCTACAGGAGGACATCTCAAAATGTTCAGACCGACGAAAAGATTTGCCTTGATGGCTACACCGCTCATTATTCTACTGACTGCTATTGTCTCAAACGCGCGGCCAGCAGCAGAACCGCCTCAGGTGCACGAGATTAAAGTGACTGCGCGCCGGTTCGAGTTCTCGCCCAGGACGATCACCGTGCGCAAAGGCGAGCGCGTTCGCCTCGTCGTCACGGCGGTTGATGTTGATCACGGCGTTCAAATCAGCGAGTTCAACATTGACGTGCCGATCAAGGCGAAGCAGACCAGAGTCATAGAGTTCACGCCGCAGCGCGAGGGAAGGTTTGAGATGGTATGCTCCGTATTCTGCGGCGACGGTCATCCCGATATGGTCGGCGAAATCGTCGTCACGAGCGCCCGTGGCGCGTCGGATTCAAACATACAGGTTACGTTCGATGACAACTCGCCCGGCGTCGTCATCGTGGAATCGAACGGCGAGCGGCTGCGCATTGATACTTCGACAAAGACCGTTTCTCGCTTGAGCGAGCCGCCGCGTCCACCTGCGGAAACGAAGGAGCAGCCCGTCATCGCCACTAAGGAGCGCGAGAGCAGCAAAGCCTACGAGCCTTACGATTATCACGTCATAAACATTCCGACGCCGAAGCGCGTCCGTCGCCACAGTCTGAACCTTCACTTCACACATCGCTTCGGCGAGCAGATAACGGCCTTCGATAACGAAGGCCGCAGCGATCACCTGAAGCGAATCTTCAACGATTTTTTCGGACTCGACAGCTTTTCGGTCTCGTCGCTCGGATTGACTTATGGAATAACCGACAGGCTTTACTTCAACATCTACCGCTCGCCGCTTTGCACGACGGGGCTTTGCAAAACTATTGAGGTCGGGCTTGGCTATCACATTCTCGACGAAGCGGGACGGTCGCCCATCGCGCTTTCGGCTTACGCGAGCGCGGAAGGCGACAACAACTTCAAGCGAAATTTCACGTACAACATTCAGGCGATGATTGGCCGCAGCGTTACGAAATACGCCAACGTTTTCTTCTCGCCAGCCGTACACATAAACTCGAATGGGCAGGGCCGCTTCAACCCGCGCTCTACGGATTTCTTCCCGCCCGAACCGCTCGCAGATCAGTTGAGGCTCGGCCAGCACACAGGCTCGTTCGGCTTCGGCGTGAATGGCCGAATCAGACCGACGCTGTCGCTATTGTTTGAGTACACGCCGCGCGTGGGATTCAAGATGGGCCAAGTCGTAGCCGAGTTCGATCCGCGAACGGGAAGGATTACAGGATTCAAGAACGAATCGGAGGCCGCAATCGGATTCGGCATCGAAAAGCGCATCGGGCGGCATTCGTTTTCGCTCACATTCACGAACACCCAGACGACGACGACCGCGCGCTACAATTCGAGCAATCTCGGTTTACCTGCTGACAAATTTGTAATAGGCTTTAATCTTTTCCGAAGGCTTCTGTGACGACGCGCTTGCATGACAGAGCGAAAAGAAAGGCGGAGAGCGAAGTTGAGAGTGAAGTTTCGATTTGTCGGGGCAATAATACTTTTGCTTGTTGTATTGATGGCGGGCTGCGTGCGGGGCGGAAGCCAGAACACGAACGCGGAAGATAACGCGAACGATCCCAACTTGCAGCGCCGCATGGCGGGAAACAATCTGCCCGCCTACATCTTCCGCTGCGAAGGGGCGGTGCATACTGCGCTGACGAACCTCCAAAACGGCCAGTGGCAAAGCGCAGCGTCAATGCTGGAGTCGGCAAGGCAGGATGCCGAAAAAGCGATGGCCGATCAGAAGATTGGACAGTTCGCGCAGAGCTTCGCTGATTTGAAAGCGGCAATAGACCGCACGCTCATAGCGGTGAATAATCACACTGAGGACGCGCTTGCGCAGGTGCAGGAGCTTCAAAACCGCGTCTATTCAATCAAGATGCAATCGCAGTCAAGTCGGTAAGTATTCATCAAGGATGCGGCATGACTTCAGCCATTGGCTCTCAAAACGAATGCGCTGGAATTGTGCCGCGCCTCAAGCTGGATTGAGCAGATTCATAAGCAGTGTCGCTATCCCTAAGAATGAAAAGAACCCGGCAACATCTGTGCAGGTCGTGACAAACACGGTGGAGGCAACGGCCGGATCAATATTCATTCGCTTGAGCGCGATGGGAATGAGCGTCCCTGCAACGCCTGCCACAATCATGTTGATTATCATGCCGAGCGCGATGACAAGGGCCAGCCATACATTGCTGTAAAACGCAGCTACAACTACAGCGCAAACCAGACCGTTTATTAAACCGTTTCCTAAACCGACCAGATACTCCTTGAGCGTCGCGCGAGAAACGCTCGTCAGCTCATTCAAAGCGATCCCCCTTATGATGACGGTAAGAGTTTGCGTCGCTCCGTTTCCACCCATTCCGGCGACAATCGGCATAAGGGTGGCAAGTGCAGGCAGCGTCCTGATTGATCCCTCAAACCGCGACACTACATAAGAGGCAAGAAACGCCGTCGCCAGATTCACCAGAAGCCATGGCGCTCGCAATTTCAAAGAGCGCGACACGCGCGTGTCAACGCGCTCTTCAACCGAAACACCGGCCAACGCAAGCAGGTCTTCTTCTGCCTCTTCCTGTAAAACGTCAATCACATCGTCAACCGTGACGATGCCTACAAGCTTGCCTTCGTCGTCAACGACGGGCACGGCCAGAAGATTGTATTCGGCGACAAGACGGGCAACCTTCTCCTGATCATCATCCGTGTGCGCGCTGATGACTTCGGGAACCATTATTCGTTTCAACTGGGTCGAGGGCGGAGTGGTTAATAATTTTCTCAAGCTTACGACCCCGACAAGATGGCCACGCTTGTCTACGACATAGACGTAGAAGACCATCTCAAGCTCTTCGGATTTCTTCTGGAGCGCGGTGATGGCTTCAGAAATAGTCATATCCTCTTCGAGCGCAAAATAATCGCGCGTCATTATGCGCCCGGCAGTTCGCTCTTCGTGCTCCAAAAGCTCGCGCACATCGGCGGCAGGCTCGGCCTCCATCAGCGCGATGACTTGGGATTTGATCGGGTCGGGAAGGCGCGAGG
Organism: Blastocatellia bacterium; assembly: GCA_035575515.1. GTDB lineage: Bacteria > Acidobacteriota > Blastocatellia > UBA7656 > UBA7656 > DATLXU01. The sequence goes on from DATLXU010000087.1 coordinate 8,400, forward strand.
CCAGATAGGTCGCGTCATCTGCCGGAAGCTCGCTGAGAAGGCGCGCAATCTCTCGCGGATCGAGCGTCTCAAGCAGCGCGAGGCTATCGCCAGCCGACATCTCGCTCAAAACCTTCGCCACGTGTGCCGTGTCGCATTCTTCAACCAGTATCTGAAAAGCGTGAGAACGTTCCGAGCCTCTGAGCATCGCCAGCAGCCGCGCGACCTCGACCGGATAGGCTTTGTTGAATATGCGCCCAAGCCGCGCGCGCGCGTTGCGGTGTAGCAATTTCCTGATAACTCCTACCGTCAGCGCCGAATGTGCCGCAATTTTGTTGCCTGTTTGCATCATCACTTTATTCCCGAAATCTGGTTTGGGAAAGCCCAACTCCCGCCGTGCAAAGCTAATAGCATAACGAACTAAACTAGAATGAGTAAGGCTATGTAGTTGTGCGACTGAAGGTGAGCTTTTCATCTTATTCGACCCGCATTTATTCCGCAATGAATTTGATTAAACCTGTTGCGCAATAAGCGATTCAGGCATTTCTCCCCAATATGATGTGGTTTTCGAAAAGTTAAAATCGCAATATGTTGGGCATGTACCTCAAATCTCCTTATTGCGCAACAGGTCTATTGAACAATCAGAAATAGAAATGCGTAATTTAATTACGGAAAATCGTGTAAGGAGGTAAATTGGAAATGTTTGAAGACAAAGGAGAGTATGGGGATGTGATAATTGAGGAGAAGAGCGCGGAAAGCGATGATATTGTTGTGACGAAGATGGATGGCGAAGGCGAGCGGCAAAAGTCTGTGCTTGACGATGTGGCTTCATCCGTCAGGGAAGTTGCGCAGAAGACGGGCGAGGTCTTAGGCAAAGCGACTGAATCGCTCGGCAAGGCTATTGAGTCGGCGCTTTCGGCGCGCGATCACGTTGTGATGGTTCGGGTCAATGACGATTCGCTCGCAAAGCTCGATGCGCTTGTGAAGTCGGGCGTCTTCAAGAGCCGTTCAGAAGCGGCGGCATTTTTGATTAGCGAAGGGATAAAAGTGCAGGAGCCGCTTTTCAATCGCATAGCGGAAAAGATAGCCGAGCTTGAACGGATTCGCACAGAGCTTAAAAGCATCATCAAGCCCGAAGAGGGCGAGTAAGCTCTCGACATTTTACCCGCGCATCTCGCAAATCTTTATGATCTTCATAAGAGTTCAAGAGTTTTAGCGAGATGCGCAGGTAGTTGCGCGCCCGTCATTGAATCTGCTACGGTAGCATCTCTCTTCGCGAGAGAACCGATGGCAGATTCGCAATCAAGCGCAACCAATCAAAAGCCGCTCAGGTATCCATGTCCCGGCTGCGGGGCCGACCTGGTTTACGATCCGCAGGATAATGTTTTGTCTTGTCCTTATTGCGGGCGCAAAGAGCCTATTCCTACGACAGCCGAAGAGGTTCAAGAGCGATCCTACGAAGAATATTTGCAGCCGCGCTCCGATCAACTGGGAACGCTCGCGGCGAATGCGCTCGAAGTTACGTGCGCGAGCTGCGGCGCAACGGTGACGTTTACGCCGCCCGAAGTCGCGGGCGAATGTCCTTTCTGCGGCAGCGCAATCGTAGCTCAACCGAAATCCGCAGATCCTATGGTCGCGCCCGAAGGCGTGCTTCCCTTTCGCATAACGCAAAAACAGGCGACCGATTCGCTGAAGAAATGGCTTTCGTCAAGGTGGTTTGCTCCCAACGCGCTCAAGAAGCTCGCTTATCAGGAATCAATCGGCGGCGTCTATCTTCCGTTTTGGACCTTTGACGCAAACACGCTGAGCTTTTACACGGGCGAGCGCGGCGAGTATTACTACGTCACAGAAACCTATACGGACACGGACGCTCAAGGAAACACTGTGACGAAGACGCGGCAAGTGCGAATGACTCGATGGTATCCCGCATCTGGAAGCGTCACCCGATGGTTCGACGACGTGCTCGTTGCCGCGACAGTTTCGGTCCCGCGCGCGCGGCTCGTCGCGCTTGAGCCATGGGATTTGCACGATTTGAAGCCTTACGAGCCAGCTTACATTGCAGGCTTCAAAGCGCAGCGTTACGCGCTCGCGCTCAGGGAATCCTTTGAGGAAGCAAAAACGATAATGGCTCGCGTTATCGAATCGGACGTTCGGGCAGACATCGGCGGCGACGAGCAGCGCATCTACGAGATAAGAACAGCGTATTCGGCCATCACGTTCAAGCACATATTACTTCCGGTTTACATCGCAGCGTATCGCTTCAACCAGAAGGTCTATCAGGTGATGATCAACGCGCGCACTGGCGAAGTTCAGGGCGACCGGCCCTATAGCGTCTGGAAGATTGTGTTGTTCATATTGTTCCTGCTCGCCATCATCGGCGTCATCATTTATCTCAAGGGCAGATAACTGCAACAGCGCGAGTTTGGTCAAGCGCGCTAATCTTTGTATAATTTCATTGGTTTGATTAGAACTCTGCGATGGAGAGACGGATGAGCATGACTTCCCTGTCGGGCGAGCTTCGTGATATTGCCGAAAAGGTCGAAGCCCGCGAACGATTGTCTTATGAAGACGGGTTAAGGCTTTTGCAGAGCAACGATCTGCTCGCCATCGGCACGCTTGCCAACGCGGTGCGCGAGCGCATCAACGGCAACAAGACCTATTACAATGTGAACCGGCACATGAACTACACGAACGTGTGCATATCCGACTGCGGCTTTTGCAGTTTCTATCGTCGCGTTCGTCACCCCGAAGCTTACGAATGGTCTGTGGCCGAATGCGTAGAGATTGCGCGAAAAGCTTACGACGAAGGCGCGCGCGAGCTTCACATCGTCGGCGGCCTGCACCCGCGATTGCAGTTTGATTATTACACATCGCTGTTGAGCGAGTTGAAACGCAACTTCCCCGATATGCATTTGAAGGCGTTCACGATGGTCGAGCTTGACCACCTGACGCGCATCTGCCGGATGACGGATGAGGAAGTGATTGACGGATTGATCGAAGCTGGGCTTGATAGCTGTCCGGGCGGCGGGGCCGAGATTTTCCGCGAGCCTACGCGCAGCCGCATCTGCGCGCACAAAACAAGCGGCGAGCGATGGCTTGAGCTTGCAGAAAAGGTTCATAGTCGCGGCATTCACACAAATGCGACTATGCTCTACGGCCATGTCGAATCTTACGAAGACCGCATTGACCATCTCGTAAAGCTGCGCGAGTTGCAAGACAAGACCGGCGGCTTCATGTGTTTCATCCCGCTCGCATTCAATCCGCGAGGCACTGAGCTTTCGCACCTGCCGGGACCGTCAGGCATTGACAGTTTGAAGACGATTGCCGTATCGCGTTTGATGCTGGACAACATCGCACACATAAAAGCCTACTGGGTGATGTTGGGCAAGAATCTCGCGCAGGTGGCTCAGCAATTCGGCGCGGATGATCTGGATGGCACTATCAATCACGGCGGCACGCTGATGGAGTCTTATCTTGTCGAAGGCAACGATAATCAACTGACGAGCAAAGAGATTGAAGATTTGATTCGCGGCGCGGGCCGAACACCCATTGAGCGAGACACGCTTTATAATCCGATTGAACGCGCGATCTCTGAGACCGCGAAGCAATCGAGATCAACGCTTCCCGTTATTGAAGCTAACCCGGCGCAGGCGAATAATCTTCAATAACATCAGCCGAGCCACCCTAGAGAAACCGGCGTTCAATTAATCATTCGCTTTCGCAGGCACAAGCCATCGCGCCAGCGCGCCGACCTTTTCAACCAGTGAAGGATCGCCCGCATATTTTTCAATCTCGCTGACGATTCTACTGCCGACGACTGCGGCATCGGCGTGCCGCCACACTTCGCTGACGTGCTCAGGCGTTGAGATGCCAAAGCCCACAGCAACGGGCAAATTCGTGAACCGTCGCACGCGCTCGACCAGACTCGCTGCCGCTTCCGAAAGGCTTTGCCTCACGCCCGTAACGCCCGCGCGTGATACCGCATAAATAAACCCGCTGCTCGCCTCGGCCACTAGCCTGATTCGTTCGTCCGTGCTCGTCGGCGCGACCAAGAAAACCGTATCAATGCCTGCGTCTCGCGCGCTCTTCAAATAATCGCCCGCCTCTTCGGGCACGAGATCTGTTCCGAGCACGCCGTCAACGCCTGCGGCTCGTAGCTCCGAACCAATGCGCTCAACTCCGAGCGCAAGAAGCGGATTCAAATAGCTGAACAACAAGATGGGCACGTCGCTCTGCCGCCTCAACTCGCGCACAAGCTCAAGGCAATCGCGCACGCTCACGCCGTTTTTCAAGGCTCGCTCCGATGCTCGCTGAATCACCGGCCCGTCGGCCATCGGATCAGAGAACGGAACGCCAAGCTCAATGATGTCAGCGCCGCATCGCTCCAGCTCAACGAGCAATCGAAGAGTTGTTTTGAGATCAGGGTCGCCAGCCGTGATGTAGGGGATGAACGCCTTGCGGCCTTCGCGCTTGAGAGCTTCAAACTTTGCTTGAATGCGAGTCATTAGGAATTCAATATCACAGATTTGAAATTTTGAAATCTCAGATTCGAGACTTGAGATGTTCAGCAACCGTGTTCACGTCCTTGTCGCCGCGACCCGAGAGATTCACGATGATGATCTCGTCACGCTTCATCTTCGGCGCGACCTTTACGACCTCCGCAATCGCGTGCGAGCTTTCCAGCGCAGGGATTATCCCTTCCAGCTTTGCCAGCCACTCAAAGGCTACGAGCGCTTCGGCATCAGTCGCTGACGTATAAGTGATGCGCCCTGCGTCGTGAAGATACGCGTGCTCAGGACCTACGGCTGAGTAATCCAATCCCGCAGAGATCGAATGCGTAGTCGAAATCTGACCGCTGTCATCCTGCAAAATGTAGCTTCGCGTCCCCTGAAGCACGCCGGGGCGCCCGCCGCTAAAACGCGCCGCGTGCTCTCCCAATTTTAAACCTGTGCCGCCCGCTTCAACTCCAATCATCTTCACGCCCGCGTAAGGGATGAATTCATAAAATAATCCAATCGAGTTGCTGCCGCCGCCGACGCACGCTATCAAAAGATCAGGCAAACGATTCTCGGCTTCAAGAATCTGGCGGCGAGCCTCCCGGCCAATCACCGATTGAAAATCCCTCACCATCGCCGGGTAGGGATGCGGTCCCATCACCGAGCCAAGCAAGTAATGAGTGTCTTCGACGTTAGTCACCCAATCGCGCAAAGCTTCGTTGATTGCGTCTTTCAAAGTCCGGCTGCCCGCGTCAACGCTGACCACTTCCGCGCCGAGCAATCGCATTCGGAAGACGTTCAACTCCTGCCGACGCATGTCTTCAGTGCCCATATAGACAACGCACCGCAAATCCATCAGCGCGCACACGGTCGCCGTGGCGACTCCGTGCTGACCCGCGCCCGTCTCGGCGATGATTCGAGTCTTTCCCATCCGCCGCGCAAGTAACGCCTGGCCTATGGCGTTGTTGATCTTATGTGCGCCCGTGTGGCAAAGGTCTTCGCGCTTGAGATAAATTCGCGCGCCGCCAAGATGTTCAGTGAGCCGACGCGCGAACAACAACGGAGTCGGCCGCCCAACATAATTTGAGAGCAGATCATCAAGCTCGCGTTGAAATTCAGGGTCGCGCCTCGCTTCGTCGTAGGCCGCGATTAGTTCTTCAATCGGGTGCATTAAAGTTTCAGGCACGAAGCGCCCGCCATACGGCCCAAAGTGCCCCTGTTCATCAGGCATCTGATATGAATTTCCGTTTTCTGCTTTGCTCATCAACGCTCTCCAACTTAATCAATCTCGCTCGCGATAATCGCGTTAGCGCGAGCGACTTCGCGCATAAATCGCCGCAGCTTATCAAAATCTTTTCGGCCCGGCTCGGATTCAACTCCGCTGCAAACGTCAACAGCCACCGGCTTCACCTGCGTAATCGCATCGGCAACGTTATCAACGGTCAGCCCGCCCGCGAGAATAATCGGCGCTACTCGAGTCGCTTCTTTCGCGACGTTCCAATCGAAAACGCGACCCGTCCCGCCGTAGCTTCCCTTCAGACCAGTATCGAGAAGCACCGCGTCCACCGAATATTGTTTTATCAAATCGAGCTTGAAATTCTCTCCGACGCGCAGCGCCTTGATTATTTTCAATCCATCAATCGCCGCGCAATACTCAGGCGTCTCATCGCCGTGAAGCTGCGCCGCGTGCAAACCGATGCTCGATGCGATGTCTAAGAGGCGATCAGCCTGCTCATTGACGAAGACCCCGATTGGAGTGAACACCGGCGGGAGCTTTGCGATTATTCCGCTCGCTCTTTCGGGCGCGACGTATCGCGGGCTTTGCGGCCAGAAGTTGAAGCCGAGCATATCGGCTCCGCAATCGAGCGCGACTTTCGCTTCTTCCAAGCTCCGCACGCCGCAAATTTTCACCCTGACTCGATTCATAGCGATTCCGCTTCTTCGATTAATCTTGCGAGCGCCGCGCCCGGATCAGCAGCGCGCATAAAATGTTCGCCTACCAAAAAAGCATCGAACCCGGCTTCTTTCAATAAACGAATATCCGCGCCGACAGTTATCCCGCTCTCGCTCACAAGCGTCGCGCCCGAAGGCGCAAGCGGCGCGAGCCGTATTGAAGTGTTCAGGTCAACGGCAAACGTAGTCAGATCGCGATTGTTCACGCCGATGATTCGCGCGCCGGCGCGAGCGGCTCTACTCATCTCTTCTTCCGAATGAACCTCGACCAGAGAGTCAAGCCTTAGCTCTGCGGCAAGCGCTATCAATCGCGCAAGAAGCTCATCGCCGAGCATCGCGACAATCAAAAGTATCGCGTCGGCTCCTGCAACTGCCGTTTCATAAAGCTGGTAATCGTCGAATAGAAAATCTTTCCTTAGCAGAGGTAAATCAACGCGCTCGCGCACGGCTCGCAAATGCTCAAGCGAGCCGCCGAAAAAATCTTCTTCCGCCAAAACGGACAACGCAGCCGCGCCGCCGCACGCGTAGCTTTCAACGAGCGAGACGGGATTGAAATCTTCGCGGATGATTCCCTTTGAAGGCGAGCGATGTTTGATCTCGGCAATGATGTTGATTCGATCAGGTCTGATCAGACTTTCAGCAAATGACCGCTTTGCGCGCAAAGATACAGTCTCGCGAGCCTGTTCAATCAATTGACTGAGGGGCGCGCGGCGCTTCGCGTCTTCCAACCGTTTCGCTTTCGCCTCGACGATTCGATCAAGCACCCCGCCCGCAGCGATCAGTCCGCTTGTTGTCAACTCATTCTTAGCCGTCATCTTTGAACGCGTCTGATTCGTTTTAGAGCTTCAAGAAATTCACAAGCAGCGTCTTGCCATAATCGGTCATCACCGATTCGGGATGAAACTGCACACCCTCGACCGGAAACTCGCGGTGGCGAAGCCCCATTATCACGCCGTCCGGCGTCGTCGCAGAAATCTCAAGCGCATCGGGCAACCCTTCTTTATCAACCACCAGCGAATGATACCGTGTCGCCTTGAAGCGATAAGGCAGGCCGCGAAAGATTGTGCGCGAGTCGTGACATATTTCACTCGTCTTGCCGTGCATCAGGTAAGGCGCGCGGACGACCCGCCCGCCGAACGCTTCGCCGATTGCCTGATGGCCGAGACAGACGCCGAGAATCGGAATCTTTCCCGCGAACGCACGTATCGTGTCAATGGTTATGCCTGCGCTTGCGGGCACGCCCGGTCCGGGCGAGATCAACAATCGTTCGGGGTCAAGCTTTCGCATCTCGTCAATCGTCACTGTGTCGTTGCGAAAGACTTTGACCTCTGCCCCAAGCTCGCCGAGATACTGCACGAGGTTGTATGTGAAAGAATCGTAGTTGTCTATTACGAGAATCATCGCTCGTATTTTAGCAGGATGAGTTTCATTTCAAAATGAGGCCCGTGCCAGTTTGCTTATCGGGGCGGCCTTGTGGCATGACTTATTCGCGAGGCGAAGAATGGCAAAACGCGGATGGGACAAATCAACCTGGGCGGGGCTTGCGCCGAACGGATTGGGACAGGTCAAGCCGAACCACTACCTTGAAATCGCAAAGGCGATCTGGCGCAACAAGCGCGAGCTTCCTTTCGCGTGGCGGATACTGACCGAAGGCGTTTGCGACGGCTGCGCGCTCGGCACTACGGGCATTCACGATTTCACGATGGACGGCATTCACCTGTGCATGGTCAGGCTCGACCTTATGCGCTTGAACACCATGCCCGCGCTCGACGTTCGGCTGCTTGATGACGCTCAAGCTTTAGCCCGAATGAACTCAACAGAGTTGCGCGAGCTTGGACGCTTGCCTTACCCGATGCTGCGGCGGCGCGGCGAGCGAGGCTTTACGCGCGCAAGCTGGGATGAAGCGATTGACCTGATCGCAAAACGAATCGTCGACACGGACCCACACCGGATGGCTTTCTACCTGACTTCGCGCGGGCTGACGAACGAGACTTACTACGTTGCACAGAAGGCTGCTCGCGCGCTCGGCGCGAATAACATTGATAACTCTTCGCGAATCTGCCACGCGCCCTCTACCGTCGGACTCAGGCAATCGCTCGGAGTCGCCGCCTCAACCTGCTCATACAAAGATTGGATCGGAACAGACCTGCTCGTTTTCTTCGGCAGCAACACGCCGAACAATCAGCCTGTGACAACCAAGTACATCTATCACGCCAAGAAGCTCGGGACGCGAGTCGCCGTCATCAACCCGTATCGCGAGCCGGGGCTCGAGCGTTACTGGATTCCATCGGTTGCGGAAAGCGCGCTGTTCGGAACAAAGATAGCCGACGCATTCTTTCAGGTGAACACGGGCGGCGACCGCGCTTTCATCGCTGGTGTCATCAAGCATCTCGTTGAACATGGCTGGACCGATGAGAATTTTATCCACGAGAAAACATCAGGCTTCGATGGCGTGAAATCGGCTCTGGGAGCCAGTTCCTGGGATTTGCTCGAAGCCGCGTCGGGCGCGACCCGCGATGAAATGCTTCGGTTTGCGCGGATGATTGCCGAAGCGAAAACCGCTGTTTTCGTCTGGTCAATGGGCATCACGCAACATAGCGACGGAGTGGCGAACGTGCGAGCCATCGCCGACCTGGCGCTGACTCGCGGATTTGTCGGACGCGAGAAATGCGGGCTGATGGCCATTCGCGGGCATTCGGGTGTGCAGGGCGGCGCGGAAGTGGGCGCGGCTCCGAATCTGTTTCCCGGCGGCATCGCTGTTGACGATGAAGGCGCGAAGCATTTTGAAAAGCTCTGGGGCTTCCCGGTTCCATCGTGGCGCGGGCTGAATGCGGTTGAGATGATTGATCGAGCGCACGATGGCTCGATTGATCTCTTTTATCAAATCGGCGGCAATTTCCTCGAAACGCTGCCCGACCCTGATTACGTGCGCGAGGCAGTCGAGCAAATTCCAGTGCGAGTTCATCAGGACATTGTGCTGAGTCCGCAGATGATGATTGAGCCTGCGGATGCGGTCGTGTTGCTGCCTGCGCAAACGCGCTACGAGCAGCGGGGCGGCGGGACAGAAACTTCGACCGAAAGGCGAATACTCTTCAGCCCTGAGATTCGCGGGCGGCGCATAGGCGAATCACTGCCCGAATGGGAAATCGTCATGCGAATAACGGAGCGGGCACGGCCTGAGATTGCAAGACTCATTCACTTCGACAACGCTCAGGCGATACGCGATGAGATAGCGCGAGCGGTTCCGGCTTACGACGGCATTCAATACTTGCGCAAACGGGGCGATCAGGTTCAATGGGGCGGCGAGCGATTGTGCGAAGCGCGTACGCCCTATGGCAGAAGCGTTCAGCAATTCCCGACCGAAGATGGCCGCGCGAGATTTTCGCAAATCAAGATTGAGGTCAAAGAAGCGAATAAGAAGCTGAGGCTTTCGACTCGACGCGGCAAGCAATTCAACAGCATGGTTTACAAGCAGCGCGACCCGCTAACGGGCGCGAGCCGCGATGACGCGTTGATTAGCGAGGAAGACGCAGCGAGATTAGGAATCGCGGACGGCGATAACATCATCTTGAGAAACTCAACCGGTGAGATGCGCGCGCGGTGTCGAATCGCGCCGATAGCTGCGGGCAACGTGCAGGTTCACTGGCCCGAGGGAAACGTCTTGATTGAGCGCGGCGTGTGCGACGCAGAATGCGGCATACCGGATTTCAACGCTGAGGTCGAAATCGATCGAGCAGATTGAGCGACAATAGATAGATCGAGAAACTATTTTACAGTTGGCGGGTCGTCCCTTCGGTCACGGATGGCAGTGCTTGAGGCTGTCCTGAGTCGCGGTCTCGCTCCGCGTCCTCCTCTGAAATCCCACCAGTAATAAACCGGTTCGTAATTTTCCTCGAGTTCTCGGCTGATAGTTTTGCAGGCGCAGTAAACCACTTTGCATTGGCTATGATTCCCAACCCTATGATTAAGACCAGCACGCCGCCGGACACGCCTGCCAGCGTTGCAATCTCTCCCGCGCGGCCAGGAAGTATAAAACTCATCAGCAGGAAAAAGACCAACACGCCTAGTCCTGAAGCGACTGTGAGCACTCCCTCGCGAGTTTGCTGCAATCGCCTCTCTTCCCGCGCCAGTCGCCTCTCTTCCGGCGATTGCATGAAAGCTTCGATTACCGGAAGGATTTCGTAAACGGCGGTCTTAAGATCACTGGTATCATCTAGCTCAGCTATTTTTGCCGCGATTGCGCGGCTTATCTCTTTGCGAGCTGCAACAGCGGCGGGTGTGATGGCATCGGGCTGCTCAAGGGCCACTCGCACAGCCTGAAGCTCTGTGCCGCAGCCTCGACAGAACTGAGTCCGATTGAGTTCTTCCGCTCCGCAATTAGGGCAAAACATAATTTCCTCGAATCAATTCTCCCATACGTCCAGCCATTAACTTTAGTTCGCGCGACCGACCTGATTAATCCGACTCTTAATGGCATGCGCGAGTTACTTCGCGCAAGAAATCGCCCGCAACTCGATTACACTCTGCTGCGGCTGCGCTCTCGCTATGCGGGCTGTGGCCGCCGCCTTCGATTACGTGAATGCGCGCCTGCGGAGACGCGCGATGCACTGCCTCAAGCTCATCAGGCTCTGTGCGCGGGTCGCGGCTCCCATGTATCAATAGCGTTGGAACACTCAACTCGCCAAGCTTGTCGTCGTATAGATCATCTTTCGGGTGGCGGGCCTCGTTTGCGATGTTGAGCCATGCATGGCCATTGATAACGATAAGTTTTTCCCAGTAATCCTCGCCGTGTTCCCTCGATAAAATATTCGCCACGCGCTCTCCCAATCGCAAAGGGTCTTCGGCCATCGCTTCAAAGAACTCGCGCGATGATGGCTTGAACCTGAAGAAGTGAAACGCTTCGAGTATTATCCCTGCGAAGCGTTGCGGCTCTTCGAGTCCCATCAATACGGAAATCACAGCGCCGTCGCTATGTCCCCATAAAACAGCGCGATCAATTCCTAGCGCGTCGAGCAACCGCGATGTTTCAATGGCGGCTCGCCTGTGAAAATCCGTGGGCTGAGACTCAATTCGCATCGAGCGGCCATAGCCCGTGCGGTCGGGGATGATTATTCTAAAGTCGCGGCTGAATGCTTCAATCTGTTTATCGAAAGGATAAATCTGATAGCCCCATCCGCCGTGCAAAAAAATGAGCGGCGTTCCGGTTCCATATTGCCGGTAATGAATAACAACCGGGCTTGTGCCCGGAATAAGAGGCGATTCGTTGATCTTTATGAATGGCAAGCGTCTTTCTCCTCCCCATCAAATTTTAGAATGGAAATCAGAATTATAGACTTCAAGCTTTATGAGTTTTTTTTCTGCGCTCTCTCTCGCGTGTTCATCAGAGGCTTGATATGGTATTCTCTGCGAGAATCGAGCGTCAACCTGCTGTGCGATTCGTTGCTCAAACGAAAAGGAGGAGACCGGAATGAAACCATTAGCCGCAGCGATTTTTGCGCTCTTGTTGATTGCGCCATCGCCGGCGCAATCGCCCGTGCCTGTCGCAAACGAGCCGCGCCACCATTTGAAATTCGAGAACAAATTCGTGCGCGTGTTCGATGTGGTAGTGCCGCCGGGCGATGCGACTCTGTTTCATACGCACGCGAACGATTACCTTTTCGTCTCAATCGGCGACGCGAACCTGAAGGCAGAAGTTTTGGGCGGCCAGCCCGCCGATCTCATCTTGAAAGACGGCGAGGTTCGCTTCACCAAAGCAACAATCACTCATCGCGTGATTAATCAGAGCAAGGCGCCTTTTCGCAACATCACGATTGAAGTGCTCGGCTCACCGGGAATAAAAGAAGAGGCTTCACAAAGCGCACCTGCGGGTCAAACCCTTGTCTTGGAAAACGACCGCGTGCGCGTTTGGCGAATAATCATCGAGCCGGGCCAGTCAACACAGATGCACAGTGGCAATCTATCCGGACTTGGCGTTGTCGTTGCAGGCGGCACCGCGACAGTAGAAGAGAAGGGCCACAAGCCGCAAACCGTGTCGCTTGCCGCGGGCGAGTTCCACTGGCACGACGGCGGCGTTTCGCATTCAATCAAAAACACGGGCAAGCAGAAAATCGAGATTGTTCACATCGAATGGAAATGAAAACCGCGCGCGAGATGTTGCAAGCAAAAATCGGTGAAGGCGACGCTCAATCGCTCGCTTCATTGCAAGAACGAATAATCAACTGCGCACTCTGCCCGCGACTCGTCGAATGGCGCGAGCGGGTTGCGCGCGAAAAGGTGAAGCGATTCGCAGGTGACGAGTACTGGGGCAAGCCTGTTCCGAGCTTCGGCGATGCGAACGCACGCTTGCTAATCATTGGCCTTGCGCCGGCAGCTCACGGCGGCAACAGGACTGGCCGCGTATTTACGGGCGACCGCAGCGGCGACTGGCTCTTTCGCGCGCTTCACCGCGCACGTTTTGCAAATCAACCGACGTCGGTTCATCGCGGCGATGGGCTTGCGCTCAAGAATTGCTACATCACTGCAACGATTCATTGCGCGCCGCCTGCGAATAAACCGCTGCCCGATGAGATTGCCAACTGTCGCCCGTACCTGCTCACTGAAATCGAATTGTTAAAGCGAGTTCGCGTTGTAGTCGCGCTTGGCCGCCTCGCTTTCGATACAGCTATTGCCGCGTTCGGGTTGGAAGCGTTAATCGAAGCTGGCCCTGATGAAAATAAAATCAAGCGAGCCGCTAAGCCAAAATTTACGCACGGCGCGGAAGCGAGATTGCGCGGCGGCCTCACGCTCATCGCATCGTTTCATCCGAGCCAGCAGAACACCTTCACCGGTAAACTGACCGGGCCGATGTTCGATAAGATATTCAATCGCGCTCGCCAGATAATCGAAGAGGATGAAATTCATGAATAGAAAACTTGCATCAACTTTACTGATAACCGTTTTGTCCATCGCTCCCGCGCTGGCTCAATCGCAAGCAAAAGAGACTGTTCTGATTAAAGCAGGACGACTGATTGACGTGCGCGCGGGCCGCGTGCTCAACGACCAGGCCATACTAATCGAAGGCGACCGCATCAAAGAAGTCGGGCCTTCGGCTTCTGTCGCTTCGCACGCGCAAGCCGCCGCGCGCACGATTGATCTCTCGGCCTCGACTGTTTTACCCGGCTTGATTGATTGCCACACGCACCTGACGTCAGACCCCAGCCATTCAGGTTATTCGAGCCTCGGAATATCAACTCCGCGAGAGGCATTGTACGGAGCCAAGAACGCGAAACTGACTCTGGAAGCCGGTTTCACGACAGTTCGCAACGTCGGCGCGGGAGGTTATTCAGACATCGCCGTGCGCGACGCCATTAACGCGGGCGACATTCCCGGCCCGCGAATCTCGGCTTCAGGGCCTGCTATCGGAGTCACGGGCGGCCACGCCGATAACAGCTTGCTCGCGCCTGAGTTTCATTATAAATCCGATGGAGTTGCCGACGGCGTGCCCGCGTTGATTGAAAAGACTCGCGAGATCGTCAAGTACGGAGCCGACTGCATCAAGATAGTTGCGACGGGCGGTGTACTGTCGAAAGGCGATTCGCCCGAAGCGACTCAGTTCAGCGACGACGAGATCAAAGCAGTAGTGACTGAAGCACACAGGCTTGGCCGAAAGGTCGCGGCTCACGCGCACGGCGCGGCTGGAATCAAACAGGCTGTGCTTGCCGGAGTTGATTCAATCGAACACGGTTCGTTCATCAACGACGAAGACATTCAGTTGATGAAAGAGCATGGTACGTACCTCGTTCCGACGCTCTACCTCGCGGACTGGTTCATGGAAAACGCTCAAAGAGTCGGCGTGCCCGATTTCATGATCGAGAAAGCGAAAGTCGTGATGCCAGCCGCTCGACAGAACATCGCCCGCGCGTTCAAGGCAGGCGTGAAGGTAGCATTCGGAACCGACGCGGCTGTCTATCCGCACGGGCTGAATGCGCGCGAGTTCGCCGTTATGGTCAAGCTCGGACTCACCCCCATGCAGGCGATTCAATCTGCGACCGTGAACGCTGCGGACTTGCTCGGATGGTCTGATCGCATCGGGACGATAGAGGCTGGGAAGTTTGCTGACATCATCGCAGTCGCGGGCGACCCTGCGGCTGACGTGACGGAGCTTGAGCGCGTCGTCTTCGTCATGAAAGGCGGCAAGGTCGTTGTGATGAGAAACGCAGGATCGGCTCACAGAGCCGGTTTCAAGTCATCGAGCGATTCTGCTGACCGCAAGCAAAGCGCGCATGCCGCACAATGAATGGCCGCAGCGCGCATGACTCACGGATACCAAGGTGTATAATAAAATTTCGCGGTTGCGCCGCCTGAATCATCAACTAAGCGCAAGAGGAGAAGCTATGGCAAAAGCTGAAACAGGCTCGAAAAAAGCAGCATCAAAAAAATCATCGAGCAAGAAAGCATCAACCAAAGCTGCGGCGAAAAAGCCCGCTTCAAAAAAGGCTGCGTCTAAGAAGACAACCAAAGCCAGCGCAACAACACAGAAAACCGCGCAGCAAGCGCAGGCGGTTTCGAGCGTCCCCGACGATGTTCAACTGCCGACGACGCATGGCAAGGTGGGCGTATTCGGCGGGCCGAAAGATCGCGGCATCAAGCCTGATGACAAACTCGCGCTGCCGACAGGCCCACACTTTGCCTTCGAGCGCGTGCGCAGCCTTAACCCGAAAAGTTTTTATTGTGCGATGCGATGGGATTATCACGTCCAGCATATGAGTCCCGAAGAAGGAAAGCGGTGGTGGGCGAACAAGAAGCTCGTCGTCACGAATCCTAAGAACGGCAACTCTGTCGTCGTTCGCGCGGTTGATTACGGGCCGCACGAAAACACAGGGCTTGATATAAGCGTCTCGCCCGCCGCGCTCGAAGCGCTCGGAGCCGAAGTAGGCGACGAAGTTGACATCGCCTTCGCGGACCAGAAGGCGCCGACGGGACCTGTGCAATAGGGGTCAGGGGTTGAGCGTCAGGAGTCAGTTGGTTGGATGATACCTTGAAAGCGGCTTCTGGAGCCTGTTTCAAGGTGGTATTCATTCTCTCGACCAACGTCTGACGCCCGACCCCTGACACCCGACCCCTTACTTTATGATTCGCTATCCAGCATTCGATCCTCCCGAATACGTGAACTGGCGACCGGCTCCTGATGTCGTCGCCGAGTTCAATCGCATAATAGAAAGCAGCCCTGAGCGGCGAACGATCATTCGCGCGCTCGATGCGCGGCAGTTGTTGGCGCTCTATGAAGGGATGCTGCGTAATCGCCTGCACGACATCGCGCTCAAGCGATGGGTCAAGCAGGGCGTCATCTCGAAAGCGTGGCTCGGAACGGGCGAAGAGGCTGCGACCATCGGCCCTGTTCACGCGCTCAATCGAAAAGCGTGGAGCGATGGGCGACCGACCGATTTTGTCGCGCCGATGATTCGCAACGCGGGCGCGTGTCACGAAATGGGGATGCCGCTTGCCGATATGCTTCGCGGCTATCTCGGAACCGCTGACGGGCCTACGCGCGGGCGCGACCTGCACATTGGCGATTTTAATCATGGAGTCGTCACGCCAATCAGCCATGTCGGAGACATCATGGCTGTGACTGGCGGAATCGCTCTCGCGTTCAAGATAAAGAAAGAGCCGCGAGTCGCCATGACGTGGATTGGCGACGGCTCTACAAAATCGGGCATCTTTCACGAAGCGATGAACTTCGCGGCGGTTCAGCAACTACCGATGATAGTCATCATTCAGGACAATCAGGTCGCGCTCGGCACGCGATTGGATCAACACCATCGAGGCTCGTTCGCGCGCTGGCCCGAAGCCTACGGCATCGAAGGCGCAGTGTTTAATGGCAACAACGTGCTCGACGCTTACGCGGCGACGAAGATAGCGGCTGATGCCTGCCGCAGAGGGCGCGGTCCATATCTGCTCGTGGCTGAAACGTTCAGGATGGGCGGCCACGCCACGCACGACGAGCGCGAGGCGCGCGAGACCTTCGCGGCGGAGTTGTTCGAGTACTGGGGCAAGCGCGACCCCATCGGGCTTTTTGAAACTTATTTGATTGAAAGCGGGATTGATTTGGAAACGGGCCGGCGCGCGAAGCGAAGCGCCGCGCTCAAAGAGAAGAACGCGGCGATGCTCAATCGCGTGGAGCAGAACGTCATTGCCGAGATTGAGCGCGCAATTGAAGAAGCGTTAGAGAGCAAACGCGCGCGAATGCCTCGACCCGATTCAGCAGCCGAAGGAGTTTATGCCGATTCCAGCGAGAGCCGTGAGCGCGCGATTGCTGCGCCCGGCTTAGATAAAAGGTGAAGGACGCGAAATTGTTATCGGCGAAAATACAGCGACCTGCAACCGAGTGAATTCACGGGTCACTCACAATTGCGAATAGCAAGAAATCAGCGGGCGCGTTGCGCAGGAGCGATGCGCCTGCGGGCGGTTTTCAATTATGAAATCAATCATTGCCCTCGTTATCGTTTCTCTGCTTGTATGCCAACCCGCTGAGGCTCAAAAGAATAGGCGAGCGCCTCAGCGGCCAAGCTCGTCGCGCAAGCCCGCGACGAGCGCGCCGAACGCTAACGCGCCGCGAATAATCGGCAGTCCGGTCGTGCTCGTAACGAAAAACGGCGACGAGATAAGAGGCACGCTCGTTGACCTGACCGCTTACAGCGCGCGAATAAGGCAGGGCGGATTGGAATCAACTATCGCGCTCGACACGCTCGCTTCAATTTCGTTTGGCTCCTCAGCGGCGCAGGGCGCGCAGCCTCCGGTGAATACAGGGATGAGGCCGGAGTTTGCGCGCGACGCTGAGGCTGTGCTGAGCGCGTTTCAAACGATGGCTGACGGATTAAGGGGAGGAACCGACTTTATCGAGTTCGGTCGCCAGTTGACGAATCTGCGGCGCGACGCTGAGCGGTTCGTTGGAAAGTACAGCCTGACCGATAGTCAGCCTGAAGCGCGAGTGCTATCACTCGTGAGCGCCGCGCTTACGGACTACACCTGGGCGCGGACTGTCTGGACGTTGAAGTTCGGGCGTTCGGGCGATGGCACGGTTTACGATACGGACTCGCCTGCATTGACCGATGCGCTTGCTCTTTATCCCGACCTGCGCGCGGCTTCAGCGAGCGGCAACAAATTCTCAGTTGATAAAGTCGTTCAAGGGCTGTGGCGAAAGGCGCAGGAAAAGACTGACCGCGCTCGCTCGATCATCGGCCCTGCGCGTTAGTTTGCTTCGAGTTTGGCATGAAGCAGTGGCAGTATGTGCGGATGAGCACTGATGCCATTGGTTTGGGTTAATCAAATCAGCGCCAATCCATTTAATCCAGGTTAGGCGCTGGTGCGAAGACAGGCGTATAATAGAATCAATAATGCAAAGAGACATCGAAGAGAAAAGAATCTGCGCTATAGTGCCTGTCAGCGAGCAGGAACCTGATCTCGCGTACTGGCAGACACAGTCTTATCAAGCCCGCCTCGCCGCATTGGAAGAGATCAGAGAAGAGTATCATTCGTGGAAATATAATGCTCAACCAGGTCTTCAAAGAGTTTATTCAATCGTTAAACGATAACGAGGTCGGTTATCTCGTAGTCGGCGGATATGCGGTTGCACTTCACGGCTATCCGCGATACACGAAAGACATTGATATCTGGATTGAATCGAGCGAAGAAAACGCCGCCCGACTGCTCAAGGCATTGGATCAATTTGGGTTCGGGTCTGTCGGTTTGAAGGTTGAAGATTTTCTTGTGCCTGACCAGATAATACAACTCGGTTATCCTCCGAATCGCATTGATCTTTTAACCTCATTGACAGGGGTTGACTTTGAGAGTTGTTATTCCTCGAAGGTGGAAGTAGATATTGAAGGCATGATCGTGAATTTCATTGGTATAGACTGCCTCAGGAAGAACAAGAGAGCGTCAGGCCGACTGCAAGACTTAGCGGATGTGGAAAACCTCGGAGGGGATTAGCATTGGATAAACCTGCGCTTCGTCAAGCGCGGGCGGCGGTTGGCAGGCTGGCGGGCGGCATCAGTAACCGTTTTTTCAGTTGATAAGATAGTGGCCGGGCTGTGGCGAAAGGCGCAGGAAAAGACTGACCGCGCTCGCTCGATCATCGGCCCTGCGCGTTAGTTTGCATCCCAATTGAACAATACTTTTGAGGTAATGAAGAATGAGAGACGTATTTCTCGCTGCATCTGTTAGAACGCCGATTGGAAAATTCGGAGGCACGCTTAAAGACTGGAGCGCGGCTGATCTGGCCGTGCCCGTTGTCGAGGAGTCTCTCAAGCGCGCTGGTGTCGAAACAACTTTGATTGATGAAGTGATCATCGGCAATGCAAGACAGGCGGGCGGCGGCCCGAACGTCGCGCGGCAAATCTCTTATCGCTCGCGCATTCCTGAAACTGTTCCCGCCTACACTGTCAATAAAGCCTGCGGGTCGGGACTCAAGGCGATAGTGCTTGCCGCACAGGAAATAATGCTCGGTCGCGCCGAAGCAGTCGTCGCTGGCGGGACCGAATCAATGAGCCGCGTGCCCTACTTTGCTGAAGGCGCGCGATGGGGCTTGAGGATGGGCAACTACCAGCTTGTTGATGGGATGTACCGCGACGGGTTTCTCGACCCGCTTTCGGGGCAGGTGATGGGCGAGACTGCCGAGACGCTCGCGCGCCAGTATGATATCTCGCGCGATGAGCAGGACCAGTTCGCCCTGCGCTCGCAGCAGCGAGCTGAAGCTGCAATCAATGAAGGCCGGTTTCGCGCGGAAGTCGTCCCGCTTTCGATTGTTGACCGCAAAGGAAACCGCGTCGAGTTCTCATTAGACGAGCACGCTCGCGCGGGGGTGACCATTGAGGCGATGAAGAAGCTCCCGCCGGTCTTTTCATCAGATGGCACTGTGACGGCTGGCAACTCATCAGGCATAACGGACGGCGCAGCGGCAATGCTCGTCGTGTCTGATGAATTTGCCCGGGCGCATTCAGTTCAGCCGCAAGCGAGGCTTGTTGATTACGAGATTGCCGGCGTTGACCCGCGCGTGATGGGAATCGGACCCGTGCCCGCGATAAGAAAACTGCTTGAGCGGCGCAAGCTCTCGCTTTCGGATATTGATTTGATCGAGTTGAATGAAGCATTCGCCGCGCAAGTTTTGGCCTGCGACCGCGAGCTGAATTTCGATCACGAGCGATTGAACGTAAACGGCGGAGCCATCGCGCTCGGCCATCCAATAGGATGCACAGGCGCGAGGATAATGACTACACTGCTGCACGAGCTTGAGCGTCGAAAGGCTAAATTAGGGCTTGTGACGCTGTGCATATCGGGCGGCATGGGAATGGCCGTGCTGGTCGAGCGCGTTTGAGTTCAGTTCTGCGCATCTCTGCTAGATGATAGCATCAAGCCGCAGAGACTGCAGACGCAAAGACGCGCAGACATGAAAGCCAGATATTTTCTCTTGCGCGAGCGACGGAAGTGGCTCTATTGTAGATTAGAGCAGACGAATACATGGAGTGAGGCGCATAGCCATGATTTGTCATCACTGTCGCAACGAAGTAAAGATCGAAGGATTCATCTCGCGCTCAGATGAATGCCCGCACTGCGGCTCGGACATTCATTGCTGCCTGAATTGCCTGAATTATGACGTAAGCGCGCACAATCGTTGTCGCGAGCCGCAGGCTGAATGGGTTTCGGATCGCGAGAGAGCGAACTTCTGCGATTACTTCACACCGAACAAGATGAAAGCTGTCGGCGGCAAGAGCGCAGTCATTGACGCGCGATCTACATTTGAGAGCCTGTTCAAGAAATGAGGGCGTGACGCTGTAGTCGAAAGCCTTCCTCCGTTTTTCCCTTACACCAACGATTCATCGGGTTTCGTATATCTATTCGTTTTTGCGAGCAAGAGTTTTATCGTGAGCGCGAATCTTCAGGACCGCGCGCTCGCGCATCCTGCAGATTTCCGACGGGGCTGATTGTATCGTCGGGACCGAGCGAGTATTGCATTGACGCGAGCCTCGCCTGCGCGCGCGCAACGTCGCGCAATGTGATAATTCCCAAAAGCCGCGTGTCGTCAACACGCGACACAACTGGAAGCTGCGATAGCTCCCTTTGCGCAAGCTTCAACACGACGGTGTCAAGCGTCTGGTCGGGGTGCGAATGGACGACCTTCTTGGTCATCACTTCGCTTATCATCGCGTCCTGCTTCCCTTCGGCTTCGAGCCTGCGCAGATCGCCCGTCGTTATTAGTCCGACCATTCGCCCGTCGCGCAAGACAGGGTAGCCGTTGAAATCCAATCTGCCGACAACGTCTAACGCTTCCGCCACGGTGATGTCATCCGGCAGTGTAACCACGTCCTGAGTCATCACCGATGCAGCGGTTATGCGCGACAGCGCGTCGGTCTTTGGCGTATGCGTGATGTGAATGCCATCCTGAAACAGGAATGATTCGTAGATGCCGAGCGGCCTTATTCTCGATGCAACAGCATAGGCAATCGCGTTGGCAATCATCAGCGGAAGGATAATCTCGTAGTTATAGGTCATCTCGAATATCAGCAGTATCGAGGTGATGGGCGAGCGGATTACAGCGGCAAACATCGCGCCCATCCCGACGAGCGCGAACGCGCCGCGCGCGATTAAGGCATCGGGCTGGAGGCTGACTAAGACGTGCCACGTAGCTGCGCCGAGCATGCAGCCAACGAACATTGAAGGACCTAGGACTCCGCCCGACATTCCCGCGCCGTAGCTGAAAGCCGATGCGAGCAGTTTCGCGATGAGCAGAGCCACTACGCCTTTCAAGACCAGATTGTCCTGTTGCTTGAGGACCACTCCTAAAAAGTCGTAACCGATTCCGAGCGCGTGCGGCTGCCAGAGTCCTATCACGCCGACTATCGCGCCGCCGATTGCTGGTTTCGACCAGCCGGGCACGTTCACGCGATCACGAAACGCCATGCGCATGAACAGCACAAGCTTTATGAACACAACTCCGACTATGCCCGCCGTCACGCCGAGCGCGGCATACGCAATCAACTCTGTCGGGTGATTCAGCACATAGACATTCGCGCCCGTGAACAGCGGGTGCGCGCCGATTATCGCGCGCTCGATTGTCGCTGAGATAACGGCGGCGATGACTATCGAAGCGGCGAGCTTTTGATTTAGGTCGCCGATTATCTCTTCAAGCGCGAAGGTGACTGCCGCGATCGGAGTATTAAACGCAGCAGCGATTGCAGCGGCGGCCCCGACGGGAAGCTGGTTCATCAGCTTTCGGCGCGGGATTGAAAAGAGCCTGCCAATCGCATAAGAGAGCGCAGCGCAAATTTGGACTGTCGGCCCTTCGCGCCCGAGGCTCGCACCTGAGCCGACGCACAGCGCGGAGATAACGGTCTTCCCGACGGCAACGCGCATCGGCACGCGACCGTAGTCCATAGAGAATGCTATCTTCACTTGAGGGATGCCGCTGCCGCGCGCTTCCGGCGCGAAGTAATGTAGCAACAACCCGGCGGCGAGTCCGCCGAGCGTCGGGACTATGAGCATCCATGCGATGTGGCTCGGTCCTTCGGTTGCGATTGCCCGATAGATTACGTTAGCGGTGATGAATTTGATTAGCGCGTGATAACTGACGGCCGCAAGCCCACAGGCGACGGCGATTGTTACCGTGAGGATGAAGTACTTTTGATTTGCAGGTAGACGGACGCGCTGGAATATGCGCGTGGCGATCAACTCTACCCGGTGCCATTTTTTTATGAGTTCCGCCTGTTGCACCTTTGCTCTGTTAAATAATCGTATTCGGCGCGACCAATCCCAAGAGCGCCAATCCCATCTTAGCACTTCGGCGAACGGAGAACGAAGCGCATTGCTACACCGCCATTTCGTAGATGCGATAGGTCTTTCCGCGACGGCATCCGACAAGCTCCGTCGAACGCTGCACGAGCACGTTCGTCTCAAGCATCCATCCCAATTCGCCGCTAAAGTATCCGTTACTGACCGCGCGATCATGAATTTCGTTCAGAAAAACCGAACCGACTCCGAGACTCTGATAGTCGCGCGCAATGCCCATCGTGACGACGCGGAACGAATCAATCTTGCGCGAGTGCCACAGCAGCTTGATGAGACCGAAGGGCAGCAATCGCCCATGCAGTTTTTTGAGCGCACGGTTGATGTCAGGCACGGCGAGGAAAAACCCGATTGGCTTGCGCTCGTTGCTCCCTTCCGTCTCCTGCTCGGCGATCATTACGATGTTTGGGTCGACCACCTGCTTCATGTCTTTCGCAATGTGATCGAACTCTTCTTCACTGACCGGCACGAATCCCCAGTTGTCCTCCCACGCGTCGTTGTAAATCTGCCGCACCCTCTCTACCTCGCGCTTGAAGTCTTTGAGATTGACCGAGCGCACGATTATCTTCGCGCGCTTCTTCAACCGCTCGGCCACGCGCCTCAATTTGTCAGGCGTGTCGAAGTATCCCTGGTGAATATCGTAGGTGTATAGGTCCATCGCCTTCTTCAAGCCGTAGCCTTCCAGAAGCTCCGCATAATAAGGCGGGTTATAAGGCATCATCACCGCAGGGTCGCGGTCGAAGCTGTCGACGAGCAAGCCACATTCGTAATTGGTCGAAGGGTTAACCGGGCCGCGAATCACTTCGGCCCCGCGCGAGCGCACCCATTCGCGCGCAGCATCGAGCAACGCTGCGGCCGCCTGTTTGTCGTCTTCACATTCAAAGAAGCCGAAGAAGCCCGCGCGCTCGTTGTGAAACTCGTTGTGCGCGCGGTTGAGTATCGCCATTATGCGCCCGACAACCCGATTATCGCGCAGGGCGAGAAACATCTGCGCGTCCGACGTTTTATAAAATGGATGGCGCGCCGTGTTGAGAATGTCTTTCTGCGCGATGCGAAGCGGCGCAATCCAGTGCGGGTTGTCTCGGTGCAGCCTGTAGGGCAGGTCAATGAAGCGTTTCTTGTCGCGAGCCGTCTGGACGGGCTGAACCTGAACTTCGGATCTGGTTGCTGTTGCCATTTTGGTTTTGCTCACTGTATCCCCTACTCCTCTTCGATTGCGGTTGAGCCTGATGATTGAATACGGCACATAACTTCAAACTCGCAACTCGGATGGCAGCGGTCATTATTGGGCCTTACGGGAAACTTTCCGCCGCGCGCGCGATTCACGTAATCAACTATGCGGCGCTCTGCGTGCTCGATTATCGCTTCAATGGAAAGATTCGCATCCGATTCGCGCGGCAGCTCAGAACCTCTCTTGCGGCTGTTGATGTGAAGGTAATAAGCCGCAGCAATGTTCGCACCTTTTGCGACGACCTCTCGCGCGGCCATCACGTAAATCGGCAGTTGAAGATTGCGTCCATCGAGTGCATCGCGATGCGGAATCGGAGTGCGCCCGGTCTTATAATCAATGACGACCAGCCCATCGTCGCGCTCGTCAATGCGATCAATCTTCCCGCACAGCCGAATCTCGCCTTCGTCAGTTTTTATGACGAGCGGCTGCTCGCCTTCGGTGCCGAACTTGCGTTCAAAGTGGAGCGGGCGCGCGGGCCGCTCGCGATTCCATTCGGCTTCCTTTTGAAGCAATTTTACGAGCCGACGTTTGATCTCGCTCTTTTCAAACTCCCACAACGGGCTTTTGCGAACCTGGCCTCGCGCAATCACCCGCTCCAATATCTCTTCCGCAACCTGCTCGACAAGACTCGATGCTTCGACCGCATCACCTTCATTATTTTGAAGCAATGAGTATAGCCGCTCAAGAATCTCGTGATAGGTATTGCCAAGACGATTCGGGGCGAAGCCTTCGACAGGCTCAGCGGCAGACTCAAGCTTCAAAATGTGCTTCGCAAAGAATCGAAACGGGCACACGCCATAATCGTTGATCTGGCTTGCGCTCCACAGGTGCTGCGGGCCGAGCGAGGCTTTAATCTGTCGGAGCAATTCATCATTAAGGATGATCCCATCAAACTCTCCCTGCTCGCCTCTGAGCCTTCGGTGCTCGACCGTTGCGTTGCGAATCGTTGCCCCCCAGCTCGGAAGCTCAGCCGCAAGCAGTTGATTTGCCGCGCGCGTTTCATCATTCATTTGCGGGGTTGATAATCCATTCGCAAGCCGGTCGCGCAAAACTCGCGCTGTGCGAAGGGCCAGTTCATCAAGCGAAGCAACATCGCGCGCGGTCAATCCTTCATCAGTCGCTGATTGAGCTATGCGAATAGTTTCAGCAGGTGCAACGCGGCTGACCTCTTCGATGAGATAAGACGCAAGCAACTCGCTTCCCGAAGCGTCCGTTCGCGCGTGTGTTAGATATAGCCTCTCCGTAGCGCGGCTCATCGTCTTGTAGAATTGCGTGAGGTCGGCCCCCGCGTCGGCAGTCGTCTCGGTTAAATCAATTCCAGCGCGGCGCAACTCTTCGCGCTCTGCAATTGTGTAAGGCGCGCCCTCTGAAATCTTCATCGGAAACTCGCCCTCGATGAGTCCGAGCACAAACACTGCGCGCCAGCGCGCGGGCCGAATGTGATGAACCTCCTGAGCGATGACCGCAGGTCCGATTGTCGCAGGTCGCTCCATCGAAGCTGATGCGACGGCTCGTTTAATCTCTTCGTAAAACTGCGGCCAGCGAATCTCACCAGCGGCACTCTCATCTGCGAAACGGGCTGCGTGACGGTCAGCCGCGATTGTTTTCACGAGCGTGCAAAACTGTTCAAGCGCTTTCACATCGCGCACAGCGGTTTCGCTATGCGTAGCGCGCTGATCAACGCGAAACTGTTCAATCAAACCAAGAAGCCAGTGCGCGAATTGCCCTCGCGATGCATAGCCCGCCGGCGTGACAATATCAAAGAATCCATTCAGACTCGCGGCGAGATTCAGGCGTCTGTTGACGCGCTGCTCGTCGCTTCCGTCTTCAGGTCCATCATCGAAGTGACGATCCAAATCATCCTTCTTTTCCGCTGCGCCGTTTATCGCCTCAAGCCATTGCTCGCGCTCGCGCGTTACATTTCCTCGAAGCGAGATTCGATCAAGCGCGTCAACCGCCAATTCATCAAGCCCGAACGGCGACAGATCAAAATAAGGCGAGCGCAGCAGATCAATGACGCCACGGCGCGGGAAAGATTTCGAGCTTATAGCGAGCAGCCGCATCAGCGCGATGATAGGCGGGCATTCTTCAAGCGATATCGCGCAATCGAGAGAGAGCGGAATCGAGCATTCCGAAAAGATTCGCTCAAGGTGATGCGCGTAAAGCGAAAGCTGGCGGCAGACAATCGCGATGCCGCTCGCCGCGAATCCTTCTTCGATTACGAGCCTCTTGATTTCATGCGCAACGGCGCGAACCTCAGCCGCTCGGTCGGGCGTCGAGATGATTTTAATTGAGGGCTTGCGCGAATCATTGGATTGCTCATCGTTCAGGCGAAGCGATTCGTTTAACTCGCCACCATCGCTTTCAACTTCATGCGCGGTCACGTCGTCTCGCATCAATTGCGCAGCGGCGCGCTCAATCAAGGTTGTCGGGCGCGCCGCGCATTCGACGATTTCCGCCCGTGCTTCATCAAGTCGCTCGCGCGTGCGCTTTTGCCAGAGGTGAACCGCGCGCCCATCTTCATAAGTCAGCGTGGCGACGACTTCGACTCCGCAATCTGCGAGCGCCTTCAGCAATAGCACCTGCACGGGCGAGTAAAAATCAAAGCCGTCAATCGCGACCAGAGACAATTCGGGCGCACGCTTCGCTGCTCTCTTCTTCGATAAAGAATCGTCACGCATCGCCTCGATTGCGCCGAGAGCGGCGACGCCCGCGCCTTCCGCATCAGTCGCTTCAATTGATGCAAGCGCGTCTGCGTATGCGGCGAATATCAGCGTGAGGTCGCGGTCTTTCGGCTGGCGCGATTGGGCGACGCGCTCAAACAATGACGGGTCTGCGCCCGCGCGCCAAAGCTCGTCAATGAACGCGGCGACCGCATTGATGAAGCCCGCGCGGTCAGCCGTCTCGGCGAAATAAACCAATCGGCCCGTTTCTGCCAGTTCAGCTATTACTTGCCGCAGCAATCTTTCGCGTTCGATCGGGTCGAGAATCGTCAGATGTTTTTCAGCGTCGTTAAGAATCCTGGTGTAGAGCGCGGGAAACGTTTTGACTGTTTGCTGAATTTTTTTTCGAAGCTGACCCTGCAAAGAAGCGGCGAGCCGATTGTTTATGACTTCAGCCGCGCTCGATGAAGGGACGACGAGCATTGCGCTGCGGCCTTCGGTTAGTGCGCGGCCAACGCGCTCGATTATGCGTTCAGTTTTTCCTGAGTTTGCAGGGCCAACTAAGACTTTCATGCTCAGGCTGCGAATTATAGGCAAAAGCGACTTCTTGCACAATACAACCGGGAAAGCAATCACACGCCCAGCAAGCAGGTCGCGCGATTCCACTTTATTTGTAGTGTGCGTTGACCGCTTTCGCGGGCGAAGCGTAACATTTTCTTTTGGCATCGCAGTCGGAAACAAACCATGGATGAACGCACTTTCAAAACTCTTGAGCTTGATGAATTGAAAGCTCTGCTCGCGCGGCATGTTCAATCGCCGCTCGGTCGCACTCGCGCGCTCGCGCTGATGCCTTCGCGTGACTTGACCCAGATCAACCGTGAGCTTGATCGAACGACTGAGTGCAAAGATTATCTCGCCACTGGCGGCGCGTTCGGACTCGGCGATGTCGCCGACCCGCAGGAATCGCTCGCCGAGCTTCACGTCGCGGGCACAACGCTCGACCCGCATCAGATTCTTGCGCTGCAACGTTTGATTTCTGCAGGCATGGATTTGCGCGGACAGTTCAACGATGCCGAAATCAGGAATCGCTACCCGCAACTTTCTGCGATTACATCGCACATTCCAGACCTACGTCGCGTGCTCGCTTCCATTCGCGGAAAGATTCTGCCGACGGGCGAGATTGACGACAACGCAAGCCTTGAGCTTCGCCGCATCCGCCGCGAGATAAACGAGCGGCGGTCGCGAATCTATCGCAGCCTAGAATCGTTAATGCGCGAGCGAGCGCCATCTGCTATTCAGGAAGATATTGTCACGATACGCAATGGCCGGTTCGTCATTCCCGTTCGCACAGATTCGCGCGGGATGGTTCCCGGCGTGATGCATGGTTTATCGTCGAGCGGGCAGACAACGTTCGTCGAGCCGCTCGGCATCATTGATCAGAACAACGAGCTTGTTCGCTTGCGCGAGCAGGAAGAGATCGAAATCGGCCAGATTCTTTTTTCAATCTCAGAATCGCTGCGCGCTCACCTGGGCGAAATCGAAGAAGTCGTCGCCTCAATAGCCGAGCTTGATTTCGCGCAGGCGAAAGCGCGCCTCTCTGTCGAGTTCAACTGCGAACGGCCCGCGATGACCGAGAGCCGCAGGCTTCTTTTGAAAGATGCTCGCCATCCGTTGCTTGAGCACACCTTGAAAAAATCGGGCGGGCGCGTCGTGCCAATCTCGCTTGAGATGGATGAAGCGCATCAGACGATGCTCATCAGCGGGCCGAACGCGGGCGGCAAAACCGTCGTCACAAAAACAGTCGGGCTGCTTGCGTTGATGGCTCAGATGGGATTGCACGTTCCCGCAGCCGAAGCCTCGCTGCCTGTGTTCGAGCAGGTGCTTGCTGACATCGGCGATCAGCAATCCATCGCTGCGAATCTTTCAACGTTCACAGCGCACATGCGCAACATTGCCGAGATGGCTTCAATTGTCGCGCCTCCGTCATTGATTCTCATTGATGAAGTCGGAACAGGAACCGATCCCGACGAAGGAGCGGCGCTCGGAATCGCCGTTGTTGATTTCTTCCGGCGCGCGGGCGCGACGACAATTGCGACGACGCACTACAACCCGCTTAAAGTGTGGGCCTCGCAGACCGAAGGCGTGTTGAACGCTTCGGTTGAATTTGACGAAGCGACGCTCAGGCCGACCTACCGCTTGATTGTTGGCGTTGCGGGCGCGTCTTCAGGCATAGAGATCGCGCGGCGAATGAACGTGCCTGACGAAATTATTTCACAGGCGAGCGCACTGCTAGACCCTGAGCATCGTCAGGCGAGCGATTATTTGAAGCAACTCAAACGGCTCGTTGACGAAGCCGAAAGCCTACGCGTTGCGCTCGAAGAAGAACGCGCAGCGACGGCTGAAAAATACGCGCAGCTTGATCTTGAATTTGCCCGGCGCGAGATTGAGCGTCAGAAAGAATTCGAACGCAACCTTGCGCAGGTCATCCGCGAGTTCAACGCCGAAAGCGCGCACTTGATTGAAACGGTGAAAGACAGCGTGGAAGCCGCGCGCTTGAAGAAGCAGGCCGAAGCTCGCGCAGCGGAGTTGCGCCGCGCGGCAGCCGTGCGACTGAGGAAGCAAGCCGAAAGCGCGCCCACGACGAGCGCGGCGAGGAGTCAATCAATCCCTTCGCAGTCACTCGAATCAACCGCCATCGCAAACTTACCGAGCGAGATTGCCGAACAGGCGGCTGAGATTCGCGAGCGCGACCGCGTGCGCATCAAGTCGCTCGATCAGGAAGGCATGGTCGAATCAATCAACGACGGCGAATACACAGTGATGGTGGGGTCGCTCAGATTTCGAGCGCGACGCGATGAATTGCAGCTTGTGAAGTCAGCCGCGCCGCCCGCATCCAAAAGCCAAATCCGTTTGCCGCGAGGCGTGACCGCTGACGTGAGCGTGGATGAACACTTCACGCCCGAGATTAACGTCATTGGCGCGAACGTTGATGAAGCAACCGACCGCGTTGATAAATTTTTGGATGAGGCTTCGCTTGCGGGCGCAGAGACGGTGCGAATAGTCCACGGCCACGGCAAGGGAGTGCTGCGCAAGGCGCTCGGTGATTTTCTGAAAGGCCATCCTCACGTCGAGCGATTCCATCAAGCGCCGCAGAATGAAGGCGGCTCGGGCGCGACCGTTGTTGTGATGCGGAAATAGCTTGACCGACAACCATCTTGCGCGATTTCAGGATTGCTGCTAAAAATTCTCTTGTTTTCAGATGTTGAATGCTCCTTAAGATGTCCAATCAAGATTAGGTGAAGCCATGCGACTGCCGCGCGGGTTTGCTGACGATGTGAAGCATCAGAGCGACATAGTCCGCGTCGTATCAGATTATGTGACTCTCAAAAAGCGCGGGGCCAATTACATGGCCTGCTGCCCGTTCCATTCCGAAAAGACCCCGTCGTTCAACGTGCATCCGGGCAAAGGGCTGTACAAATGCTTCGGCTG
Source organism: Blastocatellia bacterium (assembly GCA_035575515.1). Lineage (GTDB taxonomy): Bacteria > Acidobacteriota > Blastocatellia > UBA7656 > UBA7656 > DATLXU01. Next base: position 38,027 of record DATLXU010000087.1, read on the forward strand.
CGGCGCTGGCGGCTCCATATTCGATTTTATAATGCGAATCGAGGGCTGCGCGTTTCCCGAAGCCGTTCGCATCGTCGCGGAAAAAAGCGGCATCCCTATCCCTGAGGTCAATGAAACCGAAGACCTCAAAAAGATCGCGCACGACCGCGAAGTGGTTCTTCGATTAAACGAGCTTGCTGCAGATTTCTTCGAGCTTCAACTTGCAGATGAAAGAGTCGGCGCGGAGGCGCGCGATTACATCGCCTCGCGCGGCATCACAGAAGAGACGCGCAAGCTGTTTCGCATAGGCTACGCGCCCGACAGTTGGGACGCGCTCAGCAATTATCTGATTGAGCGCGGCGCGACCGCAGAAGACATAGTGATGAGCGGGCTTGCGGTATTGAAAGAGACCGGCGGGCAGTATGATCGCTTTCGCGGGCGCGTGATGTTTCCGATTGTTGATTCGCAGGGTCGTGTGATCGCATTCGGCGGAAGAGTAATGGGTGAAGGCGAGCCGAAATACCTCAACTCGCCTGAGACAGCGGTCTACACGAAAGGCCGGAACCTGTACGGGCTTGCGTTTGCGAAAAACGAAATCCGCCATCGCGGATTTGCGATACTCGTCGAAGGCTATCTCGATTGCATCATTCCTTATCAGGAAGGCATTCAAAATGTCGTAGCGAGTCTCGGCACTGCGTTGACAGATGCGCAGGTGCGATTGCTGCGCCGTTATATGGACCAGCCGCAGATTGTCGTGAACTTCGATCCCGACTCGGCGGGTCAGGCCGCGACCATGCGCTCAATCGAGATGCTATTAACGGAAGGCTTCAAGGTGAACATACTGAGGATGCCTACGGACGAAGACCCCGACGAGTTCGTGCGAACGCATGGCGCGCGCGAGTTTTTAGCGTTGCTCAAAACGACTCAGCCCTACATCGAATACATTATTGACATGGCTATTGCGACTCACGACACGACGCGGCCAGCCGGAAAAGTGGAAGCAGTGAATGCGATACTGCCGCACCTCGCGCGTATGCGCGACAAGGTTGCGCGGGCTGATTATGCAGATCAAATTGCTAACCGGTTGAAAGTTGACTCGCGGTTGATTCGTGAAGAGATGAAGCGAGTCGCGACGAATCGCCAGCAGTCGCTCGATCCGAAGCGGCTTCGCGCCGCCGAAGAGATAACGGTTGCCGAGCGGCAACTGCTTGAGCTTGTGCTGGCGAATGAAGATGTGCGCCGCGCGATTGTATCCAATTTGAAAGAAGAGGATTACTCGGAACTGGCTACAGGAGCCATTTTCAAGGCGATCATCGAAATTGAACGCGATGGCGTAGAGCCGAATTTCGACACCTTGAGCGCGCGCATAGAGAGTGACGAAGAGCGGGCTGCGCTCGCTGCTCTATTGATGAGCGATCTTGAATGGGCTGGCGGCAATGACTTCGATACGTTGATGAAGAGAGCAACCGACGCGCTCTCGTCGCTCAGGCGGCGACTGCTTGAACGCAAGCTCGACGCAATTCAGATAGAGATAAGCCAGGCCGAACGCGAGCAGGACATGGAACGTGTGCTGCGGCTCTATCAAGAGAAAGCTGAGATCAAGAAACGAAAGATTGCGTTGACGGTCGCCTGAGTTCATAAGGATCAAAAGAAACCGTCCGTCAGTCTGAAAGATTAAGAAATCATTGCGACGGCTCTTTGCGTAAAACAACCTGTCAGGGTGAGCAATTAACATCTTGACAGATTTCGATAATGAGGGTACGAATTCACAGTGGCGAATAAAGTAGTCTTAAAGCTCATGGTGAGTTTGCAGCCCCACAGGAGAGTCGGAATTGTCTGAGATCAATGAAAAGTACGCTGACGAAGTGGAGAAACTTCTCGAAGTAGGAAAAGAGAAAGAGTATCTGACTTTCGACGACATCAATCGTCTGCTTCCGCCCGACATGAACTCAGCCGAAGACATCGAAGCGATATTCGATGCGATTGGCGCGGAAGGCATTTCGATTTCTGACTCTGACGAAAAATTCATCGAAGCGGCAGCCGCCGCCGTAGGCAACGGCGACGGCAAGATTGAAGACGCGCTCGAAGAAGAACTGGACCTCGACCTAACGCCCGGCTCGCTCGACAAGACTAACGACCCGGTTCGGCTATACCTTCGCGAGATGGCGATAGTGCCGCTTTTGACGCGAGACGGCGAGGTTTCGATTGCGCGCCGAATCGAGCGCGGGCGCAATCGGGTGCTGCGCGCAATATCGCGCTCGGCGATTTGCATCGAAGACCTGATTCAGATTGGCGAGCGGCTCAAACGCGGCGAGCTTCATATTCGCGAAGTCGTTTCATTCAGCGAGCAGGAAGCCGTCACCGAAGAGCGAATCGAAGAGTATCTGATCACGACGATTGAAGCAATCGGCGAGTTGAAGAAGAGTTATTCGCGCACGTTGAAGCTGTACGACCGCATGATGGAAGAGCCGAAGAAATCGCCGCGACTGCCGCGACTCAGACGCAAGCTGGCGCGCGCGCGCGTAGACCTCAGCCGCCAGGCCCGCGTTCTCGATTTGATGCTTCAGCAGGTCGAGCACTTCACAGGGCTTATACGCGCTGCCGTCACGCAGATGCGCGAGGCCCGCGCGGCTGTTGAAAAGGCACAGCGCGCGCTCGATAAAAAGAAATGGAACGAAGACGAGCGTGAATTGAGGCGCAACCTCCGCGAAGCCGAACGCAGGGTCGCGGAGTTGGAACAGAACTGGCACGTAACGGCGATTGAGCTGGAGCGGTCGCTTGCTGCAATCAACCTGGGCGAGATGGAAGCCAATATCGCCAAGCGTGAGCTGATCGAGGCAAATCTAAGGCTCGTCGTCTCGATTGCGAAGAAGTACACGAATCGCGGGTTGCAGTTCCTGGATTTGATACAGGAAGGCAACATCGGATTGATGAAAGCCGTTGACAAATTCGAGTGGCGGCGCGGCTACAAGTTCTCGACCTACGCGACGTGGTGGATCAGGCAGGCTATCACGCGCGCAATTGCAGACCAGGCGCGAACGATAAGGATCCCCGTCCACATGATTGAGACTATCAACAAATTGATTCGCACCTCGCGGGCGCTTGTGCAGGAACTTGGGCGCGAGCCGAGTTCCGAAGAGATAGCTAAGAAGATGGACATCCCCGTATCGAAGGTGCGAAAGGTTTTGAAGATCGCGCAGGAGCCTATCTCGCTCGAAACCCCAATCGGTGAAGAAGAAGACTCGCACCTGGGCGATTTCATCGAGGACAAGACGATTGCGAACCCGGCGGATGCGGTCATCACGTCGAACCTTCGCGAAATAACGGAAGAAGTTTTGAAGTCGCTCACGCCGCGCGAAGAGAAAGTCATCAAGATGCGCTTCGGACTAGGCCCCAACGGAAGCGAGCACACGCTCGAAGAAGTGGGGCAGCATTTCGCCGTCACGCGCGAGCGCATTCGCCAGATTGAAGCGAAAGCGTTGCGCAAGCTGCGCCACCCGTCGCGCTCGCGCAAGCTGAAAGCGTTTCTGGAATCGGCCCGGCCTTGAAGCATTGACGGTTGTCAATGTGATCTTTCGACGTGGCAACAATTCGGATAGAGCTTCATACGGCATGCGCAGGGTGTAATTTTGTTCTTTGACGGCGCAAACTTTGTGGTAGAATTCACTACGGGCAATTGAAGAGAATTGCCCTTCCCCCCTTGTCCGGTTAATCTCGCAGGAATAAACAATCACAATAATCTCTTGGATTGGCAAGTGTCATGATACAGACGGCAAGCTGTCAAAGATTACGCAACGAGTTGAAAACGATTCGCGCAGGTCTGGAAGAAGTGATGGAGATGCTCTCGACTGAGCCTTTGGCGAAATCGAACGAGCAGGTTTTTTCGGACTTTGAAGATCAGACTGGAGTTGATTTCTTCGATGAGATAATTCATCCCGTCGAGTTGCCTGAAGATGAGGCCCTGTTCAGGCGAGTGCTCGCGCTGATAACCGAGCTCGGTTACGCTTCAACAATCGTTTTGCAACACCGGCTGGAAGTGAATTATCGGCAAGCGGCTGGCATCATCGCCGAGCTTGAGCGCGCGGGATTGATCGGGCCAGCGCACGGTTTCCGCCCGCATAAGGTTTTGCCCGCCGCGTACTCATTGCTTGAACGACTTGGAGAGGATCATTTCGCGAATGCTGGCAAATGAAAGCGGCGAGCGTGTCGCCGCACTCTAGAGACCGTTCAGCTTCACTCAATTGCAATCTGCTATAGGAGAATCAGACGAAACCTTCAACGCACGCTCAATTCTGTTCCGCTTGCGTCGCACAACTAATCAATTGGTTTGATGGGGCCTTCGTTTCGTCCAAGAGTTTTCGGCTGCTCGGTTCCCTCATCATCAATCGGGCGATTTGTGGGCGCGCTTTCACCTGGATTGCTTGAGGGAGTCTGCGGCGGGCGCGCTTGTTCTATTGGATCAGGCTCGCTGCCTGTCGTTGATTGCTTATACCTTGCAAGCAACTCATCAACCTGCGCGCGTTTCTGTTCGGCCTCGATTTCGGCTATGCGCGCGTCAGTCGTAGATGATTGAGCGCCGAGTCGCGCGCGCATCTCTTCAATGGTCGCAGCCGGGTCGGTCGTTTTGAACGGCTGGTTCAATCCCGCGACGTTCTCCCGCATAGTCGTCAGATGAACATCGGTCACAATCTCTTCGCCCTGACGACTGCGCTGCTCGCGCAATGCGCGGGCGCGTTCAGCCGACCCGCGCGCTTCTAGGATTTGCTGCTTCAAAAATTCAGCGTGTGACGAAAGCGACACCAACTCGCTGGCCGCGCTTGTTGCCTGCGCCGTATCGCCTCGCTCGCGCGCCATGCGCTCGCGCTCAGACACGCCTACCATCTTCAACTCGGTCTCGGCCAGTTCTTTTTCGAGCAGCTTTATCGAAGCGCGGGTCTGGGCTTCAAGCTCAAGCAGTCGAGCTTTTTCGGCGCGCGTCACTTCGCGCACTTCGCGGTCCGGCCCGCTAACTCGATCTATCAGATCATCAAGGTAAGAATTAATCAGCCGCTTCGTCCGTTGCCACATCGTTCTACCCCGCGAGCCTCACAGATGGCGCGGCCAGTTGCGACTGCACCCGTGCGATTAAAGGTTCTTGTTTAGTATTGGAGGCTTCGTTGGCTCGTCCTGTTGAATTGGGCGCGGCGAAGCATTCGACTGTTGAATCACAGGAAGAGTCATCGGCTTCAAGAACTTGATTCGCATCACGGCTCCGGGATTGACCTGTATCTCGCCGCCTTTCGTCAGCAACAGCCCCGCAAGCATCCCCGCGCCGAGAGCCGCGCCGCCTACGGGCAATGCCCCCGCGCTCCGACTCGTCAGAATAATGACGCCTGCGCCCGCGCCGCCGATGCTGCCGCCGCGAATGACATTTTCAGCCGCCTTGTCGCCGCGCTTGTCGCCTTTGACTTTGCCTTCATCGTTGGCTTTCAGTTTTTCGTTCTTGTCCCAATCATCAATCGCAGCGAGCGCAATTGAAACAGGCTCGTCACCCCAAGGCATCGCAACCCGCTCGAAGATTATCGAAATCGTTCCGCTCTTGAGCGGACGCCCGGCATGCGTCACTTGGGCGACGCGCCCTTTAAACTCAGTCCCGCGCGGCATGACAAGCTCATCGCCGACATAAATCGGTTCGTCCAAGACCGCCGTTATCGGGTCGCCCGGCTCGCTCAGTTTTGAGCTGAGCCGCGTTTGAAGAATAATGCGGGCTTTCGTTTCCGGCTCAATTGTCGCTTGCTTTGCTGCCTGCGCGCGAGTTGTAACCGGGATAAGCGCAAGCATCAAACAGATGATAAGAGCGGATAGAATCTTTTTCATGACATTACCTCCGAGTTGCCGGTGAGAGCCGTCCGCAATGATGTTATTCCACTCCTACAGAGATTTCAAATCTGAAATTTGAGATTCCAGACTTTCAACTTCTTAACCGATTGCGTGTTTGATTACTTCGGCGAGCCGGTTGGCCTGCTCTTCAATCTGCGTCTGGTCTTCGCCTTCGATCATCACGCGGGCGAGGTTTTCAGTCCCCGAATACCTGAGCAGCAACCGCCCGCGACCCGCAAGCTCGCGTTCCAGCTTCTCCACTTCGCTCTGAATTGCTGGAACGTTTTCAAATTCCGGCTTGCTCGTGACGCGTACATTGACAAGCACCTGCGGGTATCGCTTCATCTGCGCCGCAAGCTCTTGAAGCGAGCGGTTTGATTCTTTCACGACGCGGAGCAGCTCAATCGCCGTTATCTGCCCGTCGCCCGCAAGCGATATGTCGGGAAAGATTATGTGCCCGGACTGCTCTCCGCCGAGCTTCGCCCCGTGCGCAAGCAACTCTTCAAGCACGTAACGGTCGCCAACCTGTGCGCGAATAAGTTCGATGCCTTGCTCGCGCAGAGCAATCTCAAGCCCTATGTTGCTCATCACCGTTGCGACGACCTGGCTTCCCGCAAGCTCGTTGCGCGATTTCATATACTCGGCAAGCACGAGCATCGTCGCGTCGCCGTCCACTACCTCGCCTCGCGCGTCAACGAACAGCGCGCGGTCGGCGTCGCCGTCAAAGGCGATTCCGATATTAAGCCCTTCGTCAACGACCGTGCGCTGCAAGCCTTCCATGTGGAGCGAGCCGCAGCCATCGTTGATGTTGCGGCCATCAGGCTCAGCGTTCAAGACAACGACTTTAGCGCCAAGCTGCCTGAAGACTTCGGGCGCTATTTCCGACGCGGCTCCATTCGCGCAATCGAGCGCAATGCGCATGCCTTCGAGATTCAGGCCGCGCCCGACTTCGCTCACAAGATAGTTGATATATGCGTCGTGGTACTTTGATTCGCGGCTTGCGCTATTGCGCGTGGCATCAGAATCATCTCTTTCATTCGCGTCAATCTCATCGCCTGAAGCCGCAACATCCTCTTCGATGCGCCGCTCCATCTCGTCTGCGAGCTTCCGGCCAGTCGGTGAAAACACCTTGATACCATTATCTTGATATGGATTGTGCGAAGCCGATATGACAACACCTGCATCGAACGGCGCGCTGCGAGTTATGTAAGCGACTCCCGGCGTGGTTATCACGCCTGCCGATCTAATAGTCGCGCCAGCGGATTCGGCTCCGCGCGAGAGCGCCGCCTCTATCTCAGGGCCAGACTCGCGCGTGTCGCGCCCTATGATAATCGCGGGTGCGCGGCCAAGCTCGCGTCTAAGATTCAAAACGAGCGAGCGGCCAATTCGCATAACTGTCTTTTCATCGAGCGGGAACTTGCCCGCCACTCCTCTTATGCCGTCAGTCCCGAACAGTTTTTGTTTTGCGCCTTCAGGCATCTGCGTGTCTTTCCCTCCCCTTCGATGAACGATTATCCGTGTGATGAACCTGAACGATTCATCGCACGATAAGAGAGTATAGCTTGTCGGCGCGTTATTTGATACGGACAGTTTCAGGCTCTAACGAGCGCACGGTCACTCGCGCCATGTAGCGCGGCGAGATTGTGACCCTAGGAGTGAATGTGGTTGTCTTTAACGGCTCGCCCTGATACTCGATTGCGACGCTCACGTCGTCTGCCGTCATCGCGTCGACAGCCGGGCCTTCGCCGAAAACGGTGACGTTAATATATCTCGGAACGGGTTCTTTACCGGGCGGCGCTCCGAACACCGTCACGGGCACGCGCTCGATTAGGCGCGACTTACCGATTACCACAGTCAACTCGACAGTGCTGTTGCCGCCGCTCACGCTGAGATTGGGCGAGCCTATATCAATCGCGACTCGCTTGGTGAACGCTTCGGTCTTTCCCGCGAGGCTTACGGTTTCGGTTGACACCTCCTTTAACTTATTGACCTCGCTCTCAGGCCCGACGACTCGAACTGTCGCAGGGTGAGCCGTCCAGGTGAACTCGTAGCCGACGGGAAGCCTGTCTTTGTCAACAATGTTCGGAACAACGGGCAAATCAGTTGATTCGACTACGCGCTCGATTGTTGCGCGAACGCTGCGCGGCTCCCAATCTCGGACCTTTACGGTCGTAGGCAAACGGCTCAGGTCTACGGTTACTTCTCTGACTCGCGTGCCCGGCTCGACGCCGCTCATGTCGGCAATGACGCTCACGTCGCTTGGACGAATCGTGTCGAGCACGTCGCGCGAGCCTTCGAGATAGACCCGCGCCGTAACAGGCTCAAACTTGGTTATAACGAGCAGCGGCGACTTGGGCAGGTTATGGAACTCGATTGCTACATCGCGCAGGGTTACCTGGCTGACAGGGCGTGAGGCTACCGAAAGCCACAGCACAGCCGTGATGAGCAGCGCGAGGATTTTCAAGCCTGTGTTTTCGAGCACATAGTCTCTCGCGTACTCTTTAAGGACTCTCAGGTAGTGAAGCAGTCTGTCCATTGCCGAATCTTATTTGATGAACGTCTCGCTAACCTGCTCGCGCGTGGTTTCAGGGCTGACGGCACGGCGCTTCTTGCGCGCGGGCCGGGCTGCCTGACCCAGGCGGCGCGCTGGTTGCAATGCCTCACGGATGCGCTCGCGCAATTCTGTGCTTGTAAGATACCTTGAGATTTCACCGCGCTCGACGAACGAAATCACTCCCGTCTCTTCGCTCACGACAACGGCGACGGCATCCGTGTCTTCGGTGATGCCGATGGCTGCGCGGTGGCGCGTGCCAAGCTCTTTCGACAATCTAGGATTCAAAGTCAAAGGCAAAAAGCAGCTCGCCGCAGCAATCTTGTAGTTGCGAATTATTGCCGCGCCGTCGTGCAGCGGCGTATGCGGGTCGAATATGGTCACGAGCAGGTCGTATGAGAGCACCGCGTTGAGCGCGACGCCCGTGTCAATGTAATTCTGCAACCCGACGTTGCGCTCAAGAACTATGAGCGCGCCAATCTTGCGCGAAGAGAGCGTCATCGCCGCAAGCACTATCTCGTCGTACTCTTCGTTCGATTTCTTGGTGCGGCCAAAGCGAAGCGGGTGACGTAGGTTCGACCCCATCCGCATCAACGCCGAGCGAATTTCAGGCGCGAAGATTACTAGTATCGCGAAGCCGAAGTAGAAGAGCGTGTTGCGCATCACGAACTGGAGCGTCTCCAGCCGCAGTAGCACCGACACCTGATAGAGCAACCCCACGCCCAAAAGTCCCATCGCCATTTGAACTGCGCGAGTGCCGCGAACGAGCTTCAATAGCCCGTAGATGATTGCCCACACCATCAGGAAATCAACCAAATCGGTCCATTGAAGCTGCGAAAGGAATCTGATCAGGTCTGATAGTCGCGTCATCTTCGTGCTGCGTCTCTAAAGATTAATAGACGAAAACCGCTTGCGATTCGATGCTGTCGTAAGCAGCGTCTAAGAGTTACCGGCTCGCCGGAGGCAAAACCCACCGGTCTTCACGCGCGACACATCTCGTAGAATCTCTGCGCTGGCACAGGTCTGAACCCGCAGGGCGCGCATCGCAATGGGAGATGGCCTCAGGGGGTTTGCGCGCCGCCCTAATATTTGCTATCGCCTGTTTGATGCGGCCCACGCTGAGTATTTGCGCCGCTGCCGGAAACCTGTTGCGACCCAATAACACAACCTTTAATTCACCTCAGCGCCTGCGCCCGGCCTACCTGCCGGTGTCTGACGATTAGCTTCTACCCGTAGAATATCTGTCAGCCGCCGCAGAATCAAGCGAGCGCAGTTGAAAAGTTGAACTACGCATCATTGCCTCACCATCGCGCCACACATGAGTCCGTTTTGAACACTACACTCACATCATCAAAGGAAACCAGCGATCAAAAACTTGGACGTAGGTCGCGTGCGGTCTTGCTTATCGTTGCTTGAATCGTACATTGATGGCGCATTTGCGTACTGTTTCAGCTCATTGACCGGATAATTTATGAGGTCAATACTTAAGAAATTCGCGGCAGATTCCAAATCATTTTTGTGGCATCCAGCTTGCCATTAACTTGGCGCAGGCAGATTCAGCGTTGAGGGAAAACAAATGACAGTTAGACTCATAAAACAGAATCAAAAGATTGAGAGAAGCGAACAGAAAGCGGAAGAGCCGTCGCCGAATCAGATAATGCTTACGACGCAGAGCTGGGTTCAGGAGTTCAAGGCCCGCAAGGCGAAGGGCGGCGACCTGCTCAATATTCTTACTAAACCTAACTGACCCGGCAGACAGCCTCTGGCTCAGCCAACGGGCGGCTATCGTCCAACTCTTCACTCTGGCAATTACAAACCCAAACTACTTGAAGCGTTCCATTCGGCAGCGATCTTCTGCAAAACGCGATTCAACAATCTGGTTCGGGATTCTCTAAAATCAGGATTGCAGCGCGCTGGCTTCAACTTGCCGCGCGCCTTTTATCTTCAATGCAGCTTCGATGATTCGCTCGGCGACTTCGCGCTTCGTTGTGAGCGGCAATTCAGTCATACTTTCAGCCGATATGATAGTTACACGATTCGTGTCAACATCGAACCCGGCATCCGAAGCCGAGACGTCGTTAGCAATGACGAGGTCGGCTCCTTTCTCAAAAAGTTTCTTTCTGGCGTTTTCGATGACGCTCTCGGTTTCTGCGGCGAAACCTATAATGATACGCGAGCCTTTCGCGCGCCCGGCTTCAGCTAGAATGTCATCGGTTCGCTCAAGCTCAATAACAAGACCGTTGCTTCCGTCCTTTTTAATCTTCTGAGCAGCGGCGGCGACCGGGCGATAGTCGGCTACGGCAGCAGCCATCACAAGCATCGTCGCCTGTTCGATGTTATCCATCACGGCGTTGCGCATCTCGCGGGCGGAACGGACTCGAATGACGCGAGCGCCATCGGGCGGCGCAATCGCAACAGGTCCCGTTACAAGCGTGACTTCCGCGCCGCGGGCAAGCGCAGCCTCCGCTACTGCGTAACCCATCTTGCCCGACGAGCGATTGGTTATACCCCGAACCGGATCAATCGCCTCATAAGTCGGTCCCGCCGTGACAAGCACGCGCTCGCCTTTCAAATCGCCGTTCGTCTCTCGTGTGCGATTGAGTATCTCTATCGCGCGCTCAACAATCTCAGCCGGTTCGGCGAGCCTTCCCGCGCCGACCGTGCGGCAGGCGAGATAGCCTTCCGCAGGGTCAACGAATTCGACTCCGCGCTCGCGCAAGCGCCGCACGTTTTCGCGCGTGGCCGCGTGCGACCACATCTCGACGTTCATCGCCGGAGCGACGAGCACCGGAGCGGTCGTTGAGATGTAAAGAGTCGAAAGAAAATCGTCGGCTATTCCGTTAGCAAATTTCGCAAGCGTGTTGGCGGTCGCGGGCGCGACCAATAACAGGTCACTGGTCTGAGCGATTTGAATATGCTTTATCTCTGGATCGTCCGTCGGCGCAAACATCTCCGTTATGACAGGCAAGCCGGAGATGGATTGAAAAGTGAGCGGCCCGACGAACTCAGTCGCGTGCCGGGTCATCACCACTTGCACGCTCGCGCCGCGCTTTTGAAGCCCCCGCAGAACTTCAACGGCCTTGTACGCAGCGATGCAGCCCGTTACTCCGAGAGCCACTTTCATAGGGTTCAATCGTAGCTAATCACAGAGGCACGGAGACACCGAGGAAACATAGAGAAAATAATAGAAGTTTCTCTGTAGTTTCAGCATCTCCGCACCTCTGTGGCTTTTCTGAAAGTATCTCATCCTTCATCAGACGCGCGCTTGATGATCGGCTGGTAAGAGACAAGCCCGCGCTCAACTTCTTCAAGCGCGATGCGCGTCGGCTTTTTCGCCGAAGTCTGCACGCGCGGCTTCGCGCCTTTCTGAATCTGCTTGCTGCGTTTTGCGGCAAGCAAAACCAATCTGTACTTGCTATCTATCTCCGTTGTCCAGTCCCCATTTTTTGATTCAGGCATCTATTGATTCTCCTCCAAATGTATCTAATACAACTCGAACCTGACCTGCTTGCCTGCCGGGTCGGCAACGCTCAGCAATTATTATAGCCTCCAACTGGCGGTATGCGCGATCAAGATCATCGTTGATTATTAAGTAATCGAATTTGTCCCACAACAGGACTTCGTGCGCGGCGTTATGCAGTCGCCTCTCAATCTCTTCACGATTATTCAGATTGCGCAGCAGCAATCGCCGCTCAAGCGCGTCGCGTGAAGGGGGCAAGATGAAGATAGTGACCGCTTCATTCGTGCGACGGCGAATCTGCTCCGCGCCCTGAACGTCAATGTCGAGCAGCACGTCGAAACCTGCAGCGAGCATCTCTTCGACGTGCGCTCTGTGCGTGCCGTAAAGATTGCCGTGAACCTCGGCGCTCTCAAGAAACTCGTCCCGCTCGCTGAGCGCGCGAAACTCCTCGTGGCTCACGAAAAAATAATTCACGCCGTCGCGCTCGGCCCCGCGCGGCTTGCGCGTCGTGTAAGAGACGGAAAACTTCACGCGCTCTATCCGAGCGAGCGCCATCTCGACGAGCGAAGATTTGCCCGCGCCCGACGGAGCGCACACAACTATCAGCCTGCCGCGCTCGATCGCGCAGGGCGAACCCTGTTCGCTAAAACAATCCGAGCCGCTTTCGGCGCGAACGTCATTCGACATTCTGGCTCTGCTCCCTCAATTTCTCGACTTCCGTCTTAATCACTATCGCCGCGTCGCTGATTGCAAGGTCGCTCGATTTTGAAAGAATAGTGTTCGCCTCGCGGTTCATCTCTTGAAGAATGAAGTCCAATCGCTTGCCTACTTCTTCATCGGCGCGAACGATCTCGCGCATCTGCGAGATGTGGCTCTTGAGCCGCGCAATCTCTTCGCTTATGTCTGAACGCTCCGCAAGCATCGTGACTTCCTGCGCGAGGCGCGTCTCGTCAACGACGCCTGCGGCCTGCATATCCTGAATCCGCTTCATGAGCTTTTCGCGATAGATCATCGGCAGCTTATCGGCTTCGCTTTCAATCGTCGGCAATTGCCGCTCGATATTATCAAGCCGCGCGCTCAACTCCGAGGCAAGCTCCTGCCCTTCGACGACTCGCATTTCGGCGAGCGCGACAAGCGCCTGCGACATTGCGGCGACGACTCCGCTGACAAGCGATTCATCCAACTGGCCGCTGTTTTGCGACACCTGCAATGCGCCGGGCAGTTTCGCTATCAGTTCAAGCGACGGCTCGCCTTCGATGCCGAACTCTTTCTTCAACTCGGCGAGCGCGGCGATGTACCCGGAAACGAGCGGGCGATTAATCTCGTAGCTGGCCATTTTGAACTGCTCAATCGAAACGGTCACGTCAACGCGCCCGCGCTTGAGCGCAGCCTGAATCTGCTTCTTGAGCGTCACTTCGAGGCTGGCAATCTCCTGCGGCAATCGCGTATGAATGTCGAGGAAGCGGTTGTTGACTGAGCGAATCTCTACCCGCACGCGAAAGTCATCGCCTTCAGCGCCTCCCTGCCCGTAACCGGTCATGCTCTTAATCATAATAAGTGGTCGGTGATCAGCGGTCAGTGATCAGTGGCTAGTTGAAAAACGTGCCTGCCTTGGAACTGGCTCCAGGAGCCAATTCCACGCCGACCTGTCTTTTTCAACTAGCCACTGATCACTGACCGCTGACCACTTTTTCTTCCCCCTCAGTCACAAGCTCGTCTGTGAATTGAAGCTCATAAAGATCGCGATATATTCCGCCGCGCGACATCAATTCGTCGTGAGTGCCCGTGTCAACGACCCGGCCACGATCAAGCACAACGATACGATTTGCTCTGTGAATCGTCGTCAGGCGATGCGCGATGACGATCGTCGTGCGGCCCTGCATCAGGTTCGCGAGCGCCCGCTGGACTGACCGCTCCGATTGCGTGTCGAGCGCCGAAGTCGCTTCGTCGAGCACGAGTATCGGCGCATCTTTGAGCAGCGCGCGAGCAATTGCCAGCCGTTGCCGCTCGCCGCCGGATAATTTGACGCCGCGCTCGCCTATTATCGTATCGTAGCCGCCGCGCTCAATTATAAAATCGTGCGCATAAGCCGCGCGAGCCGCCTCTTCAATCTTCTCGCGATCAAACTGCGTCCGGCCATAAGCGATGTTGTTGATTACGGAATCGTTGAATAGAATCACTTCCTGCGTGACGAGCGCAATCTGCGCCCGCAGGCTTGCAAGGCGCGCGTTGCTGACGTTTGTTCCATCAATTAAAATCTCGCCGCGCGTCGGATCATAAAATCGCATCAGCAGGTTTGTAAGCGTCGTCTTTCCTGCGCCGGAAAGCCCGACGAGCGCGACCACCTCGCCGCGACAAACTTCAAGGTTTATGTCTCGAAGAACCCAATCAGACGAATCATTATATTTGAACCAGACGTTGCGAAACTCTATCTTATCAGCGAGCGGCGCAAGCTCAACCGCGCCTTCCTTGTCTCGCTTTTCAGTGTGCGTATCGAGGAGTTTATAAATCCGCGAAGTCGCGGCAAACGACTGTTGAAAATAGTTCTGAATGCGCGATAGCTTTCTGAGCGGGTCGTACATTTGAAGCATTGCGACGATGTAAGCGGCGAAAGTGCCTATGGTCATCTGCTCGGCTTCGATGAGTTGCTTTGCGTAGAGCAAAAACGCTGCGGCGACAAGGACGCCGACAAGCTCAAGAATCGGAGAGGAGAGATAGACGACCCGCGCGGCGCGGACTTGCGTGCGAGCCAGGTTGCTGAGCGCCTTGCGAAACCGTCGCTGCTCGAACTGCTCCATGCCGAACGCTTTGACTATGCGGTGGCCCGATATTGTCTCCTGCGCGATGTCGAGGACTTCTTCGGTCCCCTCCTGAGTCGAGTGCGCTATGCGGCGAAGCTTTCGCCCGAACTTCACGGTTAGAAAATAAACGAGCGGCCCGACGAGCAGCACGGCTAGCGTCAGCCGCCAGTTGAGGATAAAGACGAGCGCGAACAGCGCGAGAAATGTAAGCGATTCGCGCAGCAGGTCCGCAAGCAACGACGAGACCGCGACTTGAACTTTTTCAGCATCGCTGATTATGTGCGCGGTCAATGTGTTTGTAGAATGCTCAGTAAAGAACTCGCTAGATTGCTGAAGAACGTGATCATACAATCGCTGCCTAAGATTTACGACTGCGCCGACACCTATGCGCCACATCAAAACGTTTGAGAAGTATTCCGACGATCCGCGAATGAGAGTAAATAAGATGAGCAGGCCCGCAATCATCGGAAGCGGGTCAACGCCTGTCGGCAGATAGCTCGAAACGTCTACGCTTGCTGCGAGTCCCGCGCTCGCTGACTGCGTGTTGCCGGAGAGAATATCAATGATTGATTTGAGCAGCGCGGTGCGCCCGGCCTCGAACGCGCCAACTAGCATCATCAAAAAGAAAGCCAGCGCAAACAACCCCGCGTAGGGTCTGACGTTCTTTAGCAGTATGCGGAAGTCTTTCATTACGAGATGCCAGCGGAGGCTTGACCCGGTTAAACGAATCATTATACGCGCCGACACCCCATCGTCAAGGAAAGGATGAAGGATGAAGAATGAATGATGGAAAGGTTTCCAAATCGCACATCTAAATCCGAAATGTCTTCGTCAAGAATCTTTTTCATCCATCATCATCCTTCATCCCTCATCCCTCATTTGGCGTAATAGCCTTTGCGCGTTCGCACTGCGGCATCGGGGCGATTGACCGTCACGCGCACGCGGCGGTATGTGCCGTCGCGCTCCGTGTTCGTCGGATAGTAGCCCACGCTGTAAACTGTACGAAGCGCCGTTGCGACCTGCTTGTAGACTCCTGCCAGATCGCTCGCCTTTTCAGCTTTGAACATCTGCCCGCCCGTAAGCTCGGCAACTCGCGCGAGCTGGTCGCGGGCTATCGCGTAAGCTTCTGATGTGCTGTTTCCCCGCTCGAAAACTTCTTCGTATTCGGTGTCGAGATAGACCGGAAAAACTATCACATCGGACTCTTCCAGTCGCTGCGCAAGCCTTCCGAAAGAAACACGAGTCGGCGCGGGGTTGTAGCGGTCGAGCGAGCTGTCAACGCCGTCCGTCATCACAACTATTGCGTTGCGCTGGCCCTCGGTCCCGCGCAATGTGTCCGCGAGCGCGAACCACATCGCTTCGTAGAACGCCGTCCCGCCTTCGGGGCGCTCGATTGTTTTGATGCGCCGCTTCAACTCTTCGCGGTTCGAGGTCAGTTGCGACACGACCATCACATCCTGTGTGAATGCGACTATGGCAATCCTGTCCTGCGGCCCGACTACGTCAACGAATTTGAGCGCGGCTGATTTCACAACGTCGAGCTTGTCCTTGATCGAGCCTGAAAGATCGAGCAACAGAACCAGATTGAACGGCGCGTTGGTCGGCTGGAAGAATCCTATGCTCTGCGGCTGGCCGTTTTCATAAATCTCGAAGTCTTCTTTCTTCAGGTTCGGCAGCGCGACGCCTGAGCGATTCGTCACAACAACGTTCAGGTTCACGAGCGCAGACTTGAGCACGATTGAATCATTATCTACATCGCTCGCCTCTGATGCGCGTTCAGGAGAAGGAGAAGTGGCAGCGGTTGGTGGATCGTCCGGCTCGCCTGATCGGTGTAACGCAGGAGGCGATGCGGGCCGAGTCTTTGATGACGCAACAGGCTCACGGTCGAAAGGCACATCAGCGGGCGCGGATGCGCGCGGATTGTAGGGGTCGCGTTGAGTGTCATACGAAGGCCGCTGCGATTGACTGCTGCTTCGCGTGCTTGACGGATAGCCGCCGCTCGATTGTTGCGTGCTTGATTGTGCATCAGTGTCTTGATAAATCGAGCCGGTATCGCGCGAGCTTCCGAGTGGCACGTTCGACGGAATGATTCTGACGCGAAGGCCCGAATTGCCGCTCTCGGTTCTCTTCTCCTGTCGTGGTCGCGCGAGCGGGCCGCTGCGTATTTCCACATCAGAGTCGTCGCTGCGATCTCCGCCTGCGAATACGACGGAGCCTCCGCCCGTTGTTTGCGCGGTCGAGTTCGGCGCGCGTTGAGGCGAGCGGGCGGGCGGCGCGCCTGGCTGTGTGCCGTCTTGATCTGGTTGATCGGCTGGAGGCAACGACGACGGCCTGTAGATAGGCCCGCTGCTGCGCGGCTGGCTCACTTGATCTTGCGGGCGCGTCTCGGCGGCTTGATAGGTCGAATTGTTCGCGGGCGCGTTTTGAATAGAACTATCAACCGCGGTTCTTGCAAGCATTCCAACTGCGGGCGGGCCGGGCGTGAGCGTCACGTTGCCCGACAGGCTATTGAGCATAACAAGCGCAGCGCCGCTTCCGATGCTTCCTTGAATGCTCTGCGTTCCAGCGCGATCAGAGATTGTAAGCGGAGCGGTCGAGCGCACAACGCCACGCGCCGAACGCATCACTACGCGCGCGTCTGCATTGGTCGGGATTCGATAGGAGATGCTGCCGCTTGTCGTCTCGACGATCGCTCCGGCGAATTGACCGCTCACCTCAACAGGGAATGCGCTGCCTACGATTTCAAGCCTCGCGTTGGGCGGCGCAAAGATGGTTAAATCCACGCGACCGGGACGCGCACCCTGCCTGCACCCGATTGTCAGAGTATTCTGCGCGCCCATAAGCATTAGCTCTGAAGGATCGAGCGCGCTGCCTGCTGGAGATACCTTCTCTGCGATGACGCGGACATTCTGGCTTTCCCATGACTCGATGCGAGTCGCGCCGCGAGCGTTTTCGATTCGCACCTGCCCGCCGGGATTAAACGTGAACATCTCAACTCGCATTGCCGTGCCTTGTGCGGCAGACGCGCGCGCAAAGGCAAAGCAGGCGAGTGCGGTAAACAACAAAGACGCGACGCAATAAACTCGCAAGCTCGTGCCAGTAATTATGCGCCGCCGCGTGGGAGCTTTAGGTTTCATGGATGGCCTCCACTCACTCGATTCGAGAAGGACAAACACGATCGCAGCATTCGCTCGCACGATTGCTGCGACATTAACTGGCGGATAATTCGATTCTCGTATAAGCCAATAGGCGAGTCAAACTAAGGTCATCTTACCCGTTCGGGTAAGAGGCGTAATGAGGCATGAATGATTGAAGATGGATGAAGGTTCTGCTGCGCTCTGCGGCGTGATGCTCGGTTACGCCGCAGACGCAGAGCGCAGCAGAGGTTTCAGTCCGTGTGTGTTGGTCTGTTCGCGTCGCCTGCGTTGTAGCCTTTGCGATGCCGAACTGCGAGGTCATCGCGGCCTCGCACACGGACGCGAATGGAGCGATAGCCGCCGTTCGACAGCTTGTTCGATGGATAGTAGCTAATCATATAAATGTGTCGAAGCTCTTCGGCTATTTGATAAGCAAGGCGGCTGAGGTCGCTTATCTGCTGCGCGTCAAAAACCGCTCCACCGCCCGCAGTCGCAACGTCAGCTATAAAATCGCCATTGCCCATGCCTCCGCGACGGCGTGGCCATTGCGGCGCGGCTGATGCGGTTGCGTAGTTCGCATTAGGCAGCAGGCTCGTCAATCTGAACGGTCCTCTGCGACGGCGCGGCCAGGGCCAGGGCAGCGGCAGCGGAATCTGCGGCCAGTCTCGCGGCAGCGGATTGATCTGCACGTTGCCGCCCGTTCCCGGATAGCGTAATCCGTAAACCAGCACGTCGCTTTCGGTGACTATGTCAATCGCGTCCTGATACTCCGCATGGCTGCTCGTCGTGTCTTCACCATCCGAAAAGAGTATCAGCGCCTTGCGGCCCTCGACGTTTCGCAGCTTGCGATCAACCGCCTCGTAAACAGCGTCATAGACGCTCGTGCCTGAGCCAGTGTACGTGCTGCGAATCGCGCTTTCGAGCACGCGACGGTCGCTCGTGAAATTCGTAAGGTATTGAACGTGACGATCAAACGACGCGACCATCACTCGATCCTGCGAGCGCAATTGGCGAACGAAGGCGAGCGCCGCGTCTTGAATATCTTCGACGCTGCCCTGCACGCTCGGACTCATATCGAGCAGCAGCACAACGTTGAATGGAACTTCTTCGCTCGTGAAGCTGGCTATCTCCTGCTCAACGCCGTCTTCATAAACAATGAAGTCGCGCTTCGAGAGTTGCGGGATGTAGCGGCCTGAGCGGTCGCTGACAAGCAGCGGGATGTTGACGAGCGCGGATTCCAATCTGATTACTTCATCATCGGGGTTGTCTTCCTGCTTGCCGGGCGATTGCTGGGTTGATGGGCGCTGCGCGCTCGGTCCGGCGGGCGGAGTTGTATCAGTCGGGCGACGCAGCACAGGGGCCTGCCCTCTGCCGCGATCCTGCTCATTGTCGCTGTCAGTTGATGACGGATTGCGAGAGGCATCCGGGTCGCGTCGCAAGACGGGCGGCTGCTGTGGTCGTTGTGAATCGGCGCGCGGCGCAGGTTGAGCATTCGGCTGCGACGGCTGATTCGCCCTGTCGTTGCGCGAGCCTGATCCACGCGGCGGGCGATCAAACGGCGGCGGCTCTTTCTTCTGCGATGATTGAGCAGGCGGCGGATCGTCCGTTTGCGATGAATCATTGACCTGTGAGCCTAGTACTTTAGCTGCATTGGAGACGCTATCGGCTGCGGATGAATCGTTTGGCGAGGGGCTGGGCGCAGTGGGTTTGGCTTTTGCGTTTTGCCCGGCGCGCTTCTCATCGCTTGCGGCGGGTTGGTTCGTCGTGCTTGCCGCACTCTGCCC
>DATLXU010000088.1:0-19991 GCA_035575515.1 Blastocatellia bacterium
AGCGCGGCTCGTCGGGACCGAACCCGCCAACGAAATGAGCGGGCGCGCCTGCAGCATATTGTTCCGCCATCATCGCTTCTGCCAATGCAATTGCGTGTTCAGCGTATCGCCGTTCAGGTTTAATCCAAAACAACGCTTCGAGCGCCTGCATCAGCCACGCGTCGGGCGGTAGCGCGCTCATCTTGCGCTCGGAATCGATCAAAAAATCTGCGCCGCGCTGCGCCGCCCCGATTAATCGTCGGTCATGATTGATGCGGTATAACTGAACGAGACCGAGAATCGCTTCGCCGGGATAATAAAGCGAAACGCTTCCGCGCGGCTCATCTCCGCGAATCGGGTAGTAGCTGTCGAACGAGCCGTCTCGGTTCTGCATGGCGAGGATGAGATTTGCAACGCGCTCGGCGCTGCGGCGGTCCGAAGATTTCGGATCAAGCTCAATCTGTTTTGCGAGCGCGACGAGCGCAAGCCCGTTTGCTCCGAGCTTCGCTTTGCCATCGTTATCAATCACGTAGATTGAATTGTGCTTGCGCGCAGGTCTGAAGCGCGTCTTGAGGTAATCAATCGCGCGGCGTGCAGAATCGCGGTAACGAATCTCGCCCGTCGTCTCGTACAGTTCAAGCAAAGAGAACGCCGCGCCTGCATGACGCACTATGTTGTAAGCCCGCGAGCTTACGCGGTCGCGGACCGCATCGTAGGAATAATGAAAGCTTCCGTCTTCTTTCTGCATCCTGATGAGGTAATCGCCACCGTCGCGCGCCGCCTTATAGAGCCGCGCGCGGCTGACATTTGCAGGCGCGGCATCGGTTGAAGCGCGCGGCGGATTACCTGCGCCAGTGCGCCCGCAGGGAATGAAAGCTATTGCAATCAAGGCTGCGAGCAAGCGTGATTTGATTGATGGCATCAGCATGAACGATCTATCGCAAACGACAATGCCAGACAGATATTTTAACATTGCGCGCTCGCATTGATAGTAAAAAGTGACGGGCCATAAATCAAAAGGAGCCGCGTCGTGTCGGCTCCCTTGAAAGCTTCATTCTTGAAATTACTCTTCAATCACACAGGCGGGCCGCCCGTCAGCACAGTTCGACCCTGCGAATCAATCACGTCAACGCGCTGAATGTTCGTCAGTGGCCGCACCTGCTGCGGCAGATTGCCCGAATCAGTGCTCAGCTTCAAATCGAATTTACCTGAGTCGTCTGTTGTGATTGTGCCGAGCGAAAAACCATCAACTTTGATTGTGTACTGCGCGTTCGGGTTGAGCTTGTCGCCTTCGATCTCAAGCTCTTCGCGGCTGCTCGATGATCGAATCTTCACGCGGCCTTGAGCGTCCGCGTCGACTCCGGTCGGATTCAATTGCGCTTCCCTCTGAACCTCTTGGCCACCGCCCCCGCCGGAGCCACCGCCGCCACTGCCTCCTCCGCCGCCATCATCGCCGCCGCCGAAATCATCGCCGCCCGCTTGGAAGCTCCCCTGCAATACTATCTGCCCTGACGAGTTGCGAACCTCGATTCGCTGAATCTTTGTGACGGGCCGAAGCGACGATGGAATCACTCGCCCGCTCGCGCCATCGCTCGTCAATTCAATTCGAAAGTAACCCGACTGAGCGACAATCGAGCCGAGGCTTACACCGTCAGCGAAGACGTTATAGCTCTCGCCCGATACAAGCTCTTCGCCTTCGACTTCCAATTCTTCGCGCTCGGTTTCGACTTTAGCGCGAGCGCGGCCCTTTGCATTTGCGATGACTCCGGTTGAAACGAGTTGTGCTTCTTTCTCAACCGACTGCCCGCCGCCGGGCTGCGGCGCCCCGAAGCTGTTTGCAAGAATGACTCGGTCGAGCGCGTCGCGCACCTCGATCTGGCGGATGTTGGTCACGGGATCGAGCGCAGCCGGAAGCGGCAGGTCGTCCCCGCTCGGCTCGGTCGAAAACTCTACTTTGAAACTGCCGAAGTTGCTCGCAACGGCCCGCGCATTCTTCGCGTCGTTAATTGTGCCGTCCAGAATCAGGTTGCCGTTAACGACTATCTTGTAAGGCGTGCGCGGCAGCATCTGCTCGCCTTCGATCTCGAACTCCTGCTTCGAGCCTGTAACTTTTATCTCAGCTTTTCCGATAGCTCCCGGCGCAATCGCAGACGGGAGGAGAACGATCTCGCCCGTGTTGCCGCTCGCAGATGTCAGACTCTTGAGCGCTTCGAGCGGGTTGATGCGGCCCTTGCCGAGCTTTCCGCGATACTGCGGGTTGTTATCATCAATCGCAGTGGCCGTTCGCTCGATTGTCCCGCGAACATCCGCAGTGCG
The DNA here is from genome assembly GCA_035575515.1 of Blastocatellia bacterium. GTDB lineage: Bacteria > Acidobacteriota > Blastocatellia > UBA7656 > UBA7656 > DATLXU01. Next base: position 2,296 of record DATLXU010000088.1, read on the forward strand.
TGGGTCATCGCCGAGTATCAACGCGGCTTCGGCTGCCGCAAGCGGCGCCGCAAAGCTCGTCCCGCTCCACATCGCGTAATCGGGATGGTTGTTCGATTCGGGATATGGGCTGTAGAGGCGAACGCCCTGCGCGCTTACGGAAACCGCGCTTCCGAAATTTGAGAAGCTCGCTTTGCGACCCGTCGAATCAATCGCCGCCACGCCCATCACGTCGCTGCTCCAGCTCGCCGGAAACTCAGGGCCGTTGTCGTTGTCTTTGTTGTCGTTGCCGACAGCCGCGACCAGCAGCGCGCCGCGCTGGCGCGCGTAGAGAATCGCGTCGCGCATCACCTGAGATTCGTCGGGCGAGCCGAAGCTCAAGTTTATTACGCGAGCGCCCCTGTCGGTCGCGTATTTGATTGCGGCGGCGACCGTAAACGCATCGCCCACGCCAGCCGGATCGAACGCGCGAATCGGAAGAATCTTCGCTTCGGGCGCGAGCAGCGCAACAAGCCCGGCAATGAAAGTGCCGTGACCGGCTACGGTCTTCTGCGGATCGCCAGGCCCCTCGCTTGGATTGCTATCGTTGTCAAAAAAATCCCATCCTGCTATATCGTCAACAAGCCCGTCGCCGTCGTCATCAATTCCATTGCCGGCGATCTCTCTTTCGTTAGTCCAAATGTGGCCCGCGATGTCCGGGTGCGCAGCGTCAACACCGGTGTCAATCACAGCAACGACGACGCCCGCGCCGCGCGAGCGCACGTGCACATCGGCAAGATTATCAACGAGTTGCTGAGTGAGATAATTATCACGCGCTTGCCCGATGGTCGGATGGCCGTCGGGGAAGCTCACCTGCGAGCGCGCGAAGACGCTGATGGGACTCATCACAACAGGGTTAAGCGATGCGCTCAAAACCTCCGGGTCTTTTGCGAGCCGCTTCCGGTACTTGTTTTCCTTTTTGCCCTTCGGCGTCGCGAGCCTGTAAAAATTCGTTCCGTAGATTCGCTGAATAGTCGTCGTTCCGAAACGAGCATTGATGGCTTCAATCGAAGCGGAGGGCTTTATCTCAACTATGACTTCGCCTTTGCGAAATTCGTCCGGCCCGTCCTGCGCGCGCGAGCCGGTCGGGAAGAATGCTGCGATAGTAAAAACAATTATGGCTAACAGAGCGGCTCTGACTGTTGCGGTAAACATCTGTTGCTTCTGTTTCATCACTTCATTCCATTCAGCGATGAGTGATGAGCGATGAACATGATTTCGTCACATTCATCATTCATCCTTCATCCTTCACAAAGGGTTGCCCATCAACACAAAAGGCGCCCAGTAGTATGGATGCCCGTAATCATCCTTTATGCGAAGCTGCGCCGCGCGCAGCGCTGCGCGTTTGGCCGCGCCCGCGCGAATCTGCCCGTACATCTCGCGCATGAATTCTGCGGTCGAGCGGTCGCTCACGGCCCAGAGGCTCGCGACGAGCGAAGGCGCGCCCGCATGCAAAAAGCCTCGCATCAGCCCGTGAAGCTCGTCTCCGGGAAAGACCATGTTCACGCCCGTGTGACATGCTGAAAGCGTCACCATCTCTGCGTTCAGCTTCAAATCGAGCAAGCTGTAAAAATTCAAGTGCGAATCCGCCAGCTTCAAAAACGAAAACATCGGATTGTCGCGGCGGAAATATCCGTGCGACGCCAGATGCAGGAATCTCGCTTGCGGCGCGAATCGCTTCAGGTTTGCGCGCGTGGCTTCGTTTCCGGTGAGCCTGACCGACTTCGGGAACAACGCCGCGAGCGCGTCAATCTCTTCTTCGATGTTCGGCGTGCCGCGCTCGACCATGCCGAGCGCAACGAGCAGATCGCCATTGAGCGAATTTGGTCGAGAGCGCAGGTTTGAATTTCGAGATTTCGAATTTGCGCTTTGAGCGTGCTCTGCTTCAAGCTGGCTGCGACGCGCGCGGCACAGCTTCAACACGGCTGCGCTCGGCGCGTATGAGATTTCAAATCGCTCTATCAAATAACCATTCGCGTCGCACAGCGCGTGGAACGGAACGTAATGAAGCGCGCCGTGCGGGATGATGATAAGCCGCTCGCTTTCAATCATCCGTTCGACAGGCGCAAAGATGGATTTATAAATATGAGCGAGGTGCTCGCCTGTAGCGCGCTTGAGCTGGCCGAAATACGCTTCGACATACTCCGAGCCATAGTTGAATTTTTCGATTTGAAACCGAAGCGCCGCGAGTACGCGCTCAAGCTCTCGCTTCGATGCAATACCGCGAGCAACGCGCACACCATTGCGCGAAGCGATGAAAGCCGACACCTGGTCGCCCGTCGTGAAATACTCGATGGCGGTCTCGTCCTCTTCGAGCGCGTCGCGCAGGTCGGAGACGGAAGCCGCACGCATCCGTTGAATATCGGCGAAGGCCGCATCTTCATGCTCAAGCCGTCGAAACAGTCGAGCGATCTGCCGCTCGCATTTGACGACAGCCGCGCGATACCGCTCTGCGACTTCGGCGCTGCGCTGGCTGCCTTTGTCGTCTTCAAGACCGGCTTGCGAGCTGTACCAGTTCAAATCTTCTATGAGCTTCTGAAGCCGCGCGCGAGTCTCGGCGCTTGGGCCGCGAAATTGGCTCCCAGAGCCACTTTCAGGCTCGCGCACGTATCGAGCGAGAAGGTCAGCGAGCGCGCGCGACTTGGACGATTCGACCAGACGGAATGCTTCTTCAATCATCTCGCGGCTGCCTTCATCGAGGCAGGCTGAGATGGCGTCTTCGTAAGCTTCGATCTTGTCGCGCAGGAAGGTCGCTTTGAACTCGTCGGCGCTGATGCCGCCGCGCAACTTTTCGATAGTCTCAACCGCGCGGCGGAAATAATCGAGCGCATTTGATCTTCGTTTGCGGTCGCGTTCGATGCGACCGAGCAGGTGATAAGCTTGATAAGAAACGCCGGGCGCGAAAAGTTTTTCGACCGCGCGCAACGCAGCGCGCGCCATTCGCGCCGATTTCGTCTTGTCGCCAGCTTGATAAGCCGCGCGAGCTTGAAGAAGCTTGAGGTGAGCGATTCTTGTTGCGAGCCGCTGCCGCCCGAAGACTTTGAGCGCAGCCGACGCGCGATTAATCGCGTCCTGCGTATCGCCCTTTTGAATTGCAAGCTCCGCGAGGTAAGAATCCGCCAGCGCAGCGAAAGTCTTGTTGCCGCTTCGCTGAAACAATTCGCGCGCCGCGAGCAAATCCGTCTGCGCTGCATCGAACTGCCGCAGCCCAAGCATTGCAAGCGCCTCAATCATCGCTGCTTTAGCCGATTCGTACTCCATTCCGAGATCGGTGAAAGTCGCGCGGGCGACGGCTGCGCTTTCGTTGGCTTCATCGAATGCGTTGAGCGCAAGCAAAGTTTCTGCGATGTCGAGATTGCAAAACGCGACGAGTTGGTTGCTCCCCAATTCACTCAATCGGTCGCGCGCCTGGTAATAACTTGTAAGCGCACTATTATAATTGCCTTTAAGAAATTGCAGATAGGCGATGTGAAACCGCGCCTGCGCCGCGAGCAAGTCGCGGCCAGCTTTTTCCCACGCGGCGGCTGCGCTTTCAAGCAGCGTCAATGCTTCATCGGGTCGGTCTGTTTCAGTGAAGACATTTGAGCGGCTGAAGTCGACGAAAGCGCGCATTGCATCATCGCCCGCCGATTGGAATATTTCACGCGCGCGGTCATAATGCTCAAGCGCCTTCTTGTAGCGGTCGAGTTGATAATAAATATTGCCGACGTTCGTTTCCAGTTGCGCAAGCTCAACCGCGTCGCTGCGCGCGAGCACGCGGCGCGCCGCCCTTGCGACTTGAAGCGCGTCCGCATAGCGGCCAAGATGCTTGAGCGCATCAATGTGCTGCTTTTGGATGCGCGCAGCTTCGGTTCTGAGTTTCGCCGTGCGCATGGCGTTGATTGCGCGTTCGTAGAACTCATCGGCTTGAGAGTGGCGGCCCGTGAAGTGAAGCACGCGGGCGCGGCTCGCTTCGGCGAATGCTTTTGAAAGCGGGTCGTTCAATCGGGCGGCGAGTTGCTCGATACGATCAACGAGCGTGCTGGCTTGATTGAGGTCGCAGCCCAGAAGCCGGTCAACTTCTGCTTTCAGCATCGAAACTATCTGCCATCCGCCATCGCCGTTTAACTGGCGCAGGAATGCCTCTATGCTTTCGGCATTAATCAGATTGTTTGCCAGCTCACTGCTCATTTGGCTAACTCACGCCTTGTGGGCGATGCCTTTTCCTGCGCCTTCGAATATCCTTCCGGCGTGCGGGGAGTTCGGATTCTTGCTTTAATCGCGCAATCAGGATTGTATCACCGGCAGTCCCGCGACGGTAATCGTGCCCTCAGACGTTACAACCCGCAGGTCGTAGTCGCCGTAATCAACTCCGCGAATCGCAAACTCGCCCATCTGATCGGTTGTGGTTGAGTGAATCGTTTCGCCGCCGCGCGAAAGTTTTAATTTCAGACCGGCGACCGACTCGAATGCGGTCTCGCCCTCTTTGAGCACTTGACCAATGATGTCGGCGCGCGACGCTTCGGCGGGCGCGACCTGCAAATCAATGCTGTAGTCGCCCGCGCGGTAGAGCAACTGACGGCTCGCGGTTGCGGTCGAGCGCACGCCAACAAGCGACGGGAGCGCGAGGCTGTCAAAGACCAGAGAGGCTATGCGTTCAGTTATTCGCTCTCTGATTCGCGGGCGGCTCCGCACGGTTTTAAATATTTTGAACGCGCGCTTGAGAACCCACGCGGGCGGCGCGACGGAATCGTCGCTGGCCGTGGTTGATTTGACCTGTTCGTAGAAGGCGCGGTTTTCTGCGCAGGCTTTGCAGCCCGCCAGATGAGCCGAGATGAGGTCGGCGTCGCGCCCTTTCAGTTGGCCGTCGAGGTAATTGATTAATTGCTCAAAATCGGGGCATTTCATCGTAGTAACTCCCTAGGTGTTTCCCACCCATCTGAGCAGAGGCGGATCAGAGCGCAAAAATACATCCGTGCTAAGCCTAAATTTTTCCTTCCAAAAGTCTTTTCAGTTTCTCGAGGCAGCGCGCCCGTGTAGGCCCTACTGACGGGACGGGCATCTTCATCCGGCGAGCTATTTCGGCGTAGCTCAATTCGTCCTTATAATAAAAAAGCATGATCAAAAGATTGCGGCACCGTTCAGGCAGGGCTTCAAGCGCGAGTCGGACGGCCTGCTGCCGTTCGAGCTCAATTCGCTGCTCGTCGGCCAATGGCCCTGCCGCCGCAATCTCAGCAAGCGCGTCTTTCTCATCTTCATCAACGGAAGCGGCCTGCGCGCTGTCACGGCGATTGCGAGCCGCCACTCGCCACACTTCGCGGTTAGTCGTCGTAATCAGCCACGAGCTTACGCGCTCATAATCGCGCAGGGTTGAGAGCTTTTCGTATAGCTTAAGGCAGACGGATTGAAAAACGTCTGCGGCGTCGTCAGCCGACAGACGCGCTTTGATAGGGATTGAATAGATGAGCCGCTGATACCTAGTGATGAGCGCTTCCCATGCGCTTTGGTCGCCGCCCAAACACGCAGCAATAAGCTCTCGATCATCGCGTTCGGCGACGCCTTCTAATTCCATCACCACCTGATTAGTCATCTCCTCATCCACTGATATGAACGGTGAGGATGTGAATGGTTCCGAGCTAATGAAAATAGTAGCAGAATGGCAGAAATGTTGGAAGCACTCAAAAAACCGTGAACAACACCTGGCGAAACTAAAAAGGCTGCCCGCCACGTTGGGAAGACAGCCTTCGATAATAGCCTGATGGATGTGTCATGCCGCTTCAGCGCGCTGCTGAAGTAGTCGGCGCAATTTCAAGCGCGCTTTGTGCAATTGCGACTTTGAAGTGCCCGCGCTGCAGCCAAGCATCTTGGCTATTTCTTCGTGCTCATATCCCTCAACGTCGTGCAGAACAAAGACCGTGCGGTAACCCGGAGGAAGCTGCGCGATGGCATTCTCAAGCCCGATGCGATCAACTATCGGCATCGCTTCCGGGTTGATCGTGTCTGGATCAACCGAGTCAGGCATCTCGCCGTCATCCGTAGTCAATTCCGATCTGACCGAGCGCTTGCGAAAGTGCATCAAGACCTGGTTTACGGTCAAACGGTGCAGCCACGTTGTGAAGGCCGCCTCGCCGCGAAATGAACCGAGCTTGCGGTGCAGTTGAATGAAAACTTCGTGCGTTAAGTCTTCGGCTTCGGCCACATTGCCTGTCATTCGCAGACAGATTGAATAAACTCTTCGATAGTGCTTGCGGTATAACTCATCAAAGCCGCTCATCGCTTCGCCCGCGAGGGCATCCGTCACGCCATCAGATTGAATCGGTATTACGTTGCTTGCCATCCTTGGTTTCCTCCTGCTCTTCTTTGAAACTTCGTGAAGAAGAGTCAGCCCTTTGCTAGAGCGACTGGCGTGCCATCATTAAGGGCAGAGAAAAGTTTTAAGGCTAAGCGAAGAAATAATTCGACTTAGGGCAAGGAGGGCCGATATGTTTTGCTTTTCTTAATGAGAGGATTGGCTGTTGTTTTCGGTTGCCCTCACACCTTTTCGTGTAAGCGCGCGACTCGTCTCAACGGGCGTTTTATCGTGTTGATAATGGGTTGAGAAGTTATTCTAGAATTTCTTCGCCAGCAGATCGGCGACGCGGTTGAGCAACGCTTCATCCTCATCGGTGAACGCGTTGATGCGGTCGCTGTCAATGTCAATCTGGCCGAATATCTCGTCGCCGCGCCGTATGAGAACGACTATCTCGGCGCGCGTCTCGACGCTGCAAGCCAAGTAATTATCGAGCTTCGTCACGTCTCCGACTATTTGATTTGCGCGCTCGGCTACGGCAGTGCCGCATACGCCCTGACCTATGGGAATGTGCGTATGGTCTGTAGGCTTTCCGATGTAGTTGTGCAGCACAAGCGTGTCGCCTTCGAGCAGGTAAATGCCGACCCAGTCGTAATGCTCGCGCTCTTCTTTCAGAATGCGAACAGCCTCGCGCAATGCTTCGTTGCGCGAGCCATTGGAATTAACTTTATCTTCAACTCGCCTGACTATCTCGTCTGCGCTTATCATCCTCTCACCTTTCGTTTTGAGTTTCCAATCAGGATATTTGCGAAACGCGAGGATTGCAAGGCGCGTTGACGCACGACTTCGCAGGCAAGATAATAAAGCTTCGGCGCCGACGACATTTCTCTACAAATGATCGAAACTATCGCCACAGTCGAAAGCAACCGGGAGCTTGCCACAGGCTACCGTCATCTGATTTTGAATTTCGATGAAGAAGTTCCGGTTCGCGCCGGTCAATTCGCTATGCTCAAAGCGCACGCGGCGTATGAGCCATTGCTTCGTCGCGCATTTGCGGTTTATCGAGCGCACGGGCCGCGCCAGTTGAGCTTTCTCTATCAGGTGATGGGACGCGGGACCGAAGCGCTTTCATATCTTGATCGTGGCGGCAAAGTCGAAGCCCTCATCCCGCTAGGCAATAGCTGGCCGATTGAAAACTGTGAGCGCGCGATTGTCGTTGCGGGCGGCATCGGCTCGGCTTCCGTGCTGATGCTTTGCGAAGAGCTTGCGCGCGCAGGCAAAGAGACTCAAGTGTTTTTCGGCGCGTCGAGCGAGCGCGTGGCCGTCGGGTGCGGCCTCGAAGATTTTCGCGCGTTGAATCTGCCGCTCGTTGTTACGACTGACGACGGCAGTCTCGGCGAGCGGGGAGTTGTGACAGCGCCGCTCGAAAGGTATTTGCGCGAAGGGGTGCGAGCCACGATTCACGCCTGCGGTCCTTGGGTGATGATGAAGCGCGTTGCAGAAATCGCGCGCGAGTTCGATGCGCCGTGCTTCACGTCGCTCGAAGCGCCAATGGGCTGCGGCTTCGGCGTATGCGTCGGCTGCGTGGTCGCTGTGAAAACTGCAGGGCCGATTGGCTATGGCTCGTACAAGCGCGTCTGCACGGACGGCTCGATCTTTCCGGCAGACGTAATTAGATGGGAAGTCAACGCGATGACACTCTAGCGATTTTAGATTCTGGTTTTTGGATTGCCACAGTGAGACTCGGTTTTCTAATCCGGAATCTAAAATCGCGCCGCGCGAAGCGCGCCTTGCGCCACGAGAATCCAAGATTCAGAATCTTTTATGAATTTCGCCTTAAATCACGATCCGAGACTTGCAGTTGAGATAGCGGGTATACGATTCAACAATCCTGTCATCGGCGCATCCGGCACGTTCGGCTATGGACTTGAGTTCGCTGAGTTGATAGACCTCAACCGACTCGGAGGATTTTCAACCAAGGGGCTATCGGCACGCCCCCTCGCGGGCAATCCGCCGCCGCGCATAGTCGAGACTCACGGCGGGATGCTCAACGCCATTGGTCTCCAAAACATCGGCGCTCGCGCTTTCGTCGAAGATAAACTCCCGCTGCTTCGTCGCTACGATACGCGCGTCATCGCAAACGTGTTCGGCTACTCGGACGAAGACTACATTGAAGCGATAAACATTCTGAACGACGGCGAAGGCATCGCCGCTTATGAATTAAATATCTCCTGCCCGAATGTGAAAGAAGGCGGCATAGTAATCGGCAACTCGTCTGTGGCGGCAGCGCGACTCACGGAAAAAGCCAAACGCGCAGCCGCTCGCCCGCTCATCGTGAAGTTATCGCCAAACGTCACAGACATCAGAGAGCTCGCCCGCGCAATCGTCAGCGCGGGAGCCGATTCGCTTTCGTTAATCAATACGCTGGTCGGAATGTCTGTTGATGTAAACACGCGGCAGCCACGATTGAATTACGGGACGGGAGGGCTTTCAGGCCCGGCCATCAAACCGATAGCCGTTCGTATGGTGCACGAAGTCGCAAGCGCGGTTAATGTGCCACTCATAGGCATTGGGGGCATAGCTTCGGCTATGGATGCGCTCGAATTCATCATCGCAGGCGCGACTGCCATTCAGATAGGCACAGCCAACTACTACGATCCAACCGTCACGATGAAGGTCATCTCAGGACTTTCCGATTACTGCGATTGCTGCGGGATGGATAACATCACCTCTTTAATTGGCTCTCTCATCAAAAGCTAATCACCTGGCTGCATAACTTCAGCCTTCATTTTACAACAGTTTAGCAGCAAAGCTCTTCGCTTTATTTTTTTTCTTGACAACAAAATACTCAGATTTTATTATAAAACTGCAATACGAAAATAGTAGTCGAAAACTCGTAAGTATTGCGAGCTTTCGACCCAGCTTCAAATCAGATTAAGGAGGTACGAGTCATGGCCAGGACTGGAACCCAGATGGCTCCGAGCAGACGCTATCGAAGTCTGATGAGCGTTGATCCTTTCCGCGAGTTATTTGACCTTCAGCGCGGCATCAACCAGCTTTTCGATGAGAGCTTCGGCAAAACCTTGCGCGAGGAGGCGGCCTTGAGCGCGTGGACGCCTGCGGTTGATGTTTACGAAGACGAAAATGCGTTTCTAATCAAGGTTGAGCTGCCCGAAGTGAGCCGCGAAGACGTGAAAGTTAATCTCGACGACAATACGCTTTCGATCACGGGCGAGCGCCGCCTTGAAAACGAAGAGAAGCGAGACGGCTATCATCGCGTTGAGCGGGCATACGGCCAGTTCTATCGCTCGTTCACTCTGCCGTCGAATGTGAACACCGAAGCAATCAACGCGCAGTTCAAAGACGGCGTGTTGAGGCTGAGCATTCCAAAGAAAGAAGAAGCCAAGCCGAAACAGATTGAAGTGAAAGTTGGCTGATTCAACATCAAGAGTTGAGCGCGGGTTCGTTTCAGGCGCTCGCTTAAGATTTTCAAGCCGCAGCTTGATTGTCAGGCTGCGGCTTTCTCATTTATTCAGAATCGCAAACGCCATTCAACGCAAGCGTGCTTTTCTCACATATTTCTCACCGTTAGCTCATTTTTTTTGTTCAGCTTTGAGATAGCCTTTCATCGAGCCTCCCATTGTCAGCTTGAATATGACCGCGCAGAGAAGGGCGAACAAATAGGAGACAGATGATGAACGACTCGATACAAGCAATGATAGTGGCCGAAGCCCGAAGGCTCGATTCGCGACTCAGCAGCGCGCTTACGGGCAGGCTCAACGGGCGACCGAGTGACGCAACTGAGCTTCGCCGCTGGCTCGCTGATGTGGCTGCGCGCCATTTCGATGATGCAATCAATCAGACGTCGGGCTTGAAAACTTTTCAAACAATCGAAGAAGAGAGATTGCTCAACAAGAATGAAGCAAGCTTGTCTGGCCAGGATGAAGTGTCTCTACTTAATGAAATAGACCTTTCGCGGCTGCCCGCGCACGTTGCGATCATAATGGACGGCAATGGCCGATGGGCGGCGAAACGAAATCGCCCGCGCATCGCAGGCCATCGAGCGGGCGCTGTGGCTGTGCGAAGAACCGTAGAAACTGCCGCGAGATTGGGCATTCGCTGCCTCACGCTTTACGCCTTCTCGACGGAGAACTGGAAGCGACCACGGCTCGAAGTCCGCGCGCTGATGGATTTGTTGATGGAGTACCTGCGCAAAGAATTGCGCTCGCTCAAAGAGAACAACATTCGCTTCAGGATGATTGGCCGCAGCGATAGGCTGCACATCTCTGTGCTTGAGCAGATTCGCCGCGCTGAGCTTGCGACTTATCAAAACACAGGAATGCAACTGAACATCGCAATCAACTACGGCGGACGCGCCGAGATTGCGGATGCGGTTCGCAACATTCTCGCCGAAGTAGTTGAAGGGCGACTGCGCGCTGACTCTATTGATGAGCGCGTGATTGAAAATCATCTCTACACTCGCGCGCTGCCCGACCCTGACCTCTTGATTCGCACGAGCGGCGAGCGCCGCGTGTCGAATTTTTTGCTCTGGCAGATTGCTTACTCTGAAATTTATGTGACCGATGCGCTATGGCCCGAATTCGACGAACGGGAATTTTTCAAAGCGTTGATTGAATATCAAAAACGGAGCCGCCGCTTTGGTGGCCTCGACGAAACAAGCCAATCATCGCCGGTTGTCGAGAATGAAGAGACTGTAGTTGCGGTTTGATTATCGCGCGAAGTTGAGGCGGCGATGCTCAATCATAAGGCAGCGGTCCTGCACAACGAGGATGCCTGCGCGCGCAAAAATCTCTGCTGCGTCATCGTTGCGAATGCCGGATTGAAACCAGACCGCTTTCGGTCGCTTTGCAATTATATCTTCGATGTGCTGATTGATGTCGTGCGGGCGGCGAAAGACGTTTACAAGGTCGACTTCGCCGGGAATGTCTGAGACTCTGCGATAAACCGTCTGCCCAAGTACAGCTTGAAGGTCGGGGAAATAAACCGGCACCGGTATGATTTCGTATCCGGCTGCGGCCATATACTGTGGAACATAAAAAGCTGGTTGCGAGGCCTGTTGTTCCGGCTTAATGCCAAGCACGGCGATGCGCCGAGTTTCGGAAAGCAGCTTTCTTATTGACCGGCTGTCGTCAATAAGATACTTTTGCCAACCGTTTCGCTCATTTCCGCTCATCGCGCCATCCATCGGTCTGTCCTTTACTCTACAAGCAGCAATCATTTTAGCCGAGCTTCAATCACAGGCAATCAATGACGGCTCGATTGTGCCATCTCCAGCCTGTAATTGTCATCAAGCCACTTGTTGAGCTTATCAATCCAGGCAGAGTCTTTTTCCTCCGTCAAAAGGCCCTGCCGCAACTGAGCCGCTTTGCTTGCGAGTATGACGAGCACATCGTAATTGATCGGCACACGCTGTTCGCTCAGCAGGCTGCCGATAGTCATGACGGCTGTGATATATCCCACGTAAAACTCAGGCGACTCATCCGTAGCCACGTAGCCGTCAGTCGCCATCCGCAGCACTTCCGGGTATGTATCGAATTGGGCCGCCAGTTTGCCGATTATGTCCTCATTCAATTTCCCGACCATTGCTAAATACCTCCACCTGTTAGATATTGCCACTCGCGTTCCATACCGCCCAATTCACCACAAACGATTGCTGGTTGAAATTCGTGAATTTGAAATCCCTTCACGACCTTTTGCGCATTGCATAGAAAAATAGTTAGAGGTAGGATGTGGCAGAAGTTGCTACCTCAGGCGATTGAGAAGACTCATTAACTGATATTTATCTAAAAAACAACCTCAACATCGCATGTTCGATCTTATGAAGGAGATGCTGACTCAGGAATCGTTCAATCAGTTTTTGCAATGGCTCGATCCGGACCGCTCTCAGGTGGGCGAAAAGTATGAAGAGATTCGGCGCGGGCTCATAAAATATTCACCTGTCGCGGCTGCGCCGAACCGGAAGGCCTTACCGACGAGACGATCAACCGCGTCATCCGCAAAACGTGGGAGATGGATGGCGGTTATGTCGGCGACCCTATACCATATTTTTACGGCGTCGCGCGCAACGTCCTTCGAGAGTACGTAAAGAAGCGGCCCATCGAGCCGCTCCCATTGCCTGACCCGCCGCGCGAAGAAGATTATCAATGTCTCGAACGCTGCCTTGAGCAACTGACGCCGAAAAACCGCGAACTTGTCTTGGAGTATTACGGACTTGAGAAAAAGGCTAAGATTGGCCACCGCAAACAACTGGCCGAACGGCTCGGCATTCGCCTCAATGCGCTGCGCATACGAATGCACCGCATACGCGAGAACCTGCAACGGTGCATGGAGAAGTGTCTGGAATTGACGAAAACAAGATGAAACGGATTGACGAATTGTTCATATCAAATGAGGGGATTATTCAGCCACATAAAGAAGAAGCAAAATGAAACCAACTATTTATGATGAAAAAGAGATAAGAAAGTATCTCCTCGGCGACCTCCATGACACGGAGCAAACGCGCATTGAACAGCGGCTCGTGACCGACGACGAATATTTTGAACTGCTCGAGGTCATAGAGGACGAGTTGATAGATGACTACGCGCTCGAGCAGTTGTCGGAGCAGGAGCGCGAGCAGTTCGAGGCGAACTTTTTGACTACGCTTGAGCGCCGTCGCAAGCTGAAGTTTGCAATCACGTTGAGGAGTTACACTGCAAAGCGGGCCGTAGCCGTCGAGCCGCAGCCGTCGCGCGGCTCCGCTTTGCGAGGATGGTTGAAGCGGGCTTTCACGCCTTCGCGCTTAAAACTAGCGACTGTTTTGATAATCATTGTTGCGGTCGGGCTTGGAATCTGGCGAATATTTCTTTACAACTCAGGCGCTCGCAAAGAGGGCGATGTAGAGAAAGGGCTTGCGGCGCTCCGTAAGGCTTACGGAAACGGGCGACCGCTCGAAGCGCGAATCAGCGGGTTTGATTACGCGCCCGTGGCAGTCACTCGCGGCAACGAGCAGGATAATATTGATTACACGGCCCGCGACTGCGTGGAAAGAATCCTACTCGATGCTGTTGACGCCAATCCGAATCCAGTTGCATTCCACGCGCTCGGCAAGTTATATCTCGCGGAGCGAAAATTCGACAAAGCGATTGTTCAGTTCGAGAAAGCGTTGAAAGGCGCGCCCGACAACGCGCAGCTTCATAGCGACTACGGGGCCGCGCTGCTTGAGACGGGCAAAGCCAGTCGCTCAAGCGATGAATCGGGAAAGAGCCTCGAACAGTTCGCAAGAAGTTTTGAGCATTTGAACAAAGCTCTTGAACTGGACGGCTCGCTGCTTGAGGCGCTCTTTAATCGTGCTCTCGCGCATAAAGAGATGATGCTTCCCACGCTGGAGGAACAGGACTGGCGAGCTTACATCGAAAAAGACCCGGACTCTAATTGGGCAAATGAAGCCAGGCGAAATCTCAAGCAACTCGAAGAGCAGAAGCAGAACCGACTGCAAAGCAAAGAAGATGTGCTTGACCTTTTTCTGAGCGCATACAAGAACGGAGACGACGAGCGCGCGTGGAGCGTCATCAGCAAGAATAAAGAAGCCGTATCGGGAAAGCTGATATTTGAGCAATTGTTGAATCGCTATCTCGATCTGTCTCTTAAAAACGCGAGCGAAAGTGATGGCGGGCTGCAGGCTTTATCGTATGCGGCGAAGTTGGAAACTGAAAGAGCAGGCGACCGCTATTTTTCCGACCCGGCCCATTTCTATGGTTTGACGTCACCCGCGCAGCGACGCGCGCTCGTCGAAGCGCAAAGGTTAATGAGCGAGGGCCACAAGAATTATGTGCAGTCCAGATTCAAAGAAGCCGCAGACTCATACAGCCGGGCGAGAAACTTCTTCCGCCAAGCGGGTGATGGCCCTGAGACGAGCTACGCCGAGTATTGGATGGGCTTTGCTATCTGGAATTGGCGCAGGCGCAACAGAGCCTGCGCCTGCTTGAGCGCGTGGCCATCAATGGCTGCTCGCGCTCGCCCTCAGTTCGTCGGCCAATGCTGAAGCCGTTTTCAAGCAATACTCCAAAGCCGTCAAACTCACAGAGCGTGCGTTCGAAATATCAAAGAGTATTCAGGACAGCTACGGCACACAGAAGTACCTCGCGCAGTTGGCGAGTGAATACAAGAGCATGGGCGATTACCATCAGTCGCTCGCATTCATCCACAAGGCTTTAGCCTCAGCGATTCTTTCGTGGTCAGGCTCAAGACAGATGTGGCGCAACTACGACACGACGGCGCGGGTCTTTACGCTGATGAACTTCTATGCGGCGGCGGCTGATTATGCTAAAGAGGCTCTCGAAATGGCCCTGGCGAACAAAGACCCGTCGTTGACGTATGTCTCTTACGTTCACCTCGGAGTCGTGTATGGAAAGCTTCAAAACTACGGCGAGGCCATCAAGTATGCCCAGATCGGTTTCGAGATAGCGCAATCGTTACCGAGCGACAGCGCCGGACTGGACAAGATGGCTTACTCCTCATTGCAACTGGGCCACCTCTATAAAGAAGCCGAAGATTTCAACACAGCCATCACCTATTACGACAACGCCATCAGGCTTAACAACGAACTGAAATCCGAAGCCGATCTTTACGAAGCGCACAAGGGGAAATCCATTTGCTACATCGGCCTGAAAAGTGACGCGCTCGCTGAGGCTGAGATTGAAACGACCCTAAACCTGTTCCAGCAGAACCGGTCAAAGATAGAAGAAGAGAGCAACAGGAATAGTTTTTCCGACGACCAGCAGAACATTTACGATGTAGCGGTGGATTTCGAGTATTCGAGAATGAACAATCCACAAAAGGCGCTGGAGTACTCAGAAACAAATCGCGCCCGCTCGCTTTTGGATTTAACCGGCGGAAACGCTCAACTCGTTCAGCGCAACAACAGACCCGACCTGCTTCTTCAGTTTGATTCGAAGCCGTTGAATCTCGCTCAGATACAGGAAAGACTGCCAGCCGAAGCGCAGATTCTGGAATACGCGGCTCTCAGCGATAAGCTGCTCATGTGGGTCATCACGCGAACAAATTTTTCTGTCGCGCAGCAAAATATCTCATTCGATGAATTGAGCGAGAAGGTCCTTCGCTTTTTGACGCTGTTTTCTCGACCTGTCGACGACAGTCGTGAAGAGATGTTGCGCGCAGCAACTGAGCTTTACACCATTCTGATAAGTCCTGTCGAAGGGATGCTCGACAGCAAGAAACTGATTTGCATCATACCGGACAAGGTTCTCAATTATCTTCCGTTCGTCGCGCTCGCCTCCCCGAATACGGGCCGGTATCTTGTGAGCGATTATCTGACTGTGCTCAACCCTAGCTCGAATATCTTTCTGGTCTGCACGGACGCCGCGCTCAGAAAAGAGGCTGAAAAAACCGAGAGGACACTAACTGTCGGGAATCCACATTTCGACGCCGATCAGTTTCCTTTGCCAGAGTTGCCTTCGTCAGCCAAAGAAGCTGAAGTGGTAGCTGCCTGTTACGCTTCGGCTCTGCCGCTTGTCGGCCAGCAGGCCAGAGAAAGCTCCATTAAAAGCGAGATGGAGAAAAGTAGCATTATTCACCTCGCTTCGCATTATATCGTCGACGAGCGGTCCCCTATGCTTTCAAAGCTGATCCTCGCAAAGGAGCCGACAAAACCGTCCGACAAAGACGCGTTCGACGGAGTCCTGCAGGCTTATGAGAGTTACAGCCTGAATCTTCGACGCGCGCGGCTGGTTGTGCTTTCGGCCTGCCAAACCGGCATCGAAAAGTATTACAAAGGCGAAGGGATGATAGGCATGTCGCGCGCGTTCATTGCCGCTGGCGTTCCGCTGATTGTGGCGAGCCTGTGGGCAATTGATTCGGATTCATCTACGGAGTTGATGATTAATTTTCATCGGTATCGCACGCGCGGCAGACTTTCAACCGTTGAGGCGCTCAGGCGGGCGCAGTTGGATATGGCAAACGGTTCGGCCCCTCGCTACCAGCATCCTTATTACTGAGCTTCTTTTATGGCTATAGGCGGATACGCCGGGTTTTGAATTTGAGAAGGAGAAAGCATCATGGAACTTGACCACTCGAAAGCAACGGCGACCATATCCTTTGAAGGGCTGACGATCTTCTGCATCAATGATAATCATCAGTGCGAAGCGGCTTTTCTTTCATGTCAAAACCATGATCTCAAACTCACCATTCGAGTCGTTTTGCCGAACGGAGTAAAGCTGCCGATACAGCACGCACTCAGTTTCGACAATGAGCTTTCAATCGAGGTCGTGAATCCTGGCCGTAAGGGAATCAGATTCTACAAGAATGGTAAGTTTGACCGGAGAAAGAGCAGGGGCGAGGCGGAAGATTTCCGGTGGGTGCTTGACATCGAAGGCTCTGAGTTTCATGACTCGCCGCTTGCAAAGGCAGCCGCGCCCTCAAGCCCTGTAGCAGCAAAGCTCACGCCGAAGACTGTCATCACCGACGGCGTTCTTTATGCCTTCCGCTTGCCGGACGAGAAGCTCGCGCGTGAACAAATCCACCCGACTCCATCAGCTCCTGTCTTTCTGGGCAAAGCGGCTGATGTCATAGGCCTTGATGTCTTCTGCAAGGACGGGGG
Organism: Blastocatellia bacterium; assembly: GCA_035575515.1. GTDB lineage: Bacteria > Acidobacteriota > Blastocatellia > UBA7656 > UBA7656 > DATLXU01. The sequence continues at coordinate 19,197 of DATLXU010000088.1, forward strand.
CAACAGCGGCGTCATACTGGGCAACAAGGATGTGCCCGAATCGCAATTGAAGTTGCCCAAAGTCGACGGCATTCGATACGAGATCGAGTTCAAGAATGATTGCGAGATTCAAGCCGCGCCGGTCGGCTCAAGCGATTTTTCGGTCTACTACGACGTGCTCAAAGACGCAAAGGGCATCAAGTTCGATTTAAGGGACGTAGTTGCGGCGGGCGATCCGAGAGCCACAGGAGACCCATTCGACGACTTTCCGTTGTTTGCTCCGAACGAACGCCCGCAAGTTTGCGGCGGCGTGTTTCTCGGCCTGACGACGAAGATTTGATTATTTCTCTGCGGTTTTAAAATGCTCGCTGCAAAACGAGCCGGAACCCTTAACGCCTGAGAGCGCAAGCTGGCCCCTTGCACGTTGTGACCTGCAGAGGATGTAAAAATGAAATCAGATAAAGAAGCTAACCGCCTGAATGCATCGGCAAACAGTTCGCAAATAGCTCCGCCGCGCTACGAGTGTGTTGCAGGCATGATCGAGCTGGCGTTTACCGAAGTTGCGAAAGAAAGCCTCCTGCACAAGCTGCGAGGATGAATTTCGCATAGCCGCCGCGCCCTCAATGGGCGCAAGCAAATTGCTGACTCCGCCATCGGCAATTTGTATTATACTATGAAGCCCAATACGCGACCCACAAGTGGGTTCCCCGATTGGCCTGGAAGCTTCAAATGCTACGGGCGAGGCCGACGCGCGGCTCTTTGAAACTCAAGCCAGGCGGAAGGTTGAGGGAAGTCCTCAACGTAAAAGTTTGAACG
>DATLXU010000089.1:0-20126 GCA_035575515.1 Blastocatellia bacterium
CGGGGCTGTTCCATCCTGATTGCGAACAGTAAATAGGATGGCGAATCCGCTCTGGCCGTCAACCCAGTTGTTCTCAAAGAGGTTGGCGTCAATGAGCACGCGGCGAGCGTTCTTCAATTCAAACAGGTTCTTCACTGACCAGTGCTTGCCCGCGTAAGACGGATGAGCGGCCATCCACGCGAGAGGCTTGAAGCAATGGTTGCGGCGAAACTCGATATCAGAAGGAACGAGGTTCGCAATCGCAGGATCAGCCCCGCCCATCATGAAATTCTCGCCCGCAGCTTCCAAATAGTTATTGACAATCTTGAACGGGCCGGGTCCGTTCCATCCACAGATGGCTTGAGAGTCTGCGCCCGCTTCGTGAATCTCGGAGATGTATGAATCAATGATCGCCGCCCGCGCGCAGTTGATTGCGACGCCGCGCCGCAAATTCACGCTGGCGTTCCCGTGAATGTAGCAGCGGTCAATGATGAGGTCGTGCGGCGTTGAGTCGAGCGATTTCTGCTCGCTGCTTTCACCGAACGAGATCAACCCGTAGTTGGTCGCCCATCCCGGCGCGACCGTGAACTCAACGCCGACGAAGCGATAATGATGAGCGCCGGGCGCCGTTCTGATGACCGGGTCGGCGTTCGGCGTGACGAGCTTCGGCATCAGCGAAGCCTGAGCCAGACTGACGCGCGCGCCCTGCGGCAGCTTGTCGTCAGATGCTGCCGTGCGAATTACGATCCAGCCCGCGCCCTGCTTTTTAGGCAGAGTGAAATTGCCCGTCACTGTCGCGCCCGGTTCTATCGCAATCACATCGCCGGGCCGAGCCGCATCAAGAGCCGCCTGAAATGCGCGGGCCGAATCCGCGCCGCTCACGTTTATTGTTCGCCCCGCCGGATGCGCGTATGTCGTATCGAGAAACACAGCGGGCGGCGCAGGCTCGTCGTTCGCGCGCTCGGACGCTTCAGTCATTCGAGTTGCGCCTGTGGAGTTTGATTCATCATTGCTTGCTTGATTCGTGCTCGCGGCGGCGCACGAAACTAGCGACGCAGATAAAAAGATTGAAATCAAACTCTTGAACATATTCGATAAAGCTTTGTTCATCACCAGCACATCCCCTGATAAGTCTTGCGGTTGTCTGCGACTTCGAGCAGCCGCACAAGATCAATAATCACTCGCCCGTTGTTCAGCTTGTCCGCAAGCGCACGAAACCCGTCTTCTTTTTTCCCAATGATGATGACCTCAGACGAGTCAATTACTTCATTCAGGTCCGAGCGCATCAGTGATGAGATGTGAGGAATCTCGCGCTCGATATACTCTTTGTTAGCGCCAAAGAGTCGCGCAAGCTCTACGTCGCGGTCGTAAATCGAAAGCTTCAACCCTTTGCCGATTAATGTCTCAATCAGCGTGACCATAGGGCTTTCGCGCAAATCGTCCGTGCCCGACTTGAAGCTGAGGCCAAGCACGCCGATGTTTTTTCTCCCCGTTTGAAGCACCATATCAACGGCGCGCTCGACCTGCTGGCGATTGCTCAGCATTATTGAATTCAAGAGCGGCGTTTCGACATCAAGCTCTCTGGCTTTATAAGTAATGGCGCGCAAATCTTTAGGCAGGCACGAGCCGCCGAACGCGAATCCCGGCTTCAAATAATATGGCGACAGGTTCAGCTTCGTGTCTTTGCAGAAGGCATCCATCACGGCGTGGCTGTCCACCCCCATCGCTTTGCAGATATTTCCGATCTCGTTTGCAAACGTGACCTTGAGCGCGTGGAAGCAGTTCGACGCGTACTTGACCATCTCGGCTTCTTTAACGCCGAGTCTTATGATGGGCGCGCTGCTATTTGCATAAAGACGGCTAACGGGTCCTGCAGCGTCTTCATCGTCAGCGCCGATGATCGTGAAAGGCGGATTGTCGAAGTCGTGAATCGAAGAGCCTTCGCGCAAGAACTCAGGATTGACCGCAACGCCGAAATCGCGCCCGGCCCGCTTGCCTGAATATATTTCGAGCGTTGGCAGCAGCGTCTCTTCGATAGTTCCCGGCAGCATCGTCGAGCGGATCACAACGATGTGATAACGACTCTTTGCCGCAAGCGCTTCGGCAATCTGCTGGCACGCGCGCTTGACGTGGGTAAGGTTCAGGCTGCCGTTGTGATTGCCCGGCGTGCCGACGCACACGAGCGATAGATCGGAATTCAAAACCGCGTCGCTTGCGTCCGCAGTCGCGCGCAATCTCTTTTGTTTGACTGCATCACCGATAAGCTCGTCAACGCCCGGCTCTACTACGGGGCTGCGCCCGCTGTTGATGATGTCAACCTTTAATGGATTCACATCCACGCCGATGACTTCGTGGCCGTCGCGCGCGAAGCAGGCCGCCGATACGCAGCCGACATATCCGAGTCCAAATATGCTCAGTCTCATATCAATCTCCATCACGCAGCGTGGCGGCGCGCTCGACGCGCTGCGACCGTCTCGCACACCTCAGCAAACGCCGAAGCCGCGCGCTCCCATCCAAATCGCTCGCAGACCGCCGCGCGAGCCTGCTCGCCCAATCGCTTCGCCAGATGCGCATCACTCAAAACGCGAATCACTGCGCGGGCAAACTCGTCAGGCTCGTCTGCTATCAATAATTCTTCGCCGTCGCGCACGGGCAGCCCTTCCGCGCCGACGCTTGTCGAAATGACGGGCTTGCGCATAGCCATCGCTTCATAAATCTTGAGCCGCGTTCCGCCGCCTACGCGAAGCGGCACAACGTAAGCCGCCGCGCGATCAACAAACGGGCGAATGTCTTCGACGCGCCCCGTTAGCTTTATCTGCGGATTCGACTTCGCAAGCTCGATGAGCGAAGCAGCGGGATTGCGGCCCACAACGGTGAGCATCGCTTCAGGAATCGCGCGGGTGATGATTGGCAGAATCTTATCGGCGAAATAGAGAATCGCATCTTCATTTGGCATCCAATCCATCGAGCCTGTGAAGACAAGCTCTCGCGGATTAGGCTCGCTCGCCATAGGCTGAAAGAATTCCGTGTCTACGCCCGTTGGCACGTCATAGACTTCCTTCAGTCCGAACTCGTCACGCATCCGCTCGCGGTCAATCTCAGAGACGGCAATGACAGCATCGAACCGGCTGCAAGCCGCGCGCTCGTAAGCAAGCATCTTCTGCCACTGCGAACGGAAAAACGCCCGCTTGATTATGTTCGCCTGCGTTTCGTAGTGCCGCTGCCAGATGGTTGATTCGACGTTGTGTTGAAACAGCACCGACGCGATGCGCTCGCCATCGGGAAAGTTGACGCTCGGCGCGAGAAAGTCGCAGACGACAACATCCGCATTGCGTTCGCTCATCTCGCTCGCGATAGCCTCGCGCATCCGCGCTGAGCGATACCTTTCAATCGCATACGGCAGGGGCGACGCGACGTTTCTCAGCAGGTCGAGGTAAAAGCGCGCGGTGAATTTTTCCGCCCGCCCCTCCGGGACGCTCACGAGGCGATGACAGTATTCGCTTGCGCGCTCGAACGCTTCCATCGCGTCGTTTGAGCTTACGAGCGTGAGGTACGTTATTTCGTGATCGCGCTTGAGGCGCTTCAACATTTGATAAGTGCGAATGCGCCCGCCCTTATCAACAGGGTGGAGCAATTCGGTTTTAAGCCAGAGTATTCGCATCCGGTTTCCACCTTCAATACATCGCGCGAGGCGCAAGCCTGCACCGGACAATCGCCGTGAACAGCTCGCGCGTCAAAGGATTCGCAAGCCATCTCAAGCGGCGGATGGGGACAGGCTCGAAGCTCTTGAACTCGAACTCGCTTTCACGAACAAGCTTCTTGAACCGGCGAATCGTCATCTGATTCAGTCCGCCTTCGATCTCTGAAAACCGGGTCGCGCCGTCAGATTTTAAATCCGAGCGCCATCGAATCAGGCATCGCTCGGTGAAGATCAGGTGCGCCCACGGGAAGACCGAAAACATGTGGCCGCCCAGAGGGTGATACCACGTTGGCCCGAATTCGATGATGGCAACTCCGTCGTCTTTCAAGAGCCGTCGCATCGCTTTCAGAATCGCAGCCGGATCGTCGAAGTGCTCGAACGAATCCATTGATAAGACCACGTCGGCCCGCTCATCTGTCTCGCGCGCAAACGCGCAGCGATCAGACAGGCCCGCTGCTTCCGCTCGCAGCCGCGCCTGGCGCAGAAGGTTTTCTCTCAACTCAAGCCCGATGACTCGCGCGGCCCCGCGCGCGGCTATCTCGACCGCGTCCGCGCCCGCGCCGCAGCCGAAATCAATCACGACTTTCCCTTCAAGCTCGCTCCAGATTTGCGGGCCGAACAGAGCTTCGACCTTGCTGCGCCCGTTGTAGGCGCTGCCGTCCATATAGCCCGTCTCGCCATCCGCGCAGATTGCTTTCAGCAACCTGTACCCTAATGTCCCTCCGATGATCCCCATCTCTGTTCCCGCTTGTTCGTGCTTGCAATGCTTATCGGCTTATCATCCGGCTTTCCCATTCGAATAACCGACTACGCAATGCAGCTTGCCGACTCGCGTTATCTCGTGATGCGGAAATCCCGCCTCGCGCATCAGGCGATTGATCTTTTGCCGCGTGTAGAAGAAGACATCGCAGCCGCGCAGCGTGAGCCTCGCCTTGCGCACGGGCGCGCGCCAGGTCCAGAAGCGCGGAAACGAGGCGATGACCTTGTCGGTCGTGACCTCGCGCATCTTCTTCAGCACGGGCAGCGGGTCGCTGATGTAATCGAAAAGCCCTATGCCTATCGCCACGTCGAATTTATCGTCTGGCGTGAACTGGAGCAGGTCCGTATGAACGAAGCGGCAGCGGTCTTCGAGGTTCTCTTTTCTCGCCGACTGGCTGCAGAGGTTGATCATGTTTTCTGCGATGTCCAGCCCTGTAACATTCATCGCTCCTTCGCGCGCCAGCCTCAAACTGTAAAGCCCGTTGCCGCAGCCGACATCGAGGAATCGGCGGCCATTGTACGGAGCGCAGTTTTCAATCGTGAAGACGTAACGCTCGTACATGTCCTTGCGAAAAACTCTATCTAAGAAATTCGCCAGCGTGGATTTCTGATGCGTGTAGATGCGTTGAAACGCATCGGCCTCGCGGTTCCAGTAGTTCCGTTGTGAAATGATCTCGCTGTTCAAAGCCCTAGCACCTCCTTAATCGTAGTGAACTGAAAATCGCCGAGAAGCGCATCCAATCGCTTCTCGGTCTTGTCAAGATTGTGATAGTGACGAAACTTTTTGACTCGCGGCAGGTTCACCCGCGGCTGCTCGTAATCAATCTCCCACGGATGCAGGTAGAAGATAGCGGGTCGCCCGCGCTCGTTGCACCGCTTTACACAGAGCTTCGTGTAAGCATACGGAAACAGCCGAAAGTATCCGCCGCCGCTGAAAGGCAATCGCTTGCCGCAAACTTCAAGGCAGCTCATCGGAAATTCGTAGAGCCTGTCGGTGATTTTGAACGGTGTGAGCGGCGCGTCGGCAACTCCGTAATCGGGATGAAAGCCTATGGGGAAGACCGACGAATCATAGCTCAGGCCATACTTTTCAAGCGTCGGCAAAGCCCAGTCCCGCGTCCTGTCGACGACGGTGAATGACGGCGCTCTGAAGCCCAATACGTTTTGCCTGACGCCGCAGCGGTTGATGATCTCAAGCGCCTTTTCGAAATCTTCCTCGAACTCGCGCGGAGTGATTTCGGTGAGCAGCAGGTGGTGATAGCCGTGCGTTGCAATCTCGTGGCCGCGGTCTTCAATCTCGCGCACGAGGTCGGGGACTCGTCCGGCAATCCAGCCCAACACGAAAAAGGTCGCGCGCGTGTCGTGCTTGTCCAAAAGATCGAGAATGCGCCGCGCGCTCCGCTCGACCCTCAGCTCGCAATGCTCCCAATCTTCTTTCTTTATGATCTCGCTCATGTTGTGAACGCAGAACCAATCTTCAAGATCAATTGACATCGCGTTTTTCATAACCATCTCCACTGTTCGCTGCTTCAGGAAGATCGCAAGCGCGCTACAATGCGACGCTCTGTTGCGCCACGTGACCACTGACTTGCGCCTGTATCAATTCAGGCTCGCGCGCTCTTTTGTTTTCGCCGTCGAAGAAACGTCGCTGCCAGATTTCGAAATTAATCAGCGCCCACAGCCGCTCATCGTGCCGCTCCCCTGCCCGGTGTCGCGCTACAAGCTCTCTCACATACTCTCGATTGAATATCCCTCGCGACCCTGCTCGCTCGCTCAACACATATTCATCTACTATCTGAGCGAACTCACCGCGCAGCCACGCGCCTACCGGAACTGGAAATCCCATCTTCTTTCGTTCGAGTATCTCTTTCGGCAACACCCCTCTCATCGCTTGCCTCAGAACGTATTTCGTCGTCCATCCTCGCAGCTTCATCCTCTCAGGCATCGCTGCGGCATACTCCACAAGCTTGTGATCTAAAAGCGGCACACGGCTCTCTATGCTTGCCGCCATGCTCATCTGATCCTGCTTCATCAATAGCTCGTGCAGATACGTCTTCATGTCCGCCGCAAGCAACTCGTCGAGCAGCGCGCTTGCATCTGACTCTTTGATGTATTCAATCGCTGCTCGATACGGATCAGCATCGCTCATCTGCTCTCGCGCTTCACCGGTGAACAATCGCTGCTGCATTGATCGAGAAAAGACTGAGAAGTTGTCGAAGTATATCTCTTCAATTGAAGGCTCAAGACAGAGGAAACTTCTCGCCAGTTTTTGCCTTATGCGAGACGAGCCATTCATTTTGCCTATAGTTTGCTCGATTGCGCTGCGAAGGCCGCGAGGAATAAATCGGTGATAAGCGCGACCAGCAGCGATGTTGAGGATCGTCCTTCGATATTTCTCATAGCCTGCAAGCAACTCGTCGCCGCCTTCTCCTGTAAGCACAACTTTGACGTGTCTGGAAGCAAGCCGTGATACAAAGAAAAGCGGAATGCTCGAAGGATGAGCCAGAGGCTCGTCTTCCTGATAAATGAGCGCGGGCAGTGAGTCGAAGAATTGCTGCGGGCTGAGAACAATCTCGTGATGATCGGTCTTGAATCTGCGAGCTACTATTCGAGCATACTCAAGCTCGTTAGCTTCTCTCTCATTGAAAGCGACAGAAAAAGTTTTGATTGGCTCACAGACCATCTGGCTCATCGCAGCAGCAATCGCGCTTGAATCAATGCCGCCTGAAAGGAACATTCCGAGCGGCACGTCAGCCATCAACCTCAGTCTGACAGACTCATGAAATAGCTCTGTGAATCGCTCGATGTAGTCTCTATCAGAGAGTTGTTCTTCAGATTTAGCAAAGCTCAGATGCCAGAAGGGTCGAATCTCGACTCGACCATCCTGCCAGACGAGAGTATGACCGGGCAGAAGTCGCTTCACATCTTTGAACAGAGTCTCTTCGCCGGAGGTGTAGCGGTTGGCAAAATAATCCGAGAGCGCGTTGTAGTTAAGCTCTGGTTTTAAGGCGCCGAATTCGAGCAAAGCTTTAATCTCAGAAGCGAAAAGAATGGAGCCGTCCGCAGTGAGCAGATAATAAAGCGGCTTGATGCCCAGACGATCACGAGCGAGCAGGAGTCTGTTTTTATTGGCATCCCAGATAGCGAAAGCGAACATGCCGCGAAGGCGCTCAACAGCGCGAGGACCGTGTTCTTCATAGAGATGAATGATAGTTTCGGTGTCGCAGACAGAGCGATAAGTGTGGCCGCGCTGTTCGAGTTCTGGTCTCAGGTCCGAGTGGTTATAGACTTCGCCGTTGTAGGATATCCAAACGGTTTGGTCTTCATTCGGCATAGGCTGATGGCCGGAGCTAAGGTCAACTATGGATAGGCGGCGATGGGCAAGACCGATGTGAGAATCAATAAACAGACCGGCGTCGTCTGGCCCGCGATGCGCGAGCGAGTCGCGCATGCGTCGGAGTTGCCCCTCGTCAACGCGCTGGTTTGATTCCGCCGTATAAGCTATGCCGCAGATTCCACACATCGGTTAATCGCCTCACTAACTTGCGTTGATTAAATTCCACTTAATGCCGTCGCCCGCAAAGGCCGCGACCCGCTGGCTTACATCGAAGCTCGCGCCGTTGATTACAACCTTGCGCGCTGCTTCGCTGAGCGACAGATCAAAGCGGTCTCCGCCGTTGATTGAACCTTCCACGCCGTCCTCTGTGCGACGAATCGCGCAATGGTTCACGCGAGCCGTCGCGCGGAACGCGAAGCCGTCCAGCGTTTCGAGCCTCCTGCCGCGAATGAGAAACGCGCGCACAAACGCATCACCATCGAATCTCGCCCAGGCGAACGCGCCTTCTGCGCTGAGCAAGCCGCAACTGGCGAGCTTCGCGCCGTCGCCTATCATCAAAGCATCGCGCATTCGACCAGCAGTTAGTTGATAACTGGAAACCCCCCTGTCACTCGTCGGCTGTTCAATTCGGATTGATTGCTCAGCCGCGAGCGGAACAACGAACGTCGTGAACTCCTGCGGCCCGTCTCCGTTTGCGTCAAAGACGGCGACAAGCGACGGCTCGCGCCGCCCGTAAGCGCGCGACACCCAGCTTTCACAAATCCGCGCGCGCAGCGTTGAGCTTCCGAACGCGACGATGTTCAATCGCGCGCCGCTTGGTTCGGTTACTATCACACGATTGCCGCTCGCGAAGGCCGAGCAATTGGGCGCGAGGTGAAATCGAATCGAGTATTGATGCCGCCCGTTTGCCTGGAGCGTGTCGCGAATAATCAAATATGTAGGAATCGAAGCGAGCGCCTTCTCGCGCGCGTCAGACTTCGCCATCAGAACCGCGCGAGAGTGAATGACAGAATCAACCAGCCGCGCGTAGCCGTCCGTGTGGCCTTCGAGATAATCGAAGCCATCGCCGATAATGAAATCATCCAGCTTTGCTTGCGCGATGTGACTCCACGAGAAAGGACCGGCAGGTGTTGATTGAGATTTGCCGTCAACCGTCACAGTGTTGTGCGCCGCCGTAAGTCGGAAGCGATTACGAAGGCGCGAGTCTGCCGTGTAGGTGAACGTGCCCGGATCAACTATCCATACTTTGCCGAGCGCGGCGAACTCTATCGAAAGCGCATCTGCGTGCGCGTGGCCGCAGGCGAGCGAGCCGTGCGGGCCTGAGTCCATAAGCAAATAGCTCGACTGCTTCGACCAGCCATCGCGCGCTACGGCGTAGCCGCTCGCTTGAAAAACATGAGAAGTTGCGCGCGGCGATTCGCATTGAACCTCGTCGTAGCGCGCAATTGCATCAGGCCCAAGCAGCCACAGCGTCTCAACAGCCGCACTGCCAGCCGCGCATTTCCAATCTTTGCGCCCAAACAACGCCGCAGCGGTTGCGAGCGTGTCTCGGAAATCGTTTGCCTCGCGCGGGCCAAGCGCAATCAGCCGTCCGCCATCATCATCGCCTACGAGCGGCGATGTGCCATCGGGCCGCGTCAACCACATCAGATGAGTCATCAACTGCGCGAGCTTCTCTTCAACTTCGGCGGGAAGCCCAACGCCGCTTGCTCGCGCTAGTATCAGCAGATGAGTGTAGAAGTCAGCCGTGTAGCGGTGGTAGTAAGTCGCCTGCTCGAAATAAACGCCGTCGCTTCGAACCTGTCGCGGCAATTCATCGAGCAGCACCTTGAGTCCGAGCCTGCGCCACCTTTCTGCGCATCGCAATTCATCGAGCACTGAGCCGAGATAAAAAAGTCCGAGAGCTTCGCCCGTCAGATGAGTGTTCGGGCTGAAGTAATAAGACAAGTACGATTCCATGTGACGCCCGTGCGCGATGAGGTGCTTGAGTAATCGCAATGCGAACTTCGATGACAGATGACGCGAATCAGCAAACAGGTGCAAAGCCCAAAGCCACGCGATTGACCTGAAAGCAAGCTCAAGGCTGCTTGCCCAGTTTATTCCTCGATTGGGCGGATTCTGATCCATCCACGACGATGCTTGCGCGACGAATGCTTCAGCGTATCGCTCATCTCGTGTGAGCCAGTAAGCCTGACCTAGCGTTACGAAGTGCTGGTGGCGATTCAACTCCCAGGTGATCTTCTTATCGCCAGCGACTGCTGGGTTGAGGTAATCAATCCGGCTCCAGTGATCGAGCGAAGACCGTCGCCCTGAAACTGGCTCCAGGAGCCAATCTGGAGGCTTTCCGAAATCGAGATCGGTGAAGCCAAGCAAATCAAAGCGGCCTTCGATTGCGCGGTCTGCGCGCTCGATTATCGCCTGCTGCTCGCGAGCGAATCGGCTTTGCATCAAAGCGACGATCTCTTCGCGCCGACTGAGCGATTGGATTAGCGGCTTCTGAGTCGAATCGCTTGCTGATGCTACCGACTCTCTCATTCGATTGATTATCGAAGCGGCAACCGTTTCGCCCGTATCGCCGCGCTGCTCGCGCTTGATGTGGCGAAGAAATGCGCGGTCGCTCATCTCGCCAACTGAAAGCCCAAGCGCTCGCTCGCTGAGCCGGGCAATCTCCTGCCTGCCGCGAACGCTCATCTCGCGTATGCTTTTGCCCTTGAGCCTCTTCAGTTGTGCAACGCTCAGTTGCATTCGTCTCATCGCTCCTCAGCAAGTCCTTCGCTTGATGGATTTGCTTCGCGCAGCGGCTCCCACACGACGTGCGCTTCGCCGCGCATGAATTTCACAAAGGCGACTATGATCGCCACGTTTGCGAGCGCGAAATAATAAGGCAGCGCGAAGACTCCGAGCCGCGCGCCCGTTCGCTCGACGAGCCAGCCCGCGAGCGCCGCAAGGTAAAATGCTCCCTGCCCGGCCATCGCCGCTTGATAGATTCGCGAATCGCCTATCAGAAAAATGTTCGAGACAAACGCGATTAGAAGAAGCGCCGACACGGCGTAGCGCAGCACCTTGTGCGAGAGCATCTGGAAGGCAAACATCCCGTGACGGCGCAGGTTGAGCGTCTCGCGGTAGCGGCTGAGCGCGCTCATGGTCTGTTCCATTATTCGCACGCGCATTCGAAACTCGTCGCGGCTCCGCTTGTTCGTGTCTTCGATAGAAATCGCCTCTCGCTCATAAACCGTCCTCAAGCCTTTCAAATAAACTTCGGACGCAATGACGAAATCGCTGCACATATCGCGCGCGAGCGGGGTGTACGCGCTGCGACGCACGGCATAGAGGCATCCGGTCACGCCTATCATCGAACCCATTCGGCTTTCAGATTGTTGAATCAGTTTTTCGTAGCTCCAGTAAGAGCGGCAGCCCTGACCAACAGATGACTTTGAGTGGTCAACATAAACAACGTGGCTGCTCACGCAGCCGACCTGCAGGTCTGCGAAGCTGCGAACGATCTTGCGAAGCATGTCCCGCTCATAAGATGTAGTCGCATCGGTGAAGACAATTATTTCGCCCGACGAAATCTCCACCGCTCCGTTTTGCGCCATAGTCTTTCCGAGCCGCTCGTTCTGGCGAAACAAAATCACGCCGCTTTCCGCATAAGCGCGCACGATTTCGTCCGTGCGGTCCGTAGAGCAATCGCTCGCGACAATGATTTCGAGTCGCTCTTTCGGATAATCAAGCGCGAGCGTCTTTTCTATCTTCGCCGCGATGTCGCGCTCTTCGTTGTGGGCCGCGATTATCACAGAAACTTTGGGCGTGATGTCGGCTTTGCGAATTGGGCGATTGCGCAAGCGGCTCAACGCGAAGGCGAGCATCGGGTATCCAACGCACGAATAAGCTATCAGCGCGAGCGATGATATGAATATGATTTCAGCCTGCATCATCTCCGTTACCCAACTTGCTCGTTCAATCCAGAAGGTTATCGGCTGTTGTTATCTGCGAGCGGCTGCGCTCGCCTGCCTGGATTCGGAATTTCTTTATCCCTCGTTCAAGCAGGCGAGACGCCTGCGCTCCCGGAGGCGGTTTGCGCTATCGGCCTCCGGTAACGTCTCCACAGCACGCCGCGCGCGCGAGCCGGTTTGCGCAGCGCGTGACTGGTTGCTGTGACTGAATCCGCTTGCTCGGCGGCGTGAATCTGGCGAAGCGCGATTGCGTAAGCTACCGGGTAATAGAGAAACCATTGATACTCGATAGATCCGAAGAAGCTGCAAACGATGTAAGCGACGAGCACCGCCTGAAGCGCGATGCTCATATAATGAATCTCTCGCCTGCGCCTTTCGTTCGGAGAAGGGAACTGAAGTGTGTTATCTTCGCTTTCGGTCTCGCGCTCGACTCTTCTGAGAGAGCGAAGCGGCGCGAATATCAGAATGAGATAAGCTGCGAGACCCGCCACGCCAAGCTCTGCTGCGATTTCAAGATAAGAGTTGTGCGACACCTGCTCGCGGATTGAGTAGATGTGAAAATTGCCCATGCCTACACCGACGAGCGGGTGATACAGGGCGACTGTGGCCACGCGTTCGAGCAACTCGCTGCGCGCCTGAGACGAGCCTGTCGGGTCTTCGCCGATGTGAAAAATAGTAGATATTCGGCCCGCATACCCTGTCGGCATCGCCATCACAAAGACGCCGAGCAGCACAACGAAGGCCGCAGCCATCAGCGCGCGATTTCTTCGGCTGGCTTTCCACAGCAGCACTGCGGCCATTGCAATTAATCCTAAAAAGCCGCCGCGCGAAAATGTCACCACGACTCCCGCGACAAGCAGCGCCGCGCAGGCGAAGAAGAACGCGCGGGCCGCGCCTCTTTTCAAAATCGCGAGCACGACCGCAAGCGGCAGAAGCATATCGAGCGTTGTCGCAAGATCGTTCGGGTTGCCGACAATCCCACCGACTGGCCCAAATATTCTCATGCCGACGACGTAGCCTTCGCTTTTGACGATCATCTTGAAATTGCCCGTGACGTAGCTGTGGATGGCGAACAGCGCGAGCACCGCGCCGCAGATTGTGACGAGCGTCATCATCGAGCGCAGCCGTTTGCGCGTATTGATGATGTTAATCATCAGCACGAAGATGGCGACGACTTTGATGAAGAGATCGAATAGCACATCGAAACTGTCCTGCGGCGCGGCTGCGAGCGGAGTGAACGCGGCGCCGAGCATAAAAATCACGCCGAGCATCTTTAATTCAATCGGAGCGATTGAAAGGTGCTCGTTGCGGATGACGCGCGCGAGGAAGTAAGCAATTAACGCGACGCCTGCGACTATCTTCACGAGCGGAAATGTTCCGAACGTATCCGAAAACATCTCCTGCGGGCGGATGTAGAGCAAAACGGTGAAAGCGAGCAGGCACGCGAAAGCGAAACGATGCGAATCGCGCGCGCTCTCTTCACGCTCATCATGCTTGATGCGCAGTCTTGTAGTCTGAGTGGTCGCCGCTCGTGCGTCTCCAAAAATCATGTAGCGCACGGGATCGCTTATTGCTGATGAGTTGCTGTTGTTTGCTCCGTTCATCGCTGACTCTCGCTTGGTTCTGGATCAGGTTTAATTTTCAGCGCTCGCTTTATGCGCGACCGCCGAGCCTGAATGAATGCGGCGGCGCAGGCGCAATCGGCGGCGCGCGTGAAGACGGCGACGCAGCTTTTTAGAAGTCATGCGCGGTTTGCCTCCAGTAAAGATTCGCCCTTCAGGGGTTTTTCTCTCGACTTGCGTCGCACCAGAGTAAGATGATTCAGTATCGTGTAAGCGGGCGCGAGGCTGCGGCCCATCGAATGAGCGCACATTGCCATGCGCGTAATCTCAAGGACCGAGCCGGGAATCTTCGTGCTGTGCATCTCCGCAAGCTCCGGAAAAAAATCTATGGCATAAGCACGCATGACGAGGTCCTGCATGTCGGCGCGGTCTGTGAGGCTGAATATCACTCTGGGAGAGACATTCAGACCTATGGCCAGCCTTAGCGCGCTTTCGAGGCTGAAGCTGCTAATGACTGAGTTTTGAATCTTCGATAGCAAGCCCTGATCAAAGCCGGTGAGGCGGCAGAAGTCCGATTGCTTCAAATTGAGTTCTTCGAGCCGCCGACGCACAAAAACCGCAAGCGGGGTAGGCTCGCTTGCACTTTTCTCTCTTCTCATTGGTCCTCCAACATGGGGCGGCATATCTGCTACAGCCGACAGATGCAGATCCTGGGACTCGACAACCGCGTTTGCTTGACCATTCGCTTTATTCATCATGGCTAATCACAGACCTCGAATGAACCAGAGGAAATTTCCGAAACCGAGCATCGAGGCAATGTTCGAGATTTTCTTTCTCGTGTTGCCATGAACGATGATTGTGTCGCCGGCTTTGAGCGCGATGTTCTCTTCAGGCCCGGCTTTGCCTTCGAGTATGCGCTTGACGTTGACCTTCATTGTTTGAAGTCGCCCCTCGCCAACTTGCCTGAGCACGGTCACATCAGATTTGCTGCCCGTGTCTGCGACCCCGCCCGAAGCCGATATTGCGTCGAGCACAGTCATCGGTCTCGCCATCAGCACAATGCCGGGATGAGTCACGTCGCCTAGCACGCCTATCTTCGCGCTGTTAGCGGCAAGCAGCGACACGCTCACCTTGGGGTCAATGATGTACTGGCTCAGTTCTGTTGTTAGTCTTTCAGTGAGTTTCGGAACGGTGTAGCCTGCGACATCAATCTCGCCGAGCAGCGGATGATAGATGCGGCCCGCGGGATTGATGGTGACCTGATCGAGCGAGTAGTCGGGCTGTCCCTGCACGCGCACGGCTATCTGGTCTTCAGGTCCGAGCTTGTACGTGTTGTAGAAGTTTCGGTAAATCTCCTTGAAGTAAGTGTCATCGGGGTCGGTCGGAACTACCGCCGCAGGTTGAGCAACAGTCGTCAGTTGTGAAGCCTTCTTCGTCGAAGGCGATTGCGATTGAGCCGCAGCCGTGAAAGGCGCGGCAACAAACGCCAACACTACCATCAGCACAAGGATTTTCATGCTCAAAACAGATCGTTGTTCTTTCATGGCTCCTCCAGTTATCGCGCTCCTCTTCCGAAGAGAACTATTCTCGCCGTCTCAAACAGAATCATTGCGTCGAGCAATGGCGACTGATTCTTGATGTAGTAGAGATCGTATTGAAGCTTTTGAATGGCGTCGGGAACAGACGCGCCATACGGGTAACGAATCTGCGCCCAGCCTGTAAGTCCCGGCTTAACGAGGTGGCGCTGCGAATAGAATGGAATCTCGCGCTCAAGCCGCTCGACGAACTCGACGCGTTCGGGTCGCGGGCCGATGATAGTCATCTCGCCCCGAAGGATGTTGATGAACTGCGGCAGCTCATCAATCCTGAGCTTGCGAATCACTCGCCCGACCCTTGTGATGCGCGGGTCATCTTTTTCAGCCCACACAGGTCCGTCCGGCTCGGCGTCAACTCGCATCGAGCGGAACTTCATAATCGTGAAGGTGCGATTGCCCTCTCCGACGCGCTGCTGCGTGTAGAGCAGCGGCCCCCGCGAATCAATCTTGATTGCAACAGCCGCAAGCGCCATGACCGGCAGCGAAAGCACAAGCCCCGTGAGCGAGAGCGCTATGTCGAGCAGCCTTCGCATCTGGCGATAGAGCCGCACGCGCCGCGAAGGCCCCGAAAAGATCAGCCAGCTAGGGCGAAGCGTTTCGGTGCTGACCTTTCCGGTCAATCGTTCATAGAACGAAGCCGATTCTTCTATGGCGACGCCGTCGCGCAGCTTCATTTCCACGAGCGTGCCGAGCGGCATTCGCCCGCGCCGCTCGCTGATGGCGACGACGATGCGGTTGATATTGTATCGGCTGACTATCTCCTCAAGATTGCCGATCAATCCGAGCACTGTTGGATTGATGAGGCTCTGCCCGACGAGGGCGGGATCATCGCCTACGAACCCGACTATCTTGTAGCCCTGCTCAGGCCGATCAAGCGTTTCGCGCGCGATGTCTACGGCGTTGGCTTCGGTGCCGAGTATCAGCACACGTTCGGCGAGTCGCGGGTGGCCCAGCAGCCACATCACGAAGACTCGCCAGCAGATCATCGCGCTCAACATCAGCAGCAGGCTGATTGCAAATATCCCGCGCCCAAGCAGCATTTGGGGGAACAGGTAGAAGATGACTGCCAGTGCGATTGAGGCAAGGCCAATAGCCTGAAGCGTGCGAACGTAAAGCACGTCGCGCTTGCGTATCTCTCTGAAATCGTAAAGATCGAACAGGTAAAACGCGCCCTGCACGACCAGCATCAACAACAGAATCTTCGACCAGCCGCGCTCTCGCACAAGCACGTCGCTGGCTTCTGAATTGAAGCGGATATAGATCGCCGCTGTCCCGCACAAGCAGGTGAGGAGACTTTCAAAGACCAGGAGGCAAAGAGTTCTTGAAGCGTTTCTCGACAACATCGGCAAACCTTTTCCGCTCAGTAGAGCTACGCAGCGAATGTCCGAGATCGGGCATCAATGCGCGGCCTCTAAAACAACAGCCGTCAAGCTAAACCTCCCGCTCAAGCGGCGCGACCGGCGCGATTGAGCACCACTCCGAGAATCTTCTCCTGCGTGAGCGGCGCGATGGCTCTGCCGATTTGTCCCGAACTGGTCTTGCCTGAGCGAATGACCAGGACAGTCTTATCAATGTAACGGACGAGCAGGCTGGAATCAGCTACCGTGAGCAGCGGCGGCGAGTCGAATAAGATGAAATCATAATCCGTGTCCAGTAGCTCAAGCATCTCTCTGAACGAAGACGACGACAGAAGCTCAGCCGGGTTCTTCGCCTGCTCGCGCGTCGGAAGCAGATCGAAGCCGAACGGTTGGACGCGAATGACAGCCGACCCTGCTGGCAGCCCATTCGTCAGCGCATCCGTAAGCCCGACTTCTGTGCTCAATCCTAGAAAACGAAGCAGCGATGGGCTGTGAAGGTCCGTGTCAACGACGAGCACTCGTTTATGCGCGCGAGCGAGCGCGCACGCAAGGTTCAACGTAACGGAAGTGCGGCCCTCGCCGTGTTGCGCCGAAGCCACGAGCACGCGCTTGATGGTACGCTCGCTTGCCGAAGTGATGAGAGTGACGGCGAGCCTGTTATATTCTTCAGCCGCGTTCGTATTGATGTCGTGGAATGAAATCAACTGCGGAGCAATCTGCTGCAGGTCAATCGCAATTTCGCGCGAGGGCTGCGCAAGCTCTTTGCGCGCGGCTTGCGCAGCGGCCCGCTCGCGGCTTCGCTCTTCGATCTCTGCTGCGTCGGGCGCATTGAGCGAGTAGTTGACGAAATCAAAAGCGTTGCCGCCTTTGTTCCTGTCCTCCGTTACCGGTTCAACTGCGACCGAAGACCAGGCTGGCGGGTTGCCCTCGCTTTCAGCCTTCTTTAGAGCTTCATAAACTTTTCCCATTGGTTTTCCTTCCTATTTTCTTCTGAACCTTTCGCCCGAACACCGAAACGTCCGGCGTGAGAGTTTGCGGTGTAAGACGATGCCTATCTCTTCAAAAGCAGAAAAACGACGGCGACGAGCGCGGTCACTATAAGCAAGCCGACCGTGCGGCCAAGCAGCAGTCGTCGCGATTGGCCTTCAACCGGCGCGACCGTTTCAGGAATCAAAGCAATGACCGGCACTCCGAGGTAGTACTCAACGTCGCGGTCATCAACAATCGAGTAGAGCTTGGGAATCTCTATGATCATTGCCACAAGCAGCGCGAGTCCCAAAGAGAATGCGAGAGCAAACAATCTGTACTTGAGTCGGTTCGGCCCGACAGGCACACCCGCTTCGGCGGGCATATCAACTATTTGAAAGACGCCCGGATCGAGTCCTGCCGTCGCAACCTGCGCTCGCTGCAATTGCTCCTGACGGTCAAGCAGCGAATCGTAACGCTTGCGCAGCGTTTCATAATCGGTCTGCATTTCAGGCGGCGTCTCGCTGCTTCCGCTCGTTGATGCTATAAACGGAACAGATGGGCGCGAGGCTACGACAGTTGACGCGGGCGCGGATTGTTTCTTGCGCTCAAGCTCGCGCTCGGTGATGGCCAGTTCTGTCTCCATGCGAGAAAGCTCGCGCTGCATGCTGCGAAGCTCGCGCGCTTCGGCTGAATTAATCGCGGCTCCGTTCTGGTCGCCTCCGGCGTTGAGTTGCGCAATCTGGCGATTTATCTCGGCAAGCTGGTTGCGCGTTTGAATCACTTTTGGATTCTTGTCGGTGTATTGCGTCGCGTAGTCTTTCAACTGCGCTTCAAGCTCGGCTTTGCGCACAAGCAGCACGCCGTAAGAGCTTGAAGCGTGCGCATCACTCGGAGCAGTTTTGACAATCTTTTGTTGCTCTGCGATCTGCCGTTTCTGTTCTTCAATCTGCTGCTTGAGCGCGAACTGTTTATCGGTGAGCGTTTCAATCGAAGATGCGGCGGCAATACGTTGCGCGCGAGCGGCATTGATTTCGCCCGCTGCGCGGCCAGCGGCGCGCTGTCGCTCATTGATTGCAGCGCGGAGCTTGCCCATATCGCGCAGGCGGTTTTCGACATCGGCTATTTCGGAAGCGACGCTGTTTTGCTCGTCGGTTATCTGTTTTCCCATAGCCTCATTCATCGAATCGAAGACAGAGACGAGGTCTGTCGCAACCGCTTTCGCCATCGCCGGGTTCGTGTGGCGATAAGAGACCGTGAGGCGTTCAGGGAAATCAGAACGATAAGTAGTGTCGACCTTGATGTCCTGCCGCAACTGATTGATGGCTGCGTCAAGGTTGCTGCTCGCGTTTCCATAAGGATTGAGGCGCTGGGCTATAGGCTCAAGGAAAGCGCGGCTCATCAGTTTCTCCGACGCGGCGGCCACGCGGGCATTGACTGTCTGTCGGTCGTTCTGCTGGCCGGAGATGACCACGGTCGCGCGCGACTCATAGACGTTCGGCAGACGATCAATAATGAGAAATGTTGAAATCAACATTCCCGCTGCGATAAAAAAAATCATCAGCTTTCTGCGCCAGATGATTTGAAGGTATTCGGTGAAAGTACGCGACCTGAAGCTTGCCATCGTTTGCCTCCTTAAAATTCTTCAATGGCGAGTGAGCAGCTTTCGCTGCCTCAACTCACCAGTCATTGTCTTGCCTTAGCGAATTTCGCCTTCAGCTTTCTTGAAATCACAAGGTTGATAACAGTGCCTAATGAAAACAGAGCCGAGCCGAGCAGCAGCAGCAGCAGCGGTTCGAAATGCGCAGAAGCGGAAAGCGAAACGTGCTTCGTCTCTTTGTTATCTTGAGCCGCGGTTGTAGAAATAGGCGCGTTTTGCAGAGTGGATGAATTTGCCTGCCGAATGGCTGCGCTATCGCCGTTGCCGCTGGCAAATCCTGTTGCTATGCGCGCTTTGCCCGCGAGCAGGCAGAAAAATAATACTGTCGTGAGAATTAATGCTCCCTTAGCCCCCATCAATTTGCGCAAAAAGCCCCTCAATCCGGCTAAACACAAGCCAGCCGATTAAAGAAATTATCTTGAGCGTCCAATTAGATACTGTTTCAGGTCTTCAATGCAGCAATTAAGGAAATCCCACTTCAGAGCAGGATTTAGGACCGCCCTCGCGGCAGGCCGGTGTGCAAATGCACATGCTCACCGAGTAGAATCGCATCTTCGAGTTTATCTCCCATGCTTGTACTACAGTCACAACCCTTCTTCCTTTGCAAAAAAGTTGCGAGCTTTTCGTTAAATGGCAGCCCGGTGAATGAATTCTGGCAAAAAAAATCGAGCCAGTCTTGAAGAGCGTTTCAAAACTGGCTTCATAAGGAGTTTCGCTACCGCACGCGCGGGTTTCGCGCTATCTTCTGATTTTAGTCGAGATTGAAAAACTGTTATCGCTCATATCCTCGCCGACCATTTCTCTATCGTCCCACGCGCGCACTCTTATTCGCGCCGAGCGGCTCGGCGATTTCGGAACCTTCCAGCTATAACTTCTGACTGCGCCGCCAAGCCCGCTTGCGACCTTCTGCCATGTCGAGCCGCCATCAAGCGATAAGTCAATGTCCTGACGAACGATGTTCGCTCCGCTTGCCGACCAGATGATGTTGCACGTTGATGCAATCAACAGGGTCTCGCCTCCGTTCGGATAAGTCACGCGAACGACCGTGTTGGCCGCAGCCGAAACCGTAACTGAGATTGAAGCTACAACCGTAGCGCCTGAATTATCAGTAACAGCGACGCGAGCGGTGAAAGCGCCAGCCGATTGATATGTGTGCGAGACAGAAGCTCCCGACGCGCTTTGCCCGTCGCCGAAGTCCCATTTGTAGGAGACGATAGAGCCGTCCGGGTCGGATGCGCTGGCCGTGAAGTTTATCAA
>DATLXU010000090.1:0-19307 GCA_035575515.1 Blastocatellia bacterium
CAAGCTGGCCGCACGCGTTTGCCTCAGCTTCCCTGGATTTTCTGTTCGGAGTGAAAGTCTAAGCCAAGACTGTAGAGAATGTGACTGGCGATGAGAAGATGCTGCCTGCTGATTTAGCGCCTGACCCGCTAGACTCGCCTCCCAGAGTAGTCTCAGCCGACAGCAGTATTAGTTCGAGGCCGAAAGCCTATGGTACCGCAACTCGTGAAGTAGCCAGCGACGATGCGGGCCGGTCGGATAGTTTACGCTGAGTATAGCGCGACGGTTTGTAAGTCGGGTATTCTATTATCAGGAGAATTAGCGAGCAATGCGGGCGAAGCTCAACAAATGGCACATCATTGTTGTCGTCGGGCTTGCAGCCCTGTGCCTCGTTGCGATTCTCATTTTGGTGAGCAGATCGCGAAGCCCGAAAGAAGCAGTGATGCCGCCTCCGCCTACGATTGAGCCTGCGAAGATTGACCCCTGGAAAGAGGCCGCTGCCAAAGTCGAAGAAGATCGAGGCGAGCCTGTGGGGCGCAAGGCTGAGGTTCAAACGCCTGACGAGTTGAAGCATTACAGCGACCGCCGCCGATTCCTCGCCGTTCAGGTCGCAGAAACGCGCGAGCAGGAAATAGAACTGCCGCATGACTTCGCTGAGTTGATTGAATTGATCCGCAATCAGAACCTCGTCGAGATGGAGCCGCTCGGCGACGACTACATTCTTTACGGCGTTGGCGTGAATGCGAGCGACGAGCCGTTCACGCATTTTGATCGCGCGTCGGGCGAAGAGATTCCGCTCTTTGCAAGCGATGAGGAGTTCAAAGATGAATATGACAAACTCACGGATTCGATCAAAGAACCGCAATCGCGTATCGCCGCCATTGAAAGCGAGATTCGCAAACTCACAAAGCGCGACCGCTCGCGGCGCAAATCGCTTGAATCTCAACTGGCAGAGCTTCGCCAAAGAATCCCGCTCGTTATAGCCCGAAGAAAGTTGCTCGAATCTTTTTACAAAAATGCTGAGCGGCGCAGGACGCTCGAAGATGAGTGGAGGTTGCTTTCCGATGCCGCGCGCGATTTCGGCGGCAAGTCTTACGACCTTGCGGACCCCGCAGCGCGCAAGCAGTTCAAAGTGAGATTGCTGTCTTTCATTCGCCCTGAAGCTCGCGACGTGCTGCTCGAAATCGCTCACGCATACAAAGAGAAGTTCAATCGTCCGCTGCCCATAACGTCGCTCGTGCGGCCTGAGCAATACCAGGCGCGATTGAGCAAGACGAATCCGAACGCCACGCGCAACGCTTCGCCTCCGCACGCTACCGGGTTGGCTTTCGATATTTTTTATTACTACATGACCGCGGCTGAGCAGGATTATCTGATGAGCGTGATTGCGAAGATGAAAGACGACGGGCGCGTTGAGGCTTTGAGAGAGAATCGCAATCACATTCACGTCTTCGCCTTCGTTGACGGCGAGCGGCCTGATGAAACTCTCATCGCTCAAGCGATAGGCGAATCCAACATGGGCAGCACATCGAAGCAATCCAAGAAGCAGGCGCGCAATGAAAAGAGCAGAAAGAGCCGGAAGGTTGCGCGAGCCACGAAGGGAAAGAAAGCGGATCGCAAGAGCAGCCTGGCGAAGGGGCGAGCGAAGCGGGGCAAGCCCGTTGCGCAATCGCGCGGCAGTCGCGGGAAGCGGAATTAGCTTGCGGAATGCGGATTTGAGATTTCAAATCTTGAATCTTAAATCGGCTCTCATTCCCAGAATCGCAGCGCGAAATTCAATCCGCAATCGTATGAAGGAGCGCGTTGATAAAATCCTTGTCGAGCGTGGGCTTGCCGAGTCGCGCACGCGGGCGCAGGCCATGATACTTGCGGGCCAGGTGCTCGTCGCCGACCAGCGCGTCGACAAGCCCGGCCAGATGATTGATGCGAGCGCAGAGATTCGCATCAAGGGCGAAACGCTCTGGTATGTGAGCCGCGGCGGGTTGAAGTTAGAAGCCGCGCTCAGAGAGTTCAACATCAATCCCGAAGGCAAAAACTGTCTCGATGTCGGAGCCTCAACCGGCGGCTTTACGGATTGCCTGCTGCAACACGGCGCGGCGCGCGTGTGGGCCGTTGACGTCGGGCATAACCAGTTGGCGTGGCGCATCAGGCAAGACCCACGCGTCGAAGTTCGTGAAGGCGTGAATGCGCGCAACCTCGATGCTGAACAGTTCCCCGTTCTTTTTGATCTTGCGACGATTGACGTTTCATTTATCTCGCTTAAATTAATTCTGCCTGCCGTGCGCCGATGCCTCAACGAATCGGCTGATGCGGTTGCGCTCATCAAGCCGCAGTTTGAAGTAGGACGAGGAGAAGTCGGACGCGGCGGCATTGTGACTGATCCAGTGAAGCACCGGCGCGTGCTTGCCGAAATAGTAAAGGCGGCCAGTGGCGTCAAACTCGCGGCAGTCGGATTGATCGAATCTCCTATTCTTGGCGCGGAGGGCAACCGCGAGTTTCTCATACACCTCAGATGCAACGCCGATGAAGCGAATGAGCGCCCAATTTATGAGCGAATAAAGAATCTCACCGAATAGAAACTGTAACGGGCAGCATCCTGAAACGCGGGCTGTTATTTTGCTCTCCTAGATTTTATTTTTTTGATTGACACTGTTTGCCGTCTATCTTAGTATCTCGGCTGGCTGGTTGTCCCCGCAGAGTTCTTGGTTGCCCTCGAAGGCGACAAACGAAAAGCCATTAAACGAACAAGGGGATTGCGGTTGCAGCAGCTTTGCGCTGCAAGCTCTTATTAACAAATAACTGCCGAAGGTGGAGGCAGGCGCGAAAACATCTCCTTCACACAACCCTGCCCCGCTTTCAAATCGGCTCCGGAGGTAACTTTCATGAATTCTCTCTCACACCAGTTCAAACGATTGCTTGCAATTTCAGTGATGGCCATTCTTGCCGCCGGTTTTTGGCCCCAGCCCGGCAGGTTCGCGGCGCAGGCCGGATCAAACAGCATTCAAGGTGTTCAATCCTGGACGGCGCTGGATGAATCGAGCGACTTTATCATTGAAGCGAGCGACGAAGGAGCAAGCTGCCGCGAAGCGAGCGTTGAAGAATCGAGGTATTTCAACGAGCGCGACCCGAATCTGATTCTTCGCCCGATTAACGACTTTCGACTGCAAGATGACGGAGGGTTGCAAATCACGCTGCGCAGCACGGCTCAACTCGACAGCTTCCCTGATGCAAAAGCAGCTTTTTTAAGAGCCGCCGCGAGGTGGCAATCGCTCATCCAATCGCCCATATCAATCATTATTGACGTTGACTTCGGTCCCACGCGCTTCGGCCAGGCTTACCCCGAAGGCGTTCTTGGCTCGACGAGCACCCAGACGCTGTTCAATTCGTCTGGCTATGTAAGTCTGCGCAGCCGCTTGATTGCTGCGGCGACCGATACTCAAAAGAGTTCGCTTTACAATTCGCTGCCCAGCCCGAGCATGGCGACAGACATCGGCTCGACACAGACGATGGGCGTCCCTTCGGCAACTCTGCGCATGATAGGAGAGATTCCTGCTGTGGCGAATCCATCGGCTGAGCCGGGCTTCGGTCCCGTGCCTTCGATAGGATTCAACTCGGCGTTTGCTTTCGACTTCGATCCGAGCAATGGCATTGATTCAGACAAGATTGATTTTGATGCCGTGGCGACACACGAGATAGGCCACGCGCTCGGATTCACGTCGCGCGTCGGCAGCGGCCTTTCTCTTTCTGTGTGGGATTTCTTCCGCTTCAGGCCGGGCATAGCTCTGGATGGTTTCACAAACACGCAACGCGTGCTGTCAGTCGGTGGCGATCACGTGTTTTTCGCCGGAGCACAGTCGCTTGCGCTATCAACCGGAGGGCCGTCCGGAAGCGGAGGCGACGGGCGACAGGCGAGCCACTGGAAAGACGATTCGCTGTCGGGCCAGTACATAGGCATTATGGACCCGTCTCTTGGGCGAGGCTTTCGCGCAACGATCACCCCGAATGATCTGGCGGTGCTTGACGCGATGGGCTACAGGATAAATGCGACAGGCCCGCCTCCGCCGCCCGAAGGCGGCAACAACCCGCCAGTCATCAATTCAGTTACAGGAGGACTGAGCGGCAACACGCTCACGCTTATGGTCAATGCGGCTGACCCGGACGGCGACCTCGCGCAGGCACAAGTCTCTTTGCTCGACGGATCGAACAATGTGTTGACGCAATTTCAACCCGTCACGCTGGTTAATGACCCATCACCAACGCGCACGCTTACGCTGACCGTGACGAGCATGAATCAATTTCCTGCCGCGCTGAAAGCAAGTGTCGCGCTCACTGACAGCCGCACCAATCGCAGCGGCGCTTCGACCCTCGACTTCAGCCTGGCTGATGCGGGCGGGCCGAATATGAGAAGCGCGAGCTACGATGGCTCAAGCTCGATGACGATAAAGGGATCGTTCAGCGGCACGCTTCAGCTTGAGATAAACGGAGTCATTGTCGCGCCGCCCCTCCGCATTAAGGTCAAGGGCGGAGGCGCTAAGCTGAAGATCGCAGGCGCGCCGAGCGAGCTTAACCTGCACGCGGGAGCTAACCGCGTCCGCGTCCTGAGCAATTCCTTGCGGTCGAACATAATCGTTCTGACGCTTTGATCGGCCCTGCCCTTGAAGCGGCGCTGAGGACTGGCTCGACCCATCCTCAGTCCTCATCGCCGCTTCCTCCCTTCGCGTCTGCTCTGACTCTGATCAAAGCTATCCTCTAATCATCGAATTCCATGCTAATGTTTTTGGTCACGGCGCGCAGCCTGCGTTCGGGCAGGCTGCGGCAAATTGTCGAGAATTAGGATTGAGATTTTTTCGATGCCTGTTACGTTCACGCATCTGATGGGCCCGCGCAAAGGGCGGCAGGAAAAATTCGATAGCAGCAGGATCACAATTGGCCGCGCGACTGACAACGCGCTGCGGTTCGGCGACGAAGCCCGCCGCGTCTCTTCACATCACGCGGAAATCATACGGCGCGGCGATGGTTACATCCTGCGCGATCTCGGCTCGACCAACGGCACTATGATTAATGGCCGTCGCGTTATTGTGAGCGAACTGAACAACGACGACCTGATTGAGTTCGGAGCGGGCGGTCCGCTCGTTCGATTCGCAATCGAAAGCGGCGAAGAGGCGACAGAGCGGGCCGCAGTGAAAGAGCAGTTGCCTGCCTCGAATGCTTCTATCGGTTCAGCCAAATCGAGCAGCAACGCTGTTGTGACACGCTCCGCGCGGAGCCGCAGGGCAAACGCCGCCTTGATTGCGGCGGTCGTGGCGGCGATGCTCTTAGGAGCTTTCGGTGGAATCGTTTTGTCGTCGCGGCTTCGATCAAACGAAAATCAACTGAAGAGCTTCTCTGAGATTGCGGAACTCAACAGCCCTGCTGTCGTCTTCATCCGTGTCGAATACGAACTTATAGGCAACGACGGGCGAGCGATTGCAATGACGCCGCGCACGGGCTCTGGCTTTGTCATTTCATCGAGCGGGCTTGTCGTGACTAATCGTCATCTCGTTCGAGATTGGGAATATCGCGCCGCGACTGCAAACGCAACGGGCCGCACGACGAAGATTGAAGTGATTTTCCCGCACCAGAGCCGAGCCGCAGCGGTGCAGGCTCAAATTGAAAAGCTATCGGCAAGCAGAGACACTGACGTTGCGATACTGAAGATTAATCCTGACGCCATCCCTGTTGTGCATGGCGTTGAGGCGAATCTGAATCAAGTGAATCAGGGTGACGAGGTCGCCGTGATAGGGTATCCTCTTGGGTTCGAGCTGCTCGATCTGACGAACGACGAGCGGGTTGCGCCGTCGCTTTCGACGGGCGTTGTGAGCCGCATCGGACAGGATTTCATTCAGTTGCAACTTCGCGCCTATCAAGGCACGAGCGGCGGGCCAGTGCTCAATCGCAAAGGCGAGGTCATCGCCATCATCACTGCAAACGTAGGCAACGCGCAGGAGATAACGTTGGCCACGCCAATCGCCGCGGCTATGAATTTGGTTCGGGATAATTAAAGGTAAACGAGGTAAGAGCGCCTTGCTTGTTTTAACAAAGGGAACGAAAATCAAATCATCAACACCTGAAGAGGCAATGGCAGAGATTGAACGCCTTGACCGAAAACTATACCGGCACTTTGAGGACAAGTTCTCGGTTCACTCATATCTGACGCGATCACTCGTCAGCTTTCAAGCAAACAAGGCCAGAGCCTTTTATCGCTGGTACAAGTACAAAGAGGCTTTTTCCGCTTCTTTGATTGAGTTCCTGTTTCACGAGTACAGAATAACGTCAGGCAAAATCTTAGACCCATTTGCAGGGAGTGGTACGGCCCTCTTTGTCGCCGCCTCTATGGGCATAGATACCGAAGGCATCGAGCTTCTGCCTATCGGCCAGCAGATTATCAAAACACGAATGACGCTTGAATCGGAGTTTGGAATTGATGACTTCGCTGCGGTAGAACGCTGGCTGGCGACACGCCCCTGGTCGCGCGGGCGGGCAAGCGAGCAATTGCCTGAGTTGCGAATAACGAAAGGCGCCTACCCGGAACCAACGCGCGAATCAATCGAGAAGTATATGGCGGCGTGCGGAGGTGAAAATCAACGAGTTCAATCTGTTCTGCGTTTTGCTTTGCTCTGCGTTCTGGAGCAGATAAGCTACACTCGCAAAGACGGCCAATACCTGCGATGGGACTGCCGCTCCGGGCGACGACAGGGAGCGAAGAAGTTTGATAAGGGGCCGATACTCGATTTCGATAAAGCTATCTCCGCCAAGTTGCATGAGATTCTTTTCGACCTGCGAAACATAAGAGAGCAGCGGGGATTATTTCTAGTCGAGATTCCCAGAGGGGAGATCAGCCTGCGCGAGGGTTCGTGCCTCGATGTGATGCCGAGCCTCTCTGAAAATTTTTATGACGCCATAATAACTTCGCCTCCGTATTGCAATCGCTATGACTACACGCGCACCTATGCTTTGGAGTTGGCGCTGCTTGGCATAAACGAGAAGGAGTTGATTAATCTGAGGCAACAAATGCTGAGTTGCACCGTCGAAAATCGCGCCAAAAATCTGCTAAAGATTAATCCGCAATGGGACAAGGCTGTGGCTGCCGCCGACAGTCAGGAGCTATTGCAGGCGATTCTGAAATACTTAGACGATCAGAAAGCTCGCGGAGAATTGAACAATGACGGCATTCCCAGAATGGTTCGAGGCTACTTTTATGAGATGGCGTGTGTAATCGCGGAATGCTTGCGAGTATTGAAACCGGAAGCTCCTTTGTTCATGGTCAATGACAATGTGCGCTATGCCGGCGCGAGCATTTCGGTGGATATGATTCTTTCCAGTATAGCTGAGAAGATTGGCTTTCGCGTGGAGAGCATACTGGTCTTGCCCAACGGCAAAGGCAACAGCAGCCAGCAGATGGGAGAGCACGGGCGCGAGCCGCTCAGAAAGTGTGTTTACGTTTGGAGAAAACCGTAATGGCGATGCGAAAGCCTTATCTCCAGCACCTGTCTTCCAGCGACGATCTTGTGACAACCTACGAAGCTATCCGCGCGGGCTTCATCGCATTAGCTTTAGAAAAGAACCGGCGCGCGACACCGTTTGTTGCTCAAGCAAAGGCTCTCAAATCCGCAGCGTCTAAGGCAAAGTCTCCTGCCGGGCTATTGAGGATTCAGGAAATACAATCGGCTTTGTTGACAGCGGCGGGCGTCTCAGACAAGGCCGTTGGCCATTTGCAGCCCGAAGATAAAGCAGAAGCTATTAAAGGGCTAATCAACAACTTTCTTGATCCTGCTGGTGAAAGTTTTGTCGAAGAACTCGTATTCAGATTCTTGCTGACGCGAGGCGACACACTGGGCGGTTCGATGCGCAATGCCGGCGGTGTTATGGCCCAGCGCAAATTGACGCGTGCTATCATCTCTACTCTAAGAGTCGGTGGCAAATCCTACCAGTGGCAGCACTCGACAAATAGAACATGGACGGAGATGACCCGGTGACGATTCAGACATCGAATTATACTTACGCGGATTGAGTTGGCGTAAAGGCAAGCAGAGCCGGACTCTAATCTACAACCTCACAGTGCCTCTGATTAAAAAGAACGTGGATTTATGCCTGTTCAAATGCAGCCCAAGCGAAATTGATTCAAAGGAGGTTGAGAAGGCTGTTTATGCTTCCCCTGAATTATACATCGCGCTTGGCGAGTTGAAAGGCGGAATTGATCCGGCTGGAACCGACGAGCACTGGAAGACAGCACGAACAGCATTGAACAGAATACAAGAGGGATTTGCAAAATCGGGCATGAAGCCGCATACATTCTTTATCGGAGCAGCAATCGAGAAGGAGATGGCAGGCGAGATTTGGAATCAATTAGAAAACGGCGCCCTTGAGAATGCGGCTAACCTGACAGATGATAATCAGGTTGCATCTGTATCGCGCTGGTTATGCAGTTTGTAAATGCATTTGGAAAAGGGAGTGAGAGAGTTGAGAGGATTTATGACAGATCAATCATCACAAGCTAAAGAACGCGCTTCATATAAACCATTCAACCCGCCGCGCCGCGTGCTGCTCGGTCCCGGCCCAAGCCCTGTCGAAGATAGAATACTAGCGGCGATGGCCGCGCCCGTGCTCGGCCATCTCGATCCGCTCTTTTTGCGCGCAATGGACGACATTCAGGAATTGCTCCGCTACGTTTTTGAAACCGAAAATCGCCTGACGATTCCAATATCAGGCACGGGCAGCGCAGGCATGGAAGCCGCGCTCATAAACATAATCGAGCCGGGCGATGAAGTCATCGTCTGCGTTCACGGTGTGTTCGGCGAGCGAATGCTCGATATAGTTGAGCGCGCGGGCGGGCGACCCATCGCCGTTCGAGCCGAATGGGGCCATCCCATCGACATAAACAGAATCGAAGACGCTATGAAATCATGCCAGCCTCGCGCCATTGCCATCGTTCACGCCGAGACTTCAACAGGCGTGCTGCAAAATCTCGACGGGCTTGCCGCGCTTGCCCGCAGCCGAGACGCGTTGCTCCTAGTTGACGCGGTCACGTCGCTCGGTGGCCATCCCGTGAGCGTTGACCGCAACCAGATTGACGTTTGTTATTCCGGCACGCAGAAATGTCTGGGCGCTCCGCCCGGCCTTGCTCCGATAACTTTTTCAGAGCGCGCAGTTGACCGCATCCGCAAGCGCCAATCAAAGGTTCAAAGCTGGTATCTCGATGTCACGATGGTCGAAAAGTATTGGGGCAATGAGCGAACGTATCATCACACCGCGCCCATCTCGATGAACTACGCGCTGCGCGAGGCGCTTCGCATCGTTCACGAAGAAGGATTGGAAGCGCGCTGGCGCAGGCACGAATTGAATCATCGCGCGCTCGTGGCTGGCATCGAAGCGATGGGCTTGCAGATGAACGTCGAGCCTGAGCATCGTCTTTGGAGCTTGAACGCCGTCAGAGTGCCCGACGGGGTTGATGACGCGCGAGTCCGCGCTCGTTTGCTTGAAGACGCGAACATTGAGATAGGCGGCGGGCTTGGGCCGCTCAAAGGGCGAATCTGGCGAATCGGGCTGATGGGTTCAGGCAGCACACGCGAAAACGTTCTGCTCGTGCTCGATGCGCTTCATCGCGCGCTCAAAGCCGGTGGCTTCAATTGCCCATCGGGCGTTGACGCGGCGGAGCAGGTTTATTCTTGACACTCTCCGCAGCTTGTGCGAGGGGATTCCTGGGTCGTCGAGAGAAGCACTTCTCCAAAGCCTGTGGGCCTGTCCGGCCCTGTGAGAGCGATGCTGCTAAAGCGGGAGGCTTTCCCCGCGCAACTTCGGTAAAGGCTCCCGCCTAGAGCAGCGGCGGCGTGTCCTGTTATACTTTTTTTGAGAGAGGCGCTTTGCTCTAATCAACGGACTGCTCCTCAGCGATGCCACACAATCTAATGGGAGTTTGATTTAATGACGGACGCAACCAAGCGGCGCGAGCGCGAAAGAAACGATGCCCAAAACATCGCGCTTCCGCAGACGCTCTTTCTTCACAGGCAGCTTATGTTCAACCGCGAAGCGAGCTGGCTGAACTTCAACTACCGCGTGCTGGAAGAAGCGATGGATCGCTCGCACCCGCTGCTTGAGCGTTTGAAGTTCCTTTCGATATTTTCTACGAACCTCGACGAGTTCTTCATGATTCGCGTCTCAGGTTTGAAAGAGCAGATCGAAGACGGCGTGACAGACCTGTCGCTCGATGGACTCACGCCCGCCGCGCAGTTGAAATTAATCAATGACCGTCTGCGTCCGATGATCGCCGAGCACACGCGCATCTTAAAAGATGAGGTGCTGCCGGAGCTTGCTTCTCAGGGGATAGTTCTGACGCCATATCGCGCGTTGTCGGACCGCGAGCGACGCGCGCTCAACGCGTACTTCCTTGAAAACGTCTTTCCTGTGCTCACGCCGCAAGCTGTTGATCCGAGCCACCCGTTCCCCTACATCTCAAATCTCAGCCTCAATCTTGGCGTGATGATTGAGCCGGAGCCTGATGCCGACAGACTGCCGGCGCTCAGGTTCACAGGCCCGCGATTCGCCCGCGTGAAGGTTCCGCCTCTAGTGCCGCGACTCGTGCCCGTAGGCGATTCGGGAAACGAGTTCACATTGCTTGAAGAATTGATCGCCGCGAACATAAACGAGCTGTTTTCCGGCATGCGCGTCGGCGAGTTTCATGCTTTTCGCGTCACGCGCGACGCTGACATTGAGATAAGAGAGGACGAGGCAAACGACCTGCTGCGGATGGTCGAGCAGGAATTGCGCAAGCGGAAATTCGGCGCAGCCGTGCGGCTCGAAGTATCAAACACGATGCCCGGCGAGATGGAACGCTATCTTGCAAGCTCGCTTAACCTCACTGCCGAGGACGTTTATCGAATTGACGGACCGCTTAACGTGCCAGATCTGATGGCGCTCTATAAACTGGACCGCCCGGAATTAAAAGATAAGCCGCTAACAGTATCGGCGCCCGCGCTGCTGAAAACAAACGAGTCAATATTCGATGTTATAAAGCGACAGGACGTGCTCGTTCACCATCCTTACAACTCGTTTTCGAGCGTCGTTGACTTCATCAACACAGCCGCGTACGACGCAGATGTGCTTGCAATCAAGATGACGCTCTATCGCACCGGGACCGATTCTCCAGTCGTTCGCGCGCTGATGGAAGCGAGCGAGCGCGGCAAGCAGGTTGCCGTGCTAGTTGAGCTGAAAGCGCGATTCGATGAAGAAAACAACATCGAGTGGGCGCGCAGGCTTGAGCGTGCTGGCGTTCACGTCGTCTATGGCTTGCTCGGATTGAAGGTGCATTGCAAGCTTGCGTTAATAGTCCGACGCGAGGCCGGCAGCCTTCGCCGCTACGTCCACATCGGCACAGGCAATTACAACCCGACGACTGCGCGCATCTACACCGACTTGGGATTGTTTACGGCAGACGAGCATATCGGCGCGGACGCGACCGATCTATTCAATTACTTGACGGGATTTTCGCGGCAGACCGAGTATCGGCGTTTGCTCGTCGCGCCCGTCAATCTGCGAGCGCGAATGATTGAATTGATCGAGCGCGAGATTAAACATCATAAAGCTGGCCGCGCGGCGCGCATCATCGCCAAGATAAACAGTCTGACGGATACAAAGATTATTCGCGCGCTTTACGAAGCGTCGCAGGCGGGCGTCCCCGTCGAGCTGATTGTGCGCGGCGTCTGCACGCTGCGGCCCGGCGTGCCCGGTCTCTCGGAGACGATAAACGTGACGAGCATAGTTGGCCGATTCCTCGAACACAGCCGGATATTTTATTTCGAGAACGCGGGCGAAGAAGATATTTACATCGGCAGCGCCGACTGGATGCTGCGAAATCTCGACCGCCGCGTCGAGTTGCTCGTTCCAATCGAAGACCCGCGACTCAAGAAGCATCTGAAAGAAGAAGTGCTTGACGTTTGCCTGCGCGATAACGTGAAGGCGCGGCGGCTGCTCCCCGATGGCAGCTACGAGCGCGTTCGTTGTGGCGACGGCGAGGAAAGCATCAACACGCAGGATCACTTCATTAGTTTCTATAGCTCCATTTGAGAGATGAGCGAAGTCCGCGACAAAAACAGGCAGGACCGCAGGCGCGACGATGCGATTCGCACGTTCATCTGCATTGAAGTGCCTGACTCGATCAAGAATCGAATCGCAAGCCTTCAGCAGGAATTGAAACGCTTGGGCGCGCAGGTTAGCTGGACCAATCCCGCAAACATTCATCTCACGATTAAATTTCTCGGCGACGTAGCGGTGTCGAAGCTCGATACTGTACGCGGAGCCGTCGAGCGCGCAATTGATTCGATGAGCGAATTTGAAATTGAAGTTGGCGGCGCGGGCTGCTTCCCTGCTCCGAAGAATCCGCGAGTGTTGTGGGTCGGGCTGACGAATATTCCTGATGCGCTCCGCGCCCTGCACAAAAGAATAGAAGACGGGCTTGCGCGCGGAGGATTCGAGCGCGAGCAGAAGAGATTTTCGCCCCACCTGACGATTGGCCGCATTCGCGGCCCGCACAACGCAAAGCTCGTTGTCGAAAAACTGGTTGCAATGGGATTTGAGCCAGAAAGCTTTCGCGCAAGCGAAGTTATTGTGATGCGCAGCGACCTCAAGCCGACAGGCTCCGTCTACACGCCTCAGGCAATAATAAAACTCAGAGATTAATCCACGAAGCACACAAAGAACACAAAGAAGCTTCAACCGACTTGCTTCAACCTATTTATTCGTGGTCTTCGCGCGCTTCGTGGATCGCCTTATTTACAAACTCGTTTGCTGCCTGCGATACTATTATCAAGCTCAGAGTGCGTAGACCATCAGGAGAAGATTATGAGAGTTCAGATCGTGGCCGCTGTGTTGACGGTAAGCGACCGGGCGGCGAGCGGCGAGCGTGAAGATAAATCAGGCCCTGCGGTTGTCGCCGAACTCGAAAAACTCGGCTGCCGCGTTGCCGCCACCGAAATCATCTCGGATGACCGCGAGTTAATTGCGGCGCGGCTGCGCGAGTACGCCGACCGCGGCGACGTGAATTTGATAATCACGACGGGCGGGACGGGATTTGCTCCGCGAGACAACACGCCCGAAGCCACGCGCGACGTGATTGAAAAAGAGGCTCCGGGACTGGCTGAGCTGATGCGGCTGCGCAGTCTTGACGCCACGCCGCTCGCGCCGCTCTCGCGCGCCGTGTGCGGAATTCGCGGGCGCACGCTCATAATCAACCTGCCGGGCAGCACGCGCGGCGCGGTGCAGAACTTCACCGCGATTCGCAGCAGCATTCCGCACGCCGTCGGATTGCTCACTGAACAATCTCAGAAGTGCGCGAGCTAAGAATTAATTCGACAACAAAAATAGAATGGAGAGCATAAGGGTAATGGGTATAGAGAGAGATAGTCTTGTTCACGCGACGGCAGCCGACAATCAGCTTCGTTGCATGGCTGCCGTGACTACGAACCTTGTCGGCGAAGCCTGTCGCCGCCATCAAACTTTTCCAACCGCATCCGTAGCGCTTGGCCGAACGCTCACGGGCGGACTGTTGCTGGGAAGCAGCCTTAAAGACCTTGAGAAGATAACCGTGCATTTTCATTGCGAAGGGCCGATTGGCAACATCATCGCGCAGGCTGACCCTTACGGCAAAGTGCGCGGCTATGTTTCAAACCCTGAAGCCGACGCAACCGCGATGAACGAGCGCGGCAAATTCGACGTGCGCGCGGTCGTCGGCAACGGCACGCTTTATGTCACACGCGATGCGGGTTTCGAGATCGGGTTGTTCAAAGAGCCGTATCGCGGCTCGGTGCCGATTGTTTCGGGCGAAATAGCCGAAGACCTCGCGTATTATCTCGCAAAGTCCGAGCAGATTAATTCCGCCGTTAGCATCGGCGTTTTGATGAGGGTTGATCGAGCGAACGGCAACGGGTCGAATGAAGAGAGCGTGCCGGAGTTTGCGCTCGACCGATTGAGAGTTTCAGCGGCGGGCGGCTTTATCGTTCAGATGATGCCGAGCGCAGATGAAGAATTGATTAAGCGCCTTGAGCGAAAGATTTCCGAAGCGCCTTCGTCAACCGAGATGGTGCGCGCGGGGCTTGGACCTGTAGAGATGCTTCAGCGCGTGCTGGGCGATATGGATTTGACGGTGCTTGAAGAGAAAGAGCCTGCGTTTTTCTGCTCGTGCTCGCGCGAGCGCGCGCGTCAGATCATCGCCGCGCTTGGCCGCGACGAGGTCGCCGATATGTTGGAGAAAGACAACGGCGCAGAATTGACCTGTCATTTCTGCAACGAGACGTATCAAATCAGTGGTGAAGAGTTGGGCGGAATTCTGGCTGAGGAATAGGTTTGCGGGTTCTAGTTTCCGGTTCGCACGCCAACAACCGGAAACCAGAATCCAGCAACAGGAAACAACTATCAATACATCTCTCTGAGCAAGCGCCCGATGCGGCGTTGCAGGCTTCGATATATCGTGTCAATGGGCTGCGTCGCGTCAATCACTTCAAAGCCGTATTCGTCAATCATCGAATCGAAAACTGAAAGCATCTTCGTCTGATAGATGTTGAAGCTATCAAACAAGTCTTCGCCAAGATGCATATCCATGCCTGATTCCCAGTAATCGAACCCTGTAGGGCTGCTCAGCACGCGCGGTATCAGGTCTTTCAATTCGGCGCGGAGGTAAAAAACAGCGTCGGGCTTGAGCGCCATTCCGTACACGCTCTTTATCCACGCCGCGTCCAGCCCCCGTACAATCGCCCGCGCCATCAATGAATAAATATAGCGGTCCGTCAGCACGATGAAGCCAGCGCGCAGGGCGGGTATCATTTCGTTTTCAAGCCGATCTGCAAAATCGGTTGCGTAAAAAAGACTGAGCGAGATGGGGCCGAGCGTGATCCCTTCTTTCGCCTGTTTGATTCCCTTTCCTGCGAGCGCCGAGCGCGTCATCCCAGTATCAAGCACCGCGTGGCCGTTCGATTCAAGCCACGGCTTGAGCATCGAAACCTGAGTCGAGCGGCCCACTCCGTCCGGGCCTTCGATGACGATGAGTCTGCCGCGCAGCTCCGACAGATCAACGCCGGGCAGTCCTTCGCCGTAGAACTCGAATCTATGATTGTTCTCCTGCTCGTACAAACTCAATCCTCTTCAAATTCGAGATGCGGCGCGGGATGCTTCGGCACTCCAACAAGCTCGCGCTCGACTATCGCGCGCACGTCGTTCTGCTGCTCTTCAATCGAGCGCGTCGCGTCAATGACCGTCAACCCGAACTCTTCAATCATCTCTTCGTAGCGGTCGCGTATCATCCCTTGAAAGATGCGGAAGCTCTCTTCTATATCGTCGCTCAGTTCAAGGTCCATTCCCGCCTCGTAGTATTTCAGCCCTGCGCGCGCGCCCAGTATTCGCTTGAGCGACACTTCCAGAGGCACGCTGAAATAAAAAGCGACCGTCGGCTTGACGGCGAAGCGATAAAGCTCGCGCAC
Source organism: Blastocatellia bacterium (assembly GCA_035575515.1). Lineage (GTDB taxonomy): Bacteria > Acidobacteriota > Blastocatellia > UBA7656 > UBA7656 > DATLXU01. Next base: position 15,483 of record DATLXU010000090.1, read on the forward strand.
CCACCGAGGGCTTACCCCGCGCGCCGCGTCGCGCGCAAACGCCGTGTAGATGTAGCGATCAGCGAGCACAATCGCGCCCGCCTTGAGCGGCGGGATGATGTGGCGCTCGATGCGGTCAGCAAAGTCTGTGGCATGGATGAGCGAGAAGGTAGTCGGCGTGAGCATCTGCTTTTTCTTGCCGCGTCGGGTCGTATCTTTCACAAGCGGCGAAGAGTTCCACTCGCTGAAAAAGACGAGGTAGCCTTCACGCCTGAGCCACTGTTGCAGTAAGCTAAGCTGTGTGGATTTGCCCGAACCGTCAATGCCTTCGACGATGAACAGCTTGCCGGAAAACTGGTGATCGCCATACATCTGCATAGAAAAAGTATAAACAATCAGCGAGGCTTCGCCAAACAGCTTATGATTCGCAAGTCGCTATTACAATTAATCATTCTCATCATTGCAGCGATTCTCCCCGCGGCTGCCACCTGCGCAAACGACAAGCCTGAAGACGCGCCGATAGTCGAGCAACGAATCGCCTTTTATGACTTCACGATGAACGCAGCCGATGGCCGCCCGTTTAATCTTCGAGACTACACGAAAGGCAAGCGGTTAATCATCGTCGCCTTTGTCGCGGGCTGGTGCCCGAACAGCAACCGCAACGGCCACGTCATCAAACGGCTCTACGACAAGTTCCGAGATCGCGGGCTTGGCGCAGTCGTCGTGACAGAGTATTCAGATGATGACGAAGTGACGATCCACGTTAATCGAATAGGGATTGATTACCCGGTTGTCGTTGAAACAAACAAACGAGACGCGCGGAAGAAATCGCTCCATTACAAGTACCGGCAGGCCGCAGGCGACAGGCGCAAATGGGGCACGCCGTTTTACGTCATCATTGACGCGCGCGACATCGAAGAAGCTGGACCGAACGCTCCGCTCACGCGAAGAGTTTATACCGTGTCAGGCGAGATGGTTGAATCGGAAGCCGAACGGTTCATCGAGGAGCATTTGCGTTTACAAAGACCCTGAGCCTTTCGGCTCATCCAATCAATCATGCCAGCCGCCTTATCAACTCCTTGACGAGCGCGCCGTAGTCGTGAGCGCCGTCGCTCCACGAGGCGTACTCGAAGACAGACTTGTTAGCTTCGAGCGAATAATCAAGCTCGGACCGCTCGCGTATCACTGTGCGAAATAATCGCTTGCCGAAAATCTTCTTCGCCTCCTGCCTCACAAGCTCCGGTCCCTGCCGCCGAGTTGTATAAAACGTCATCACGACGCCAGTGCGCTCGCCTTCGATCTTCGCGTCGCGCTCGTGCGTGTCAATGAACTCCATCATCTGCTCAATCGAGCGAAGTCCGAGCCACGTCGAGATGCACGGTATCAACAAATAATCCGAGAGCGCGAGCGCGCCCTGCGTCAATCGCCCGAACTCAGGCGGGCAATCGAACAATACGAAATCGAACTGACCGTCGCCTTCATAGGCCGAAAGCCCGCGCCTGAGCGGAGAGGTCATCTCGCGAAGCGTACCTGCCCCGTTCACAACCTGCGCGAGCTTTCGCCCGCCGCTCGGCAATACCGATATGCCTTCGCGAATCTGGGTAGGCTTGACCTCGCCGCTTTCGATGGCTGACAGCACCGTGCCTGATGGCTTTTCCACCCCGGCGACGATGCGGATATTGTCCTGCGGGTCAGTGTCGACAAGCAGCACCCGCGCACCCGCGAGCGCAAGCCCGAAGCCGAGGTTCCATGTAGTCGTAGTCTTTCCAGTCCCGCCTTTCGATGCCGCGATAGTTATGTGTCTCGTCATCGCTCCTCACCAATTCAATCAAAGGGCGAAAGTCGAATGTCGAAAAACAAAAGAGGTTGGGACCTTCTTTTTCACACCTCGACTTTTCGTCTGCTTATTTTTCTAATGCTGGAGCTGCGCCCGCCGAGGGCGCAAGCTGCGCGTCGCCGGGCGGCGATTCCGACTGCTCTGCCACCTCAGCGGCCCGCGCGCCCTGCACGCCGCGATATGCGATGTAGTGGCTGTAGACGACCATCATCATCGCCACAATCGGAATCGAAAGGAACACGCCAATCAATCCGTAAACCTGCTCGCCTCCGATGACCGACAGTATGACAACGAGCGGGTGCATCTCTATGCCGTGCCCGACGATTCGCGGATAGATGATGTAGTCCTGAACCAGCCTGAGTATTACAAGGAACAGCGCGACCGCGAGAGCTTTATTTATTCCGCCTGTCACAAGCGCGAGGGCGAAGGCCGTGGCTCCGGCTATGACCGGGCCGATCATCGGAAAGAACTCGAAAAGACCCGCAACAACACCTATCACAATCGCGTAATCAACGCGCAGTATGTAGAGACCGAGCGTCACAAGCACCCCGACTTCAAGACACGCCGTTATCTGCGCGCGTATGTAGGCTGCGAGCGTGCGGCTGACATCGAGCAGCAGCCATCGCACGCGCTTCTGCAATCTCTCGGTCGGCATGAAGCTGACAAGCCCCGCTTCGATTTTTCCCGCGTCCTTCAAAAGGAAAAATGCGAATATCGGAACGAGAATCAAATAAACCAGCGAGAATAAAAATCCGGGCACCGCTTCGACAATCGTTTGAAGAACGGAGATCGCCATCTGCGGAAGCTCATTGATTCGTTGATTCAGTTTTTCATAAGACTCGGCTGGCAGCGTGCCTTTGAGCGATTCGCTCGCGCGCTCGACCCAGCTAACAACGTTTCCGACCTGCCCCCTCAGTTGACTGTTCGGATCTGTCATCTGCGCAGCCAGGTGATTGACCTGCCCAATTACCGCATTGACGATGATGCGGCCACCCACATAGACCATAGTGCCCATCAGCGCGTAAACGATCAGGATGGCAAACGGGCGCGGGATTCTCAGCTCGCGCCCGCTAACATATAAAGGCTGCTCGAACGCGCGAACTATCGGCGCGATCAGGTAGCAGAAAAAGATCGCGATTATCAATAACAATATCAGGCCGCTGAGCATATAGATTAGCCACGCGGCTATTGCGAATCCTGCCATAATCAGCAACACGCGGATTATGACCGAAGTCCAGACGCGGGCCATCTCTGTTCTCACAACCCTTTTTTCTTCCATGTCGGCCTCCTAACAGGCGTTGGGGCTTGCAGCCGTGCGGCAGTATAGCATACGCAAATAGAAAAGGTATTAGAAAACAAAACGGCCCGCGCTTAAAGCCCGGACCGTCGTTGATGATTAAAAAATCGCCCGCCTCGCAGTCTCAGGCTGCTGCGGCTACTGGCGCGAACCGGCGCGCATGCGGCGATAATCTTCCACGAGCGCCTTGGCGTTTCGCATCTCGGCGAGGCCGCGTTGAAACTGCACGTCGCCTTCGTTCAGCACCTGGCGCGCGACCTCAAGCCCGTAGGCCGCAGTTACTACTTCATAGCGGATGCGCCGTTTGATCCACTCCGCGTCCTTGTCGACGCGCGATTCGTCGGCCTTCAACTCTTTGTGCTCCCGCAGGTAAGACTTGAACGCAGCGAGAACCTTATCAGTTATCTGATACTCATTAGCGGCTAAATGGTGCTCGTGATTCGCAGGCCCGTTTAGCTTGAACTCTGCAAGGCCAGGAATTCGACCCGCTACAAGATCGCGCGAGAACTGAAACACAGGCTCGACCCACGTGCGGAACAATTCAAATTCAGTATTGGGGATCTTCACAGTGACATCAGGATCAATGCCGCCGCCGCCGAAGACTTTCCGCCCTGCGTCGGTCAGCTTCTCCTCGTTCTTCTGCACAGCTTCCTTGTCGCCGCGCTTGAGGTAGTAATCATAAAACGACCGCCCGCTGTAATCGCGCTGTATC
>DATLXU010000091.1:0-65737 GCA_035575515.1 Blastocatellia bacterium
GGATCGAAACTGTATCTTGGGATTGTGCTTTGCGAGCACTTTCGTGATGGCAGCAGTCAAAGTCGTCTTGCCGTGATCAATGTGGCCGATCGTTCCAACGTTGACGTGCGGTTTGCTGCGATCAAATTTCTCTTTTGCCATAAGTCTCCTATGTTCAGCCGGCGGCTATGATCTGACAAATAATTTCTCGGCGCGAATGCCTTGCGTTTTATGGAGCCGCAGATGGGGATTGAACCCATGACCTCATCCTTACCAAGGATGCGCTCTACCACTGAGCTACTGCGGCCTAATTCTTCACGCGATGGTGAATGGAGCGGGCGACGGGACTCGAACCCGCAACACCTAGCTTGGAAGGCTAGTGCGCTACCATTGCGCTACGCCCGCCCGGAGATAAGGCAAAAATAAAAAGGCAAAATGCAAAAGTAGGAGATGAGAAGCTGTGGTTTCAACCTCCCCTTCCTTTTGCCTTTTTACTTTTACTTTTTACCTTCAAATACCTGGTGCTGGGGGTAGGATTCGAACCTACGTAGGGCGCTAAGCCCGCCGGGTTTACAGCCCGGTGCCATTAGCCACTCGACCACCCCAGCACTCGCATCGAGCCTGCACGATACTGAGCTTAATGGCTTCAAGCCATCTTCAAATTGTGAAGGCACACCCTCACTTGCGCGCAGGCTTGTAGTCGAAAACGGTCATTTTAGCCGAAGATATGCCCAACGCGCAAGGATGAATCGAAAGGTGATTTCCAGACGCGATGCATCATCAACTATACGCGTTTCGCGTGCATTGATTTTGCGCGTTAAGCCCGATCCAAGCCCGGCGCATTAAACGAAACATTGAAGGTAAAAACAACCGATTCGATGCATTAATTCTAATCCCGCTACTGAGCAGTGACAAGCGGGCGTCTGTTCGTTTCGCAAGGTTCGATAGCGTCAACTTGCGCGCCTGAGCGTTTTCAACAAAAGACCTGCGCACGTCGCGCAAAAGCTGTTTGTTTTGATGTCTACCATCTCGATGGAATTTGAAAACCGCATCACACAATCAAACCGCTTGCAATGCGCGAGGCCGAAGACGTTACCAAGCTCGTGAACTGCTTCCTTTTCACATCGCTCATAAAACAAGCGTTCATCCTCTGGCAGCCCGTAGAACTGCTGGCGCAAGCGGTGAACCGATATGAGAGCCGCGCGGCCTGCAAGCTGCGCTTCGCCAAAGACGAATGTGAATATTGGGATGAACAGATCAACATCAGCCACGCCGAGCGTCTTTGTGCCGTTTGAATTAATCGCTAACAGTTTTTGCGGGAATCAGCGTCGAGTTGTATTGGCGACGATCATCGCCGTGACCGATAGCTCGGTCCAGCTTGGGAAATATGAAGCGCGCGATGCGGCATCAATGCCAGTGAGACTCACGTTCAGCCGATTCATAATGAAACCGAGCACGACCATCAGCGCCGATATAAACAACCCAAGCTGATTCGTTCGCACGCGCCGAATCGAAAGCAGAACAATCGTAGCAATTACACCAAGTAGAGCTTCTGCTAGAAACATCCGAGCTTCATACGTCGGCTGAATTGCAAACTCCAGCGCGCCGCGCCAGATCAGGTCTTGCAGCCTCAAGATGGAATAAACCGACAGCACGACGATGATGATCTTGCCGAGTTGCGAGAGCGGTTTATCTCCAGACTCTTTCTGAAAGCTCTGAGACTGAGGAACGATTCAAAGATAGTCATCGCGCAGCCTAGCGCGATTGCCGAGACGTAAAAGAACAACGACAGCAGCGGCGAGTACCACAGCGGGTGCAGTTTGTGCGGAACTATCAAGCAGAGCGAGCCTAATGACGATTGATGAAGCGTCGAAAGAATCACGCCCAGAATCACGAGCGGAATTGTCGCGGCTTTCATCACCTTGAGGGCTTTTTGAAATCTGAATCGCTCAAGCACAACGGGCGAGAATTCCAGCGCGAGCACGGTGAAATAGAGCATTACGCACCACGCCACTTCAAACATAACCGAGTGCGGGTTCCACATCACGAGCGGATGCCATATTCGATAGGGCAATCCGAAATCGAACAGCAGCGCGCCAGAATGTCAGCTTCGGTAGTTTGATCTTTGACATAACGCCTCCAAAGGCCAGATGTCAGGTGGCAGATGATAGATGTCAGAGGTTAGTAGAGACGTGACCTCGATTCACTGACATCTATACATCTAACATCCTTGTCTTTCTCTTGTTCTTCTCGCTCGCGGCGCAGCTTCTCTTCGCGCGCAGCTCGTTGCACTTCGACGCGCCGATTCGTTATCCACCAGATGCCGCCCATCAGCGCGCCGCCGTCCTGCATCGTCGCTCCGACGCTCGCGTGCGCTTCGGCCAATAATTGATCTACTTCCCGATAAAGCTTTTCGACTTCGCGCTCGCGCGTGGCGCGAGCCTTCTGGCCGTAATAGAGTTGCTTCAAGCACTGCTCAAGATGAACAGGCTCGATAATCATCGCCCAACATTCGCCGTAAGGATCGCGATTGACGAGTGAAGGCTGTTTAATAAGTTTCACATTGAGTTGTTTGACGTAACCCGCAACAGGCGCGGCCAAGTCGCTTTCACCTGCTCGATAAGTGATGCGCCAGCACGGTTGATCTTGAACGACGATTGCGCCCGCCGCAGGCAGAGCGATTGAGTAAATGCGGCCCGAAAGGCTCTGGCCGAAGTCATCAAGCCCGACGCGCACCAGCCCTTCATCTTCGACGTGCGCCCAGACGTGGCCGGGATGATAAAAGGGGCTACCGGCCACGTCCTGCCCTTTGAGGCTTGTCCGATCTGCCGCGAGATGACCAGTCATCACACCTTCACGCAATGCAATGTCAAAGGGGCAATGCTCGCAATCGCACTCGCGGTCGCAGAGCTTGTATCCGACTACGCCCGCAAGCATCCAGACGCATTCGACCGGCGCGGTCGCCGTGCCAAAGTTATGCGATTGTTTCAGCGAGTCTGTCATTGTTGTTGCCCTCCGCGCATTGCTCGCTCAGTTATTGGGCAACAGCCGTTCCATCACGCGGCTTGTTTCGTTGAACCGCGCAACTGAAACAAATGTGGGAGATGAAGCTCATGTGACGTATTTAACGTTCGAGATTTTCAATATGCCGAAGTTGAAATACTCAACAGATATTTTCGGCTTGTTAAAGACGATGCGGCGTTTGTCGTTGATTTATTAGGATTGAGACTGGTTGAAGAATTCAACAGCCTTTGTTGAAAAGCTGAACAGGATTGCGACGAGCAAAAGATGAGCGCAAAGCGTCGCGCGCGGCAATCAAAAGCTTTTGCCTTGCGCATATCGCTCTCGCCTGTAGTAGCGGCCTCGCCCCCTGTTTTTTCCTTTGTAAGTCGCAGTCTGCGCGTGGCAGTTGGGGCAGATCAACCTGATGTTATCGAGAGCGTTGTTCGACGAGTCACCGTCTTTATGATCAAGCTCAAGCGGCGCGGGCCTGTCCATCCATTCCGTGATGCCGCAAACTTCACAACGCCTGCCACGCACACCAGCCAAATAGTTTCTTAACGAAGGCGCATAGACATTGAATCGTTCACTCTCATATTTCTGTCTGCGCCTGAATTGGAAATGGCAAGCTATAGAGCAATATATGTTCGGGCTTCGTTTAATTATCGCTCCACAATTCTTGCACAAAGGTCTATTTCTTCTTAGGTTGGTCTTCAGCCCAAAATCTTTTGAGCCGGTAGCGAACGGTAGTAAAGGACACTCCCAAACAGGCAGCGATCTTTCTGATGCTAAGACCTTCTTCGAAAATATTCTTTAGCTTTTCTCGATCCAATTTCTAAAGCTCTGATTAATGGAGATGAGAAAAGCCGGTGAGGAGACTCGAACTCCTGGTCTACTGATTACAAGTCAGTCGCTTTACCACTAAGCTACACCGGCTCATTTTCAAGAACATCTTTCGCGTTGCAGAAAAAATATTAAGCAATCCGCTATCGAAATTGCAAGCGCGACGACGACGCAACCATAGCAAGTTGGCGCGCGTGAAATGGCTTTGATACACTAGAGCCACTATGCGAGGACTTGCATTGGCAGTCGCGCGACGTTTGTTAATAATCATCCCGGTCCTGTGGGCCGTCGTCACGATGGTCTTTCTTCTCATCCGCATAGTGCCGGGCGACCCGGCGCGCAACCTGGTCGGCGAGACGGCTTCGCCCGAAGATTATCAAAGAGCGCGCGTGGAACTCGGACTCGATAAGCCATGGTTTGAGCCTCGCACGTTCAGAATTCCGCTGACAAGCATAGACTTCACAATCGGCAAATTCCCGACCAAAGCTATCTTTCAACAATATGGCGATTACTGGGCGGGCCTTGTTCGCGGCGACTGGGGCACGAATCCGCGAACCAAACAACCCGTTCTCAACCGAATAATATCGCGCTACCCGGCGACGATAAGGCTCGCGCTGGCTGCGATGTTCATCGCCATACTGATTTCGATACCGCTCGGCGTTACTGCGGCGACTCATCGAGGCAGCGCCATTGACAGCCTTTCGACGCTCGTCGCGCTGCTTGGCATATCGCTTCCGAGCTTCGCTCTTGGGCCGCTGCTCGTTCTTTTATTCTCAGTCCAGCTTGGCATCACGCCGGTTGCTGGCACGGGCAGCCTCGTCAATTTGATTCTTCCTGCCGTAACGCTCGGCGCGGCGCTTTCGGCGATACTCACTCGCATAGTTCGTTCAAGCGTGCTGGAAGAACTGGGCGAAGATTACGTGCGAACGGCTCGCGCTAAGGGCTTGCCGGAAAGGCGGGTCATCTACAAGCACGTTTTGAAAAACGGATTAATACCTGTCGTCACCGTTCTTGGGCTTCAATTCGGCGTGCTGCTCGCAGGCGCAATCATAACCGAGCGAGTCTTTGCATGGCCGGGCATCGGCAGCCTGCTCGTCGACAGCATCAGCGAGCGCGACTACAAGATGACGCAAGGCTGCATTCTGGTCATCGCGGTGACTTACGTTTTAGTCAACACCGCGACCGACATCGTTTATCGCTTCCTCGACCCGAGGATAAAGGTAGATTGAAGTTGTCCTTTGTCCTTGGTCACTTGTTTTCTATAAGCAAAAGACCAATGACCAATGACTAATGACGAGTATGAATCGCGTAGCTAAATTCGGATTAGCTGTGGCAGCAGTAATCGTGCTGCTGGCTATCCTGTCGCCGCTTTTGGCTTCCGAAGAAAGGGTTCAGAGTCTCGATCTCAGCGCGCGGCTCGAACCACCAACGAGAGAGCACCCGCTTGGACGCGATCAACTCGGGCGCGACGTTGCTGCGCGCATCATTTACGGCGCGCGAGTCTCGATGATGGTCGGCATATCGGTTGTCGCGCTGTCGTCAGTCGTCGGGATAATCATCGGAGCATTCGCGGGCTATCGCGGCGGGTGGATTGACAGACTCGTTTCAGGCTTCCTCTTCAACATCTTTCTTGCGTTTCCGGGAATACTTCTTGCCATTGCAATGGTCGCCTTCTTAGGGCCGAGCCTTGTGAATTTAATCGTTGCGCTGTCGGTCATCGGCTGGGTCGGTTACGCGCGATTGATGCGGGCGCAGGTCTTGAAAGTGCGCGAACTTGATTTTGTCACCGCTGCCCGCGCGCTCGGAGCGAGCGACACAAGGGTTTTAATTAAACATGTCTTGCCGAATTCGATTCAACCGCTGATCGTTCAAGCGTCGCTTGGAATGGCTGGCGCGATACTGGCCGAAGCTGGCATGAGTTTTTTGGGTTTGGGAGTCGGTGAAGGAACGCCTTCATGGGGCAAGATGATTGATGATTCGCGCGAGTTCTGGTTTACGGCCCCGCACTTGTTTATCTTTCCCGGAATAATGATTGCGCTCTCGGTGCTGGCGTTCAACTTCATCGGCGATGGACTGCGCGAGCGACTGGACCCGCGTCAACGTCCTAGATGAATGCCTCTTTGTTGACGACAAAAGGCATCCGCGACGGGGCGCCACCATATCGGCCTTCAATCACGTCAATCACTGCTTGAACTGTGCGGCCTGCCATGCCGATGTCAGGGTCGGGCGAAAGCCGCGTCTCGCGTGTGCCCGACGCGAAATGATGAAACAGCCGCAATCGGCCTTTCAATCTCTCATCCCGCAACGGGCTATCTGCTGGCAACGGCTCTTTCTCGAATACATCGAGCGCCGCGCCCGCAATCTTGTTATCGATCAAAGCATCATAAAGCGCGCGCTCGTCAATCACAGGCCCGCGCGATGTGTTAATAAGATAAGCCGTCGGCTTCATCAGATTAAACGCCGCTTCATTCATCAGGTGATAAGTCGGCTCGCCCTCTTCGCCCGGCATTATGAGCGGCACGTGAAGGCTCACGTAATCGCCGCGCTCAATTGCTTCTTCAAACGAGACGTAAGCTACCTCGTTACGCCTGCGCGAAAAACCTGCTTCGTGTCTGATCTGCATCTGGCGCGAAACCGCCTCGATGAATCTCTCATCACGCGAAGTCGCGTCATACAATAGTATGTCCATGTCGAGGCCTACGCATTTTTTGGCAAACGCTTTGCCAATGCGCCCTGCCCCGATGACCGCAACTGCTTTGCCCGTCACCTGGTCGCCTAAAAATGGATGATAAGGATGCCACGAACCCCAATGATTTTCGCGCACCAGTTCTTCCGATGAGTAGAGCTTGCGCGAGACTGCGCCCATCATGAAGAAAGCAAACTCAGCCGTCGCTTCCGTCAGTACATCAGCCGTGTTCGTAAACGGTATCTGGTAGCGATTGGCCGCCGCGCGGTCAATGTTGTCGAAACCTACGGCGTATTGCGCCACCACGCGCAAAGTCTCTTTGCCTGCCGCGAAGACTTCTTCATCAATCTTATCGCGCAAGGTCGTGATGAGCGCATCAATACCGCTGCGAACCTTTTCGATGATGAATGACTTCGGCGGCGGCTCTGTGTCCGTGTAAACTTCAACCTCGTAGCCGCGCTCGCGCAATCGGTCTAAAGCCTCGCCGCCAATATCCGCCGTCGCAAAGATTCTGATTTTGTCCTTGGTCATTTGTCCTTTGTCACTTGCACTTTGTTGTAGCGTCCGGACAGGCATCAGATTACCGCCATCAAATGACGAATGACAAATAACTAAGGGCGAATGACCAGTATCAATATATTGAACCCATGCGGCGAAGCCATCGCTATTAGTTGTGGAATTTTATCTGCGCTCAGTTCACTTTTTCCTTGACAGCGGATGGCCTTGCGCATACTATGCCGGTAACACCGGAAAGGAGGTGGTCCAGAGCAATGATAAGTTTTAGACCAGGTGAGGTGGCTGAGGCCTGAGCGTGGCCAGCCGCGTGCGTGCGGCTGACTGTGGGCGCGTTGAGCGTTCAATCATAAAGTTGCTGATTGCAGGAGCAGCACGCTCATTCCAGTATTTGCGGATAGGCCACGGGCCAATCCCAACAGTCCACCGCAAGCCCCGACGCAGAGCGCCATCGAGCCGCCGCGTCGGGGCTTGTTGTTGCTACACATACAACTGCCTCAAGCCCGTTCTTTTGAAACATATTCGAAAATCCCGCGTTGTAATTTAGGCTCGAAGTGAGATAATTCCTCAAGCAAAGATTTCACCCTCATAGAAAGTGAGCGACGATGAGATTCAAGTTGTTCCGGCTTCTTTTCCTGCTTGCGTGCGTTGCGGCTGTCAGCGCGCGCGCCAACAAGCCCGCCGCAATTGATTGGCACGACACGACGCGTGACGTTTACATTGCAAACGAGATTGATCGCGCCGCTCAGGTGCTCGCTAGCGATTCGCCATCGCGCCTTGCGCTCGTTTCATCGAAGCTTGACCGCGCCATCGTGCTCAACATAAACGAGCAGACCATTAGCGCCGTCTCAAAAGATGCTTTTCATTTTTCGGCTGACCGCACATCTGCGACATCAGATGGCGACGCGAAGATGGAAGCTATCGGCAAATTCACGCGCCTCGATGGGCCAATATATTTTTTCGCTGTTGACGGAAAGCCTATCTTGATTCGCGCGCATCCGGGACTGACGGGCGAGATGACTATGGAGAAGCTCTGGGAGACAGTTCCCGTGTGGCGCGCGGAGATGGAGAACTATCAGCCGAGCGCGGAAGCCGTCGCCGCTATCAAAGCCAGCGATAAAGACGCGAACGTGACGCTCATCTACGGAACGTGGTGCCCCGACAGCAAAAACTATATGCCGCGATTGATTAAAGCTCTACAGGCCGCAGGCAACACTCACGTGCATCTGAAGCTCATCGGCGTGGACAATCAATTCCACGAGCCGGTTGATACGGTTCAGCCGCGCGCGATTACTAATGTGCCGACGGTGATCGTCGAGCGCGACGGGCGCGAGATTGGCCGCATAGTCGAAACGCCTGCGGCGAAGACTATCGAAGAAGATTTGGCGGCCATACTCAGTGGTAAAGCAATTGTTCACAACGGCAGGTGGGAGCGCGGGCCGATGCTTGCGCGCGGCGCGTACTCATATCGAGATGCGAATGGCAAAGAGGTCGGCAGCGAAACGTGGGAGTTGTTCAGCACTACGTCGGGCGGGTTGCTCGCGCACAGCCGCGTGACTATGAATGATGTGACAACGGAAGTTTTTCATGAAGTGGAAGCGAACCGGCGGCCAAAATTTGTTGAAGTGACGAAGCAGCACGGGCCGGAGCGCACGCGCACGCGCCACACGGTTGACAGGCGCACAATGACAGCGCGAATGCGCGGCAGCAACTCAGGCGTGATACTGCAAACCGTCGAAGTGCCTGAGCAGTTTTTTCTGTCATCGCCAGCGGTCGTGGCACAGGGCTGGCTCCCAGAGCCGGTTTCAAGCCATTCCGGTAAAAATGTGACAGCAAGCTATGCCGCTCCCGCCGAGTTTAATCGCGCGATGGGAACGCTCGCACAGATGAGCTTTGAAACAAAGAATGACGAATCGGTTAAAGTTCCCTGCGGAGAGTTTCGCGCGCGGCACATCACGCGCAAAATGGAAAACCAAATTTCGGAGTGGTGGCTGCACCCGCAGCTCGGCATCCCTGTGCGCGGGCAAGTACCGGGCGGGGTGCAGTTCATACTTACGTCTTTGGAGATTGCGCCGCCGAATAAATAGACGGGCCGAATACAACAGGTTTGGGCGAGAGGGAGCAGGTTGATAGTGAATGCGCCGTCTGGCTGAATCTGAAATGATTGCGATGACTTTTGCAATGGGGTTATCGCTCAATGAATTTCTTGAAAGCCGGGTATCGCTCGAACATTTCCAGAAGCATTCGATCACCTAACTCAGCGGCTTTTACGGCGCATCGGCCTGCGCGTTCGTAATCGTCCAGGGCAACATAGACCTCACCGAGCTTGCGGTATGCAGGAGCAAACTGCGGGTCGCTCTCGATGGCTGATTCAAACTCTCGGATTGACTCTTGCACGCGGCGCTGGCTGTAATACAACACCGCCAGATCAAAATGCGCTTTCGCGTTGCATGGATTCTCTTTAAGGATGGCTTGCTGGCGGGCTATCTCTTGATTCACGTCTTCGTCGAGCGCAAATTCGACAACTTCGCGCAGCCAGCTTTTTTGCTTGTCGGTTTTGCCCATCGTCTCAGGCAAGATATTGAGCCAGTTCGCGGGCAAGCTCTTCGGGGCGCACCGCTTCGCCATCGTTTAATCGCTCAAGCGTGCGGTCAATTATCGCTTTCGCTTCGTCCTTTTTCGATTCTTTCAAAAAGCCGTCGAAGAAATGGTCGCCCGCAAGCGCCCGGTTGATCTCTGTCTCTTTATTGTGCTCGTTCAATTCCGTAAAGTAGACGACCTTGTAGCGACGGTTATAGCTGCCCTCACGATAAATCTCAAACATTATCTTGCTTGACGGTTGCATCAACTACTCCCCTTTATAATGAGCTTTAATTGTCGGGCCACCGACTTTTCACTTATAGCTTTAGCTGAGCGCGGATAAAAAATCAACCACAGAGACACCGCAGGCACGGAGAATTTACATAGAGTTGTCTCCGTGTATTCTCCGTGCCTGCGGTGCTTTCGTGGTTTCTCTCTGAATCAATCGCCGCTTGCGCCCATGCCTTGATCTACGGCCACGCTCGCGCTCAAGACCGGCAGAGGTATCCCGCGCGCCTCTTTCGCCATCTCTTCGGCTTCGAGCTGAAGCCTTAGCATGCGCTCGTACTCGGCCAACCTCTCTTCAAGGGTCTTGATCTTGCCCTTGTTCTTGATCATGTCTTCGCGATAACGCTTCAGGAAGTAACCAATCGTTTCGACGCGAATCTTGATCGAACCCGTTGGCTTGTTCTCATCAATGTCCTTGAAGCAGAAGTAAGGCGTGCCCGCGTTCTGCACTATCTCTTCAACCACCGTGTAAATCGGCGCGTCGTGGCCGCACTTGAACGACGACAGCTCAAGCGCGACGAGATTCGGATGGCGCGCGGTGTACTTCGCTGCCCAGACTTTCCGGCTCGTGTTTTCGGAATAGGAATTCTTCCACACGTCGGAAATATCCATCGGATGCTTGATGATTCCGGCGCGCACCTCATCGCCGAACAGCCGCCACAAGATGTCGTCATCAATCGGCAAGCTATCCATAGTGAATACGGGGTAGCCGATCTTCTGGAACTCTTCGAGTATCTCGTGATTGATGCCGGGATCGTTGTGGTACGGCCTGCCGAGCAGAACAATCCCTAAACGATCTTCGGCTTCCAATTGATTCAAGACCTCGCGCGCAGCCCCCCGCATTGTCACATTGTAAAAGGTGTCCAATGCTTTGTAGGCTTCCACAGTCGCGCGATGGTTCTCTTCAATCGTCAGCCCAAGGATGTCTTTGAACGATTCATAAACCTGCTTTTCAAACAGGTTCGGCTCGTCAACGTTGATGATGGGATTCAGGTACTTAATTCCCATCTCCGCGAACAGATCGCCTTCTTTGATGAACGCAGCCTTGACGGCTTCAGGCGTCGCCGTCACCGTAGGGCACGCGCGGCTGCCCTGCGTGTTCACCAAATCAGACGGCAGCGCGTCAATCATCGGGAAGAAGATTATGTCGAGCGGCTTCTTCTTGTGATGCACGTAGAGCAGATTATGAACGTGCGGAATGCCGACCTTTGACGGGAAGCACGGGTCAATCGCGCCGCGCTTCGCGCCCTCTTTGTAAAGCTGCTCCGTAGTGAAATCCGAATAGACGATGTTGTTCGGCTTGATGCCTAGACTCTCAAAGTAAGCCGAGAAGAACGGATTGACTGAGTATTGATTGAGCACGCGCGGGATGCCTATGCGCAAGCTCTCGCGCCGCTTCAACAGCTCGTTGCGCTCCTTCTGCGCTCTGGTGATTGCGAACTTCGCGGGCGGGTCGGCGACGAACTTAGGGTTGAAGCTGCGCCACGCCGCCTTCGCGGAAATCTCAACGAAGTTCGGATTGGCGGCCTTGACCGAATCGAGTCCCTTCTTGATGACTCGCATATCGTTCACGTCTTCGACAAGACCCTTTTCGCACGAGTTGCCGACTATCAATCGCTTCACGCCAGGAAGGATCGGAATCTTCGATTTGCGCGGCGGCTCTTCTTCCTGCTGCTCGCCGTTCGACACCTTCACGTCAATGAAGGTGCGCAGGCATTTGTTCTTGCAGAAGTAGCAGCGCGTATCTTCGTTGCGGTGTGTTTGGTAGGTTATCTCCTGCACGCGGTCGAGGCCGATGAACGAACTCTGCTTGCCGTTCTCCCACAGACGCACGGCTTCGATTGCCGCGCCGATTGCGCCCGACTCGCCGCAGTGCTCATGCACGATGATTCGCGGCTGCTGCGATTTGCCTTTGAAGCGCGATTCGATGAAATCAACCTGCGCTTTGACCGCAGCGAGGTTGTGCTGCGTGCCGCCTTGAAGGACGAAGTTCGTGCCGAGCGCGGCGATGTTCGGAATCTGCGAGACGTAGAGCCAGATGTTTTTCGGCAGCACCGCAGCAAGTCCCGCCATGATCTCTTCGGGCTTCCACCCTTGCCGCTGGAAATCAACTATGTCCGATTGCATAAAGACCGCGCAGCCGTAACCGAACGTAGGCATCGCCTGCGCGCTGAATGCCACATCGGCGTACTGTTCAACGGGGATGCCGAAGCCTTCCGCCGTTGATTGCAAAAAGTAGCCGTTGCCCGCCGAGCATTGCGTGTTCAGCTTGAAGTCTTTCACCTGACGGTTCTTCAGGATGATGAGCTTGATGTCCTGCCCACCAACGTCAACTATCACGTCAACCTCGTTGTAAAACTGCAAGGCTGATTCTGTATGCGCGACCGTCTCAACGAGCGCAACGTCTGCCGCAAGCACATCTTTCAAAATATCTTTCGCATAGCCCGTTGTGCCCACGCCGAGAACTTTCAAGAACGCGCCCTGATCCGCGACCTGCTTTTCGAGCTTCGCAAAAACCTCTTTCGTGTCTTCGATGGGATTGCCTTTCGACAACTGATAAGTCTTCACTAGCACGTTGCGGTCTTTGTCAATCAGCACAGCTTTCGTTGAAGTCGAGCCGCCATCGAGTCCGATGAACCCTTCAACGATCTGGCCCGGCTCGAACCTTGCAGGCGTGAACTTCTTGCGCTTGTAACGCTCTTTGAACGCTTCAAGCTCCTGCTCGCTTTCCGAAAGTCCTTTGCCACCGGCTTTGGCTTTCTCTTCAAGCCGCCCGTAATGGATGTAATGCTCAAGGTCTGCGTAGCCGCGATAGACGCCGACGTTGTCTTCTTCTGATTTGCCGAACTCGACCGCGCCGATGGCGGCGAAGTACTGCGCATTCTGCGGAACCTGAATCAACTCTTTCGGGTCAATGCCTTCGGGCAGCGGGTAGTTGCGCTCTTCCCAGACCTTCGGAATGTTGTAGCGCCACGCCTCGACCATTCCGCGAATGTAAGTGTTCGGTCCGCCCAACAACAAAACGTGAGGCCGCAGTGTGTTTCCACGCGTCAGCACGGCCAGGTTCTGGCCGACGATTGCTTCAAACAACGAAGCCATCAATTCATTCGGCGGCACGCCCATCTTTTGAAGCGAGTTGATGTCGGTTTCGGCAAACACGCCGCACTTGCCCGCGACCGGGTGAAGCTTCAATCCGTAATAACCCATGTCGCAGAGCTTGTCGGCGGGGATTCTGAGTTTCGCGTTTATCTTGTCAATGACCGCGCCGGTTCCGCCCGCGCACTTGTCATTCATCGAAGGGATTTTCTTCTTCTTGCCGGTCTCAGGGTCTTCTTTGAAGATGATGATCTTCGCGTCCTGTCCGCCAAGCTCGATCACGGAACCCGCTTCGGGGTAGAGTTTCTCGACGGCAAGCGAGACGGCGTTGACCTCTTGCACGAACTTCGCGCCGATGCGCGGAGCAATGCCGCTGCCGCCTGACCCCGTTATGAATATGCGGACGTTTTCGTGCGGGATGGGGAATTCCTCTTCGATGCGCTTGAGAAATTCAAGCACCTTTTCCGGCTGCTTGGTGTCGTGGCGCTGATAGTCCTGCCAAAGAATCTCGTCTTTCACGGGGTCAACGACAACTGCCTTCACTGTCGTCGAACCAACATCCAATCCGATGTATAGCTTTTCGTAAGTTTGGCTCATTGCTCTATCCCAATTTCCTGTAGGGGGCAGGGCTTGTCCCTGCCCGGATTGTGCGAAGCACAATGATTGCCATCGCGCCTTGCGCGCGATTCGGGCAGCCTTCGTGGCCGCCCCTACAAATGGCGCAATCAATCTGCCGCGTAATTCGAGACGCGCGACCGGCTCTCTTTCTTCATCAACTCCGAAACGTGCTTGACGAAGTTCGCAGCCGCGCCGATGATTCCCTTCGTATGCGGCACGTTGTAGAGTCCGCTCTGAAGCTCAGGATGCTCTTCGGCGTATTCGCGCACCTCGTCGAGCGTCAGGCCGGTCTCTTCGAGCACGCGCGCCATCTCCTGCTTGGCTTTCACCTTCGCTTCGCCAAGCGCCATCTGCACGCGGCTGTGAGCGTTTATCTCGCCTTCGCCCGATGTCTCAATCGGCAGATAGATCATGTCTTTGTAGAGATTGACGACTGCCGACTGCGCGCCGTCCGATTGCGTTGAAGGCATGCAACCGAATGGTTTAAGTGACAGGACCATGTGAGCCAAGTCTTTGTTAGAGTAGTAAATGTTCTTCGCGACTTCGAGGTGGCCTTCGCCGCCGCCCGCGCGCGAGTTGTAGAACGGATGGCCAAGTCGCTGAAGTTCGTACTGATCAGTCAACCCGTGTGGGATATTGTTCAGAGCTTCGCGCAGACGATTCCATTCGCGCTTGAAGATCGCTTCGGCAAGCGTCAGCTTGGCAGTTGATTTCTTGACCTTCAAAGTGTTTTTGATGCGCTTATCAATTCGCCACGCGGCGGGCATCGCTTCGTCTTCGCTCACGCCTTTGCGGTCGTTGTGCTTCTGCTTGGCCTGATGAATCATGTACATGATCCACGTGCCGATAGGCTCAACCAGAACCTGTGCGCCTTCGCGCTCAAGGAACTTGAACATATTGAAGTTGCCATCGCCTTCCGTAGTCTGCGCCCAGAACTCGCCCGTGATCTTGACGATTGGCTTGACGCGAGTGCGATCAACCTTGACTTTCGCCAGTCGCGCGCCGACCTCTCTAAGCGCGTCGGTGTAGGCCGTGCCGTAAAGCTGATCGAGGAACTTGCCTATGTACTCAGCCGTGTCGCCTATGGGTAGGTTCTTGACGAACTTGCCGAGTTTGCCTTCAAGCTCGAAGTTGCGGTGCGTCTTCATCACTTCGTGCAGATAGTCCATGCAATCGGCGATGGCCGCATCGGTTGCGCCTTTTTCAAGCTCGAACGGGCGAATCTGATAGCCGACATCCGTGACGAGGTCGCCCATGTTCATCGCATTGAGGATTGCGAGGAAGAAGTCCACGTTCATGTCGAGACCGGCTTCAGCTTCGGATTGATCGAGTCCACCCGACTGCTGGAACAAGAGCACGCGGAACCCGTCAAAGCCTGAATTGCGAAGCGCGAGACGGTATTCGGCTTCGTACATTCCGAAGCGGCACGGGCCGCACGCGCCTGCGGTGAAGAAGACGTAGTTGTCAATTATCTCCTGCCGCGAGAGACCACGCGCTTCGAGGCTCTGAAGATACTGAACCAGATTGCCGACGGTGAAATACGTCGGGTTGCACTGGCCGTTGTTGCCGTACTCTTTGCCGATCTGGAAAGCGGCGACGTTCGGGGTCGGCACGGCCTCGCACTTGTAGCCCAATCCTTCGAGCGCGCCGTGAATCAGGTATTCGTGCTTCCACGTCAAGCCGCCGAATAGCAGCGTCGTGTGCGCGCGCTGGTCTTTGGTGAAAGGTCTTTCAACAGGCCGGAAGAACTGCTGCCGCTGCTGAGTCTCAATGCCCATCTCGCGAGCTAATCGCGCGCGCTCCTGTTCGAGCTTCTCGCGGATTATCTCTTCTTTCGATTTGATGTTGACCAGATTCACTGGCGGTTTCGGTGCGGAATTGTCATGCAGATTTGTGGACATCGCTTCACCTCGCTAAGATTTATTTTTTCAATCCGAACAATTGCCTGTTTTTAGCAACGGAAATTAAACCAATTCACTAACCGATCTCGCCGCAACAGCCGGGCAATAAAATGGCTACCACATTATCCAGCAAATGCGACTTAAGAGACTGTCATAAGAGCTAAACCGCTATGAATAAAAACAATTTGAATTGGCCTTGAAATCCCCGTTTCCCTTAGCTACAGCTACACCGCGTCCTCAACTGTAGTGCCGCACTATAACAGGCGAGGGATGCCCGGTCTGTACGGTCGCGAACATAGATGATTGCAGAATGCGGATTTCGGGTTGCGGTTTTTTTTCACTTTCTTCAACCCGCAATCCCTTTCAGGCGGTCAGCCGATCATAGACCTGCTTGACGACTTGGTAGCATTCGCAGGAAGCCGCTTCCAGAGCTTTTCTATCAAGCACAGTGATAAGACCGCGACGGTATTGAATCAATCCTGCTTGCTGAAGCGAGGCTGCGGCAACGCTCACGCCCGCGCGTCGCGCGCCAATCATGTTGGACATTAAATCGTGCGTGAGCAACAGAGTGTCTGATTCGCTGCGGTCGTGCATCATCAACAGCCACCGAACCAATTTTTGCTCTACTGAATGAAACTGGTTGCAGGCCGCGAGTTGCGAAATCTGCGTCAGCATCCCTTGCGTGTAATCGAGCAAAAAAACCTGCAGTCTGTTTGCGATGCGCGCCCCTTCGCGCAAGAAAGGCGCTTTGATTCTTAGCGCCGTTCCCGCTTTCTGCACGACTGCGTGATATGGAATCGTCAATGTTTCCGAAAGCACGCGGATGCCGACGATGCCTTCGTTGCCAATCATCCCTACGCCTACGGTCGAGCCGTTCTCCAGAATTGAAAAGAGCGACACGATGGCTGTCTCTGGAAAATAGACGTACTGAAAATCCTCGTCGTTTTGATAGAGCACCTGCGCAAGGCTGAGCGATACGCGCTCCATGTTCGCGGTCAGGGCTTCGCGCTCCGTTTCCGGCAGCTTTGCGATAATTCTGTTTTCTGGAACTGGCGAAGGGCCGGACGAAATCTCTTCTTTCCTGGAAAGCGCGAGAGCTTTTTTAATCAGTTCCTGCGATTTGTTTATCTGAAGCGCCATCTCTTTCTTGTGGCTGTTAATCAGTCGCATCTGACGACCGAGATTGCGGCGCAGCCTTCGTCGCTGCTCGTCACTTGCCGTAGCATCATCGAGCTTCTCGGCAATCTCGCGCGCGTTCTTGAACAGCTTGATGATTTCGTTTAAGGCCGTTACGTCAGGCTCAATCTCTTCGAGCGAGTGAGGTCTGATTAGTATTGTCGCGAGGCTGTGCAAATGAGCGATGATAAGCTCTTCGAGTCCGCTGATCTCTTTTAAGGCGCGTTTAGGCTGGCTCATCGTTGCTACGCTCATATCAAATCTGCTTCGTGTTTATTGAACTCCAGCAGGAGGCGCAAAGCTGAGGGTCGTTTTTAACGATGATGCGATGCTGCTGGCAGCGCGAGCAAATGCCCTTCGACGATGACTTTGCGCCGCTTGATGACAGTTCGGCCTGCTTCCGTTTGTTGCTTTTAAGTTGAAAATAAAAGAATCCAACGATGCTTAATACAACAATTAGTATCAAAGCTATCAGCAAAACCAAAAGCATCAATCTTCAGCCTCCCGGATCATCTATGCTGGCGAAAACTCCAGCGCGAGCAGCGCGCGGCACTTAGCGCACGCGAGTTTTTGAACCGAAGATTTTTCATCCTTCAATTGGTAAACGTCAAGGCTCGAACACCGAGCGCATTGAACGGTAGGCGCGCATGAATCTTTTTCTTCGGCTCGCAGACCGAAGGTCGGCAAGGTTTCGCCCGAATCTTTCGTCGCAAGTTCAAAGTTGCTCAGACAATTGCTGCAAACGTGATTGAAGCAGCAATCAGGGTGGCAACTGTAGACGACATCCGGCGAGCCGCAACCGGGACAGGCAATTGTTAAAGGTTCAAATTCCATAGCTCTCAAGATTTCATAACGCCATAAAGAATCTTCAATCGTATAATCCTACTTCGCGCTATTCACTTGCAGCAACCGAAGGCGCGATGGTTTCAAACTCAATTTCAATTCAATGCTTATCTGATGAACCAAAGCGAATATGATGCAGTAGTGGTCGGCGCGGGGCCGAACGGACTGAGCGCGGCAATCGAGCTTGCGCGAGCGGGCCTGCGGATCTGCCTCATCGAAGCGAAAGAGACCGTCGGCGGCGGCGCGCGCTCGGCTGAACTCACCGAACTGGGATTCATTCACGATGTGTGCTCAACCATTCATCCGATGGGATTTGCGTCGCCTTTTTTCCGCTCGCTCAATCTGGAGCGGTGGGGCGTTGAATGGGTTCATGCGGAGGCCGCGCTTGCGCATCCTTTCGATGATGGAACGGCCGCGCTGTTGTTTGAATCACTAGACGCAACCTGCGAAACGCTTGGCCGCGATGCTGCGGCCTATCGCGATTTGATGAAGCCGCTCGCCGATCACGCAGATGAGTTGTTCGAAGATATATTGCGCCCTGTTCGATTGCCGCGACACCCGCTTGTAATGCTGCGCTTCGGATTGTCGGCAGTTTGTTCTTGCGTGGGGCTTGCCAATCTGCGCTTTCAAGGCGAAAAGGCGAAAGCTTTACTTGCCGGGTGCGCTGCTCATCAAGTCGTTCCGCTCGATAGATTAGGAACCGCATCGTTCGGTCTTGTGTTAATGCTCGTCGCTCACAAATCGGGCTGGCCCTTTGCGGGCGGCGGCTCGCAAAAGATTGCCGATGCGCTCGCCGAATGCTTGAAAAGTTACGGCGGAGAGATTCGCTTAAATTCTCCGATTCGCTCGATGCGCGACCTGCCACGCTCGCGCGCGGTGCTGTTCGATTTAACTCCGAGGCAAATTGTCGAAATCGCAGGCGACGAGCTGCCTCCGAGCTATCGCAGCCGTCTTTCAAGATTTCGATACGGGCCGGGCGTGTTCAAGGTTGATTGGGCATTGAATGGGCCAATCCCTTGGCGCGCATCAGAGTGCACTCGCGCGGCGACGGTTCACGTCGGCGGAAGCATTAATGAAATCGCCGCGAGCGAAGATGAAGCATGGAATGGAAAAATCTCAGACCGGCCATTTGTTATTGTCGCTCAACAGAGCTTGTTCGATTCATCGCGCGCGCCCGCTGGTAAACATACCGCGTGGGCTTATTGTCACGTGCCGCACAGTTCAAGCGCCGATATGACTGAAAGAATCGAGAATCAAATCGAACGATTCGCGCCAGGCTTTCGTGAAATAATCATCGCGCGGCATACAATGAACGCAAGCGAGCTTCAACATCACAATGAAAACTTCATCGGCGGAGACATCGGCGGCGGCGCGAATAATCTTCGGCAATTCATAGCGCGTCCTGTGATGAAGCTCGACCCTTATTCGACTCCAAACGAAAAGATATTCATCTGCTCAAGCTCAACGCCGCCCGGCGGCGGAGTTCACGGCATGTGCGGCTACAACGCCGCTCGCTCCGCGCTGCGACGATTGGTTTGAACGAGCCGATTTTTAATCAATACAAAGCCATTGTTGTAAGCACAAACTCGAACGTGTGCTTCATGTGCTTTTCTTGTTTATCGAGACAAATTCATTGTACTTGAAGATGCGGCCAAAGACGCGCGGGAATGGAAATGAATACTGCTTCACGGTATCCAGTCCTGCGCTGCGGGCAATCTCTTTGAGAGTTTGAAAATCCATGAACTGAACGTGAGTTTCATCTGAACGATAGCCCCGCTCCTGAGGCGCGATTATCACTACCTGCCCTTCAGCTTTCAAGAGATATAAATAACTGGCCAGCAACTCTACAGCTTCTCCCTTTGCCATGTGCTCAACGACGTGAGAGAGCAGAATCGAATCGAACGAAGCCGGAACGTTGAACGCAGAGCGTTGAAACTCATCGGGCGTGAAGACTTGAAGGCCGCGCGACCTTGCGACTTCAACCGAGTGCGGATTGTGGTCTATTCCGACGCCGTTGCCATCGAGGTGAATGAGATTGCGGCCAAGCCCGCAGCCTATATCGAGCGTAAATCCCATATTCAAGCGGCGAAGGTTCCAGCGATAGGGAGCCTGCACGTCAAGCGCTCGCTTCCACCACGCCGACTGCTCAATCAATCTTTTGGTATATGCTTCTTGATCTGTGTCCACCGTTGAGCATCACCACCAGACAATCGCCATCGTTATATTTTTCAGCACGAAGAATATTGGGTTGAATACAAATCGCGCAAGCTTCGCAGCCACGCCGCTCGCTGCCTGATCGAAGTCCAGATTATAGGTCGTATGCTGAAGCAGTTCGCGGTCTGTCGCTTTTCTGAGCGATTGAACCGCTTTGCGCTTTTTCATGATCAAGCGCCGGTTGGAAAGTATCCAGCCGTAAGCGCGCAGCTTGTTTCGGAAGTTCGCGCGGTCGCGCAGCACGACGAAGCTCCACGTTATCGCTTCTGCAAGAACGAGCGCGGGCGCGAGAATAACAAGCGTCGGCCATCTGAGATTTTTCAACAGCATAAGGTAGCGATTGCGCTCCTGATAGAAAATTTTCTTCGGAGTGATGCGAAGCGAGTATTCATGAAGGACTATGCTTTCAGGCGCGTAAACGCATCGCCATCCTGAAAGTCGCGCCCGCCATGATAAATCGGTGTCTTCCATATAAAGAAACGTGTCTTCATCAAATCCACCGAGCGAGGCGAACAGTTCGCGCCGAATGGCGAAAGCTGCGCCCGATACCGCGCCCACTTCTTCCGGCTCGTCGAATTGCTCGCGCGAGCGTCCCAGACCGCGACACAGAGTCAAACCTGTAAAGTGAACGTCATTGCCGCAGGCGTTGATGCGGCTGGGATCATCCACCAACAATATCTTTGCCGTCGTGAGTCCTGCGCGCGCGTCAAGATCGAGCGGCGCAAGCAGAGCCTCTATCCAGCCGCGCTCAACAACAGTGTCAGGATTGAGGAATATGATGTAGTCGCCTCGCGCATGCTTTACGCCTAAATTACTGCCCGCGCCGAACCCTGCGTTCACGCCGGAGCGGACGAGAATCACTTGCGGGAAGTCGCGTCCAATGATGTCGGCAATGCCATCCGTCGAGGCATTGTCGACAACTACGATCTCGCAATCTTCATCCGCAGAGCGCGTGACAGATTCGAGGCAGCGCAGGAGCTTTTCTCCGGCGTTGTAATTGACTATGACGACGCTTGCGCGCAATGGAGCGATGGGGTCGGATTGATGAACAGGCAGCGCGATTGAATCAATAGCGGTTTCCATTGTACGCAAGGCTCGCGTTCTTTCGGCGCGCAAAGCCGGAGTAGAATCGAGCGGTAAATAATATGTTCCCCTTTCGTAGCGAACAGCAAGATAATTATCTCAGCCACGAAATGTCAAAGAGAAACTTTTTTGCATTATCCGGCAGGCCTTTCGCGTCATAGGTAATGAGCGGCCTTGCAGGTTCATCGCAGCAGCTCGCTTTTTCTGCGGAAAATCACCCCTGGGTTTAGAAAGTAATCAAGCAATCGCAAGCGGAAAGCCGCCTTGCCGGAGATTCACAATGATGAAAAGAAGATTTGTCCCGCTGCTGAGCGTTTGGCTTCTGGTTTTTAGTTTCTGGTTTCTGGTTTCCGGTTCAATGGCGAAAAAGCAGAGAGCGGAAGCTAACAACCTGAAACAAGAACTTGCGCCTCAAGCGGTTTCGCTCGTTATTAATGAGTATCTGGCCGATCCTCCCGCCGGTTCGGCGGGCGATGCCAATGGCGACGGCACGCGCGACGCGGCGCAGGACGAATTCGTTGAGGTAGTTAACACCAGCTCAACGCCGCTCAACGTCGGCGGATTCACCATCAGCGACTCGACGCAGATAAGATTCACTTTTCCTGCGGGAACAACGATTCCGGGCGGCGAAGCCTCTGTTGTTTTCGGTGGCGGTAGTCCTATGGGATCATTCGGCAACGCGGCTGCAAACGGATTGGTTTTCAAAACTGGCAGCGGAGGCTTATCGCTCAATAACGGCGGCGACACCATTACTATAAAAGACAACTCGAGCGCGACCATAGCAACACTCACCTACAGCGCGGTTGAGGGCGGCGCGCACCAGTCAATCACTCGAAGCCCTGACATCACAGGCGCATTCGTCACACATTCGTCAGCAGCGGGAAGCGGCGGGACGTTGTTCTCGCCCGGCGCGCGAGTCAACGGCAGCCCGTTCACAACTACTGACCCTGTTATCAATTCAATCTCGCCCGACGCTGCGATTGCTGGAAGCGGGCCGGTCGCGCTCACCGTCACAGGCCAGAATTTTCAAAACGGCTCGCGCATCCGCGTTGATGGCTCGCCTTTGACAACAACCTTTTTCGACTCGACGCAACTCGGCGCAGAACTGCCTGATTCAGTAACCAACTCGCCGGGCGCGCACTCAATCACGGTGCAGAATCCTGATTTAACCGTGTCGAACGCTCTCACATTCACAGTGCTCGGCGCAGTCGGAATAAACGAGTTTCTGGCCGACCCGCCCGACGGTCCCTCAGGCGACGCAAACGGCGATGGCGTGCGCGATTCGTCGCAGGACGAATTCATAGAGATAATCAATCGCTCGGACGCGCCCTTCAACATCGGCGGCTTCGCTGTTAGAGACGCCGACGCCGTGCGATTCACCTTTCCCGGAGGCACAATCATTCCTGCGGGCGAGGTCGCAGTCATCTTCGGCGGCGGTCATCCTCAAGGTGATTTTGGCAACGCTCGATTCAACGGTCTGGTCTTCACCGCAGCTTTGTCATTGAACAACACGGGCGACACGATCACGCTGCTCAGCGGGGGCAGCCCTGTTGAATCAATCACCTATGGCGCGACGGAAGGCAGCGCGAACCAGTCAATCAATCGCAATCCCGATGCGACAGGGACAACCTTCGCGCCGCATGCATCAATCAACGGAAGCGGAGGGCGACCCTTTTCGCCCGGCGTGCAGGTCAACGGCGCGGCCTTCACCGTCGGCCCGCGCATCACCGAAATCGCGCCCGACCGCGTGCCGCAAAACAGCCCGCCTTTCGATCTTATAGTTCGAGGCAGCGGCTTCGACGGCGACTCAACTGTCTTCATTGACTTCGCGCCCGTAAGCTCGATTATTGCAGGCTCAGACCTGATAGCTCATGTGCCAGCGAGCGTGACCGCCGCCTCCGGCCCTCACACGGTTCTGGTCATTAATGAAAACGGCAATCGCTCGAACGCGCTGACGCTCACAGTAATTCCGCCGCCGCCAGCAATCGAAATTCTGCTGCCCAGATTCGTTCAGGCTGGCTCAGGCGATCTCACGCTCATCGTGCTTGGCAAGAACTTCGACGCTGCGGCTTCGGTGTTAGTCGAAGGCTCGCCTGTTGCGACAATGTTCACGAGCGCAGGCCAGTTGAAAGCGACCGTGCCTGCATCGGTCGCTGCGACTATTGGGACTCGCCGCGTGAGAGTGCGAAACGGCGATGGGCAGGAGTCGAACGATTTTCCTCTTGAGATAATTCCGGCAACGACGCGCATCACGCGAATTTCGCCCGCGCAAGTAATCGCTGGCAATCCGGGTTTCAAGCTCACGGTCACAGGCGCAAATTTCAAAAGCGGCGCAGTCGTGATGTTCGACGGCTCTGCGCTCGACACCTCGTTCATATCATCAACAGAGTTGCTTGCGGACATTCCTGCATCGCTCGTGGCAACGCCCGGCTCTCATGGCATAATCGAGTTCAATTCGGACGGCGGCGGTTCGAACGAAGTTGTCTTCAATGTCTTCCCTGACCCGCCCGTTGTGTTTTCGATTGACCCGGCTGGCGTGATTGAAGGCAGCGGCGACATTACGATCACAATCACGGGCGATAAGTTTCAGCGCGGCGCGTCCGTTCGCGTCATCGAGAATAATCAAGCATCAGCGCGGCTCGACACAAAGTTCATCACAAGCCAGCGGCTCGAAGCCTTGCTGCCTGCCGCGTTCGTCCAAACGGCGGGCGCGGTCTTAATCAGAGTCGAGAATCCCGATCTCGGAGCATCAGGCAATGCAAGGCTCAAAGTCTTGATTCGCGATCCACTCGTCATAAACGAATACCTTGCGGACCCGCCTGATGACCTGTCAGGCGACGCGAACGGCGATGGCTCGCGCAGCTCATCGCAAGATGAGTTCATCGAGATAGTCAATCGCACCGGCGAGCCGATTGATATCTCAGGTTACACTTTGTCAGATGCGGATGAAATTCGCCACGTCTTCGCAACCGGGACAATCATTCCGCCGTTTGAAGCGGCGGTCGTGTTCGGCGGCGGCGCACCCGCTGGAAGATTCGGCAACGCGGCTGAAAATCATCTGGTGTTCAAAGCATCATCGGGCGGATTGTCCTTAAACAACGGCGGCGACACGATAAAGCTGCGCGACGCTGCGGGCCGCATCCTTCAAGAGATAAAATTCACAGCGGCAGAAGGCGGCGCGAATCAATCAATCAACCGCGATCCTGACATTGACGGCGCGGTCTTCACGCTCCACACGCGCGTTGCCGAAGACGAAAGCCATCTGTTTTCGCCCGGCGCAAAAGCCAATGGCGCAGCCTTCACCGTTAAGCCTGCGATTCTTGCGCTCGCGCCCGCAAGCGTTCGCATACGCTCGGCTGAGTTCACGCTTATCGTAACCGGAAGCGATTTTCTGCCGGGCGCGGCGGTGATATTCAATCAATCGGAGCTTGCTACGGTCTTTCATTCAAGCAGCGAGCTTCAGGCGCGGGTGCGAAGCGAATTAATCGGCGAAGGCGGCGCGGTTGAAGTGCGCGCGCGAAATCCGAAAGGCGAGCTTTCATCGCCTGCGAAGTTCTTAATCACAGACGACCCGCCGCGCCTTGTGACTATCAATCCGCAGAAGGTTGGAACAGGCGCGGAGAACGTTGAGATTGCGATTGCAGGCGAGCGGTTTCAGCGCGGCGCAGTCGCGATGATTGCAAGCGAAAAACTTGAGACGCGATTTGTCAGCTCAAGCTCGCTTGTAGCTGTTGCGCCCGCGAAGTTCTTCAATCGAGCGAGCGAGCTTGAAATCCGCGTGCTGAATGCCGACGGCAACCAGTCGAACGCGTTGACGCTCGCGGTTGAAAACGGCCCGCTCATCACGAGACTTTCACGCGCGCGAATAAAGGCCGGGCGCGGCGCAGTTGAGTTAACAATCGGCGGCGTGGCGTTCAAGCCCAATGCTGTCATCTACGTCAACGACCGGGCGGTTGCGACATCTTTTGTGAGCGACACCGAATTGACCGCGCGCATACCTGCAGAGATGACCGCCGCGCCCGGCGTGCTCACGATTCAAGCGCGGCACTCAGACGGTGGCAGATCAAACAAGGCTCAGGTCAAAGTGGTTGAATAACGAAATAGCTGGGAGCGCGGACATCTCGACCGCCTGAACTCGAAAACTTTTAATTCGAAATAGTGCTGTCGAGATGTCCGCGCTGCCAATAAACAGCGTCATCTCTTGCAACGCTTCAATCCGCTTCCTTCATCTACCCTTCGGCTTATCCGTAACAACGCGCAGTGCTAAAATCTTTCTTGGCAGATAGACCTGCTCTTTATTAAGGACACAAAAAATGCTCAATACCAGACTCGCCTTTGTTTCAGTCCTGACCGCGATGCTGCTCGTCGCCGCATGCTCAAGCTCAAAGACGCCGGGCAAGTGGACGGCTTTTAATTTCTACACAAACCCTGATGCGCAGATTAATGTCTTCAGCATCAACTTCGTCAACGACAGCGTTGGCTGGATAAACGGCTACCGCGCGCCTAACCCTTCGCCAGCAGGCAACGCGAACGCCAATGCCAATGTGAGCGCGGGCAAAAAAGCCAGGCCAAAGAATGCAAATGAGCAAGCCGACCAGACTAATGAAACCAACGGAGGGTTCGTCGTGCTTGAGACGAAAGATGGCGGCGAGAACTGGCGGCCTGTGCCTGATATGGTCAAGAACCGCATTCGCTCTGTCTGGTTCATCGCTCCGCAGCGGGGCTGGGCCGTCACGCTCGATCACGACATACTCAACACTACGGACGGCGGACAGACGTGGACGATGCAGCGAAAAGCGGAACTCGTCAACACTCAAATAGCTGAAGGCAAGTTCATGGATATGCCTGAGCAGATCGAGCAGGTGCGATTCCTCGACGACCAGCACGGCTACGCGTGGGGCGGCGGCCAGAAGATGGAGATAGAAAAGCAGGGCGGCGTTAAAGTCATCGCGCACGAATATCCCGGCATTTTTCTTATGACCTTTGACGGCGGCGCGAACTGGAAGAAAGCCAATCCTTACCCCTTCGACGGGCACATTGAGAAGACGTTCTTTCTGGATTTGCTGCACGCATGGGCGCACACGCAGGACAACTTCTACGCGACGACGGACGGCGGGCTTAACTGGACTAAGGTTGAAACGAAGCTGCCGCAGCCTGTGCTTGATTCGATATTTTTCATTGATGAAAAGACGGGCTGGGTCGTGACTGACGGACGCATAGCGAAGACCGCAGACGGCGGGCAGACGTGGCGAAAGATATGGGAGATAAAAGACGTATTCAAGATGCGCGACATTGCCTTCACGGACGCAAGTCACGGCTGGGCAGTAGGCGATAACGGCGTGATACTCTACACAACCGACGGCGAAACCAAATGGACAGTTGTGTCCTCGCCCGTCACGGCGAAGCTCACGCGGCTCACGTTCGTCGGCAATCGCGGTTGGGCCGTTGGGCAGGGCGGCGTCGGTCTGCGATACGAAGCGGAATGACAATAGGCGGGCATCTTTCGCGCACGCTTGAGGCACTAAGCATTTGGCGGTGGTGCGCCGCAAACTAATCTGCAAGCCGCGCGGCCCGCAATCATTCTACAAGTGGTAGGGAGTCACGCGAGCGCGGCAGGCCGGTTTAGATGAGCGTGCCACAGCGCCCGGTCGAAGCAAGTCATCACAGAATCACAACAGATTGAAAGCGAAAGTTCTTGACACCATTGAGAGCGGCAATGGAAAATATA
The DNA here is from genome assembly GCA_035575515.1 of Blastocatellia bacterium. Lineage (GTDB taxonomy): Bacteria > Acidobacteriota > Blastocatellia > UBA7656 > UBA7656 > DATLXU01. Next base: position 26,549 of record DATLXU010000091.1, read on the forward strand.
TTAAGCCGTTTCAGACTATTTGCAAAGAAGACGGCGCAGGGACAGAATGGGTAGAGGGGACCGCTCCCTCTTTGAATCTTCTGAGCCTCGATCAAGTTTGGACCGTGCCACCCGATCAGGCTTTTGGAGAAGAGGAAGATGCAAGAAAAAGCTTTATTCAGCGACGCATTCCTTCGTCAGCCGCCGTTAATCAAGCGGTTGTTTGTCGAATTCATCGAATCGAGCCGGGAGTTCCGGCACAGCCCGAAGGCGTACCTGGCCGCGGCTTTCCGCGATGACAGCCTCGGCTCGCACCGCCGCAAAGAGCTTCTCCGATTCGGCATGGCCATTGGCGTTCTGGTCTTCTCGACCGCTTTCTTTTTCGTTGTGGTCTTCCCGCAGTTGTTCGGCACTGCGCAGGCGCAAGACCCTTATGAGCAAGCCAAGCAGCTCGAAGACGTGCCTGACATTGAAGACCTCGCAGACGCGGTTAAGATAGAAGCGGTCAAGGCCGACACGCATGCGGGCGGCGGCGGCGGCGGCGGTCGCCAGATGGAGCAGCCCGTTTCGCGCGGCGATCTGCCTCCGGCTTCGCTGCTGGAATCGCCCGTAACGCCGACGACGATGCCTCTTCCCAGACCACCTGCCTTGCCCGTCCCGGCGACGATGCAGGTTCAGCCTGAGCTTGTGCCTCAGACTAACTTTGGAAATATCGGCATGCCGAATGCTCTGCCCGGCCCGCCTTCTGACGGTCCTGGCACAGGCGGCGGATTCGGAACCGGCTCAGGCGGAGGCGTAGGCTCCGGCGATGGAACGGGACTTGGTCCGGGTCACGGAATGAACACTGGCGGTGGTGGTACGGAATTCGGCGGTGGAGACCGCAACCCAGACGGCTCGGCCCGCGTTGTTGATTCGAAGCCGATATTGATCTATCAGGTGCGACCGAACTACACCGAAGAGGCGCGCAAGAACAAGATTCAAGGCGTAATCAGATTGCGCGTGCTGGTCGGCGCGGACGGCTCGGTTAAGAACGTTCAACTCCGAAGCCACCTGCCGGATGGGCTTGATGAGCAGGCCATAGCCGCCGGGTACAAGTTGAGATTCAAACCGGCGATGAAGGGCGGTCAGCCCGTCGCCTACTGGGTTCCGGTAGAATCAGAGTTCACTCTCAGATAAGAGTTTTAATCGGCTGAGGGTCACGGTTGTTGTTCGATCAATCGTGGCCCTCGCGTGTTTAACGAATGCCCTTCCGTTCAGGCGGCTCACCTTCTTATGGCTTCAACCGTGACAAGCGAGTTCGTTAAAGCGGGCAATCGCGCGCCGGATGCGCCTTTTTCGATGATCGAGCGCAAGGGGCTGCTCGCGCGACTCGCGGAAGAACTCGCGCTCGCCTGGCATGAGATAGCCCGCGACCCTCGCGGCTTCATCCGCGACCTGACAGCATCCGACACTCGCGACGGCAAACGCCGCCGATTGGTTTACATCGGACTTGCGACAGCCGTCGTCACGCACGCCGCGCTCTTCGTTTTGATAATAACTCTCGGCTGGCCTCGCATACTCGCCCCGAATGAAGGCGAGCCTGAGTTGAAAGTTGATCAGTGGGTCAAGCTCAATGACCAGCCTGAGATTGCAAAGGCGGAAGAGCCGCGCGGCGATAACGGAGGCGGCGGGGGCGGCGGCCAGCAAAGCGAGCTTTCTGCGTCACACGGCGCAGCGCCTCAGATGTTGCCTACGCCATCGCCTGTTGACGCAGCTCCTCCGCTGCTGACGGCTCCTTCGTTGCCGGTTCCTTCTAACATAATCGGGCCTGAGAGCCTGCCGCCTCCGCCTGATGTTCCGGTGGGCGTGCCTGACGCGAAAGGCGATACGCTTTCTCCTGGACCGGGCACAGGCGGCGGACTTGGCGCTGGCACGGGCGGCGGCGTGGGCAGCGGCACAGGTCCAGGCGCGGGACTAGGTAGCGGCGGCGGTCCAGGCAAAGACCGTAAGCTCGGTTCGCCCAATTCAGCCGACGCGAATACGTCAGGTCCGATTGATTGGAACAGGCTCCGAGAGATTCCAGGTAACACGCAGGTTAGCTGGATCTACCGGCCAAGACCGGTTGTTACTCCAGAAGCGACGGCCAAAAAAGTTGTCGGAGAAGTTTTGCTTCGAGCGACCTTCAATGCCGATGGCACAATAAGCGACATTGAGGTCATTCGATCCGATGTTCCTGAGATGACCGAATCGGCTATTCAGTCACTTGAGCACTCAAAGTTTCGTCCCGCCACCATCGAAGGCAAGCCGGTGACCGTGCGCAGAGTCCCCGTGCGCGTCGCCGTCCATTACTGATTCAAACGGACGTTGATTAGCGTGATTGCAAACGCGGCTGTCATGCCGCTATCGCGCGGCGAAGAGTTGCGACGGCTGGACGGATGCGGTGAAGCGCCTGCCCTATGTTTGCCGATGGTGACAGCTCAAGCAGAAGGAAGTATGCGCCATCAAGCTCCTCGGTGATGAAGCTCGCGCCGTCGTATTGCAGGATCAAACATTTGATTTCGCCGAGATTCATTCGCCCAGTCAGCGCGCGACTCTGTTGCATCGTAACTGCGATGTAAGCCGCTCTCAGGCGCAATCGCTCTTCGTCATTGAGCGCGTACCACTGAACGGCTTCGCCGTCGCCTTCCAACACCATAGCGCCCGTTGCGCCCTCTACGCTTGAGACTAACTCGTTGAGCAAAGCTCTGAACGGCACTCGCACACCTGCCTTCCTTCTGATTCAGTTTTCGCCACGCGGATTATAAATCACGCCGATTTGCGCTGCCATAGATTATAATGGCGAGCCTGGCAGCCCGCTTTATTTCCAGCCCCGAACGGCGCGGCAAATAATCCGACTTTTCGCCGCGCGCGAGAGTCTATAGTAATGAAGCGGATGGAGGGACTATCTTCGGATAGGTGGCGCGATAGCGAATTGGAATTGAGCGACACGCAAATCATTGAGCGCACGCTGGGCGGCGAGCCTGACGCATTCAATATGCTCGTGCGGCGCTGGGAGCGGCAGATTTACGGGCTGACGCTTCGCATGCTTGGGCGCGATGACGAGGCAAAAGACGCGACTCAGGAAACCTTCCTGTCGGCTTATCGCAACCTGTCGAAGTTTCGAGGCGAGGCGAAATTCTCCTCGTGGATTTATCGCATCGCGCTCAACATCTGCAATACGAAGCTCAGAGGCCGCGCTAAACAGGTCGTCTCGCTCGATGAGCAGAGAGAAGAAAGCGGATTCGAGATAGCAGCCGACCTTGAAGAGCTAGGCAGCAATATTCAACAGGAGCAAGTGGCGCGGCACGTGCGGCGCGCATTGCAAGGGCTTCCGGCAGAGATGCGGCAGGTCATCATAATGAAAGAGTACGAAGGGCTGAAATTTTCCGAGATTGCCGAGATACTCGGCATACCGCTGTCGACCGTAAAGACGCGAATGTACACGGGGCTGGCGGAGTTAAGAAAACGGCTTGAGCACCTGCGCACGGCAGTATGAAGCTATCAGCCGGAGCGCTAAAGTTTGAATTGAACATAGTGTCATAAGAATCAATTGCGATTATTGAATTAAAATGTGGGAACGAGCTGAACGCTGATAGCTGACAGCTTATGAGGTAGTAAAAATGACGGACACAAACAAAACCCCAAATTGCAATATGCACGAGGCGCTTGTCTCGTATCTCTACAATGAAGCGACGGCGGAAGAGAGCCGCCGCGTTGAATCTCACATCGCTGAGTGCCGCGCGTGCGCTGAAGAGATGGCCGCGTTTGAGCGCGTTCGCGGGATGCTTCAACAGTGGCAGCTTGACGATATGCCCATCGTGCGAGTTGTGGCCAGTCCGCCACGCCGCTCGGCGCTCGCTGTGCTGAAAGAATTATTCTCGATAACGCCGCTGTGGGCGAAAGCTCTTGGCGCTATGGCGATGGCAATGCTCGTGCTTGCGGTGATGGGAACGGAGATAAGCGTGGGCCGGGATGGATTTTCGATGCGCGCAGACCTGCTGCGCCGCAACCAGCCAGCACAGGCCGTGAGCGCAGGCGATACCAGGATTGCAGACAATGCTATGAGCAGCGTTAATGTTGAGCAGGTGCGCGCTGATCTGCGAGCCTACGTCAACGATTTGATACTTGCGAGCGAGCGGCAGCAGAAGGAAGAGTTGAATGCGCAGTTAGTGAGCCTCGAATCGCAGCTTCAAAATATGCACGCGGCTGACCTGGCGAAGCTGGCCACGCGGATTCAAGAGCATCAAGCGCGGCTTAAGACGATTGAGCGCGACATTGACCGCCGCGAAGGAAGCGACCTGACGGATATACTTTTCAGCGATGTGTTGAGCAAACCGGATGCTCGCTCGAACGTGCTGGCTGAAAAAGGGAGCGATTAATTTCGAGTTTTTGCGGGATACCACAGCGTCCGCTGGCCAGCGACAAGACAACGCCCCGCGCGAGTTGGGGAGAGCTCGCGCGGGGCTGCGCGGAAAAGGGGAGAGTTCACGCGCATTGATCCTAGTCGCTCGCCACAGACGCTGTGGTTGTTTTTTAGCTGTTAGCTTTAAGCAATCAACGATCAGCCGGAGGAGTTGTCGTCAATTACGATTCGGCGCTTTTGCCTCAATCTGAATCTGTGGTGAATCCCTCAAATCTGCAAACCGATTTGAAATCTTATTTGAGCAAGTCCGGGTTCTTCGGGCGCATCGCCGTTCCTATTAAATCAATAATGGCGCGCTCAACTGCGCTGGCGATTTCTTCAGTTGCCTGCTGCTCGTAAATTGGAAACAGTTGCCGCTCTTCCTTTCTGATGTGCGATTCAAGCAGGTCAGCAAACACGGAAAGCAACGAAGGAAGCTCATCTTGTTTCGCGTCGCGCAACGTCTCAACAACCAATCTCATCTTGTCGTGCTCAAAGAGCAATTCGCTGATAAGCCCGCTTGCGCCTGCGAAGGTTTGCATCGAAGGGAAGAGTATTTCCTCTTCTGCCTTGAAGTGCGGCAGCAGGTCGCTTTCAAAAAACTGAATCGCCTGCTCGCGCTTGCGCTCAAGCCATAGACGGTCGTCTCTGTGGATGGGCAGGCCGCGATGAATGCGCAGGCAGACCATCAGGCCATAATGATGCTCGCGCGAAAGTGGAACGAGGCTGTCGTGCCGTCGCGATGATTTCATAACCTTATCGTTCACGAAGGGCGCGAGGGTAACGAAACATCAAACGAAGAGTGCATGGTCGGATCAAGCATCCTCTGGTTTTCGCGCCCTCCGTGAATCTTCAAATCTGAGATTGCGCCAGCTTTCTTGAGGGTGAGATGCCAAGTCTCCAAATCACAAGCAAACAGATCAAAGCGAACAGCGATAGAAAAACAAAGCCGAGCGTGAACGCGCCCGTCACCTGCTTCACTCCGCCTACCACAAGCGGTGGAAAAAATCCGCCAAGCCCGCCCGCTGCTCCGACAAGCCCCGTCACCGCGCCGACCGATTGCGGAAAGTGCTCAGGAACTAACTTGAAGACCGCGCCGTTGCCTAATCCGATGGCGGCAGCCATTCCGAGCGCGCCAATCGTGAACGTAGACATCAAAGGGCAAGCAAGAAAAATCGCCATCGCAGCGACGGCAGGAAAGACCCATAACAGAATTGCCCGCCCGCCTACTTTGTCAGCGAGCGCGCCGCCTACGGGCCGCATCAAGGTCGCAAGCACAACAAAGCCCGCCGTGCGAAAGCCTGCGTCCTTCGCCGTGAGGTTGAACATCTCTGTCAAAAAGGTCGGCAGGTAGATGCTCATCGCAACGAACCCGCCGAACGTTAAAAAATAATAAAGCGAAAGCACCCAGCTCATCTTGTGCTTCAGCGGGCGCGCAATGTCCGCCAGTGTCTTGGCGGGGCCGCGTCGCGGAGCGTTGCGCGCTTTGAGAAAGAAGACTGCAAGCCACACGGCGAGCAACACCGCAAATGTCCAGAAGCCCCACTCGAATCCAAACGCAGCGGCAATCACGGGCGAGCCATACGCTGCGAGCGACTGTCCAATATTTCCCGCGCCGTAAACCCCGAGCGCCATGCCCTGACGCGCTGGCGGGAACCATCCGCTCACGAATGCGACGCCAACCGAAAAACTTGCGAGCGCGATGCCGATGAAGAATCCGCACACGAGCAGTTGCCAGTACGCGCTAACAAATCCCATCAGCACAGCAGGGATGATTGCGAAAGCCATCACGATTGAAAAGACCACGCGCCCGCCATAGCGGTCTGTGAGTATGCCAAGCGGGATACGGCCAAGGCTGCCGAGCAGAACGGGCAGCGCGAGCGCTATGCTCACTTGAAGCGGGCTGAGCTGGAAATTTTTTTTCAGTATCGGCATCATCGCTGAAACTGATCCGAAGACCGCGAAGCAAATCGCGAAGGCTCCGGTCGCGAGCGCCAACTGAAGATTATTGCCTCGAATCGAAGATTGCGCCGAAGGATTGTCCATAATCACTTCTCCATCGCGTAAAGGTATCTGAGCAGTCCCGCGTTGAGTAAAAAACAGACGAGGCTTGCAATCGCCGCAGGCCAGATGACCGATTCGTCGCCGCCCAAGTAAGCGTTCATCGTAGCCACGAGCAGCCAGAGTTGCAAAATGACAAGCACGACGACTATGCAGAGTATGCCATAGATTATCGTTGTCTTTTGCTCGCGTGTGAATCGTTTCTTCATACCGTTCTTAACTCAACGCCAGTCGCATAAATCGCCCGCGAGTCTTTGTTGATTTCGAGCTTCACCTGCGCGAGCGGCCTTCGCGGAGGCCCTGCAATCGGGCGGCCAGTTGCAATATCAAATAATCCTTCGTGGCACGGGCAGCGAAAGCACTTGCTTTCAGGATCGGGCACGACGGCGCACGAAAGATGCGTGCACTGCTGGCTGAAAGCCGTGAAGGTGTTTTCATCCAGTCGCACAAGCACGCATTTGTCGTGAGCTTCGGGATAAGCAAACGTCTTCGAGCCGCCGACTTCGATCTCGTCAATGCGAGCGATGAGTTGTTTCGCAGGCTCGCCGCGCCGCTTGCGAAAGAAGTTCTGAACTCCAATCCAGAACTGCCCGACGGCGAACGCGAGACTCGTCAGCACAAGAAACTTTGTGAAGTCGCGCCGCGCGACGTAATGGTCTTCGGGCCAGTCAATCGGAAAATCTTTGCGCCAGCGGGGCTGCTCCGACACGGGGCGACCATCGGGCGCGAGGCTCAGTTGTTCTTTGTCGCGTTCATTCATCAATCCGCTTCTCCCGCATAAACTGCATCCATCAAAACCGTAAGCGTCAGGTCCTTGCCTATCGCCTGCTCGCTCATCGCCGCAGTCACGTCAATGTATTCTGTGCGTCCCACGCGCGGCACCATCATATTCACTTTCGTTGTAATAGTCTGCTCTCCGAATTGAAAGCGATTCACAGGCACAGCGCGCGGGCGAAGGGCTTCAATCTCTTCGCGCGTGCCGAATGCGAGCGCCTGACTTGGGCAAACGGTCGCGCACATCGGTTTCTTGCCGACTGATGTGCGGTCGTAGCACATATCGCACTTCATCATCAGCTTGAGTTCGGTCGCCATCTTCGGCACGCCGAACGGGCAGGCCAGCACGCAGTTGTTGCAGGCGATACAGCGCGGCTTGCGCGCCGACTGCACAACTCCATCATCGGTCTTCTTAATCGCATCAGCCGGACAGACTTCAGCGCACGTCGGCGAGTCGCAATGCATGCAGACGACGGGCGCGGTCTGAACCGAGTGCGCGCGGTCAACATATTCGAGGTGAATCATCGAATAGCCTTTGTGCGTGTCGCACTCGCTGCAAGCCTGCACGCACGCCTGGCATCCGATGCACCGCGTCGCGTCTATGAAGAACTCCATGTTCGCTGGAACTGACATACTTTTTTAGCAGGCAGTAGGCAGTTATATGGACGCATTGAATATGCGAACTGTTTATTCAATGCGCAGAATCTATCTTTTGACTGCCTACTGCTTTCTTCACCCGTACCGCGCAGACTTTGTATTCGGGTATCTTCGAGATTGGGTCCTGCGCGGAGATGGTCAACTGGTTGGCGCTTTGTCGGCCAGCCCAGTGATAAGGAATAAAGATCGTATCGGGGCGAATCGTTGTAACGACCTGCGCCCGCAGCGTCACGCTCCCGCGACGCGATTCGACCGTCACTAGCTCGCCGTCGCGAATGGCGTATCGCTCAGCCAATATCGGATGCATCTCGATTCGCGGCTCAGGGTACTGATCAACGAGCGGCCCGATGCGTCTCGTCTGCGTGCCCGAAAGATACTGGCTGACGACGCGGCCCGTCGTGAGAATTATCGGGTACTCTTCATCCGTGTCTTCTGCGGGCGGCGTGTACTCGGCGACGTTGAATCGAGCGCGGCCATCGGGAAAATAGAACGGCCCCGCGCCTTTCGCTATCGGGTTCCACGAGCCTGCTTCAAACAGTCTCGGCGTGCCTGCGTGATCGTCGCTCGGACACGGCCAGAAGACTCCGTTCTGCCTATCAATCTTTTCATAAGTGACGCCGGAATAATCCACGACCGCGCCGCGCGTAGCTTCGCGCAGCTCGTTGAAAATCTCTCGCGGCTCGTTGAACGTGAACCCACGCTCGCGCCCGAGCGCGCGGGCGATGTCTTGAATGATTCGCCAGTCCTGACGCGCATCGCCCGGCGGGTCAACCGCTTTGTTAATTTTGATGACGCGCCCTTCAATCTGCGTGACCGTGCCTTCGTCCTCTTCCTGAAGCGAGCCGGGCAGAACTATGTCGGCGTGATGCGCCGTTTCGCTCAGAAAGAAATCAATCGCGACGTAGAACTCTAACTTCTCAAGCACACGCGTGACGAAAGCGTTGTCGGGCAGCGAGACTTTCGGGTTGAAACAGATTGAAAGCAGCCCCCTTATTTCGCCTCTATCAATGCGGCGCATCATCTCGTAGCAATCAACACCCGCGCCGGGCAGGTCGTCCGCGTTGACGCCCCACACTTTTGCGACCGCAGCGCGATGCTCAGGGTTTGTGATGTCGCGCCCGCCCGGAAGCTGATCGCATTTCTGCCCGTGCTCGCGCCCGCCCTGCCCGTTGGCCTGCCCCGTGATCGTAGCGTAGCCGCAGCCCTCGCGCCCGATGCGTCCAGACGCAAGCACTATGTTGATTGCTGAGAGCACGTTCTGCACGCCGTGCGAGTGATGCTCAAGCCCGCGCGCGTGCAAAAGAAAACTTGTTCGCGCCGTGCCCCAAAGCTCGGCGGCCTGACGAATCGCTTTTTCAGTTATGCCCGTGACCTGCGCCGTGCGCGACGGAGTCCACTGTTTGACGTGCTCGGCTACGGCATCGAATCCAACTGTGTGCTTTTCAATAAAGTCGTGATCGAGCCAGTCGTTTTCGATCATCAAATGAAGTATGCCGTTGAACAGAGCGACATCGCGGCCCGGCTTGACGGGCAGGAACAAATCGCACGTTCGCGCGATGGGCGTGATGCGCGGGTCAACGACGATTATCTTCGCGCCGTACTCGCGGGCCTGCCAGACATAGTTTGTCGTTATCGGCGAACACTCCGCGACGTTCGATCCGGCTATCCAGATGACTTCGGCCTTTGGAATATCGCTCCATGGATTTGCGGCGCGGTCAACGCCGAACGCTTTTTTGTTTCCCGCCGCCGCGCTCACCATGCAGAGCCTGCCGTTGTAATCAATGTTCGATGTGCGCAGGCAAACGCGCGCGAACTTGCCCATCAGGTATGCCTTCTCGGTTGTGAGGCTTGCGCCGGTCAGCACGCCGAACGCATCCGCGCCATATTGTGATTGAATGCGCTCGATCTCTGCGGCTACGCGCTTGATGGCTTCTTCATAATTAACAGCGCGAAAGCCGCCCGCGATTGATGTGTCGCGCTCAAGCGCAGTCGTCAACCTATCGGGATGCGAGCCTTGCAGGTAACGCTTCACGCCTTTGGGGCAGAGCATCCCGCGATTGAACGGAAAGTCTTCGCGCGGCTCGAACCCGATTACCTCGTTGTCTTTGACCTTGAGATTGATGCCGCACTGCTGGCCGCAGAAGCAGCAATGCGTCGGCACTATGCGATCAGGCTCGATGCCCGTTTCAAGCCGCGCGCCGCTTGAATAAGCCAGGTGCGGGCCGAATCGTTCGATTATGTCTTGCGCTTCGTCCGGTATTGCTGCCATTGAAATAAATCCTCATGCTTCACGGATGAAAATTCTTTCGGTCTTCTTCGCCGAGTGGGCCGAAGCCTTGCTGCGGATTGCCGAAGCTCGGTTGCGGCAAAGTCACAGCATCGGTCTGAATCAACTCGCCGCGTCGCGGAAGCCACGCGCGGCCTTGAGCAATCACAAGCATCGCTCGTCGGCAGCGCGGGCATATCCATTGATAATGTTCTGCCGATCCTTTAATCTCGTAGCTGTAGCCCAGTTGCTTTTCAACGCGAATCAAATCCTCAACTTTCAAGCGCGACGTGAACTCCGCGCCGCAGCGACGGCACGCGGCTCGTTCTTCCCGCTCGCCGATGTCTTTATAGAAGCTCACGCCAAGTTGCGCGGGCCGCTGAAAGATGTGAAAGAACTTTCCGAACGGCAGCCACAGGAGCGTAAAGATGACCGTTATCGCATGAAGTATCGCGAGAAAATCGAACGCATAACCTTTAAGCCACGAATAACTCGCCGTCAGCATCAATCCCGTGACGCTCACGGCGAACAGAAGAATCAGCGGGAAGAAATCTTCGCCGAACTGTTGGAGCGCAGCGGCTCCGTGATCGCGCATTCTTCGGCGCATCGCAAGCATCACGCCCGCGATTACAAGAAATGACGCCCACACAAGTCCATGAAAAACTATGAAGCCGAAGAGCGAATGAATCGGAAAGGAGAACGTCGGAAAGCCGAACAGATAAGCGCGATACCAGTTCAGATCGTCGGGCAACGTCTCGAAGTGAATCCAGCCGAAGACGAGCGGGAACGTGATTGCAATCGCGATGATGCAGCCCCACATAATCAAAAAGTGCGCGCCGCCGCGCAACAGGCTGCGCCTGAAGATGAAAAGGTTCAGCGCGAACTCTCTCGTCAAACGCGCAAACCATACGCGCATGTTGTGAGCGAGATATCGAGGCTTGAAAAAGACCTGCCAGCCGCGCTTCCAGTACAAGGCAGTCGGAGGGCGTTGCAACCACATCGCATAGCGATAAGTGATGGCGAAGGCCGCAAACAAAACTGCGAACGTGTAGCCCACGAGCGCAGCATCGAAGTGCGACAGGTTGCGCGAGCCGACCCAAATCATCGCCGCGAGCGCGACGGTGACAATCAAGCCCCAGAAAGCCGCTTTGCGTGTTTCCCTGTTCATTCCGCGTATCGTGAATGTCGCTCTGAACGGTCAGGCTCGCTCTCTCAATCGAGCCGACGCGCGAGGACAGACCGCCTCTAATACCCGCACTTGATAAAGGCAATCATCGTTCCATCGTCGCAAGTGTTGATGGCGCGTCGCAGCGCGCGAAAACTCTCGCAACTTGTTGTCACAGCAGCGAACTTTTTCGCCCATCAATGTGATAATCGTGCGATTTTTCGCAGTCAATGATGCGGCTCGCGGTTGGGCAATTGCAAGTTGACAACGGCTGTGTGATTGTGCGCAGAGCCTGATCGCATAGTGCCGACGCATTGCTGCTTCTGCGGCCAGCAGTGCGGCATCAATCTCAAGGTCAAAATAGGATTACAGCGTGAAGGCTTTGAGACTATTAACCGCAGAGACGCCGCAGAACAGAGAGGGCGCGCAGAGATTCGCAAAACCTCTCCGCTGCGGTTGTTCTGATGAGGCGGCTTAAAGCGTGCGACGGCTCGGATCAACTCCGCGACGCGCGGCCATCTCGTGGCCCATGGCTTCAAGTTCAGGTTGAGAAAGAATCTTTCCCGCGAGCGGAAAGATTTCATTGTCTTCAATGGCGATGTGGCGGCGATAAATCTCCGCAAGGTCTTCGAGCATCCCTTCGAGCCGGTGCGCTTCGCCTTCCGAAAGCTGGCCTTCATCAAGCCAGCGGCGCGCGAGCGCATCAACCTCTTTGTGAGTTTCATCGGCGATGGTGTGATCGCGGTGCAACGCATTGAGCACGGCCACAGCAGATTGAGCCAGCACGTCGCCCGACGCACGCATTCGTGGAAAGAGCGATTCTTCTTCATCGAGCGTGTGCTTCGGCGCGGCCTGCTTGAAATACCTGAGCGCAGCTTCGAGGGCTTCGCGCTCGTCGCTATGCAACTTGCGGCCACGCGCGCGGCGAGCAACGGTCACAAGCAGGCTTAGAAAATATTCGATGCGGCGGTGGCAATCGTTGAGCAATCCCAGAGGATTCGTGAAATCGCTCTCCGCTTTTTTGCCAATCGTGACAGCCATCAAATCTATCCTAACTCTAAGAGTGTGATTTTAGAAAAGCCTTTTGCCGCAAAGCGATTTATAAAAGGTGGCCAGACGTGTAACGTCTGGAATGCGGCGACAGAACATCCGCGCTCTGAAGGAGCGCCAGAAAAACTTTATTTGCGCTTAATCCAGATGTTTCACATTTGGCTACCTTCTTTGTGCGCCTTTGGCGCTGTCGGAGACTCTGGCTAACCTTCCATCTCGACAGCGCGAGGGAAGAGTATGTTGTTTTCGAGATGAATGTGCTGGTGCAGATCGGCTTCAAACTCTTCAAGCGCATGATAGAGCGTCTGGTAGCTGATGCAAGCATCATCCGGCAGCGTGAAGTCTTTCGTAAGACTTCGAATCGCGCGCAGCATATCGCCCGCCGCGTCGTGCTCGATCATCATCATGCGAACAGGGTTGCGCACGGTCCCGAAGAACGGCATCGGCGGAGGCGCGTTGCGATTCGCAGCCTCTTCAAGCTGCTCGACGTAAGGAAAGAGTATCTGTTCTTCTTTGAGCATGTGATTTATCAATTCACGTTTCAATTCAAAAAACAGCCCCTGAACGCGCAGCAGCTCAGGATGATTCTGGCCGTGCACAGAGCAGACTTTCGCAATCAGCGGATCGAGCCGGTCAAGCTCGTCGCGCGTGAAGACGTGATGCTTGTCGAGAATGTAAGAGATCAATTCTGTGAGCGGCTCATTCTGCCAGTTTTTGAGCGCGCCGATTTCGCCACCGGCTTGAACAGATTGCTCAAGCGACTGCACGACTTCTTCGACCTTCACGCCAGCCGAAGCGCAGGCTTCCGTGAGCGATTTGCCGCCGCCGCAGCAATAATCAATTCCGAGTTTTTCAAACAGCCGCGTCGCGCTCGGAACCTCAAGCGCCAGCTCCCGCACCGTCTTAGTTGCATTGATAGCCATAAAGCGTCCTCCGATCAAATTCTTTAATGCTTCGATTCAGAGTTTACGCCCGGCTGATTTGCAATGCAGTGACTTAAGTCATAGTTGGATGTTGGGTGTCAGGGGGGTGATGATTGCTATCGCCGGTAATCTATGAGGCTTCAATTCAAGCAGCAACCCGGCACCTGACACCCAACACATGACACCTAATCTGCCTGCTGCACACGGATGCCTTTTTCGACGACGCGTTCAATGTCAGGCTCGGCGGGGCCGATTCTTATGCAGGCAGCGAAATGATTCAGCGTTATCTCGCGCAGGCGCGGCTTAATCTCAGCGCACTCTTTAATCGCATACGGGCAGCGCGTGTGAAAGCGGCAGGCCGAAGGCGGATTGATTGGCGAAGGCACGTCTCCCGTTAAAACAATTCGCTCGCGCTTGCTCTCAACCTGCGGGTCGGGAACCGGCACGGCTGAAATCAACGCGCGAGTATAGGGCATCAAGGGGCGGTCATAGACTTCACGCGCCGCGCCAAGCTCGACTATCTCTCCGATATACATCACCGCGATGCGGTCAGCGATGTGACGCACGGCGCGCAGGTCGTGCGAGATGAACAGGTACGTCAGCCCGAACTCTTTTTGCAAATGTTCGAGCAGGTTGATTATCTGCGCCTGAATCGAAACGTCGAGCGCCGAGATAGGCTCATCGCACACGATGAAATCAGGCTCGACCGCCAGAGCGCGCGCAATGCCAATGCGCTGTCGCTGCCCGCCTGAAAATTCATGCGGATAGCGTTTAATGAATCGCGGGCTTAGTCCGACAATCTTCATCAACTCCTGCACGCGGCGGTCAACATCTTTGCCCTGCCTGAGTCCGAACGTCTTTATCGGTTCAGCGATGATTGAACCGACGGTCATTCGCGGATTCAGCGAGGCATACGGGTCCTGAAAGATCATCTGAAGGTGACGGCGAAACGGGCGCATCTCGCCGCCCGAGAGTTTCGCCAGATCAACAAAGGACGGGGAACCTGCTTGCGGGTCGCGAGCCTCGCGCGGCGCGCGCTGTTTGTCGCCGTTCGCGCCGTGATAGAGCAACTCGCCATCGGTTGGCTCGACCAATCTAATGAGCGCGCGGCCCGTCGTAGTTTTTCCGCAGCCTGATTCGCCCACGAGGCCGAGCGTTTCGCCCTTGGAGATGTCGAGTGATATGCCATCAACTGCGCGCACTACTTTTTCAGTTTCACGCCCAAGCATGCGCGCAACAACGCCGCGCGTCGAAAGATCGAAGTGAACTTTCAGATTGCGAATTGAAATCAATGGCTCATTCATTTTTGCCCTGTTACCTCACCCAGCAAAGCGTCCAATGGCCTTCGCTTACTTCGTGATAAGGCGGGAACGCTTCGCGGCATTTATCAATCACCTCCGGGCAGCGATCCGCGAACGGGCAGCGGTTCGCAGGCAGCCGCGCAAGATCGGGCGGCAGTCCCGGAATCTGAAACAACTCCGCTTGTTCCGCAGTCGGGTCGGGCACAGAGCGAAGCAGCGCGCGCGTGTACGGGTTCTGCGGGTTGGCGAATAATTCATCGGTGCGCGCTGATTCGAATATGTGCCCGGCGTACATAACGACAACGTGATCGGTCATCCCGGCGACAAGCCCAAGATCGTGCGTTATGAGTATGACCGACGTGCCCGTCTCTTCTTTCATCTGTTTGATGAGTTCGAGTATTTGCGCCTGAATCGTCACGTCGAGCGCAGTCGTCGGCTCGTCTGCAATTAAGAGTTTCGGCTTGCACGACAATGCCATTGCAATCATCACGCGCTGCCGCATTCCGCCTGAGAACTGATGTGGATAATCATCAACGCGCGAGCGCGCATCAGGAATGCCGACAAGCTCAAGCATCTTGATCGCGTGATTGTAAGCCTGCTCTTTCGTGTAGCCGAGATGCAGCCGTGTCATCTCCATCAGTTGAGTCGAGACTCGCAGGAACGGGTTGAGCGAAGTCATCGGGTCTTGAAAGATCATGGCAATCTGCCCGCCGCGAATTCTTCGCAGATCATCTTCAGGCAGCTTTAACAAATCTCTATTCTCAAAGATGACCTCGCCGCCGGCGATCTCGCCGGGCGGGCGCGGAATCAATCGAACGATTGAAAGGTTCGTGACCGATTTGCCCGAACCCGATTCGCCTACGATGCCGAGCGTCTCGCCGCGCTTCAAATCGAAGCTCACGCCGTCAACCGCTTTCACGGTCCCCTCTTCAGTGCGAAAGTACGTCTTCAAATCTCGCACCGACAGCAATGTGTTGTTTCCGTTTGTGGTCATACAATTTTCAAATTTGAAATCTCAAATTTGCGATTTCAAACCTTCCTCATCTGCGGGTCGAGCGCGTCGCGCAACCCGTCGCCCAAAAAGTTCAGGCTGAACAAAGTTAATGCCATCATCGCGCCCGGCACTATTAACAACAGCGGATGAACGGCTATCGCCTGCGTGCCTTCGTTGGCGAGCACGCCCCACGAAGGCGTTGGCGGCTGCACGCCCAATCCCAAGAAGCTTAAAAATGCTTCCTGCAAAATCACTGACGGAACCGTCAGCGTCGCATAGACAATCACAGGCCCAAGCGTGTTCGGCACGATGTGGCGAAAGATTATCTTCCAGTTCGATACGCCAATGGCGCGGGCGGCTTCGATGAACTGCTCGTTCTTGATGCTCATCACCTGCCCGCGAACTATTCGCGCCATCGTCAGCCACGACACTGCGCCGAGCGCCGCAAAGAGCAAGAACAGACTGCGCTCAAAAAGCGCGAGCAGAATGACGACCAGAATGATATAGGGCAGCGAGTAGAGCACATCAACTATGCGCATCATCACGTCGTCAACGCGCCCGCCGAAATAACCCGCTATCGCGCCGTATGCCACGCCGATGACGAGCGACACGAGCGTCGCCACCAGCCCGACCATAAGGCTTATGCGGCTGCCGTAGAGCAATCGCGCAAGCAAATCGCGCCCCAGTATGTCAGTGCCAAGCGGGTGCAAACGGCCAGGCTCGGCAAGTCTGATCGTGAGGTCTTGTGTCTGATACGTGAAGCCGTTGTATTGATAGACAAGCCAAGGACCGATGAGCGCAAGCAACACGACGATAAGAACGATGATGCCGCCCGCAACGGCGAGCTTGTTTCGGCGGAGGCGTCTCCACGCGTCTTGCCAGAGGCTCACGCCTTCGACAACACCGGCTTCTTCCATACGCACGACGTTGTTGCCTGAGCCGAAATCGCCGCCTACGATTCCTTCGGGAACCGCAACCACGCGGTCGCGCGCGTCGGGCGGCGAGTCGTCTTTAATAATATCTTTTGGTCTTCGCATAGTGCTCCGCATGGGTGTCTGGTGTCGGGTGCCAGGTTCCGGTTAAAAGGAGAAGCAACCGGCATCTGACACCCGGAACCCGGCACCTACTCATATCTGATTCTCGGATCAATGTAGGCATAAGCAATGTCAACCAGCAGGTTGAATATCATCAGCGCAACCGAGACGAACGCCGTTATGCCTAGCAACAAAAAATGATCGCGGTTGTTCGCCGCTTCGACGAAGTAGCGACCCAAACCCGGCACGGCGAATATCGTTTCAACCACAATCGTCCCGCTAATCAAAAACGCGAGCGCGGGTCCGGTGAAGCTCACAACGGGAAGTATCCCGCCGCGCAGCGCGTGGCCTAACACTACGCGCCGCTCTGATAAACCCTTCGCACGCGCGGTTCGGATGTAGTCTTGCCTGAGCGTTTCGAGCATCCCGCTGCGCGTCATTCGCGCGATATAGGCGACGTAAAGCGCCGCGAGCGTCAGCGCAGGCAGTATTAATGTCTTGAGCGTCGGGATTCGCAGGTAGCCCCACTCGGCGGCCCACTCCATTCGCGCGGGCGGCAGCCAGTACAGCGTCAGGCTGAAGACAATCACGAGCAGCGGCCCCAGCACGAAGTTCGGTATCGAAACTCCCAACATCGCGCCTGACATCGTTAAATAATCGAGCCACGAGTTCTGCTTGAGCGATGAAAGTATGCCTGTCGTCAGTCCTACGAAGAGCGCGATTAGATAAGCCGTGAGTCCCAGTATTGCCGACACGGGCAGCGCTTCTTTGATGATGTCATTGACGCGCCGGTCTTTGTATTTCGTGGAATCGCCGAAGTCCGGGTATGGATGCCACGCATAACTTTTAGTTTCGGTGTTGTAAGTGAAGCCGAACAATCGGCCCATGAAACGAAAGTATTGAATATGTCGCGGCTGATCGAATCCGTACTTCGCGTTGAGGTTCGCTTCAATCTCAGGCGGCAGCTTGCGCTCTTTGCTGAATGGCGAGCCGGGCGCGAGGCTCACCATGAAAAACGTGATCGTCAGCACGACGAGCACCAGCGGTATCATCACTATCAGTCTTCTTAAAACAAATCTCGCCATCGCGCTTCACCTCATCGCTATCTGAGTCCGGTCGGACTCCGCAGTCCAGCCGGTATCAATCCAGATGTACTTGAACGGATGCTGGTCGAGTATGTTTTCTTCGATGCCGCGCACGTAGGGTTTCTGAAGATAGAACCATGTGTAGATGTAAAGCGGCACAAAGGGCATATTCTTGAGCAGGTACGTTTCGCACTCGCTCAGTTTTTTCATGCGAAGCGCCGCATCGGTTGTCGCGTTCGCTTCCTTGAGCATCCGGTCGTATTTTTCATCGGTCCAGCCTGAGCCGTTGTTGACCGAGCCTGTGACGAACATATCGAGAAACGTGTTCGGGTCAACATAGTCGCCGTTCCACGCGCGCCGCGCCGCGCCCGCGTAGTGCAGGTTGTCGAGCGTTTCCAGATAAACTTTCCATTCCTGATTCACGAGCGTCACATCAATGTTAAGGTTCTTGCGCCATTGCTGCTGTACTATCTCGGCAATCTGCTTGTGCGCTTCGAGCGTGTTGAAAAGTATCTCGACGTTCAAGCGGCGACCGTCGCGGCCCACGCCGTTCGCAAAACCTGCTTTCGCTAACAGCTCGCGCGCCGCATCAACATTGAAAGACAAAACATCATAACTCTTGCCGTCAACGTTCACGGTTAAGCTCTTCGGCGTTTCGTAGCCTTCAATCGGCGGCACAAGATTCAGAGCGGGAATCTGACCCGCGCTCAGAAAATCGGTTATCGCTTTTTTGTCGGTCGCCATGTTGAGCGCGTAGCGCAGCAGGACATTATCGAACGGCGGCTTCGTCGTGTTCAGCAGATAGTAGTAACTCGTGAAGGCGGGCGTGATGTGAAAATCCGCTTTCTGCCGCAACACGGTAATGAAAGGCTGCGGGACGGCGTTGGCCTGCATCATGTCGGCTTCGCCCGCTTTGTATATGTTCACGTTCGTCGTGTTGTCGTTTATTGGCAGTATCGTGATCTCGTCGAGCGCGACCAGATCGGCTTCGTAATAATTCGGATTCTTGACGAGCACGATCTTGTCGTAAGGCCGCCACTCTTTCATCGTGAACGCGCCGCTCGTGACGATGTTGGCGGGCTGCGTCCACGCGGATTCAAGTCCGTTTGCGCGAGCCGCTTCGATTGCCTGACGGGGAACAGGAAAGAAGATGTGATGCGATTGCATCTTTACGAAGAAAGCCGTAGGCGCTCGCATATCAACCTGAAACGTGAAATCGTCGAGCGCGCGAACGGCGAGGTCTTCGGGCGTGAATTTGACAAGCTCGGATTTCGCGGCGAGCGCAGAGAGCTTCTCATCTTTTTCAATCTCTTTCTCAGTCGCGGTAATCTCTTCTCCGGTTTCGGGATCAACTCGAAATCGGCCCGTCGCCGGATCGCGAAAACGCAGCTTGCCTGAATTAATCTCTTCGGCGTTCTTCACGTAGTAGAGCAGGCTCGCGTAATCGGCTGCCGTCGCCGGGTCAACTACGCGCCGCCACGAATAGACAAAATCATACGCGGTGATTATTCGGCCATCGCTCCAGCGCGCGGGCACGTTGTCGGGCGGGGCCGCAATTCCGCGCGAAAAATCTTCTTTCAATTTGCCCGCCGCGTATTCTTCGCGCAGCGTGTCCGTGTTCGGCAGTTTTATCCCTCGCGGAGCCGGGTGGCCGCGCAGGTAAAAGGTGAATTGCGTGTTATCGGCGTTCGTTTCGTAGTGAGTTGCGAGCGCGGCCATCGGCTCAAGCGTCTTCGGGTGATACTTGGTCAGGCCCTCGAACAACGCATCAATGACATGGCTTTCGGGCACTCCGGTTGATTTCTGCGGATCGAGCGTTTCAGGCTCGGCGGCGTTTTCAAAAATTAATCGCTGCCCGTCGGGCGGCGTCGTCCTGCCGAAGTAGCTGCCGCTTGATGTGCAGGCAGAAATGATAATGAGGCTCGACAGCGCGAGCGATAATACGGCTTTGTGCCGAAGCTTCATTCACGACTCCATAAAGAGACAAATTTCACAAACGCAGTCGAGGCTGCGCCTGACAATTCGTTGACGCAAATCAACTCGCTCGCGTCCACGAATTAAGGGGAGGAGCAGTCCGTATAGGCAGATTGTTTTTGAGTTCGGCTCAGGTTTATGCTTACAAACACCGTGCCGCTTTCGTCCTCTTCTAATTGATGAAATCGGTTAAAGTTATGTTGGCCCATTTGCGGTTATGAGAGTTTTGATCCCGGATCAATAAAAAAAACAGAGATGCCCGCAGAGGTGAAATTGCCTGTTTTTTCGGCCGTTTATCGGGCAATATAATCACAATAATTATGGCGATTTGGTGGTGGTATAATAAAATCGTGTTGAAGAGATAAAGCCGATGAAGGGGGTTGCAACCTTCGGAGGCAGCAGCGAATCACACATTCGCAATCAGCAAACACATTTTAACGAACCAGAGGGTAAGGGGATTTAAGGATGAAAATGATAGCTCGCCAAACGTTCAAAAGAGTGCAGGCCGTCGCGCTTGCGCTGGTATTCGGTCTTTCAATCGTTGCTTCGGCAAGCGCACGGTCAAGCAACGCAACACAATTTCCAAACATAAGGATTAAAAACTTCGGCCAGATGGATGATCGCTTCTTCCGCGGCGGTCAGCCCAAAGAGAGCGACTACAAGGCGCTGGCCGATCTCGGCATCAAGACGATCATTGACCTGCGCGACGACCCGACAAGGTACGAGAAGCGAATAGCTGAATCGTTGGGAATGCGCTACGTCAACATTCCCATGAGCGATTCGCGGTATCCGAGCGATGCGCAGATTGACGAGTTTTTGAAGTTAGTCGCTGATCCGGCAACGGGCAAGTTCTTCGTCCACTGCGCGGGCGGTCGCCATCGCACGGGAGTTATGGGCGCTGTTTATCGCTACAACTTCTACGGCTGGGATTACGACCGCGTTTATAAAGAGATGAAGGATTACGACTTCTACACTCGCTGGGGTCACGGCGCAATGAAAGACTACGTGCAGGATTACTACCAGCGCATTCAAGCAGGCCAGATTCACACTCAAGTGAGCGCAGCAGCTGGCGCGAGCCGCTAATTTCGCAAGCATAGTCCTCCTTTCGTCGAAGACAAAAGGCCGCTTCCACGCGGGCGGCCTTTTGCTTTTGAAAATAGAGAAGCTCCACGCACAGTTTATAATCGAGCGAGCTGATTGATTCGCTGACGCAGCGCCCTCACGTAGCCGTCAGCAGTTTCTTCATCGTAGCGCGCAGCGCGGAATGCGTCGCGCAACTGACTATCGGTCAACTGCGCAAGCAGTCGCCCTATCCATCGCGCGTGAGCTACGGGGATGCCGCGCATGTCTTTCTCTTTTTTCACCTCGCCGAAATAATAAGGCGGATAGAGGATGGAAACGACGCCTAATCCCGTCGGGCGCGTGTCGTAATCAAATTCAACAACGCCTTTCTTCACTCCGCGAACGAAATCCGTAGAAAGAAAATCTTCAAGGTTGTTCTTCGACCGATTGCCGCCGAACCCATCTGCCTTGCCTAAGGTCGCGCCCAGATCTGCCACCACGTACCGGGCTTCCATTCGATTGCCGTTTCGCATAATCAGGATGCGGTTGTTGTTCTTCCGCGCGTCGTAGTTGTTCAGCAGGATCATCAGCGCCTTCAATCCGTTCAGCTCGCGCGTTCCCGCAAATGGGTTCTTGTTCCAGTCCCACGTCGGGCCGCGCACGACGTTTTTGCGGCGAGGCTCGAATCGCGCGCCGACCACAACATCCTTTCCAATTATGTATTCGTTGCCTCGCGACAAATGCTTCAATCCTTCTATTCTCACGCGCTCCAGGTAGTACGCTTCTTCGACAAAATAGCCAACCGCCCACAGCAATCGAGTCGCTACGGTTTCGGTCTGCGCTTCGGTTCCCAGTTTCACCTGCCACTCAACTCCGCGCGCGTCTTTGACTCTGAACTTGGGAGACTCGCCGCTTTTGTCTTCCTTGATGAACTTGAAAGGCGGCACAGGCGCGCGGCTCGGCAGGGCAGGCCCTGTGAAAAGGTCGCGCGACGCGATGCGACCCGGATTTCGCCAGATGACGGCGCGAGTTTTTATGCGATGTGGCGACTCTCCGCCTACAGGAAGCGTCGCAGCAAAAAGAACGCACAAGAGCAATATCGCGCAAAACAGTTTCGATCTCTGCATAAGGCGACTCCTCGCCCGATTTTATCGCGCGAGCGCGGCAATCATCACAGACCATCACACTAATCTTGTAGGCTCGTCAGGTTTGGGATCGCCAATCGGCGGAGGGTCAGGTTGAGTGTCGGGCTTGCCGGGTTGATCGGGCGGCGTTTCAACCGGCGGCTGCGGCTCGCGGTCAGGTGGAATCGGCGGTATTTCGCGTTCACCGCCTGAGCCAGTGCCGGGCGGCGTATCAACGTCGGGATTCTGAGGTCTTCCGCCGCCCGTTGTGGGATCTTCGATGTTCGGGTTTCTACTCATCAATTGAATCTTCGATTCCAGCCCTCTTCTAAAACAATCGGCGCGAATCTGAATTCATCACTTCACTTTTTCAGCGCCCGCCGCATCGAGCACTTTGCGCGCTTGATCAGCCCGGTCATCGTGCGTATAGACGCCGACAAGTATCCCTCCGCGTTCAATCTCTTCGTTATAAAACTTTGCTTCATGTTCCGGCAGTCCGAGTCCTATCAACGCGCCGGTCAATCCTCCCGCTGCTGCGCCCGCGCCCAATCCGGCGAGCGTTGCCACTATCGGCCCGGCTGCTACGAGTCCCAATCCCGGCACTGCGATTATTCCGAGCGATACAAGCCCTGCGGCAACCGCGCCTAACACGCCGCCGATTGTCGCGCCGGTCGCTGCGCCCTCGGGCGCTTTCGTCGCCATCGCCAACCCGAACTCGCGCCCGCGCGTCGCGTCGCTCATTAATAAACTGATGTCATCGCGCGACCATCCGAAATGAACAAGGTCTTCGACTGCTCGCTCCGCATCCGCGCGCGTTTTGAATAATCCGGTCACCAGCGTTGCCATAAATTTTCCTCCTTAATCAATCGGTCAATTAGCCAGCGCGTGATTGTAGAGCAATGCTGATGCCAGCGAGCCTTTGGTTGTTTTTACTCAAGCCGCGCGCGCTCGCCTTATGCCTGCGCTGGCGGTAGCGCGTTGACTCCATTCGACTTTTTCAAACGCGCTCCGCTAAACAAAAAAGACGCGCTTTCGACACAATCGAACACACGTCTTTTTTTGGTACAAGCAGCCTTCGCGTGATGTATTGAATTAGTAGGCGGTAGGCAGTTAGTCCTCGATAGCTGAAACAAATCGGTAATCGTCAATAGATCATCGCTCACAACTTGACTGCCTACTGCCTACTGCCTACTGTTTTTGCGGGAGTGATGTAAGTTCGGCGATTCGATTCTTGACGGCTTCGGTGAGCATTTGAATCTCTTCCTGACTGTAGTTGGCCGCGCGGAATGCGTCGCTGATTTGCCGGTCGCTCAGCTTTGACAGCCAGTTGCCTATCCATCGAGCTTGCTCGACCGTGATGTCTTTGAACAACTCTGTGCGCTTGCCGCTGTAACGAAACTCGACCGTGTTGTTCTTGACGCCAGTGATGAATTTGGCTTTGACAAAATCTTCAGGCTTGTTGCGGCTGCGCGAAAAGACGCCGCCCGTCTTTCCGAGCGTGCCGCCAAGGTCGCTGATGATATAGCGCAATTCATGCTCGCCCGTCTGCTCATTCTTCACTCGCAGAATCTTGTTGTTGTCGTCTTTGATGTCCCAGTTTTCGAGCAGCACCATCATCACCTTCAAGCCCTGAAACTCATTCGTGCCGATGAACGGGTTGCTGTCCCATTTCCAAATGCCGAGCCGCTTGACATGCTCAGGTCGCGCTTCAAACTTGACGTTCTCGAAATCGCCCTTGCCTTCGATGTGAGCTTTCGGAACAAGGTAGCAAATCTCTGTGAAATATCCTACTGCCCAAAGCAATCGCGTCGCGGCAGTTTCGGATTGAGATTCCTTGCCGAGCTTTGCGACCCACTCGTGGCCCGCGCCGTCGCGCACGCGGTATTTTTTAGAATACCCTCCGGTCTCTTCCTCAATAAAAGTAACCTTGCTCAAATCGGGTTTCATCGCTTCGCCGCCTGAGCCTAAGAACAGATCGCGCGAGGCGATGTCGGTCGGCTCCTGCCAGAGTATCGGCGTGCCTTCAGTCTTCGATTTCTTCTCTTTTGAGTTCTTATGCTGCGCGTAGGAAGAAAAGGCAAGCAAGGCGACGACTGCGAGGCAGAGCAGTTTTCTGAATCTCTCTTGTAAGAACATGGCTCATCCTCTTTTAACTAAATTAGATCAGGCGCGCGTCGGTGAATGCTCTAAAAGCGCGCCTGACGTTTTGGCGCCCAGCGGTGGCTCAGAGTAGCACCACAAGAATCAATATCAGCAAAATCAGCCCGATCAGTCCGCTAGGATAATAACCCCATCCTCGGCTGTAAGGCCATGCGGGAATCGCGCCTAAAAACATGAGCACAAGCAAGATTATCAGGATCGTCAACATATCGCTTCCCTCCTAGATTGCTCTCGTCCAGCAATGAGTTCGCCAATACTAATTCGGCAAACGCTATGCCAGCTTGAGCAGCGACGCGATGTTTGATGACGATACGCTTCGGATCCTTGCTCGTACAAAAGTTAAATCAGCGCGGCAAAAGAAAAACGGTCGGTTTTGAGCGAAACGGGTGAGTAATCCTAATCAAACAATACAGCCCTGCGATTGTACGAGTGCGCGCCATTGACTCGATTCAAAACTATCGAGGGCGCTCGCTGACGTATAGTTCTACTTCACCAGATGATATTCAGTCTGCCGCTTGAGCACCCACGAGATGTGGCCCGCGTCATCAATCGCTGCGTCTTCTTCCTGACCGACCCAGAGTTCCTTGCCGCCCCATTCCGGTATTGGCGTTGTCGCCTGAAGTTCAATCGAAAACCATGTGCCCGGAAGTATCAACACGTCGCCGCGACCGGGCACGCCCTGCTGGCGATCCCACAGACCAATTAATGGGCCTGCGCCGTGACCGTGATCGCCTATCGGGTGAGTATAGATTGATCCATTAATCTTTTCTGCTTTCATCTGAGCGAGCGCATCGGCGAGGACTTCGTTGCCGCTGCGGCCCGGTTGCATTCGCTCCATTAAAATATCCTGAAGCCGGTTGGCGTTCTTGAGCGCCTGCTTGATTCCTGCGGGAACGTCGCGCTCGCCTTCGCGCAGCACGTAGCCCATGTGCTGAGTGTCTGTGTTCAACCGCATCGCCGTTATGCCGAAATCAACGTGAAGCACATCGCCGCGCTCGATTATGACGGGCGCATCTTCGGCCAAAAGGTTCACGCCCGACTTGCCCGGCTTTTGAACTCGCACTGAAGGCTGAAACCAGGTGCCAAGTCCAAGATTATTCACCTGTTGACGAAGCCACCAGACAACATCCTGATCAGTGGTCTTGCCGGGCGTGATGACTTCATTTGAAAACGCGCGGCTGATGAGCGAGTGAACCGTCTCCATAATCTGGCGATAGATGGAAAGCTGTTCGGGCAATCTCAACTCAATGTATTCGAGCGCGAGGTTTTCAGCGCGCACGATTCGCTTCAAGTATTCAGGGCCGAGTGTTGATTCGAGCTTTTCGCGCTCGCCTGATGAAAGCCCATCAGCGAATGCGTGCGTGTGCGAGACGTTAATCGCTATGGTCGCGGGCTTGCGCTCTTCGATTAATCTCCGAAGCAACAGCCACTGGCCTTCGCCGTAAATCTCGCGGCCTTCGGCTTCCGGGTCGCGATATACGGTGTAGAGTCCTCCGTTCGAGCCTCCGCCTAAAGCCAATCGCTCAACGCCGCGCTCTTCGCCGCGATCAAAGAAGACGTAGATGGTCCGACGTCGCGCGGCGAAAACAGTTGGCGAGACGAGCGAAAAGAAGACGGGGTCTTCGTTGTACTCGCGGCAGATCACAAGCCACATCTGAACGCCGTGCTTGCGCATCAGTTTTGGAAGCACTCGTTCAAGCCTCAGCTTCAGCCATTGCTGCTGGATTTCGGCCTGCTCGCGCAGCGGCGGCAGCGGTCGCGGCGTTTGCGCGAAGGCTGAAGCTGAAATTATGAGGGTCGCGCACAGTGCAAGCGCCGCCGCATGGCGCAGGCAAGAAATGATTCTCATTATTTAAGCCTCCGGTTGAGTGTGTCGCGCGTAGTAACAAAAGAACGCGATTAGTTTGCCGCTTGACAGCCTCGACTTCAAGCCATAACTTCGCATCTGACTGAATCGAAATCTCTGGAGGTGTGATGATGCACTACCGAGCTTTGCGCCTTGCTTCATTGATTGTAATTCTAATTTTGATTTCGGCTGCGCAAGCGCAACAACCGACGGGACTGCCTGCCGACAAGCGGGAAAAGATAGAGAAAGCCATCACGGCTGAGATGTCGCGGCAGAACATTCCCGGCCTGTCGGTCGCCGTAGTCGTTGACCACAAGCTCGTTTGGTCGAACGGCTACGGCCTGGCTGACCTTGAGAATTTCATTCCGGCAAAAGCCACAACTGCTTACCGGCTCGGTTCAATATCAAAACCGATAACGGCAGCCGCAGTCATGCAGCTTGTCGAGCGGGGCAAGATTGATCTCGACGCGCCGATTCAAAGATACTGTCCCGCATTTCCTGAAAAGCAATGGCCTGTCACGGCCCGGCAACTGCTTGGACACACGAGCGGGGTTCGCCACTACAAAGATGAAACCGAGTTCGCCAGCACACGCCATTACGCAAGCATAGTTGAAGGATTGGAGATGTTCAAAAACGATCCGCTGCTATTCGAGCCGGGCACGAAGTACAGCTACACAACTCATGGCTATTCGATTCTTGGCTGCGCCGTCGAAGGCGCTTCGGGCATGAAGTTTGACGAGTATGTGCGCGAGAATGTTTTCAAGCCCGCACGGATGGATCGCATCCGAGTGGATAACGTCTTCGACATCATCCCGAATCGCGCCCAGGGTTATCAAAAAGCTCAGAGCGGAGAGCTTAGAAACTCAGGGCTTGCCGATACAAGCTACAAGATTCCGGGCGGCGGATTCATCTCAACGGTCGAAGACCTTGCGAAGTTTGCAATCGCAATGCAGACCGGCGCGCTTGTCAAGAAAGACACGCTCGATAAGATGTGGACCAGTCAAACTCTGAAAGACGGCAAGCCGACTTCGTATGGATTGGGATGGGGCATCACGAACCGGAACGGCCTGAAGGAAGTGTCGCACGGCGGCGCACAGCAGCGCGTCAGCACGCAGCTTTATATGATTCCCGAAAAGGGACTGGCCGTTGTGTTGATGACGAACCTAGAAGGGATTGGCGGCGCGCTGAATAATCTCTCAAGACAGATCGCCGACATTCTTCTCCAAGTGGACACATCTCCGGCAAAGAATTAGTCAATGCAAAGAGACAGAAAAGCCGTGGGATCACGTTTAATCGGTTGTAGGGGCGACCCTCTGTGGTCGCCCCTACAAGAGGCCAGGACTTATTCTAATTGCCTCGCGCCTGGTTCGCCGCCGCCACGTTCATGTTCAAAGCGCGAACGAGGAACGCCCAGCGGTCGGCAATCTCTTCGATCTGCTTCGACGTAGGCTTGCCCGCGCCGTGACCGGCTTTCGTCTCGATGCGAATCAAGACGGGCGCATCGCCCGCCTGAACTTCTTGCAGTCGAGCCGCGAACTTGAAGCTGTGACCGGGCACCACGCGATCATCGTGATCCGCCGTCGTCACAAGCGTCGGCGGGTACTTCACGCCCGGCTTCAGATTGTGATAAGGCGAATACTTGTAGAGCGCCTTGAACTCTTCCGCGTTGTCCGACGAGCCGTAATCCGAGACCCACGCCCAGCCGATTGTGAATTTGTGAAAGCGCAGCATGTCCATCACGCCCACAGCCGGGAGCGCCGCGCCGAACAACTCAGGCCGCTGAGTCATCGCCGCACCGACGAGCAAGCCGCCATTCGAGCCGCCGTGAATAGCAAGCTTCGCGCTCGACGTGTACTTGTTGGCGATCAGCCATTCGGCTGCGGCTATGAAGTCGTCAAAGACATTTTGCTTTTGCAGCTTCGTGCCTGCCTTGTGCCACTCTTCGCCGTACTCGCTGCCGCCGCGAAGATTAGCAACGGCATAAACGCCTCCCATCTCCATCCACACGAGGTTGCCGACGGAAAAGCCCGGCGTCTGCGGAATGTTGAATCCGCCATAGCCGTAAAGCAGCGTCGGGTTGTTGCCGTCGAGCTTCAGCCCCTTCTTGTGCGTGATGAACATCGGGACGCGCGTGCCGTCTTTGCTCGTGTAGAAGACCTGCTTCGTCTCGTAATCAGCCGGATTGAAATCAACCTTCGGCTGGCGAAAGACCTCGCTTTTGCCAGTCACCATGTCCAGACGATAGATGGTTGCAGGCGTTGTGTAGCTCGTAAACGAATAAAACGTTTCGCGGTCTTTGCGCTTGCCGCCAAAGCCGCTTGCGCTGCCGATGCCGGGAAGCTCGATTTCGCGCACAAGCTTTCCGTTCAAATCGAAGACCTTCACCTGCGTGTGCGCATCTTTGAGGTAAGAAGCAATGAACTTATCGTTAATGACGCCCACATTGCCGAGCGTCTCTTTCGCTTCGGGGATAATAACTTTCCAGTTCGCGCGCTCAGGCTTGCGCGCGTCAATCGCAACGAGTTTGCCGCGCGGCGCGTCGAGGTTCGTGCGCACCCAGAAGACGGGTCCGTCGTTATCAATCACATCGTAATTAGCGTCGTTCGTGTCAAGGAGCTTTACGACCTGCGCGTCTTTCGCCGTCAGGTCTTTGTAGTAGACACGGTTCTTGTCGCTGCTGCCCGCCGAGATGTTTATGATGAGGTAATGCCCGTCGTCAGTTACGCCGCCATTGATGAGCCACTCTTTATGCTGAGGGTCGTCGTAGATCAGAACGTCTTCCGACTGCGGCGTGCCGAGTTTGTGATAGTAGAGCTTCTGGAAATAATTCGTCCCGACCATCTTGGTCGTCTCTTTCGGCTCGTCGTAGCGGCTGTAGAAAAATCCTTTGCCATCGCTTGTCCACGACGCGCGGGAAAACTTCACCCATTTAATCACATCGGGCAAGTCTTTGCCCGTCTCGACATCGCGAACGTGCCACTCCTGCCAGTCAGAACCCGACGCGGCGAGTCCATAAGCCATCAGCTTTCCGTCATCAGTGAAAGATGTGCCGCTGAGCGCGACGGTTCCGTCCGACGAGAGCGTGTTCGGATCAATCAGCACTTTGCCTTCTGCGGCAAGCGAGTCGGTCCAGTACAGCACGCTTTGATTCTGCAACCCGTTGTTCTTTGAATAGAAGTAACGGCTGCCCCGCTTGAACGGCGTGCTGTAGCGCTCGAAGTTCCATAGCTTCGTGAGCCGCTGCCGTATCTGCTCGCGCGCGGGAATCTCGCTGAGGTAAGCGAAGGTCACTTTATTTTCGGCCTCGACCCACGCTTTGGTTTCGGGCGAGTCGACGTCTTCGAGCCAGCGATACGGGTCGGCCACCTTCGTGCCGTGATAATCGTCAACCACGTCAACCTTTTTCGCTTGAGGGTAAGCGAGCCGCTTTGAATCTTGCGCGACGGCGGGCGCGACTTGCATGAGCGTTATGCTCAACAGCGTCACCGCTGCTGCGATTGAACGGAGTTTGTTAAACATAGTCGTGCTACTCTCCTGATGAATTTCTGAATTGATGTGAAGAAAGATTCAACACAGGGGCACGGAGATTATCTGTAAACGTCTCCATATCTCTGTGGTGAACTATCCGCTCTACTTCCCTTCGAGCATGCGTGTCGCCGCGTCAATCTGCGAAGCAAGCGCGCTGATGGCCGCGCTCGCATTTCGCATCTGAGGCTCAACCTCGCTCCACTGTTTCTGCTCTATTGCTTCGCGCACGCCCGGTATCGTCTTCACGCCGTAGCCGGTGTAAAAACCGGGCGCGTAAATCTGATGCTTGAACCACGGCCTTCGCGGCAACCCTTCATCGCGCGTCAGCCGCCGCTCTGATTGATAGATCAACTGATTGAGCGCGGCCACTTGCTTCACGTTTTGAAAACCATTCGCGGAAGATTTCGCAAGCGCGTCTTCGTAACGTCGCGCGCTATCGGCGAGCGTGCGCGCGGCTGATTTCAATGGCGCGAAGTCAATCGGCTTTGCCGCGCCCGATTTGCCCGCTAGCTTTTCAATCTCGTCAATGTAGCGATTGATAGTCTCCGCAAGGTTCGTGAATTCAAACGGCAACACGTCGGCGTCGGCCAGTCTCATCAAGATTGTTCCGTTTACCTGAGCGAGCGCGCGGCCATGCTCGAACGTTCCATCTGAAAATCTAGTGTACCACGCGAACGAGTCGTAAATCGAATGGTAAACGCCGCCGCCGCCTTCGCCTCCGAAGCCGGTATTGAGCGACGCGATGCCCAGATGCTGAATGAACGGCGTGTAATCGGAGCCTGAACCTAACGCGCCGATTCTCAGGTCTGCGCGCTCGTTTAACTCTTTCTTGTCCTCGTCCGTGCGCGCCTGCTTCACGCGCTGGTCTTTCCACGCCTGCCAGGCTGATTTGTTCGTCTTTGGCTGCTCGACGTCGCGCGCGACTTCGTTGATGAATCGCTCAAGCGAATGCGAGCCGCCCACACCTAAAACGCCTTTGCCAGTGCTGTCGGAGTTCAAATAGACGACAGCCTTCTTGCTCAGCTCATCGGCGTGAGTTTCGACCCATTCAGTCGAGCCGAGCAGCGCGGGTTCTTCGCCGTCCCACGCGCAAAGAATAATGGTGCGCTTTGGTCGCCAGCCTGCTTTCAATAACTCACCGAGCGCGCGAGCCTCTTCCATAACCGTGACCATCCCGCTCACGGGGTCGCTCGCGCCGTTTACCCACGCGTCGTGATGATTACCGCTAATGACCCACTCGTCTGGATAGGCGCTGCCTTCGATCTTCGCGATGACGTCGTAGAGGGTCTTGATTGACCAGTCGAAAGAGAGTTTCAAATGCACGCGCGCCGGTCCCGCGCCGACGTGATAAGTGACGGGGAGCGCGCCTCGCCACGACTCGGGCGCGACAGGCCCTTTGAGAGCCTTCAACAGCGGCAGCGCATCTCCATAAGAGATCGGGAGCACAGGAATCTTCATTATGACTTCGGCCTCTTCGCGCGGGATTCGCTTCGCGCCTTTCGTCGCGCCTATGCCGGGCGTGAGCGGGTCGCCCGGATGAATTGGCATATCCATCACCGAGCCGCGCTGAACGCCCTGTTCGGGCCGGTACGCGCCTTCGGGATAAACGTCGCCCTGATAATAACCGTCATCTTTCGGGTCTGAGTAGATCAGGCATCCAATCGCGCCGTGCTCGTAAGCGACTTTGGGCTTGATGCCGCGCCAGCTCGCGCCGTAGCGGGCGATGACTATCTTGCCTTTAACATCAACGCCCATCTTCGCCAGTTCTTCGTAATCAGCAGGCACACCGTAATTGACGTAAACGAGTTCGCCCGTCACGTCGCCGTCGGCTGAATAAGCGTTGTAAGTCGGAAGCTGATTTGCGTCGTCGGAATCAGGGTCTTCTTTTACGACAGGCTCTTTCAAAACGGCGCGATACTTCACAGGCTCTATCATCTCAAGCACGCGCTCACGCGGAGTCGGGAATAAAACGTCGAACTCTTCGATATGAGCGTCGAGTCCGAATGATTTGAATTTATCGCGGATGTATTCGGCGTTCTGCTTGTCGTAAGCGGAGCCGACGTGATGCGGCTCGGCTGACAGGTGCTTCATGTACTCGCGCAGAAGCTCAGGCTTAGGGACAGCGCGCATTCGCTCTTCCCAATCGTGTTGAGCTTTTGCGCTTGCTTGCGTGTAGCCGCGCATCGGGTGCGCGCCGTCTTTGCCGTTCGATTGGGCAAACGACACGGATGCGACTAGATTTATAACGACGATGAGACACAAAGATATTCTTGCAATCTTTTTAATCATCCAGCGGTGCATAATCATCCTCCTGTAGGTTGGACGGAAAGTATATACACCGCGCGAAGGGTGGCGCAATCCGCGCAGGGCTTGACTCGCGGCGCGCTTTCCGATATTCAACTCGCCTGCGCTTCAAAAATCCAAATCGAAGGTGAACAGTTATGCTCAACATTCGCGCGTTCAAAGCAATCGCAGTTGCAGTCCTTATTTCCTTTTCTATTTCATCTATCGCGCTGGCGCAATCAAATGCGGTCACGGCGATTCGCTGCGGGCGACTCATCAACCCTGCGGATGGCTCCGTGACGCAAAACGCCGTAATCATCGTTCGCGGCGAAAGAATTGAGCAGGTCGGCGCTAATCTAAAAATTCCAGACGGCGCGCGCGTGATTGATCTGTCTAACTACACAGTGCTGCCGGGACTGATTGATTGCCACACGCACGTGATGCTTCAGCCGGAAGACGAGCGGGGCGCGCCGCCCGTCATCACAAAATCGCAAGCCTTTCGCACGGTTCAGGCAGTCGCCGCCGCAAAGCGCGATCTTGAAGCGGGCTTCACGACTATGCGTGATGTTGACAGTGAAGGCGCGGGCTTTGCCGATGTGGCGATTCGCGACGGCATCAATCGCGGAATCATACAGGGACCGCGCCTGCTTGTCTCGACGCTCGCGCTCACGATCACGGGCGGGCACATGAACAACGCAGGGCTTAATCCCGATATTCAAATACCTGAGCCTGCGACGCTCACGGATTCGCGCGACGCGATGATTGCGGAAGTTCGCCGCGAAGTGAAATATGGAGCCGACTGGATAAAGCTCTACGCGACGGGGACGCTGCGCCACGTTGATCCTGTGACGCTCGAACCCTTGAGCCAGGTTTCGCTTGAAGACGTGAAAGCAGTTGTCGCGGAAGCGGCGCGGTGGCACAGAGACGTGGCGGCGCACGCTTATGGTGGCGATGGCGCTAAGAACGCGATTCGCGGCGGCGTGCGCTCAATCGAGCATGGGATGATGCTTGATGATGAAGCGTTGAAGATGATGGTCGAGCACGGCACGTTCTGGTGCCCTACATTGAGCGTTTATCTGCCTGAGACTCAGGAAGACGACACGGAGATGCGTCGTCGCATAGTCGCGCACCACAAGGAAGTTTTTCAAAAAGCGATGCAGATGGGCGTGAAGATTTGCTTTGGCACTGACGTTGGGGCATTCGATCACGGAACATCTGCGCGCGAGTTTGTGAAGATGGTCGAATATGGAATGAAGCCGATTGAAGCGATTCGCTCGGCCACGACTCGCGCTGCGGAATTATTAAGGATGGAAAAACAGATCGGCGCAATTGAGCCGGGCAAATACGCGGACGTGATAGCAGTCGAGGGCAATCCGCTCGATGACATTCGCGCACTCACTCACGTCGCGTTCGTGATGAAAGCCGGGCAGGTCTATAAAACGCCTCATCTGAGCGCGCACTAGAGAGCAATGGCGAGAAAAAAGAGATAATGGCCATCGTTGCAACCAGAAGTTGGCAAATCAGGCGGCCAACTTCTCAACCTTCGGCTTCGGCACAATTATATCCAGCCGATCATTTAGCACTGCCACTCGTAATGATACTATCTGGTCACATCCTCCATATCCCCATCTCCTCCCGCAGCCATTCGTCCTGTGACCTATTAATCGGCATCCTCCCTCTACTGCTCCACTGCCCAGTGGCAATCCCTCCTGCTTGTACTTATTGTAGTCCATCACGTCGAGGCGAGTAGCGATGAAACTTGGCCTTCTTGCCACAGGATTTGCAATCGAGGTAGCTGCCCTGATAGCCGCCTGCGAACAGTAGCTTTATCAACCCGGCCATGATTTTGACGGCGAATGCGGCAATCATAATCCAGACGGTCAATTCGATCCAGTAGAAGTTAATCTTTGATTTGCCCTGTTTTTCAATCGAGTTATTGAGTTGATTGATAAGATCGTCAGCTAGAGGCAAAATAAGCTCACGGAGTTGATTCTCCACGGGGTAACCTCCTGATAAAGTTTGGATTTGCTTAAATCAGCAGCTTACCGTTTTCTTTACCAACTTCCAGTTGCCGCACCGCAAATAATCATGAGGATTGACAGCGGGCAAACGCCGTAAGTAGAATCATTCTTGCGGGCCGTTAGCTCAGTTGGTAGAGCAGCTGACTCTTAATCAGCGGGTCGGAGGTTCGAGCCCTCCACGGCTCACTTTTAGAATCTGTTATTTAGAGGCAACCAATAAGTTGCCTTTTTCTTTTTGGTGTATCAGCGGTGTGTCAGCCTTCGAGAACAATAAATTCTCAAGCTAATCTGATGCCGCTTTCTGCATAGATGGTAAGACATGCGCGTATGTGTCGAGCGTAAGCGTAATGCTGGCATGGCCTAGCAGCCTGTCGGAGAGAAAATCCGCACGGCCTCTGAAGCACCGTTTTCGAGCAAATTCAGCTTCAATCGAACTTTTTCAGTGGCCTTTTTGGTTCTTTTTATCCTCTTTTTCAGCCTCCAGACACACTTATCCCAGTATGCTATGAAGCCGCTTTACATTGAATGCCAAGCAGGCCAGATTCCATTCTCCTCCTGCTCCCTCTATCCCTCTCAAGGAAAACTGTCGAAATCCCCATCACCTCTTTGATTATCCCTATCACTGGCTCTACGGTGCTCTTGCCTAATCGGTAGATTGCCTTGCCTATCCCGGTTCTCAGCTTCGCGGCCTTCTTCTCTGCGGGCGCTCGCCTCCTCTTCAGGCGGTTGCTCATGCTGAAGGAAAAACCCTTGCCAGCTTCTATGATGCATCTGTCGCCCGGTTGCTATGTAAGGAGCGACCCCTCTGGCTTCCACTCCTTCTATGTTTGTTGGGCTGAAGTATCCACAGTCGAGTGCCGCTCGCCTCAGGCTTGCCTACTCGATGGTCTATCGCATCTACTGTTGGCAGGGCTTCCCTCTGATCATTGGCGTGATTTGACAGACTGTTTGATACTACAAGCACGCTCTCCTGATCTACTGCCACCGGCACGTTGTAATGCTGATCGAATCCGTCATCTGTGCTGTTTTTCATAATGCCAGACTCCGGGTCGGTGAAGTTATGGCCTCAGTCTCTTTGGCATCGTCTAGCGTAAAAGGCGGCGGCTCCAGAGTTTGTGATTGTATCCCGCTATCTGGAAGATCAGCCAAGAAATGGAATAAGTCACTACGATCTTCGGGCGAGAGTTGTTGAGCGAGCTTCTTTACTTGATCCAAAGATACTTTCGACATACTGGCTCCCTGTATCTATCTCTAATATTTCTTTGACTGATCCGGCGCATTGAGGGACTCGCAGCCCAGCTATCTAAGAGTCACTCCAAAAATGATTCAAACACACGAGAACATACCACAACAGCAGAAACATTAAACAACTGGTTTCCTTGAGAGTTTAGCCAATAATCATTACAATGCGTCCGGCATCCTCATCAAAGGGAAAGCTGCGAATTATGCCAGTCCGCAAAGCATTGCCATTGCAACTGGCATCTGCACGGATTGTTAAGGTTTTGAAAAGTATAGAAAGTGGCCGACGTTGTGTCGCTCACCTTCACGGTTGAAACGTGGAAAAATCTGTATGCCAATAACTATAGGTCAAATCGTTAAGAATCTAATTCCCTCCGAGCCGATTATCATTAACCAGATTCGGGAATTAGGCAGAATGGTATCAATCAGCTATACCGGAGTAAATTCAAACGTCTCAAGCAACAAAGTAATTCCGCGAGATGAATTTGAAAGATTAGAAGTCTTGACATCGCAAGGGACTTTCAACTTCACAGGCGACCCCAAGAAATTTTCTCTCTTTGCCGAAGCTGAAAGAATCAATTCGGCTTACCAGTTCGATCCGCTCTTTGCTGTCAATTGCAGCATCGTTGATCCTCTGCCGCATCAAGTCGAAGCTGTCTATAAATTTTTGTTGCCACTGCCAAAGATTCGATTTCTATTGGCGGATGATACCGGCGCGGGAAAGACGATTATGACCGGGTTGCTCCTAAAAGAGTTGATGATGCGCGGGGTCATCGAAAGAATCCTAATCATTACGCCGGGCGGCTTGACCAAGCAATGGCAGGAAGACGAGTTAGGCGTAAAGTTCAATCTACATTTTACGTTGGTAAATAGAAGTCTCTTCTCAGCAGACCCCAATATATTTCATACGGCAAATCGAATAGTTACTTCTATTGATTTCATCAGCCGCGAGGACGTGCTTACGGTTGCCGGAAATTCCCACTGGGATTTGATCGTATTCGACGAGGCGCACAAACTCTCCGCTTACGCCTATGGCTCGAAAGTTTACTTCTCACAGCGATACAAAGCAGCGCAAAAATTATCTCAGCAGTGCGAACACATCCTGCTGCTGACGGCAACACCACATCGCGGGCGACGCGACACTTTCAAGATGCTTCTTCAGCTTTTGGACGAAGATATTTTCGCAACCGAAGAGATAGCCAGCGCTCGAATTAAAGAACTCGAACGCAACGGCGTTAATAAATTCTTCATTCGCCGGTTGAAAGAGGACATGAAAGATTGGCAGGGCAAGCCGCTCTTCAAAGACCGGTTCACAAAGACAACATCCTATGAACTCACACCCGAAGAAAAGAATCTCTACGACTCCGTCACCAAGTATTTAACAACCAAGAAGGCTGAAGCTTCACAGTCGAAAAATATCCACGTTTCGCTCGCGCTTGCCGTAATGCAACGCAGACTGGTCAGCTCAATCTTTGCCATCAAGAATACGCTTGAGCGCAGATGGAATGCCTTGCAGGGGATTCTCGATGAGGTCAATCGGAATCCGAATCTCTGGAATCAGCGGCACAAGCTCGAAATCTTCGATATAGACAGCATCGAAGGCTACGATGAGCTGGATGACGAAGAAAGAGACGCGCTCGAAAACATCCTATCCGACCCGAAGAAATTCAAGCTCTTTACCACAGCCAAAAGCCCGCAGGAAATACAGGCGGAAGCGCAGGAAGTAAAGCGGCTCTTTCAAATGGCCGATGCGCTTTATAAGAGCAACCTTGAAGAGCAGAAGTTCAAAAAGCTCCGCGAGTTGTTGACCTCAGAAAATGTCATCAATGGCGAAAAGCTTGTCATCTTCACCGAGCATAAAGACACGCTCTTGTACCTCGAAGAACGCCTCAGGAACACCGGCTATACCATAACAACTATTCACGGCGGGAAGTCTGTTGATGAGCGCAGGCAGGCGCAATGGGATTTTGCCAAACCGGAGACTCAAATTCTGATTGCCACAGATGCCGCAGGCGAGGGCATCAATTTGCAGTTCTGCCGTTTGCTCATCAACTGGGACATCCCATGGAACCCCAATCGTCTGGAACAGCGAATGGGGCGCATTCATCGCTATGGGCAAAAGCAGGATGTGCTTGTCTTCAATATGGTCGCTAGCAATACCAAAGAAGGTCAGGTATTGCAGCGACTCCTGCAAAAACTCGACATCATACGCGACAGCATGGGAGATGACCGTGTTTATGATGTCATTCAGGATGTGCTCGAAGAAGTGCGGCTCGAAGACATAATCAACTCGGTCCTTAACGGGCAGAAAACTTCTCTTGATAGTTTCCTCGAAGATGATGAGCAACTAAGAATGCGGTTCTCTGAAAAGATTCAATCGCAGAGAGACAAGCTATCTCACAGCACGGTTGACTACCGCGATGCGCGCCAGTTGAAAGAAGATTCCGACGAAAAGCGATTGCAGCCCATTTATATTCGCCTGTTTTTCGAGAAGGCTTTCAAGCTTCTCGGAGGCGAGTTCACCGAACTGCGCAAGTCAATCTACCGGATTGACAAACTGCCCGATGCCATCGCAGAAACCCTGCGCAAAGACTACAACATCTTTGCCGATGTCATTCGCCAGCTTCTATTCTGTTTCGATAAGCAGGTCTTCCTCGATTATCAAAATGTCGGCGATCTCGGAAAAGTCCATTACATCAATCCGGGCAATCCGCTCTTTGACGCGGTTATTAAAGTCATCCGCCAAACTTGCCGCGAAGATATGCTCAAAGGGACAATCCTTGTTTCGCCCGATGACAGTGAGGATTATTTGGCCTTCTTCGTCAAGAGCCAGATTGTGGATAATCGTCAGAGCAAGCAGAATGAAAGCATCGCGGATGAGCAGCTTGTTCTGGTCAAGCAGGATAAGACCGGCGCGTTCCAGCAAACATCTGCGGCGAAGTTCATTGATCTTCATCCTCCGACCGAGTTTGCCAAACTGCTTGAGCCGCCAGATGTGGTCAGTAATGACGAGGTGATTAGCTGGAGCTTCGAGAACATCACAGAACGGCAGCTTGAAGATACGCACAAACGAGTTCTTGAAGACACGACCAAACGCAAAGAGTATCTTGAAACAGCCTTCACCCATGTCATCGTGGATTTGCAGTCGCAGATTCAGGACTTACAAGGCCGGGTGCTGCTCGGCGATACCAGCGTGCAGGAAAAGATTCTGAAAAAGCAGGAGCGCATCAATGAGCTTCTGCGCAAGAAGCATCAGAGAATCGAAGACCTTGAATTGATGATGCAGGTCGCGCCGAAGCTGCCGGAAGTACTCGGCTGCGCCTATGTCGTGCCGCTCACGCAGGTAGAGTATCGCGGCCATTACGGGATGAGCCGCGACGACGAGGCAGAAGCTATTGCGATGCAAGTGGCGATGGATTACGAGAGGGCGCAGGGCTGGAAGCCGCTCGATGTTTCGGCAAACAACGAAGGTTATGATATTCGCAGCGTCAGCCCGGAAGAATTGAAACGCTATATCGAAGTGAAAGGCCGCAGCGGCGCGGACGGCTCCGTGATGCTATCGGAAAACGAGATGAACCGGCTGGCGCAGCTTGGCGATTCGGCATGGCTTTACATCGTGACGAATTGTAAGAGCGAGCCGGAGCTTCACCGCATTCAGAACCCGGCAAACACGCTCAGGTTTGAACAGAAATCGAAAGGCATTCAATTCTTTCTGCCGATGCAGGAATGGAAAGACAAGATCAAACAATTATGACCCAAGCAAAAAAACTCATCGAAGTGGCGATGCCTATCAAAGAAATCTCGGCTGAGAGCGTTCGCGACAAGTCCATCCGTCACGGGCATATCTCGACCTTGCATCTGTGGTGGGCGCGAAGGCCGCTGCCGGTCTGCCGCGCTGTTGTCTTTGCTTCGCTCGTGCCTGACCCGTTGGATGAAAATTGCCCGCAAGCGTTTCGTGATGCGGTTGAGTCATTGCTCGGCCCGAAAGCCAATCCGGGCGATCCCTACAAGCCTTATGAAGATGTGCCTTACACAAGCGCAATTGATCCGCAGGAAGACAACCTGCGAAACCGTTTGCTTATGTTCATCGGCAAATTCTCTGACGCCTATATCGAAAACGAGAAGAAGGGAAAGCCCACGCCCGCCAAAGACCAGTTGAGCGCGGCCAGCCTTATCAAGTGGGACAACAAGAACAACGATGAGATTATCGGCAAGGCTCGACGGTTAATCTGGGTCGCGCACA
>DATLXU010000092.1:0-111734 GCA_035575515.1 Blastocatellia bacterium
AGCTGCGAGAGGGATTTGTCTCCCTTGAGCAGTTCCAAGACGAGCTTGGCTTTGAAAGCGGAAGTATAGGTCTTTTTCATCGTGGTCTTGTCCCACTGATTTTTACCACATTCCGCTGTCTAGTTTTCGGGGTCCACTATAGTTTTCGAGAGTGAGATTGAGGACGGATGCCTCGCCGCAGATACAAGAAGGTGGATCATCTCCGGCGCTGATCTGGAAGACGGTGATGATAGCGGAGAAGAGGTTTCAGAAGCTGAACGGAGCGGAGATGCTGAAGGAAGTGTACGAAGGGCGAGATACGCAGATGGGATTCGAGTAAAAGAGACAGAGAAGGAGGTCGCCGCCTGATCGCTTTTACACACCTATTGACAGTTGCTCGTAATCGTAATCCTCTTTTGCTTGAGGCTCGCGGCGCGCGAAAACTTCAAAACCGATTTGCTCTTTCCAAGCTTCGATGGTTATATTCTTGGTTTCAGGATGCGGTCCGGTTTTTAGAAGTAGCTTGCATGAAGTTGCGCTTGTGGTTAAAACGTTATTTCGCGCGATGAGCGCAGGGAGAAGAAGTAATAATCCCAAGTGCCGCTGCATTCCGCGCGCTGCTCTCAGGCAACCGTGGTTGAGTCAAAGGGACAACTCGATACGAGGCCATTGGCAGGTATAGCCTTTTCGCCTGTCGCACACGCCACACCCCGCAATCCCTTCACCACAATCTCGACTTGGCAGCCCGCGCGATTTATCCCCAACAATAGATTCAGGCGCGCGGATTCTATCTCCTGTCCGGAGCTTGCGAGACAATGAGCCAGATATTTCATCGCAGCACAAACATCATTTCAAAGGTGAGCATCTTCGGCGCAGTCTTCTTCATCGCGCTCGTGCTTTGGCTTATGGCAGAGTATCAACGCTCTTCCTACAACACGCTCGCCTTCGTTCCGCGCGAGCAGCCAGTTCAGTTCAGCCATAAGCATCACGCGGGCGACGACGGGATTGATTGCCGCTACTGCCACACAACGGTTGAGACTTCGGCCTTCGCTGGCATTCCGCCGACAAAGACCTGCATGAATTGCCACTCGCAGATCTTCGCCGACAGCCCCTACCTTGAGCCTGTGCGCGAAAGCTGGCGAACTGGAAAGCCCATCAAGTGGACTCGCGTGCACGACCTGCCAGACTTCGTTTATTTCAACCATTCGATTCACGTCAACAAAGGCGTGGGCTGCTCGACCTGTCACGGGCGAGTCGACCTGATGCCGCTGACGTGGCAGGTCGCATCGTTGCAGATGGAGTGGTGCCTCGAATGCCACCGCGAGCCTGAAAGGTTCCTCAGGCCGAAGGACCAAATCTTCAACATGGAATGGCAGCCGCCCACTAACCAGATAGAGATGGGGCGCGAGCTTAAGAAGCAATTCAATACGCCAAGCACAGCCGTTCTCACAAGCTGCTCGACGTGCCACAGATGAAGTGGTGAGGATTGAGGTAGAGGACTTGAAGCATCGAGAGAGGATTGAATCGGGAGAAAACAGGATGAGTGAGATAGTTCAATTGAAAAGCCCCAAAAAAAATCAAGCTACAATCAAACATGACACACAAGCCACTCAACCCTCACCCCAGAATCTTCAATCCTATGCCGCTCGCCTCGATTCGATTCGCAAACAGCTCGCTGCAAAGAAGGGAAGAGATTACTGGCGCAGCCTCGAAGAACTGGCCGACACGAAAGAGTTTCAGGAGTTGATGCACCGCGAGTTTCCCGATAATGCATCGGAGTGGAACGATCCGACGGGTCGCCGCAAATTCCTGAAGCTGATGGGTGCGTCGCTTGCGCTCGCGGGCTTTACGGCCTGCACAAAGCAGCCTACCGAATACATTGCGCCTTACGTTCAGCAGCCCGAAGCCGTCGTCTTAGGCAAGGCGCTTTATTTCGCAACGGCTACGACGCTGAACGGCTACGCGATGGGCGTGCTTGCTGAAAGCCACGAAGGCCGCCCGACAAAGATCGAAGGCAATCCCGACCATCCCGCAAGTCTCGGAGCGACCGACATTTTTTCTCAGGCGTCAATTCTTGGGCTATATGATCCTGATCGCTCGCAAACGCTCACGCATCTCGGCGACGTTGCGACGTGGCCCGATTTCGTCGCAGCCGCTCGCGCCTCGCTCAAAGCGCCTGCAAGTCAAGCCGCGCCCGGAGGACAGCCGCAATCAACAGCGGGAGGGCTTCGCATACTGACCGAGAACATCACCTCGCCTACGCTCGCTTATCAAATCCAATTGCTTATCAATTCGGTTCCAAACTCAAAGTGGCATCGGTATGAGCCTGCGGGAAGCGACAACGCGATTGAAGGCGCGCGGCTGGCGTTCGGGCGCGCGGCAAACGCAATTTACGATTTCTCGAAAGCCGATGTGGTTGTATCGCTCGACGCGGATTTTCTTTCGTGCGGCCCCGCGAGCGTAGCCTACGCGCGACAGTTCGCAGACCGTCGCCGCCTCGAAGAAGGCAAGACGACGATGAGCCGCCTTTACGTTATTGAAAGCACAGTGACGAGCACGGGCGCGGTTGCTGATAATCGCCTGCCTGTCAAACCGAGCGAAGTTGAATCGTTTGCTCGCGCGCTCGCCGCAAACTTCGGCGTAGGCGTTCAGCCATCGCCAATCAACGACGCGCATCGCCGCTGGGTTGATGCGATTGCAAAAGACCTCAAGGCTCATGGCGGCGCAAGCATAGTAATTGCAGGCGACGCGCAGCCCCCCATCGTTCACGCAATCGCCCACGCGATTAATGAAAAACTCGGCAACGTCGGCAAGACTGTTCGCTTCACGAATCCAATTGAAGCAGGCTTCGGCGGCGAGGCAGGAGTTTCATCGCAGCTTCAGGCGCACACAATTCAAGAGTTAGTCAACGACATCAATGCGGGCCTTGTTGATACGCTCGTGATACTCGGCGGCAACCCTGTTTACAACGCGCCCGCAGATTTGAATTTCATCGAAGCGTTGAAGAAAGTCCGGCTCCGCGTTCATCTGAGCCATTATCAGGACGAAACTTCCGAGCTTTGCCACTGGCACATCCCTGAAGCGCATTACCTCGAATCGTGGAGCGACGCTCGCGCCTACGACGGCACGATTTCAATCATCCAGCCGTTGATTGCGCCGATCTATTCAGGCAAGACCGCGCACGAGGTGCTCGCGGCTTTCACCGATCAGCCGAGCCAGACGAGCTATCAAATAGTTCAAGGCTATTGGCGAAAATATTTCGACGGCGGCTTCAAAGAACCGGCTCCGCCCTCGACTGCTCAATCTAGTTCGCAAGCCGCGACGGGACAGTCTCCGGCATCGGCATCTCAGACTTCAGGCGCGGCTCCTGCAAGTCAAACGAATACTTCGCGCACATCTACAGCAAGTCAAAGCGGGTCAGCGCCGACGACCAGTCCACCACAGCAAAAAGCGCCGGTTGATACGACAGCGAAGGGATACGAAGGCGACTTCAACAAGTTCTGGCGCAAGGCTCTGCACGATGGATTCATCACGAAACCATCGGATAACTCAAGGGCCGGAACGGAGCAGTCGTCCGCTAGCTTTGCAGTTGGTCAGGGGCTTGCGAGCGTCGCATCCGCTCAGGCATCGGAAGGGTTGGAGATTGTATTTCGTCCCGACCCGACGATTCACGACGGGCGATTTGCAAATAACGGATGGCTTCAGGAAGCGCCCAAGCCGATAACGACGCTCGTGTGGGACAACGCGGCGATTATGAGTCCCGCGACCGCCGCGCGTTTAGGGCTGGGGACAACCTCGAACGGCATTGCAACGAACAAGCTCGGCTACATCGGCGGCGAGTTCGTTGTTGACCAGGTTGATCTGACGCTTGATGGCAGAACGGTTCGCGCGCCCGTGTGGATTCAACCTGGGCACCCTGATGACACCGTGACCGTTTATCTTGGACACGGAAGAACGCGCGCTGGAAGAGTGGGCACGGGTCAGGGCTTTAATGCTTACGCGATTCGCCCATCAACCGCGCAGTGGTTCGCGGGCGGGCTTCAGATTGCGAAAGCGCCGGGCAGTTATTCAATCGTCGCGACGCAGCTTCATCATTTGATTAACGCCGAAGAGGTTGGCGTGCGCGACATCATTCGCTCAAGCACTTTCGAAGAGTACCTGCGCAATCCGGGCGGCGAAGAAACGAACGCCGGAGCCGCGCACGAAGCCGAAGCCAAGCCTACAGGCAAGACGAAAGCTCTTGTGAGCGAGCAGCATCCTTCGCTTTATCCAGAAGACGATTACTCGCAAGGCTATCGCTGGGGCATGACGATAGACCTCAATGCGTGTATCGGATGCCACGCTTGCATCGTCGCCTGTCAATCCGAAAACAACATCCCCGTCATCGGCAAAGAGCAGATGGCGCGTCGTCGCGGTATGCACTGGCTGAGGGTTGACGCGTACTTCAAAGGCAACCCGACCAATCCCGAAACATATTTTCAACCCGTGCCGTGCCAGCAATGCGAGAAGGCTCCGTGCGAAGTCGTCTGCCCCGTCGCGGCGACTGTCCACAGCGCCGAAGGCTTAAACGACATGGTTTACAATCGCTGCGTCGGCACTCGCTATTGCTCGAACAACTGCCCGTACAAAGTGCGCCGCTTCAATTTCCTTCTTTATCAGGATTTCTACACGGCGAGTTTGAAGATGTTGCGCAACCCTGAAGTGAGTGTGCGCTCTCGCGGCGTGATGGAGAAGTGCACTTACTGCGTGCAGCGGATTCAGGAAGCAAAGATAGAAGCTGAAAAGCAGAACCGCCCTGTGCAAGATGGCGAG
Source organism: Blastocatellia bacterium (assembly GCA_035575515.1). Lineage (GTDB taxonomy): Bacteria > Acidobacteriota > Blastocatellia > UBA7656 > UBA7656 > DATLXU01. The sequence goes on from DATLXU010000092.1 coordinate 4,792, forward strand.
ATTGTAACGGCCTGCGCTGCTGTCTGTCCTACGAAGGCCGTTGTCTTCGGCAACATAAACGACCCGAACAGCGAAGTGGCGCGGCTCAAGCAGCAGCCGCGCAATTACTCGTTGCTTGATTTATTGAACACGCAGCCGCGCACTACTTATCTTGCAGCGGTGAGAAACCCTAACCCGGAGTTGCAGGAGTAGAGTATGCCAGATGATTTGCGCGATTCGACGCAGTCGGATCTGACGATAACACCACCGGCAGTCATCGAGCCGGGCCATACATTCGCGTCTGTTACCGACAAGATAAGCACGATCGTTTTGACGCGGCGCACGCCGATGTGGTGGTTCATCGGCGCGGGCATATCGTTTCTCTTTGCGATGATTCTGTTCTACACCATCGGATACCTTGTGCTTACGGGCATTGGCATCTGGGGAAACAACATGCCCGTGATGTGGGCATTCGACATCATAAACTTCGTCTGGTGGATTGGTATCGGGCACGCGGGAACCTTAATCTCTGCAATTCTGCTTCTGCTTAGACAGCAGTGGCGAACTTCCATCAACCGGTTCGCTGAAGCGATGACGCTTTTCGCTGTGGCCTGCGCGGGATTGTTCCCGCTGCTTCACACGGGCCGCCCATGGCTTGCCTACTGGCTATTCCCTTATCCGAACACGATGGGCGTGTGGCCACAGTTCCGCAGCCCGCTGATCTGGGACGTGTTCGCGGTTTCGACTTACGCGACTGTGTCGGCGCTGTTCTGGTACGTCGGATTGATTCCCGACCTTGCGACGCTGCGCGACAGGGCAAAGAGATTAGGCGCGAAGAAAATTTATGGGCTGCTCGCAATGGGCTGGCGCGGGTCGGCTCGCCACTGGGCGCGTTATGAAGTTGCTTATCTGCTCCTTGCGGGACTGGCGACGCCGCTCGTCGTATCGGTTCACACGGTGGTGAGCTTCGACTTTGCGGTTGCGCAACTGCCCGGCTGGCACGCGACAATCTTTCCTCCATACTTCGTCGCAGGCGCTATCTATTCCGGTTTCGCGATGGTGCTGACGCTGGCGATTCCGCTCAGGAAATTCTACGGGCTTGAAGACTTCATCACCATGCGCCATCTGAAGAACATGGCGAAAGTCATGCTCGCGACGGGTTTGATAGTCGGTTACGGCTACATGATGGAAGCCTTCATGGGCTGGTACAGCGCGAACACATTCGAACAGTATCTTGTTTATAATCGAATGACCGGACCGTATGCTGTTTTCTACTGGTCATTAATCGCCTGCAATATTCTCATTCCGCAATTGCTGTGGTCGCGCAGAGTGAGAAACAACGTGCCGCTGCTGTTTGTGATTTCAATAGTCGTCAACATAGGCATGTGGCTTGAGCGATTCGTCATCATCGTGACGAGCCTACACAGAGACTTCTTGCCGTCGTCGTGGGGAATGTATCAGCCGACGATTTGGGACTGGTCAATGTTTTTGGGAACGATAGGGCTTTTCCTGAGCCTGATGTTCTTGTTCATTCGATTCCTGCCGATGATCTCAATATTCGAGGTGCGAACACTGCTGCCGCAATCGAAGGTTTCGGAGCCGGGAACGAATGAGGCTTAGAAAGGAGCTTTAGCATGGCGGACAAGAGCGACCTTCCGAGACTCTACGGGCTGATGGCCGAATTCGACAATCCGAATGACGTTGTGGCGGCAGCGCATGCGGCCTACGAGGAAGGCTATCGCAGGATGGATGCATATTCGCCTTTTCCGATTGAAGAGTTGAGCGAGGCGATAGGCTTTCACAAGACGCGGCTGCCCGTGATTGTCTTAATTGGCGGTTTGCTCGGCTGCGTCGGCGGGTTTGCGCTATGCTACTGGGTTTCAGCCATCGCGTATCCGATTAATATCGGAGGCCGCCCGCTCAATAGCTGGCCCGCGTTCATCCCTGTGACGTTCGAGTGCACAATTCTGCTTGCTGCTTTGTCGGCTGTGCTTGGGATGCTCGCGCTTAACGGATTGCCTCAGCCGTATCACCCTGTCTTCAATGTTGATCGCTTTGAGCTTGCGAGCCGCAACCATTTCTTCCTGTGCATCGAATCATCCGACCCGCGATTCGACGCCGAGCGCACGCGCGAGTTTCTCGAAGGGATGGAAGGCGCGAGGGAGGTAAGCGATGTTGAGTTTTGATTTGCGACGCGTCGCAGTTGCCTTTTGCCTTTTGCCTTTTGCATTGCTGGTTGCCGCGTGCCGTCAAGACATGCACGATCAGCCGAAGTACAAGCCGCTCAGACCCGCGGATCAGTTCGGCTCGATAATTGATGGCCGCTCCGCGCGTCCTATCGTCGAGGGAACCGTCCCGCGCGGGATGCTTAGAGACGATGTGGAGTTCTTCACGGGCCGACTTGCCAACGCGGGGCAGGCGACGAATACGAACACGGTTGCTGGTGTGCAGGCTGCTGCGACGACTGCGACATCAACTGTATCTCCGAACGCGGCGGGGCAACCGGCTCGGACTTTTGAGGGATTTGTCACGAAGTTCCCGATTGAGATAACGCCCGAAGCGCTCAATCGCGGGCAGGAACGTTTCAACATTTACTGCTCGGTTTGTCACGGGCGCACAGGCTATGGCGACGGGATGATCGTGCAGCGGGGCTTTCGCCGTCCGCCGTCGTTTCATGCTCCTCTTACGCCCGGAGCCACTGACATAAGAAATGTCCCCATCGGCTACATCTTTGACGTGATAACGAACGGCTTTGGCGCAATGCCCGATTACGCGGCTCAGATCACGCCCGAAGATCGCTGGAAGATTATCGCTTACATCCGCGCGTTGCAGTTGAGTCAGGGCGCAAAGATTTCCGATTTGACGGATGCTATGAAGCAAAAACTAACCACCGGAGTTCAAGCAGAGGGAGGACACGCCGAAGGAGAGCATCAATGATTGAGATAAACGAAACTCCGCCTCCAGAGATCGAAGCGTTTGGTCGCCGCGCGCTCATTGTCGGTGTTATCGCGCTCGTCATCACTGCAATCGGCGCAGTGATGAACCTCGACCAGTTCTTTCGCTCGTGGCTGCTTGGTTACATCTTCTGGATAGGAATCACGCTCGGCTGCTTTGCGATACTGATGTTGCAGCACATGTCGGGCGGCGCGTGGGGGCTTGTCATAAGAAGGCTGCTTGAGGGCGCTACGAGAACGCTTCCGCTGCTTGCGTTGCTGTTCATCCCGATCATTGTCGGCATAAAGCCGCTCTATCTGTGGGCGCGGCCCGACACAGCGCCAAGCGAAGAAGTGCGAACGATGCTTGAGCACAAACATCTTTATCTGAACATCGGGTTCTTTTTGATTCGCGCAGTCATCTACTTTGCAATCTGGATGGCGATAACATATTTCTTGAATAAATGGTCACTGGAACAGGATAGAACGGGATACCGTCCAATAACCCGGCGGATGCAGGTGCTGAGCGGTCCGGGCCTTGTGCTCTATGGATTGACTGTGACATTCGCTTCAGTTGATTGGGTGATGTCGCTCAGGCCCGAATGGTTCTCGACGATTTACGGAATACTATTTATGGGCGGGCAGGGACTTTCAGCGATGGCCTTCGTCATCGCAGTGATCGTGTTGCTGTCGAACTACAAGCCGCTTTCAGACATTGTGCAGCCTCGACACCTGCACGATCTCGGCAAGTTGATGCTGGCATTCCTGATGCTGTGGGCATACTTCGCGTTCTCGCAGTTCTTGATTATCTGGTCGGGCAACATCCCTGAAGAAGTGACGTGGTACACGCAGCGCATCTATTCGCCGTGGCACTGGTTCGGGCTTGCGCTGATACTGGTTCACTTCGCGCTGCCGTTTTTGTTGTTGCTGTCGAGAGACTTGAAGCGCAACGCGTGGACGCTCGCGCGCGTCGCGATTCTGATAATCATTATGCGCTTCATTGATTTGATATGGATGACGGGACCTGAGTTTCACGAAGGCGCGTTCACGCTTCACTGGATGGATTTTGTTGTGCCCATCGGCATCGGCGGAATATGGCTGGCGTACTTCGCTTATCAATTGAAGCAGAGACCGCTGATTCCGATTGGCGACCCGTATCTTGAAGACGCGCTCGCGCACACTAGCGGGCATTGATTAACGAGAGGCGAAACCCCTATGGCGCACGATGACACGCATCACGACGATGAGTTGCCGGATGTTTCTTATATCAAGAACGCGGACGTAAGCCACGAAGAGAGCGATGTGAGAATCCGCCCGATTGCGTGGTTCATGATCGGGCTTGTGGTTGCGGTGGCTATAATTCATCTGCTGATGGCGGGACTCTACGGGTTGCTTGAAAAGCGCGAGCGCAAAGAGGAGAAGCCGTCGCCCTTTGCCGCCGAGCGCAATCCGATTCCGCCTGAGCCGCGATTAGAGCTTGCGCCGCAGGTGGTCAATCAGCCGAACCCGAACTACATTGAGAACCAGCCGCTCAATAACATGCCGAAGCTGCGAGCGCGCGAAGATCAGATACTTGAAACCTATGGCTGGATAGATCAAGCATCGGGCACTGTGCATATTCCTATCGAAGATGCGAAGCAGTTGTTCCTGCAGAATCAGAAGAACGAAGCGGCGCAAACCGCAGCGAAGCAAGGGACGACTCCTCCCGCAGTGCAACCAAGAGGTGACAGAAGACCATCGCGCTCTAATTCTGGCCGATGGATTGGAAAACAGTAGGCTGACTTATGAAGCAAGATGTTGATAATCGCTGTATGACGATCATGAAGCAGGCCATTGTGCAGAGACTTTTGGCGAGACCATTTTATATGGTCATCATTTTAGCTCTTACTACGGTCTGCCTGCTGCCTTCTGCCTTTTATCCGTCTGTGCGTGCGCAGAACTGGGGGCAGGGACCGCCGCCCGTTGCCGGGCCGGTCAATAGCAACCCGGAGATTTTGAACAAAGTTGGAATTGATCAGCGGCTTGATGAGCAGATTCCGCTCGATCTCGTCTTTCGCGACGAAGATGGTAAAGAGGTCAGGCTCGGAGATTATTTCAAAGATAAACCGGTCGTGCTCGCTCTCGTCTATTATTCCTGTCCGATGCTCTGCACACAGATTATGAGCGGCGTAACGAAGGCTGTTGATAACATCCCAAGCCTCAGCGTCGGAAAAGATTTCGAGATAGTCACGGTGAGCTTCGACGCGAGAGACACGCCTGAGCTAGCGCGGGAGAAAAAGATGACCTATTTGAACTGGTACAAACGCGCAGGCGCTGCCGCAGGCTGGCATTTTCTGACGGGCGATCAACCTTCGATTGACCGGCTCACGGAAGCGGTCGGATTTCATTACGCCTTCGACACGAAGACCAATCAGTTCGCGCACGCGAGCGGCATTATGGTTCTCACGCCGCAGGGGAAGCTGTCGCGTTACTTCTATGGCATCGAGTACGCGCCGCGAGATTTGCAACTCGGATTGGTCGAAGCGTCAAACAACAAGATAGGCTCGCTGGTTGACCAGTTGCTGTTGTACTGCTTTCACTATGACCCGACGACGGGCAAGTACGGGTTCGTGATAATGAGCGTCATAAGGCTCTGCGGCGTGCTGACGATTGTCGGAGTCGCCGCGCTTGTCTTAATACGAAAGCGGCGGGCGCGGCGCAATCAGAGCTTAGATGGAGGGATGATTTGATAATGCAGGTGACGGTGCCTTTTTCTCCTGAGCAGGCTTCGACATACGCCGGCGATGTCGACAACCTTTATGGATTTTTGTGGGCGATGACGATCGCATTCGGCGTCGTCATCACGCTTGCGATAATCTATTTCGCAGTCAAGTACCGTCGCCGCACAGAGGAAGAAATCCCGCGACCCATCGAAGGCTCGATGAAGCTTGAGGTGGCGTGGACCGTCATTCCGTTCTTCATCGCGATGGGCATATTCGTCTGGGGCACGAGCATCTATTTCAAGCAGTACACCATTCCGAACGAGGCTCTTGAGATTTACGTTCAGGCCAAGCAATGGATGTGGAAGTTCCAGCACGCAACAGGGCAGAGAGAAATAAACGAATTACACGTTCCGCTCGGGCGCAGGGTCAAGCTGACGATGACGACCGAAGATGTGATTCACTCGTTCTACGTTCCGGCGTTTCGCATCAAGCTTGATGTTGTGCCGGGCAAGTACAGCACCATCTGGTTCGAGCCGACGAGGGCGGGCCGCTATCACTTGTTCTGCGCGGAGTATTGCGGCACGAGCCATTCGGGGATGATTGGGTGGATTAATGTTATGGAGCCTTCGGAGTATCAGGCGTGGCTTGCGGGCGGCGCAACCGAAGGGTCGCTTGCCTCTGCGGGGCAGAAATTGTTTCAAGATTTGATGTGCAATAATTGTCACAGGCCGGGCGGGCGCGGGCCAGAGCTTGAAGGGCTGTTCGGCAAACAGCAACGGCTGACAGATGGAACCACAGTGACGGTTGACGAAAGCTACATCCGCGAATCAATTCGCATGCCTGCGGCTAAGGTCGCCGAAGGCTTTCAGCCTGTGATGCCCACGTTCACCGAAAACGTCGTCAGCGAAGAACAGCTCGTGCAGCTAATCGAGTACATAAAATCGCTCGGCCAGCAAAAAGGCGCGGCAGGAACTGCGCCGGGAACGGGCACGCCCAGCCCGCAGCCTCCGTCAGCCGCAAGCACAGGCGCTGAGCAACAGGGACTGCCCGAAGCCAACCGTCCGCCGAGCAACAACACGCGAATGTCGAACCCGGTCGGATCTGCTCCGCCCGCTAACCGAAGACCACAATGATGACAGGTAATACTTTATGAGCACAGTTGCCGCAAGCACAGCACCGAAGACGCACTACATCAACGTGGCCTACGGCGTGAAGTCGTGGCTGCTGACTAAGGACCACAAGCGAATAGCGTTGCTCTATCTCGCGTCGGTGACTTTCTTCTTCTTCATCGGCGGGCTGTTCGCGGTCCTGATACGACTCGAGCTGCTTTCGCCCGAAGGAAACCTCGTTCAAGCCGAAACGTACAATCGCCTCTTCACGATGCACGGCGTTGTGATGGTCTTTTTCTTTTTGATACCGGCGATACCAGCCGTGCTCGGAAACTTTCTCGTGCCGTTGATGATCGGCGCTAAAGACCTGGCCTTTCCCAAGCTCAACCTGTTGAGCTGGTACATTTATAACCTGGGTGCGTTGTTTACGCTCATCGCCATCATCACGGGCGGCGTTGACACGGGATGGACTTTCTACGCGCCTTACAGCACGTCGTATTCGAATGGCAATGTTTTGCTCACGGGCATCGGCGTCTTCATTACGGGATTTTCATCAATCCTGACGGGCTTGAACTTTATCGTGACGATTCACACGATGCGCGCGCCGGGATTGACGTGGTTTCGGCTGCCGCTTTTCATCTGGTCGCACTACGCGACTAGTCTGATTATGATTCTGGGCACGCCCGTTATCGCAATCACCGTGTTGTTGCTCGCGCTTGAGCGAGTGGCGCACGTTGGCATATTCGATCCAAAGTTGGGCGGCGACCCGGTATTGTTCCAGCACCTGTTCTGGTTCTATTCGCATCCGGCGGTTTACATCATGGTGTTGCCTGCTATGGGGGTAATCAGCGAGCTTGTCGCAAACATGACGCGCAAGAACATCTTCGGTTACAAGTTCGTCGCTTTCGCAAGCATCGCAATTGCGGTCTTTGGCTTTCTCGTCTGGGGCCATCACCTTTTCGTCAGCACGCAATCAATCTACGCTGGAATGATTTTCTCAATACTGAGCTATGCGGTTGCTATCCCGTCTGCGGTTAAGGTGTTCAACTGGACGGCGACGCTTTACAAAGGCTCGATCTCGTACAATACGCCGATACTCTATGCTTTCGGCTTCATCGGCTTTTTCATCATCGGCGGAATGACCGGCTTATTTCTGGCCGCGCTCGGCCTCGATGTTCACGTTCACGATACGTATTTCGTCGTGGCGCACTTCCACTACATCATGGTCGGCGGAACGATTATGGGATACCTCGGCGGGCTGCATTACTGGTGGCCGAAGATAACAGGGAAGATGTACCCGGAAGGCTGGGCGCGATTCGCCGCGCTCGTCATCTTCGTGGGTTTCAACCTTACGTTCTTCCCGCAGTTCCTTCTCGGATACATGGGAATGCCGCGCAGGTACTATGCTTATCCGGATGAGTTTCAAGTCTTGAACGTGATGAGTTCGGCGGGCGCTTCGATACTCGGGGTTGGTTATTTGATACCGATGGTCTACCTGACCTGGTCAATGCGATATGGAAAGACGGCTCCGGCAAACCCGTGGGGGGCGTTCGGGCTTGAGTGGCGAACGACTTCGCCTCCGCCTACGGAGAATTTTCCTGTAACGCCGACTGTCACGTGGGATGCGTATGAGTTCAGGCCGAGGGAAGAAGCGGAGGTCATTGATATAACGAGGCATTAAGACGGATTTGTCATTTGTCCTTTGTCCTTTGTCACTGGTTATTCCCTACGGGTTTTAACAAGTGACAAAGGACAAAAGATTCAGATCTGTTTCGAGAGGGAGAAACGATTTGGCAGAGAGTCATACAGCAACGCACGCGAGGCTTGCGCACCACTTCGACAACATGGAGCAGCAGCGCGAAGCCGGAACCCTTGGAATGTGGACCTTCCTCATCACGGAGATAATGTTCTTCGGCGGCTTGTTCCTCGCCTATATTCTATATCGCTCGAAAGCGCCGGACTCTTTTATGGCCGCCAGCGCGCATCTGGATTGGAAACTGGGCGGCGTAAACACGATAGTGCTTATTGTCAGCAGCCTCACTATGGCGCTTGCGGTCTATTATTCGCAGAAAGGCAATCGCCGTATGCTCATCACCTGTCTGCTGCTGACGATGGCCTTTGGCGCTACGTTTCTCGTCATCAAAGGGTTCGAATACCATGAGAAATTCGTTGACCATCTCATTCCGGGTTTTGATTTTCATTGGCACGGGGCCGGCGACGCTCGATACGTTCAGTTGTTCTACTGGCTCTATTTTGCGATGACGGGCGTCCACGCGCTTCACATGGTCGTCGGGCTTGGGATTATGACGGTGATCACGATTATGGCGGCGCGGGGAAAATTCACGCCCGTCTATCACTCGCCTGTAGAGATTGCAGGGCTGTACTGGCACTTCGTTGATATTGTTTGGATATTCCTCTTTCCGCTGCTTTATCTGGTCGGCGCGCACGTTCATTGAGAGGGAGAACCGATGTCAGAGCATATAGTTTCTCGGAAAGTCTATTTCACGATCTTCGCTGCGTTAATGGCGCTAACAGTGCTGACGGTAGTCGTAGCTAATTTCGACCTCGGCCCGTTCAACGCAATCGTCGCCCTGACCATAGCAGTCTGCAAAGCGACGCTCGTCGTGCTCTATTTCATGCATGTCCGTTACAGCTCTCGCCTCACGTGGGTATTTGTCTCAGCGGGCCTCTTCTGGTTAATCATCATGGTCGCTCTGACCTTAAGCGATTATTTGACAAGGCCATGGATGTCCATTGCTCGTTGAGTCCGAAGTCCGATGTTGACTTCGGACTTTTTGTTGCGTCTTGAATCAATGCGATTGTTCGTCGAGATTGTAAGCAATGCGAACGCAGCGAGCGACACAAACCCTAAAGCATCCTTGCAGGAATAATCGAAAATCCCAGCAAAAATGAGAGATTTTCAAATTATCACGGCGATTTGTGTTTGTGGCATATGGATTGAAATGTATTCTGACGAGTTCGGAAATTGATCGAACACTCACAAGCGTCCACATGCTCGCACGGTCGCTTATTCAAAACTTTTTAATATACGCGTGGCAGAGCATGACATTGTGAGACGAAGGGAGGCACAGAGCCTCCCTTTTTAGTTTCTCTATTTCGACGACATCACTTCAGCTACAGCGCGCAACAATCTGCGCAGTCTCGAAAGATGAAGAATCCCTTTCAGCATGAGATAATACTAATTTGATGTGGGCTGCTTGTGTCGTTACAGTATAAATTAGGTATAGCGCAACCTGTAACAAGGCTCGACCGATGTTTGAATTCATGAGAAAAGAATGGAGGTAACGATGGCAGAGTTGAAATTATACAAAGCAAAGCAGTTCAATCTGAGCGGACTGAACGGCATCTCGGATCAAACGCTTGAGATGCACTTCAAGCTCTATGAAGGTTATGTCAAAGAGACCAACCGCTTGACCGAAAAGATCACCGAGTTCCTCAAAGACGGGCAAGTCGACCACGAAGAGATGCCCGCTTATTCAGAGCTGACAAGACGACTTGGTTTTGAATACAACGGCATGGTGCTGCACGAATACTACTTCGGCAATCTCAAAGCGAACGCGGGCGGCGATCCTGACCAGAAAACAGCTTTCTTCAAAGCGGCTGAAGAGAGCTTCGGCAGCTACGACATCTGGAAAACCGACTTTATGAGCATCGGAAAGATGCGCGGCGTGGGCTGGGCAATCTGCTATCAGGACCCTGTCAACGGAACTCTCTCGAACCACTGGATAACGCTGCACGAAGTCGGCAATGTCGCGGGCTTTAATCCTGTGCTTGTGATGGATGTGTGGGAGCATGCCTTCCTGCTCGACTACAAGCCTGCCGAGCGACCCAAATACATCGAAGCGTTCTTCTCCAATATTGATTGGAATGCAGTGGAGGAGCGGCTCAAGCGCGGCGTCGAGGCTCGCCCTGCGGCTGGCGTGCGTTAGTCGGCGTTCTGCTATAGAGTTAATGATGAGAGGCTGGTCGTTCGTAGCAGGCCAGCCTTTTTATTATTGCAGGCAACTCCGCGCAAAGCTCTTGCGAAAAAAACTGGCGGCACGGCGCGATTGGGATTTATCAGAATTTTGATGTAATCTTCTAGTTTAGTGAGAGGGCCGAAGCCCCGTCTGTATTCCTACAACAAGCTGTGTTGCGCGCGCTGGCTGAATTGATAAGCCTTGCGCAATCGAGGACTGTTTTGGGATTTGAAAGCATGGCGAAAAGAAAGAAAGAAAAAGTCCATATCCAATTCACGGTGAATGGGGAAGCGGTCGAAGTTGCCTTTGCGCCTCATAAGACTTTGCTCGAAGTCCTGCGCGAAGATATGGGATTGACCGGGACGAAGCATGGATGCGAACTTGGCGAATGCGGCGTCTGCACGGTGCTTGTTGACGGGCAGCCCGTGCTGTCGTGCCTGCTGCTTGGACTTGATGTTGAAGCTCGCGAGGTCACAACTATCGAGGGCGTAGCGACGGCTGAAGGGCTTCACCCGTTGCAGGAAACCTTTGCCGATCTCGGCGCTGCGCAGTGTGGCTATTGCACTCCAGGATTTATTCTCGTTGCGAAAGAACTGCTTGAAAAAAATCCTGCGCCTAGTAGGGACGAAATAAAAGAGGCGCTCGCGGGCAATCTCTGCCGCTGCACCGGATATATCAAAATTTACGAAGCGGTTGAATTAGCCGCCGCTCGCATGCGAGGCGAACAAGTCGAGCCTGCAAGAGAAATTGTTTATGGCTATGAATAACGGCAATAACGGAAAATCAAAAAGAGTTATTGGCAAGCCATTTCGCAAGGTGGACGCACGCGCGAAATGCACGGGCCAGACTCGATTCGCTGATGACATCGCGCTGCCGCGAATGCTTTTTTGCAAGATGCTGCGCAGCCCCGTCCCGCACGCGCTCATCAAAAGCATTGATACATCAAAAGCCGAACGACTGCCCGGTGTGGTCGCTGTTTTAACAGGCAAAGAATTGCCCATACCTTACGGCATACTCCCCGTAAGCCAGGACGAGCACGCATTGTGCATTGATAAAGTCAGATTCATCGGCGACCCGGTTGCCGCAGTCGCCGCCATTGATGAAGACACCGCATTCGATGCGATAAACCTTATCGAAGTCGAATACGAACCGCTCGAAAAAATCGCAACAATCGAAGAAGCTCTGACTATTCAAGAGCCGCGCATTCACGACTACGGCGCGGAAGGCAATGTTCATAAAAAAGTCTCGCTCGAATTCGGAGACATCGAAGCCGGTTTTGCCGAAGCTGATCTTGTTCGTGAAGATGTTTTCTTTTACGAAGGCAACACGCACCTGCCGCTTGAGCAGCACGCAGCCGTCGCGCACTTTGATGCGGACAACAAGCTGACGCTTTGGAGTTCAACTCAGACGCCGCACTATGTTCATCGCGCGCTTGCAAAAGTTTTAGAGATGCCAGCGAGCCACATTCGCGTCATCGCAACGCCGAACGGCGGAGGTTTCGGAGGCAAAAGCGATCCGTTCAATCACGAGATCGTAGTAGCGAAACTCGCGATGATAACGGGCCGCCCCGTGAAGATAACGCTGACGCGCGAAGAAGTTTTTTATTGCCATCGCGGTCGCCATCCCGTGTTGATGTGGGTGAAGACGGGCGTGAAGCGAGACGGCGCAATAACGGCTATGCACTTCCGCTCGTTCCTTGATGGCGGAGCTTATGGCAGCTACGGCGTCGCTTCGACATTTTACACTGGCGCGCTTCAAACCGTTACCTATAACGTGCCGCGATACAAATTTGAAGGCGCGCGAGTTTTTACAAACAAGCCGCCGTGCGGGCCGAAGCGCGGGCACGGCACTCCGCAGCCGCGATTCGCGCTTGAAGTTCATCTCGACAAGATTGCAGAAGAACTCGGAATTGATCCTGTTGATATTCGCCGCCGCCATCTCGTGCCGCCGCATTCGATCACAGCGAATTATCTTCGCATCGGCACAATGGGCCTCGACAAATGCATTGACAAGATTGTCGAAGCGTCCGACTGGAAGAAAAAATTCCGGCAATTGGGTTACGGGAAGGGAATCGGGCTGGCGTGCAGCTCATACATCTGCGGCGCGGGCCTGCCAATCTATTGGAACAACATGCCACATTCGGGTGTGCAGCTTCGATTGGATCGTCAGGGCGGCGTGTGCGTGATGTGCGGCTCGACCGACATCGGTCAGGGGTCGGATTCGATTCTCGCTTACATCATTGCTGAAGTCTTAGGCATTGATCCGTTCGACATTCGCGTAGTCACTGCCGATACGGATTTGACGCCGGTTGATCTCGGCAGCTATTCGAGCCGAGTAACTTTGATGACCGGCAACGCAGCGGTGCAGGCAGCCGAGCGCGCGAAGGAATTATTGGCCAAAGCGGTCGCTGAAAAACTTGACGTGCCTGCCGACAATCTTGCATTCGCAGACCGTCGCGTGTTCGATGTTGAAAATCCCGAATACGGGGTGACGTTTGCCGAAGCGATTCAACTTGCTGAATCGAAATTCGGGACGATAGGAACTGTTGGCTCATACACGCCGCCGCGCTCGCCCGGTCGCTACAAGGGCGCGGGCGTCGGGCCATCGCCTGCGTACAGTTATTCTGCCGCCGTCGCCGAAGTTGATGTTGACGCGGACACGGGCATCGTCACAGTTGAGCGCGTGTGGATAGCTCACGACATCGGGCAATCAATCAACCCGGCGCTTGTTATGGGTCAAGTCGAAGGCTCGGTCTATATGGGATTAGGCGAAGCGTTGATGGAAGAGATGGCTTATCGCGCGAATAGAAACCTTGTCCACAAGTTTCCTTCGATGCTCGAATACAAAAGCCCCACGACGCTAGAGATGTGCGACGTGAAGACTTTTTTGATCGAAGACCCGGACCCGAACGGCCCGTTTGGCGCGAAAGAAGTCGGGCAGGGACCGCTGCTTCCGGTTCCGCCAGCCGTTGTGAATGCGATTTATGATGCCGTAGGCGTTCGCATTGACGAAGTGCCTGCGACTCCTGAAAAAGTATTGGCCGCGATTCGCGCGAAGGCTCAGGGAAAAGAGGCGCGCTACGGGCCGCGCTCAGTGCCTGATATTGCGTGGCCTGAGCCGATAAAAGTGCCGACGCCAGCCGAAGGCGGCGATGGAAAAGAGATACCGCGCGTCGCGGTGCATGCGGGAGAATAAGCGAGCGGAGAGATTAGAACCGTTATGATGCGACTTCCGAAATTCGACTACCGCGTGGCGAAGAAAGTTTCAGACGCGGTGAAGATGATGAACGACGCCGGGACGGACGCAATGTTCGTTGCAGGCGGCACTGATCTTTATCCCAATATGAAGCGGCGGCAGCAAACGCCGAAGACTGTCATCTCAGTTGCGCGCATACGTGATCTTCACGCAATTAAAGGCGACGGCAAATCTGGCATGATGATTGGCGCATCGGTTTCTTTAACCGAAATCTGCGAGCACCCAATCATTAATCGCGATTATCCTGTTTTGGCAAACGCGGCGAGGCTCATCTCAACGCCTATCTTGCGCAACATGGGAACCATCGGCGGCAACTTGCTGCTCGATACCAGGTGCAACTACTACGATCAAAACTTTGAGTGGCGGCGCGGAATAAACTTCTGCATGAAAAAAGATGGCGAGATTTGCTGGGTCGCGCCGTCAAGCCCGAAGTGCTGGGCCGTTCAATCGAGTGATCTTGCGCCTGTGATAGTGGCGTTGGGCGCGCGCGTGCGATTGGTTTCAAGCGTGACTGATCGGCTGGTTGACGCAGCCGGGCTTTATAACAGCGACGGGATTAATTACCTTCACAAAATGCCCGGCGAGCTTTTGACTGAGATTTATCTCCCGCCCGTGAACGGCACGCGCGCGGTTTATAAGAAGCTGCGACGTCGCGGCTCGTTCGATTTTCCCGTGCTCGGCGTGGCCGCAGCGATTGATGTTGCGTGCGATGGCACGATTAACGACGCGAAGTTGATTCTAGGCGGCGTGGCTCCCGCGCCGATTGAAGTCAAAGAAGCGGAAGAGTTATTAATAGGCCAGCCGTTCGATGAAGAGAGAATTCAAGCTGCGGCTGAAGCGGCATACGTCAAGGCTCGCCCGTTAGACAATACGGATTTCGTGATGGGCTGGCGCAAGCAGATGACCCGGCCCTTCGTCGTTCGCGCGCTCGAAGAGTTGATATGAACCGAAGCCACAAACATCATCGTGTTGCCATAGCCTTCGCTGTAATGCTCGCATTGACAGCGGGCTTGCTGGCAATGTTTGGGTCATTGGCGAGGGCTGAACAAGTTGGGGTGGATGCAATTGAGCCGAAGAAGAAGCCGCCTAGCGGCAAAAAAACAAAACCAAGAGCAACGGCGTCGAGTACTGCAAAGAAGTCCCCGCCATCAAAGGCTGCATCGCCGCTGCCGCCATTGCGCGGGTTTGAGTTTGACACGGTGACGGTCAATTCAAGCGGCAGCGTGACGAATCGTCGCAAAGGGCAGGCTCAGTATTTCACCGAAGACATCAATGGAGTCGGGCTTGAGATGGTGGAGATGCCCGGCGACACGTTCCTGATGGGTTCGCCCGATAGCGAAGGGGTCATAGTAGTAGCGAAGGGCCGCAGCATCAGGTAAGCGTGCAAACGTTTTATATGGGCAAATATGAGGTGACACAGGCGCAGTGGCGCGCGGTGGCGCGCTTGCCAAAAGTGAAGAAGGATTTAAATCCTGATCCATCTCATTTCAAGGGCGATGACCTCCCGGTTGAGCAAGTGTCTTGGGAAGATGCGGTGGAGTTTTGCGAAAGATTATCACGGGCGACGGGAAGGCAATATCGTTTGCCGAGTGAAGCAGAGTGGGAATATGCTTGCCGCGCCGGAACAACAACACCGTTTGCGTTTGGAGAAACAGTCACGCCTGAGCTAGTGAATTATGATGGGCAACACCCTTATGCGCAGGCACAGAAAGGAATGTTCCGCGAGAAGACAACGCCTGTAGGGTATATGGGTGTGGCAAACGGCTTCGGTCTGTACGATATGCATGGCAATGTATGGGAGTGGTGTTTGGATGCGTGGCACGATAATTACAACAATGCCCCGACGGATGGGAGCGCGTGGGAGCGAGCAGGCGATCGGAGCACGCGGGTGCTGCGGGGTGATTCGTGGCTCAGCTTCGGTTATATCAGCCGCGCGGCCCACCGCGTCTGGATCCCACCGGACCGCAGGCTCAATGGCATCGGGTTTCGTGTTGTTCTTGCTGCGCGGACTCGGTGAGGTACGCTTTGCCCTTTGCTCTTTTGCGAGCGAGCGCGATTTTTATGGAGTGCGGTGACTTGTCACCGCTTTGGCGTCGAAATCAAAAGCGCCGACTTGTCGGCGCACTCCAAAAAGTATGAAAGATTGGCCACACGCTCCTGTGCATAGATTGAGCGACGACGGTGTTTATATGGTTACGGCGGCGACGCTGCATAAGCACCATTTATTCAAGGGGCCTGAGAAGCTGACGCTGTTAGAAAACAACTTGCTTTCGCTGTCGAAAAAATACAACTGGCAGTTGGAAGCATGGGCAGTCTTTTCCAACCATTACCACTTTGTTGCGCGCAGCCAGCCTGATTCAGCAAACTTGAAAAAGTTCCTGACTCATTTGCACGCGGACTCTGCTCGTGAGCTGAACCGGGTAGATGAAATGATTGGGCGGCAGGTTTGGTTTAATTTTTGGGATACGAAGTTGACCTATGAGCGTTCGTATCTGGCGCGGCTCAACTATGTGCATCAAAATCCGGTTAAGCACGGACTGGTTAAGGTAGCCAATCAGTATTCGTGGTGCTCTGCTGCGTGGTTTGAGCGAACTGCTTCGGCGGCGATGGTGAAGATGATTTACAGCTTCAATATAGATAAGTTGCAGGTCGCTGACGATTATTGAAATTTAGAGTGAATTTTGGAGTGCGGTGACTTGTCACCGCTTTGGTACTGAATAACAAAGCTGCGACAAGTCGCAGCACTCCAAAGCGTGATCTGGTAGATAGCAATATCAAATGATCGCTTGGACCAGTGAAATGTTTTATGCCTATAGCAATCAGGCCGCACGTAGGCTGCCTGGCGAAAGCAAGTCAGAAAGGTGAAGGAAGATGAGCGCAGACGAATTCGAGAAACGAGTTCAGCGTCACATCGGATCTATGCTTGAGCAACAGGCCAGGTTCGACGCGCGCCAGGTTCAATTCGACGAGCGCCTCAGCAAGACCGAACAGGTGCAGGCTAAGACCGCAAACGACCTTCAATTGTTCACTGGCAAAGTGCTTGAGATGACTGAAGCTGTGTCCTCTACGCAATCGCAGCTTGACAGCGCCATTGATAAAATGCGCGAGGGCTTCAACAAGCTGATCGCCGCAAACGAGCTTACAAGCAGCTTGATTGAAAGGCTGACGCTGCTCGAAGTGCAAAACAGCAAGCGACTGACGGCTGTTGAGCAGCGAGTTGATAAGCTCGAAGAGAAAACTCAATAGCCGATCAGGGTTGGTCAACCGCAGGTTGAGCAAAGCACGAACCGGCCTTTCGCTTTTCAATTTCAATCCTCTTAACCAGGCCGGTTATGGAGGCTGGCCGATAATCCGCCGGAGCGAGAGCAGGTCTTCTTTCAAAACGTGGTCGCAGGCCCCCGCCTTAAAGGCAGCCTCTCTGAACTCCGCGTCGTCGTAGTTTGTGACGATCACGATGCGCGCATCAGGAAAGGCCGCCTTAATCTCACGCGTCGCGGCGATGCCATTGACTCCTTCCATCTTGATGTCCATAAACACCCAGTCCGGCTGGTGTCTGGCGTAAGCAGCAAGCGCATCCCTACCATCCTCGCATTCAACGACCTCAGCCAGTTCGCCTATTACGCTTCTGATCACGCGCCGCATGTTCTCGTTGTCTTCTACTATCAGGACTTTTATCATCGGAGTTTATGTGCGAGCGCGGGGAGGTCTTTCCCATGATCAAATCTTATCTGTGTTCTTGCGCTATCCGGCCTTAGACACCGTGGCAGCCCGTGCTGCGATTACCTTCTTTTGCACGCCCTGCATGTATTGCCAGGCATCGCCGCAGGTTTTAAGACTCTTGAATTGCGCAAGGATTGCCGGGCGCTGTGACGCGGGCGAGAGATCAAGGTCGCTAAGCAGCGCCACGTGGAGAAAGCCCGCAAGGTTATCATCCGCACGAAGCGAGTTCAGAGGAGTTGCGGCGAGCGTCGCGTAGGAGAGTTCCTCCGTCTCTTCAAAGATTGGGCAGGAACCAAGCTCATTTTCCTCAATCAGCGGAACATCCTGCCGGGGATCTTCCAGCGACATGAGCGACGTCAGGTTGTTGGCGTTGGCGTCGCGCTGCGTGAGATGAGGTAGGCCAAAAATCGCTTCGATGGTTGCGGGAATCGAGGCGTGGTCGTAGACGCGGTGGTCAATGATGTTTTGCGGTATGAGCGGCGAGACGATGACCGCCGGCACGCGCGGGCCGTATTGCTCGAACGTGAATCCGTGAATGCTGTATTGACCCGAAGGCTTATCGCCGGGGGCTATCGCCGGCGGAGGCGCGACGGTGTCAAAAAAACCGCCGTGCTCGTCGTAGGTAACTATCAAGAGGCTCTTCTCCCAAATCGGGGAATTGCGAATGGCGTTATAGGTGTGGGCAATTAACTGCTCGCCTCCGTCAACTCCATCAACAGGGTGCTGCGAGTTGCCATCCAGGTAGCTGCCTTCAAGGTATTTTCCATAGCACGGCTCTATGAAAGTATACTGAGCCGGGTAATCGCCTTTTTGCAGGTCGGATGCAAAGGAATCATTGAATGATCGAATATCCAACTGGTGAATGCCCTTGAGTGCGGCGACGGGCGGGAAAGAGCCGCCGGAATAGATTCTGTACGTGTGGCCGGCCTTTTTCAGCGAATCGAAGATGGTTCCGTTCTCAACAGCGAAGCCTTCCCATAGCTCCCATTCCAGGATTTGCTTAGTAGAGGGGCCGTCGTCCAGCCCGCCTGATGACGCGGCATGAACAAAAAAGCGATTGGGCCAGGTCGGCCCCGGCAGCGATGAAAACCAGTTGTCGCAGACCGCGAAGTTTTGGGCTAACAACGTGAGGATTGGGATCTGACTGGGTGTCTGGCACTTCATCACTTCAGAAGGCGCGGCTTGCGCGCAGTTCTTCGCATAGTTTGCCACGAACCCGCTATTGTTGAGGGCAGGATAGGAGCCGCCCGGCTTATAGGCAGCGCCTTGCCCGCAGAGCTGTTCCAGCACGTCGAGGAATCCATGACCCGGCCCGCACGCCATCGTGTTGTCCGCGCCTTTGGAAACCTCGTAAGTGTTTCCGTTGTAGGAGTTCGACTCCGTGCCATTAAGCCCATTAATCCGAGTCTGCTGGCCCGTCACGGCATTCGTCCCGGTCAGGCCGGAAAAGCCAAGCATGTGGTCGAACGATCTGTTCTCAAGCACCAGCACAAATACGTGCTCTATGCCTGTTTGTGATAGCGACGTTTTGTTGCTCATGGTTTTTCCTTTCGTTAGCAAATATGCTCCTGACCTCGATTAGCCTCACCCTGGTTGCGGGTGAGAATTGTTAAAGATCAAGCTGCGCGCGTCGCGTCCGCCGCAGCTAAAGCGACTCTCCTGATAAATTTTGTGGCGCAAACAGTAGCATCCGCGCCACAGAGCCTCAGCCTCGCGCAGGTTGCTGTAGCTGCCTAGTAGCTGTACTCAATCACACCATGCCCTGACTGGTTCGCCACAGAAGCGTGCAAGTCAACCGTAATCGTTGTCTTGTGCAAGAGACTTGTATCAATCGAGCCGCATTCCTTCTGGTTCACCACGACGTTGTTCCACTGGCCGCCGCCGCCATCGCTTGAAGCGACCTTGATTGAATAGGTGGCTGGCGGGTCGGTGATGTAAGCGCAGAACTTGATCGTAAAACCACCCCCATACCTCTTCGTTTCAAAGTGGTAGTTCCCCTGACTGTCCAACTGGAAGTCGAAAGGAATCGTCCCGCCGCCCTGTGGGGCTGAAACATCTGACGAGTCATCGGGCGTTGGGTTATTGTCAGCCTCCAGGTTCCTTTGAATATCGTTCTGGATAGCCTGAAATATCTCCTTAAACACTTTTTCCATTTTAGCCTCCTTAGCGGTTTGATAAGCTGAGCAGGGAATCAATGTTCCCCCTCAGACTATTCGATCACTTAATGCCTGCGAGGGGGATCGGCATGCCTTCATTCAAAGCGGCTGTAAGCCAATCGTCGCAAGCCGGAATCGGTGAAAGTTGCGTTTCAACGGCCCGCATTATCGCTTAAGATGTCGGCTGGGTGAATAGAGTGAATCACACTTTTTGCCTGTGTGAAACCTCACTTTTTTCTGTGTGATTACGCACAGTCGCATCCACAAAACCCGGACCGAGCCCTCCCCGCCGAATTCCCCGCAATGCTGCGACGGAAACTCGCCAGCCACGTCTACCCCGCCACTTCGATCCGTTGGGTCACGCGCTATGGCCTCCAACTCGAGGGGTTGACCTGGCTTGACTTGGAAACGCCGGACATCGCCGAAGAGCGCGCCCGTACACAAGACTCGTCGCCACAATCCCAAACCCGCGCCTGCGGCTTAGGACAAGCCCCGGCGCAAGCATGTGCTTTGACTGTTGCGCTGTTCGCGCGCCCGAAGAGTTGCGGCGAAATCCTACACGGCGAATAAATTAAGGACAGGGAAAGCTTGGGCTTCCCCTGTCCTTAATTCTCCCCGAAAGCCTGACGCTTCGTTCGCTAGCGTTCACGCGCTCAGGTGTTGTTAGTGATGTCGCGGTCGAGTATTGTACAGGCCGAAGTGCCCGGAGGTGATTGCAATGACGCCGTGCCGATTCTGGTTGCCGCCAGCACCCTTCCCAGCACCCTCCGATCCGCCGCGTTGTGCGTCAGCGTGATTTCACCGCCCTTTATTACCACCGAGCCTCTGCCGGTAAGGGTCATCGAGCCGCACTGGAACACGTAGTCGCCCGTGACGGAGTTGAACATCAGCGTCTTGCCGGAATCCCCGTCGTCCTTAAGGAACACGTCGAACACACTGACAGTGAAGCTACAGCTTGAGACATTGCCCGCCCGGTCGCTAGCGGTGCAATTGACCACGGTTGCCCCGACCGGGAATGTTGATCCGGGCGACGGGTTGCAGGAGACGGTCACGTCCGAACAGTTGTCGCTTGCCGCAGGGAGTTGGAAGCTGACCGCTACGCTGGTGTCACCTATGCGCGCCGTCGCTTTCATCAAGTCAGCCGGGCAGGAAATCACGGGCGGCTGATTGTCGGCCACCGTAACGGTGAACGCGGCGCTTGAACTGTTGCCAGCCGAGTCGGTCGCCGTGCAGGTGACCGTCGTCGTGCCGACAGGGAAAACCGACCCGGAGGGCGGCGAACACGTAATGGAAGCAAGCGAGCAATTGTCTGTTGCGCTCGGATTGTAGCTGACGACAGCCGAGCACCGCCCCGATGCGGCGCTGGTCGAGATATTAGCAAGACCGGTAATCGCCGGCCTTTCGTTATCCCTCACCGTAACCGTGAAGCTGCAGGAGGCGGCGCCGCCTGCGTTCGTCGCGGTGCAGGTTACGCTCGTCGTTCCGATGGGGAATCTGTGAGGTGAGGTGATAACGGTCGAACCCACTTTGCATTCCACGGAGGGGGTGGGCGAGCCTTGAGCCGAGGGGTTGAAAGCTACAAGCGCCGAGCACTGGCCCGCATCTGCGCCGGTCACGATGTTGGACGGACAGCTTATGGTGGGCGCGGGCGCAGGCGTATCGCCGGTGACTTTCAAGGTGAAGCTTGCGTCGGCGGTCGCATTGCAGGGACCCGTCGCCCGAATCGTGATCGTGTAGTCTCCGGCAGGCCCCGCCCCGGTCACCGAAACGACGCCGGAATTGCTGACCGACACAGAGCCGAGCCCGGGCGGGTTGATCGCGAGCAGGCTGACGGACTGCGCGTTAAAAGGGCCGTTGGCGGGGCTGATGTTTATCGAGCCTCCGGCTTGAACTGAGTATGGGCTGTTGTAGGAAAGCGTCGGGCCGGAGTTGGGCGTGACGTTGATGATAAGTGTGGCGTCGCGGAAATTGCCTGACGGGTCGGCGACCCGGAGCGAGGCAAAGTACCGGGTTTGGGTTGGGGCGCAATTGACCGACGCCGTCGCGCTGACGAGTCCATTGTTATTGGTGAGGCCCGTCATAGAGACGTCGGTTGTGCTGGCGCCGGCCGGGGTCGTTATCGAACTGAGCGAGACGGTCAGATCAGCGACCGCAGCAGTGGCGCTGCTCACGGTGGCTACAGGGATGTTCGCGGTAACACTCCCGGCTTCCAGCGAAAGGGTTCGAGAAAGAATGTCCGGGGCGGAAGCGTTCGATGAGTTACAACTTGTGCACCGGAACTCGGGTAAGTCGCGCGCGACTATGGCCTGTCCGTTTATAAACCAAGAAAGCTCTCCTGCGCTCAGATCGACAGAGACTACTTTGGAGTGCAATCCCGGAAGAAACACCGAAGGCTGGAACCGGTTAGCGGGGAGCGGGGTGAATTGATTGACAACTGAGCCTGCGGCAAACGTCAACTGATTGGGTGTTGTATTGAAGTACCCGAAATGAGCGATTATTCTTGATGGGCTGATGACCCTCTCGCCCGCTCGGTGAGCGAATGCAAGCGGGGGCGTATCTATACGAAAGTCGGGACAGTGAATGTTTCCGAGTGCTAGGTGGCCAAAGGCTTCGAATTGCTCTTGGTTGGCCCCTCCCGGATTGATGATGAAGGTAAAAACTCTTCCGGCGGTAGGTATAGGCGCAGCACAGTGGGTGCCGTTCACGGGTACGAGTCTGATCTGGGTGGCGCCCGCCGGAACGTCTTCCGCCAAAGGGCCGCCGTAGGGTTCTATGCAGTCGAGTCTCGGGAGCACCTGCGCTTCTGCGCCCGGCGCCAGGGCGCCAAAAAGCAGGAGCAATGCGAGCAAGGCGAAATCTCTAGCTATTATCTTTGCCATATCCAGTCTCTCCTTTGATCAAGCCTGTTTCGGAAGCCGTCCGACGATATGCCGCAGCGAGAGCAGGTCTTCTTTCAAAACGTAGCTGCAGGCTCCGGCCTTGCGAGCGGCCTCTCGCAAATCTGCGTCGTCGTAGTTTGTGACGATGATGATGCGCGCGTCAGGGAATGCTGCTTTAATCTCGCGGGTGGCGGTTATGCCGTTCACCTTCTCCATCTTGATGTCCATCAGCACCCAATCGGGCTTCCATTCCGCGTAAGCGTTAAGGGCCTGTGCGCCGTCAGCGATTTCGCGTACCGCGCCCAGATCACCGATGACGTTGCGTATCACACGGCGCATCTGCTCGTTATCCTCGACGATTAAGATCCTTGTCATTGAATCCTCTTCCCAATTGCAGACTCGCCCGGCAGACCACCATCAGTACCTTCACCTCTGATTCTTCGGCACGGTCACAGCCAAGATTTAATTCACACCGCGCCCGCACAGGCGCTCTGTCCTTAGTCGCATGCGGCGCGCGTCTGCGACCTGATGGACGGGCGCGGTGTGGTCTTATCCCGTTACGTGAGCGCCATTCAATGCCCGGTCACCGTGCGGTAGGCTTGGCGGTAGGAGTCGTAGGCTTCCCTGAACCTGCCGGCAGCTCTGTGCTGATCGCCCTGAACAAGGTACGTCTGCGCGTTGCTTATGCCTTGGCCTGTGGCTTGAGTTTTCTGGATTGTTTCAACAAGGATGCTGCGGGCGAGTTCGAGGAATCCGCCCTGCGCTGCGGGCAGCGCGAAAGAGCCTACTGCCGCATCATTAGTTCCGTTAGACATATTGGCTTCAATCTGCAGGCGAAGGTTCTGCGCTTGAAAGGCCGCAAGGCTTGCGATCAACTGGTCGAGCTTCGCGTTTGCCATATCGAGCTTTGAGTTGGCGAGGTTAACGCTCTGCTGCACGTTGTTGACGCTGTCTTGCGATGCCCGCGTTGATACCTTAACGTCGAGCCTGTCGTCGAGCTTCATGTTAACGAGGTCAACCTTGTTCAGTAAGGTGTTGGCCGTCGCTTGCAGGCTATTCACGCTTGTTTGCGATGAGCGAGTCGAGACCTGTTCGTCGAGATTGGCCGTGACGTAATTCTGAAAATCGGTGTCCGAGCAATCATCAGAGATATTTTTGAATGTTTCGAGCACGAGAGCGGCGGCTTTCGCTCCTGCCAATACGCCCGCAGCAATGGCATGCGCTTCAATAGTGAGAGCGTCTTGCGGCAGCGCCTCCATTACACCTTCGGCGGCGATGACGGCGGCTTCAGCTACAGATATGTCTGAATTGCTGACGCGCGGGCTCCCATCTGACAATTTCGCGTCTTTGCAGTTGTCGTGGATGCCGCCGCCGGGAAGCTCAAGCACTGGACTGGGCGTGACAGCCGAAAAACTGAAGACTTTTTCATCGCTGCTTGATGCGCGCATGCGCCTCAGTCCTTCCCGTGTGATTGGGCTTAGCAGATTCGTTATCCGCTCCGGGATCTCTCTCCAGTAAGGGTCTTTGGCAAAGGCAGTCTTTAGTAGCTGCAGGTTTTGAGAAGTCAGATCAGGGATTTTCTTACGCGCTTCGGCGATCTCGTTGAGCGGGTCCAGTCCGGCACGCTTGATAAGCTCGCGAGCGAATTCGCTTTCAAGCAAAATGCTCATCGAAGCCTGCAGGTCCGCGTAGAAGCTATCAAGCTCGCGGCGAAACTCCTCTATATCGGTTGCCGGATCCATGACCGTTCGCAATCGTTCCCGCTCTGCTGAAATATCTCTGGTCGGTTCTTGGGCTTTCAATGCCGGCGCAGCCGCGGCCATCGCTATTGCTGTGACAATACTGACAATGATCCTTCCCATGAACATATTCTCCTTTCTTTTGGTAACAGGGTTGATGCGCGAAGACTGGTTAAAAGAATTGCAAAACCGGCTGGTTTTCATCTAGTTATTCCTTTCTTCGCGAGACCGGAACGGATGCTTCCAGTCTCCAGGAAGTCGTCGTTTCACTTCTCCCTGACAACCTCTTCGACTTTAATCTGAGTGCTTGGTCTAGCTTTCCTGAGACTGCCATCGATCTCAACGGTCGGCATTATCAATTGAGAGTCGTTAGAAGTGAATAGAGAGAGACACATTTTCTTGCTGTGTGGAAACACACTTTCTTCTATGTGAATACACACAGGTTTTCGTTCAAGTGATTTTTGGCTGTAAAGCCTCTGATACGGCTCAGGCGATTTGTGACTTGTGTTCGACGGCGAATTTCAGCAAGGCATGGCTGCCTTGAAGCCCGAGCTTCTGCGAGATATTCGTCCGGTGATTATCAACGGTGCGATAGTGTATGTGCAGCTCTTCGGCTATCTCTTTGCTCGTCTTGTACTCGGCGATCAATTTCAATATGCGACGTTCGGTCGGGGTCAGGTTGTTCAAACCCGGTATCGCTTTTTCGAGCGACGCTGCGCGCTGGCTGCGGTTGAGGAGATATGCTGAAAGCTGAGGGCTTATATACGGCTGGCCCGCAGCCACGGCGCGGACGCAGCCGACTATGTCCGTGATGGCGCTGTCTTTCAAGACGTAGCCTTTGACCCCCACATCAAGAGCGGCATTGAAAACATCCTCGTCTTTGTACATCGTCAAAAAGACGATTGCGACAGGCTTTCTCTCATTACGAAGCTCGCGCGCGACATCAAACCCGCTCATCTGCGGCATATTAACATCGAGAACTGCCACATCAGGTTTCAACAGCCGAACCTGCTCAAGCGCCGCAGCGCCATTCTCGGCTTCAGCTACAACTCGATACCGGGTTTCCGCTTCAATCACCTGGCGCAGCCCGCGCCGGAAAATCGGGTGGTCGTCGGCTATCAGTATGCTCACTTCATCTGCCATCCTGCTCACCTTTCGATTGATCCGCCTGCTCGAGCGTGACAATTATCGTTGTTCCTTGTCCGCTGCCGGAGCGTATGTCAACTCTGCCTCTGAGCATTCGCGCACGCTCGGCGATGCCCGTCAGTCCGAAACCGCTTCGACCGGAACCGTTTAGACCATCAGGCGAAAACCCTTTCCCATTGTCTCGAATCATCATCTGAATGTTGCGGGCGTCTCGCTTGATGCTCACTTCGGCCTCGGTCGCACCGGAATGCTTGATGATATTATTCACGCTCTCCTGCACGATTCGATAAATGTTTATCGCCTGCTCGGTCAAGAACAGGTCGTCAATCGGATCAATATCTACCCGAAGACGAATCTTCGACGAGCTTGAAATTCGATTGAGCATTGACCGAAGCGCCGTTGTCAGCCCAACTTCGTCGAGTTGGTACGGGCGAAGGTTATAAGTGATTTGCCGCACCTCGTCAATCGCCTGCGAGGCCGTCGCTGAGATTTCTTCGAGTTGCTCCCTAACGCGCTCCTCGCCTCGAAGCGAGTTGAGCCCTATCAACGCCCAGTTTTTGATAACGAGCAGGTTCTGTCCTAACGAGTCGTGAAGCTCTGCGGCTATTCGCTTGCGCTCAGACTCCTGCGACTCGATTAACTGGCGCGAGAAAGCCGCCTGCGCCTCGTGCGCTCTCTTGAGCCTCTTCACGCGCCAGCGATAAACGAAGACCGCGAGGGTGACGATGGCCGAGACTGCCAGAGCGGCAAACCACCATGTCCGCCAAAACGGAGGCAGGACGATTATGCGCAGCGACGCGCCCTCCATATTCCAAACGCCATCAGCGTTTGCCGCGATCACTCTGAATCTGTACTGACCGGGCGGCAGGTGCGTGTAGTAGGCAACTCGCCTCGTGCCCGCGTCAACCCAATCGTTGTCGATCCCTTCAAGCCTGTACTTGAAGTGGACGTTGGCAGACCTGATGAAGCTCAATCCCGTGTAATGAATCTCGATGTTTTCCTGCCCCGGCGCTACTCTGAGCGACTGGCGCAAGTCCTCTACTTTGCGATCAACCGCGCAGTATTCTATGATGACGGGCGGCGGCTGGGGATTGAATGAAACATCTTGCGGATCAATCACCGCGACCCCTTCCTGAGTCGGAAACCACAGCCTGCCGTCTCGCGTCCGGCAGCCTGCGGGCTGAGCGCCGCCGTTGCATTCGATGTTCAACAAACCGTCCTGCTTGCCATAGGATGTGCAGATTAGTGTTTGAATTTTTCCCTCAGCAAAATCGTTGAGTTGTTGCTTGCTCACTCGATAAATACCCAGATTGCAACTCATCCACAGATTGCCGCGCCTATCATCGAGCGTCTGAAATGCCCCATTGTTGAACAGGCCCTCTTTCATCGTGTAAGTAGTTATGCGCCCGCTCTTCAAGCGGCTCAATCCGCCATCGTAGGTTCCTATCCACAACGTGCCGTCTTCGTCTTCGTTAATCGAGCGCACGCGGTTGCTTCCAAGCCCATCCTCTTTCGTGTAGTTCGTGAATCCACCCTCAGTCATCAGCGACAACCCGCCGTATGTTCCAACCCAGAGATTGCCTCGGCTGTCTTCGAGAATTGCCTTTACGTCATCGCCAGCAAGCCCATCGCGAGTTGTGTATCGAGTGATTTGCCCGCCGCTGTACTTGATCAGACCGTTATTTGTCCCCAGCCATTGATTGCCCAACCGATCCTGGTGAATAACCCATACCACCGAAGCATCCAGTTGTTGTGAATCATACAACACCTCGAAATGACCGTTGAGCAAGCGGCTCACTCCGCCATAAGACCCGACCCAGATATGCCCATCGCGGTCCTCAGCAATCGCAGTGACGTACTCTCCCGCAAGTCCGTCGCTCGTGCCGTAGTGTGTAAATCTCCCCCCCTTATAACGGCTTACGCCGCTGGGCCATGTGCTTATCCACACAGCCCCTTCGCTGTCTTCAAAAACCGGATAGATGTTTTGACCGGCGAGACCCTCGCGCTCTGAGATGACCGAGACGACCTGTTTTCTCAATCTGTTCAGCCCGTTTCTGAATGTCCCGATCCACAGGCTGCCCTCGCGGTCTTCATAAAGGCTGATGATTATTGTGTCGGAGAGGCCGTCTGCTTTTGTGAAGGTCGTGAACCTGCCGTCGCTGAAGCGCACAAGCCCTTTTTCGGATACGCCGAACCAGATGTTGCCCCGGCTGTCTTCATAAATAGTGTCAATTCTTTCGCCGGGCAAACCATCTTTAACACTGTAAAGGCTCACGATTCCTTGCTTCCATCGAAGCGCTCCGCGATTTGTTGTCCCTATCCAGAACGCGCCTTCGTGGTCCGCAATCGCTGCCGCCACCTCCGTTTCGTTGAAGTTCTCAGGCGCTGTAATAGTTATGAGACTCCCTTTGCTAATGAGTTCAATGCGGCGGCCTTGCTTGCGCCATAAAACCCCCGACTTGCCTACATATTTCAAGCTCGAATCAATCTTGCCATTATTGCCGGCATAACTTATGAATTTCCCATCGCGCAGGTATCTCAGCCCTCCGGTCGTTGCTACGAGAACCCCGCCCTGTCCGTCACCCGCAAGTCCTGTGATGGATTTGTCAGGCAATCCGTCACGCTCTGCGAATGTCGTAAATGAGCCGTCCTTGTAGCGGGCCAGCCCGCCATCCTCTGTCCCGATCCACAGCGCGCCTTCGCCGTCTTCGTACAGGGAGAGGAAGCGGTTTGTTTCAAGCCCCCTGCTGTTGCCCATATTGAAGATTGTGAATTGAGCGCCGTCGTATCGGACGAGACCATCGGCTGTGGCCAGCCACAAATAGCCCTCCCGCGTCTGTATGATCGAGTTGATTGTATTCTGCGGCAGACCATTATCCGTAGTCCATACCTCAAAGCTGAATCTGCTTGATGCCTGCGAAGCTATAGAGAAGAGCGAAGCCAGCGCGCACAGTGATGTTAGCGCGAGCGCGGCAAGAGTTATCTTCGGTTTTTGACCTGAAACGAGACCGGGCATATCGAACACCGCCGATGCTCAAGATTCAAGCGCAGTATACTACTCTTTGATTTATGTAAGAAGTAGCGCTGATGTTTTAGATGTATCTTTGAGATTGAGGCAAGCCCGCCGGAGAACCTTTAATATTCCGATTCCCGGCGGCTCGCTTTTATTCACACTGCACCGCCTCAACCGTCATTTCAATCGCGGGTCTCTCATCACCCGCAACGGTTGGGTGTAGCTCTTGCCACCCACCGTCAATTTCACCACATACGTTCCGGGAAGCACCGCAGCGGCGCGTTCACCAAATCCACCGCCGCGTTCGCGCTCTCCGGTAGGTGTCGGGCGCAGGTCCCACGCCCAGCGATGCATTCCTGCTGATGTCGGCAATGGTTCAGGCGTCGGTCTCCACACGAGCGCGACATTAATCTTATCAGGATCAACCGGCGGCGTGCGGTCCTCGCTTGAATAGCGGCGAACAGTTTCGCCCGCCGCGTCCATAATCTCAATCGTCACCGCTCCCGAAGCCTGCGACTTCAAATAATAATCAATGATCGCTCCGTAAGGCGGATTCGCCGCAGTCGGTTCATCAAGCGGCAAGGGCGTGCCGTTTTCGCTCGGCGGCGGAATATCGTAAGCATCTGCCGGATGAAACAGCCATACATCCGCCTTTGCGACTTCTTCATTTATTTGGCGCAACGCTGTGATGTCATCGAGCACCCAGAACCCGCGCCCGTGCGTTGCGACAATCAAGTCGTCGCCGTGAATGTCCAGGTCGCGCATCGAACAGGGTGGCAGGTTGAGTTGCAAAGATTGCCAGTGGTCTCCATCATCGAACGACACATAAACGCCAAGCTCCGTTCCGGCAAAGAGCAAGCCGCGCCGCTGTGGGTCTTCTTTCACGGTCTGAACGTAAACGCCAGCGGGCAGCCCCGTTGTGATCTTCTGCCACGTTTTGCCGCTGTCGCGCGTGCGATAGATGTACGGCTCGTTGTCCGTGAGGCGATGCCGATCAATTGCCGCGTAAGCTGTATTCACATCGAAGTGCGACGCTTCCATCATAACGACTTTGCTCCACGCGGTAAGCTCAGGCGGTGTGACGTTCTGCCATGTCTTGCCGTCGTCTTTCGTCAAGTGAATCAATCCGTCGTCGGTTCCCACCCAGACCGTTTGCGAGCGAATGGGCGACGGCGCTATCGTGTAGATGACTCCGCGTCGTTTGTTTGCGGGCGCGTTTGCCGCTGCGGCTTCGTCGAGGTTGGGCGGCACGCCGGGGTCTTCGCGCGTGAGGTCTGGACTGATCTGCGCCCAGCTTTCGCCGCTGTTCGTTGTCTTGAATAGAAACTGGTTGCTGAAGTAGAGCGCGCGCGGGTCGGCCTTTGAAAAGACGAGCGGAAGCGTCCAGGTGTGGCGAGGCTGCTCGGTCATTCCGCGTTCGGGCGATACGTTCTTCGTCTCGCCTGTGAGGGCGTTGCATCGCGTCACCGTGCCGCCGAACAGAATTTCAGGATGGAGTGGATCAGGCGCTGTATAACCGGATTCGCCGCCTGCGCAAAGCCCGACCCAATCACCCATCCATATCTTGCCTCGATTGCTGCGCGACGGCGTGCCGATTGCACCGCTGTCTTGCTGCGCGCCCGTCAGCCAGTATGGGAAGCGGTAATCAGCCGCGACATGGTAAAGCTGCGCCGTTGGCTGGTTGTACCACGAAGTCCATGTCGCGCCGCCGTCGACGCTGACGACCGCGCCCTGATCGCTGCTGACGATTATTCGGTTCGAGTCGTCAGGATAAATCCAAAGCTCTTGATAGTCGTCGCCGCCGGGCGCGCCCCGAATAATCGTCCAACTCTTTCCGCCATCGGTCGAACGATAGAGCGCGGTGTTCGGCACGTAGACGACATCCGCGTTCTTAGGATCAACCGTGATCTTGCAGAAATACCAGCCGCGCCCCCAGATGCGCGCGTCTTTCGATATTTGAACCCACGTCGCGCCCGCATCCTCCGAGCGATAGAGGCCGCCGTCTTTCGCGTCAACGATGGCATAGACCCGATTATGATTTGTCCGCGCGACTGCTACTCCGATGCGCCCGAGCTTTTCAGTCGGCAGTCCGTTTGTGAGTTGCCGCCAGGTCGAGCCGCCGTCTGTGGATTTATACAATCCGCCGCCGGGACCGTAAGATGGCGCGTAGATGCTCCAGGGCGTTCGGCGCGTCGCCCAGAGGCTGGCGTAGATTACCTGCGAGTTCTGCGGATCGAATGCCACGTCAGCCGCTCCGACATTTTCATTCTTGAACAGCACCTTTTCCCACGTTGCGCCGCCGTCGCGCGTGCGATAGATGCCGCGGTCAGGATTTGGACCGTAGATATGGCCGAGCGCCGCGACGAAAACTATGTTTGGGTTTTTTGGATCAACGATGACGCGCCCGATCTGCCGCGTGTTGTCTAAACCGACGTGAGTCCAGGTGTTACCCGCATCGGTGGATTTGTACATCCCGTTGCCGAATGAAATCTGTGAGCGAATATCTGTCTCGCCCGTGCCGACATAGATGATGTTGGCATTCGACTGCGCAACGGCGATGGCTCCAATTGATGCAACCGGCTGGGAATCGAATATGGGAAACCATGTCCTGCCTGAGTTAGTCGTCTTCCATACACCGCCGCCGACCGAGCCGAAATAAAAAATATTGGGCTGACCGGGGACGCCCGCCACTGCGTTGACGCGCCCGCCGCGAAACGGGCCGACCATTCGCCACCGCAGGCCCGAATAAAGCTTACTGTCGTATTGCTGCTGCGCTATTGTCGGTACTACCGCGCCGAACAGAATTATCTTTAAAACGACGAAGGTAAAAACATAGCGCACAATCGCTTTTTGAAAATCAACCATCAATGAACGCTCCTTATTGGGATGTGGCAACGATGAAAACGTATTTTTATCTGGTTGTCAATTCACTATCTTTTGCGCGCGTTGCGCAAGCAGCCTTTCCGTCTATAATCAACGAGGCTTTAATAAATCAGTGATGAATGTGCATGAATTAATAAGAAAGCGATGACAGTAATACCCAACCGCTGTGCCGCAGAAAATCATCGCGCGTTGTTGATTTGTGTAGAACCTAATGCTCTCAAGGTTTGGAATTGATCGTCGCGGGTGTTCGCCACGTCAGCGAAGATTGATTCTTGAGGTTAATGATTCAACCGTTACTGACGCGACGCCAATTCTCAAAACATTCTGTTTCCTTTCCGTGCCCTTCACGGCTAAATTCAAGAGCTGCTAACGCGGCTCAATTTGTGTGGAAGCCGTGGATATATAGAAACCGAAGATATCTTGAGACCAATGCTTGAAGGATCGGACTAAACTCATGATGCCGCTACGCGGGCAGCGTTGAGCCTATGGCGACCTTAGAGCGGTATCAGTCACTCGTACCGCAGTGCGTCAATCGGGTCTAAGCGCGAAGCCTTCATCGCGGGCCACATTCCGAATATCAGCCCGATGCCTGCTGACACGCTGATGCCAACAATCGGCGCCCACGCCGGAACATAAACGGGCAATATCAAATTAACAAGCAGGCTCAATAGCCATCCAATGAAGATTCCGAGCAAACCGCCTGAGCCTGTCAACGCCATCGCTTCAATTAAAAACTGCCGCAGTATGTCGCGCTTCCTTGCGCCGATGGCTTTGCGCACGCCTATCTCTTTCGTGCGCTCCGTGACAGACACAAGCATGATATTCATCACGCCGATGCCACCGATCAGAAGGCCCACGCTCGAAATAGCAACCATCAAGATAGCGATGCCGCCCGTGATTTGATGAAACTGCTCTGTGATTGCATCTGGCGTCGAAAGCCCGAAATTATCATCCTTATCGAAAGGCACTTCGCGGCGGCGACGCAACACTGTGCGGACTTCTTCAATGGCTTTGTCCATTTTGCCTTCTTGAGCCTGCGCCATCACGAAGTGATCTTTCTCCTGCGGGTACATCTTGCGCATCGTCTCATAAGGCAGATAAACGGCGCGATTCTGATTGCCTCCGTCGTTTTCGCCGATGAAAAAGTTATCGAGCTTTTCAAAAACGCCGATGACCTTCAGAGGCTTGTCATTGACGAGAATCTCTTTGCCGACGGCAGTGAGGTTAGGGAAGAACTTATCGGCGATGTCCGCTCCGATCACGCACACATCGGCCCGATGATCGTTTTCCGATTCCGTAAAGAAGCGACCTTCGCCAATGTGAACAGTAGTCATTCGCTCGTATTCAGGCAGCGTGCCCTGCACCTGCGTGACGTAAAGCTCCTGATCCTGATAGCGCACTCTTGGAATATCGTTGTCTGCTCCAAGAAACGGCACGATGTATTTGACCGAAGGGCACTGCTCTTTGATTGCCATCGCATCTTCGTAAGTTATAGGCTTGCGCATTCGCTCTTCTGGCGTGAGACGGCCAACGTGAATGCCCGGATTGAATTTATAAATGAATATGGCATTCGTGCCGAACGATTCGATGTCATTCTTGAATTTTTGATCCAACCCTGCGATGAATGAGGCGATGACCATCACTGTGACTGTTCCGACGACAACCCCTAACACAGTCAGGAATGAACGGAACTTGTGCGCCCTCAGCGTCGCGAGCGCCATTATGAAACTCTCTCTCGTGTCCTGTCTTCCCATGCTAATCTGCTCTTAATGCAACAATCGGGTCGAGCCGTGCGGCTTTCCACGCAGGATAAATTCCGAAAAACATTCCGATGCTTGCAGAAACCGTCAGCGCCATTATCGTCCAAAACACGGGCAGCGAAGTCGGCACAGAAAAAATCATCGTCGCCAGCTTGCTCAAGCCATAAGCGATGGCAACGCCGACAAGGCCGCCGAGCAATGAAAGAGCCGTCGACTCGGCGAGAAACTGCTTGAGGATGTCGCGACGACGCGCGCCAAGACTTTTGCGAATGCCAATCTCGCGCGTGCGCTCGGTCACGGTCACGAGCATCATGTTCATAATCACAATGCCACCGACAATCAGCGATATGGACGTAACACCAATGGCCACAATCGAGACGGTTCCGAAAATCTGCTGCCGCAGGTTATTGATTGCATCCGAAGTGATGATGCCGAAGTTATCAGGCTGGTGATATTCCAGATGGCGACGTGTTCGCATAACGACGCGCACCTCGTCCTGCGCGCGATCAATCGCTTCGGGCGAAATTGCCTGCACCTTTATCGAGATCGAGCCGCGCGAGCCATAGATATTTTGATAGGTCGAAATCGGAATGATGACGAAATTATCCTGCGGGTTTCCGAGCACCGTGCCTATCTCTTCGGCCACGCCGACGATGCGAAACACGCGCCCGTCAATCTTTATCTCTTTATTAATCGGATCAACCGTCGGAAAGAACCGCTTGATCGCTTCGTAGCCGATGAAACAGGCATAACGCGCGTGTTGTTCCTCTTCCGGCGTAATGTAGCGGCCCTGTCCGACTTTGATCGTGTCAATATCAACGAGGTTCGAGGTCACGCCTCTGATTTCGACGTCCTGTAGAAGCTGATTCTCGTATTTAATTTCGCCGCGCCGACGAGCTATCCCGGCAGCGTCGCGCACGTACTGACGATGCTCTCTGATTGCATAAAGATCATCAAGTTTTACATCTTTGTTCTTTTTATTCTTTTCAATCCACTCCTGCAGGCTCGTGACCATCCCCATCTTGTTGACGACGAACGCATTCGAGCCTAAATCAGCAATCTTTTCGTCAACGTACTTATTGAAGCCTTCGATCAATGAGACGACGACGATTACGGTCATCACGCCGAAGATGATGCCTAAGAGCGTCAGGAATGATCTGAGCTTGTGCGCGCGAATCGCGCTGAAGGCAAGGCCCATTGCTTCGAGAAAATTCATATCGCTTCCGTGTTTGGTTTAAGGCTGAGGCGTTCTCAGTTCCCCTAACTAGAACGACATTCAGCGGCAGAAGTTCTGTGATTCTTCGTCGCCTTGAAAGGTGCGGGACGCTCTAGTAATATACGGCCACCAAAAAGTTTAGCATACTCGAAGAGAAGCCCGAAAGTTTCAGCTCAAACGCGCTCTGTTTCAGTGGAAGCGCGTCTGCTAAGGAGTTACTGGAATGAAAAGAACCTCAATCATCGTAACGACCATTCTGATTATCGCATCGCTTGCAAACCTATCATTCCCGCAGCAAAAGCCCGATAAAAAAACGAAGTTCACGCGCCAGACAATCACAGTCGACGGCGAAGAGGTGACGATCATTCGAGATGACTTCGGCGTGCCTCACATCTTCGCGCGAACAGAGCGCGGGGTGTATTTCGGCGGCGGCTACGCCGTCGCGCAGGACCGCCTGTTTCAAATGGAGCGTTACCGCCGCGACGCGCGCGGGCAGGTCGCAGAGATTGAAGGCGCGCAGGCGGTCCAGCGCGATCAGCAAGTGCGAATGATCGGCTACACCGAAGAGCAATTGCAATCGTTCTTCGATTCCTTGAGCGATGAGATGAAGCGAACGTTTCAAGCCTACGCCGACGGAGTGAACGCTTATATCAAAGAGGCGATTGAGCAGAAGAAGGTGCCCGAGCAATTCGCCCGCGCAGGAATCAGCGAGCCTGCTCCGTGGAAGGTGACCGATTCGGTGGCTATTGGAATCTTGATGGCTCACCGCTTCGGCTCAGGCGGCGGCAGTGAGAATTTCAACGCGCAAATTTTGAAATTCCTCCAGAGCAAATTCGGCGCAGACGCGGAAAAAGTTTTTAATGACCTCTTCTGGATAAACGACCCGAAATCTCCCACGACCGTGCCAGACGAAGAGAAGACCGAAGGCGTGGCTCCCGCAAACGGCAAAAAGGGAGTCGCGCTTGACTTTCGCTCGCTGAGCGATAATGCGCTTGCGCAAGCTGAAGCGGTTTCAGATCAAACGGCGGTTTATCAGTACAACGGAGCGCATAATCTGCCGACGAAGTGGGGAAGCTACGCGTGGGTAATCTCCCCGCGCCGCTCGGTGACGGGCAACGCGATGATCGTCGGCGGCCCGCAGATGGGATTTTCTACGCCGCAGATTGCGCACGAGATCCATTATTCAACTGGCGATTTGAACGTTATCGGGATGGGATTCGCGGGCGTGCCCGAAGTGTTAATCGGCCACAACGATCATCTCGCGTGGACAACGACATCGGGCATCACCGACATGGTTGACATCTTTGCCGAAAAGCTGAACCCGCAAGACAAGCATCAGTATTTTTACAAAGGCCAGTGGCGCGACATGCAAAAGCGCGTCGAGACGATCAACGTGAAAGGCGGCGAGCCTGTGAAGCTGGAAATCTATCGAACCGTTCACGGACCTATAGTCGCGTGGGATGAAAAAGCCGGGATTGCCTACAGCCGCGCCGCGTCATTCGCCGGAAAAGAATTGAGCAACATCGCCGCCTTTCACGGATTCAATCGCGCGAAAACGATTCAGGAATTCGCAAAGCATTGCGAGAGCATCTTCACGAATCACAATTTCTTTGTTGCAACCGCGACTGGCGACATAGGCTACTGGCATTGCGGCAAGCCGCCGATTCGCGCTAAAGGGCAGGACCCGCGACTGCCCACTCCGGGAACGGGCGAGATGGACTGGACGGGTCTCGTGCCTTTCTCGAAGATGCCGCAGATGATCAATCCAAAGCAGGGCTTCATCGTCAACTGGAACAACAAGCCCGCGAAGTGGTGGGACAATGGAGACCGCCCCGCATGGGGTGAAATCTTTCGCATACACCGCATTGACAAATTAATCCGCGCGCAAGACAAGATGACCTTCGAACAGGTGCGCGACATCACGCGCGACATCGGCACGAACGACCCGAATGCGGATTACTTGAAGCCCTATCTTCTCGCTGCAATTGAAAAGACAGGCGCGGCTTCTAAAGATGCGCGGGTCAATGAAGCGACGGCGTACCTGCGCGCGTGGGACAATCATGCTATTGACGGCTCGGTTGCAAAAACGATTTTCGATGCGTGGCTGCAAGCGGCGCGCGAGGCGATCTTTGCCGACGAGTTCAAGGAGCTTGATTCAATAGGCGCGCTCGCGGGTCAGCGAAACTTCTTCAATCAACTGATTCAGCCGAGCATGATCTTGCACGCGATTGAAGGCGCAAAATCGGGCGTGCCTCCGTCGCGCGACTACTTCAACGGCAAGAATAAAGACGAAGTGCTCGTCGAAGCCTTGAGGAAAGCGATTGACGATCTATCGAAGAAGCGCGGGCCGCAGATGAACCTGTGGACGTACTCGCAGGGCGAGATTGATTTCAAGCCGCTGCCCGGCATCATCGCGACCAATCGCGGCACGTACATTCAAGCGATTGAGCTGTCGAAGCCAATCTTCAGGAGCGTGAACATTCTGCCGCCGGGCCAGAGCGAAGACCCGCGCTCGCCTCACTACAACGACCAGCGCGAGATGGCCGGTTACTGGCGCTTTAAGCCGATGATCTACAAGCGCGATTTGCTTGAACGCGCTTTTGCGACTGAGCAAGCAGCGGGAAGCAATTAGAGCAACAGGGCAACGCGAATGCGTTGGGATTGATCTCTGCAAGGAGGCTGCGCATTCTGATATTCAGCTCAGAATGGCCGCAGCCTCTTCTAATCTCTTCGTTATGCGACAGGGCGGGATGCTGTGAAGAAAGAAACGGCCATAAGATTTCGTAGTCAATCGAGGGTCGAGAATCGAAAGCACTCCGCGATCTGAGGTCGAGCGAATCAATCTTCCCAGACCTTGCTTCAATGTTATCGCCGCCTGCGGGACAGAGTATTCGTAAAACGAATTGCCACCCTGATCGTCAATGTGCTTCTGCCGCGCGGCAACAACAGGGTCGGTCGGAACCGCGAATGGCAGCTTCGAGATTATCACACACGAAAGCGCCTCTCCCTGCACATCAACGCCCTGCCAGAAGCTCGAAGTCGCAAACAGCACAGCTCCTTCCGTCTCGCGAAATCGTTCGAGCAACCCGATCTTCGATCCCTGACCTTGAATGAAGACGGGGAAGTCAATCACGTCTTTGACACGTTCGTATGTCTGCCGCATTGATTCGACGCTTGTGAACAGGACGAACGCTCGCCCGCGAGTCGCTTCGAGTATCTGAATAATCTCATCAGCCGACGCGTCGAGGAATTCGCGGCTGCGCGGGTCGGGCATACCTTGAGGCAGGTAGAGCACGGCTTGATTCTCAAAGTCGAAATGCGATTCGATGATAACTTCGCGCGCGTTTGCGATCCCGAGTCGGCCTTTGATGAAATCAAAGCTGCCGCCTGCCGTTAGCGTAGCCGATGTCAGCACTGCGCTTTGAATGTTTGAAAAAAGACGCTCTTCGAGGATGCCTGAAATGTCTATCGGCGTTGCGTGGATGAAGATTGCGCGGTTGCGCTTCTCGCACCAGTAAACAAATCCCGGCTCGTCGCTTGTCGCTATGAACTCAAGGTCAAACCTGAGGCTCTCTGCGCGGCGAAGTATATTCTCAAGCTCAGGCGGCGGATTTTTAACCAGTCCCAGCACCGCAATCAATCGCGACAGAGCGTTCGACAATCCGATGTACGCCTCGCCGGCAGCCGTCGGCTGGTAATTGCCCTCATCATCCGTGCGAACAAAAAACTCACTGCTGATTGTGAATCGCGCATCCTGCGCGTTGGCCGCGCGCGAATAAGACCTTTGCCTTTGCGGGTAGCGTCCGGCATTACCCAAAGCCCCATTACCTTCCGGCCCGTCAAACCTGTCGGCGCGAAACGTGAGCCAGAATGCATCAGCTCGTTGAGCCACTCGCGCTAGAGCTTTCGTCAAATCCATAGCTTGATCCGGCTCGGTGATTACAAGTTTGTGCGCGTCCTGGATGAGATCGTTGATGCGATAGTTTGAAACGCTCGTGCCGAAATATGAAGCTGCGATGTCTTCAAGCTCGTGCGCCTCGTCAAAGATGATTGTCGAGTAATCCGGCAGCACCGCGCCGTAATCGCCGCCGCGAAGCGCAAGGTCTGCGAAGAACAGGTGATGATTTATGATTACGATGTCTGCTTCTTGGGCTTCGCGCCGCATTCGCGTAATGAAGCAGTCGTCGAACTCGGGGCACTTCTGTCCCAGGCAGGTATCGGCTCGCGCGTCAATCTGCGGCCAGAAAGATAAATTCTCAGGCAGGTCAGTCAACTCCGCGCGGTCGCCCGTTTCAGTGCGGGCGGCCCAGCGGCGCACCTCATCGAAATAATCCACCTCATCCAATCCTTCGAGTATCGGCATCTCGTCCGATTTTTTCAGCCGATGAAGGCAGAGATAATTTGAGCGGCCTTTCATGCAGACGGCTTTGAACTTTCGCGGGATAATCTCCTGGAGAAACGGGATGTCTTTTTTGTGAAGCTGCTCTTGAAGATTCTTTGTGGCTGTCGAAACAATCACGCGGCGGCCAGAGGCGAGCGCGGGGATAAGATAAGCGAGCGTCTTGCCCGTGCCCGTTCCGGCTTCGATGAGCGCGATGCCGCCATTATTGAGCGTGTCGTTGACCGTTTCGGCCATCTCTATCTGGCCGGGACGGTATTCGTATTTTGGATGATAGCGGGCAATCAGCCCGTCGGGACCGAATACTTCTTCCATTGAGTCACATTGGCACGGCCAGATTACTGTCTGGGCATTCGCGTCGGCGTGATCGAAGCATGATAATGCCAGACTCGCCACTGGCCGTCACGCTTGCGCCACAGGACCGTCGCGCGACCTTTGATGTCGCGGCTCGCGCCTTCCTTGTTCACCTGAGTCTGCATCCATGTGCCGGTCTGCACGGCGTTGTTGCCGTCAACAAAAATCTTCATGTCGTCGGTGAATTCAAACCTGCTGATTGTGAAGTTGGTCGTCGCGGCTGTCCATACACGCTTCAGCCTGTCGAATCCGGTCAGCGGGCCTTCGTTTATGTCGTAATAGATGTTCGTCGGGTCTTTCTCGAAAACTTCGTCGAGCACCGAGAGGTCTTTCGAGACTATCGCTTCGGTGAACTTCTTTGTTTTGGCTCTTATTTCCTGCTCAGGGTTTTGCGCAAACGCGACTGCTTGCGCGAGAGCGATTAGAAGAAATGCGGCCACAGTTTTCATAGCGCCTCCATAAATCTCAATTGATCTAAAGCTATATGTTCGACTGCGCGCGACTGCGCACGAGTCGGTTCTCGTAAATAGGGAACCGCTCGCACAACTCCTTGACGCGGCTGCGAATGCTCTGCTGCACCGTTTCATTTTCCGGCTCGGCAAGCACTTCGCTTATCCAAGCGGCTATCTGGCGCATCTCGTCTTCTTTCATTCCGCGCGTGGTCAATGCCGGTGTTCCAATGCGAATGCCCGATGCTTTCATCGGCGGCTGCGTGTCGAACGGAATCGCGTTCTTGTTAACTGTGATGCCTGCGCGCTCCAACGCGCGTTCGGCCTGCGCGCCCGTCAAGCCGCGCACGAACACGTCAACCAACATCAGGTGATTATCCGTTCCGCCCGACACTATTCTAAAACCTGCGTTCGATAATTCATCAGCGAGCACCTTAGCGTTACGGATGACCTGTTCCTGATAATCCTTGAAACCGGCTTCCAGAGCCTCTTTGAAGCACACAGCCTTTGCTGCGATCACATGCATCAGCGGCCCGCCCTGAACTGTCGGGAAGACGGCGCGGTCAATCTCTTTTTGAAACTGCTCTCGGCACATAACCATGCCTGCGCGCGGCCCTCGCAAGGTCTTATGCGTGGTCGTCGTAACAAAGTCCATATGCGGGAACGGGCTTGGATGAAGTCCTGCGGCAACGAGTCCCGCGATGTGCGCGATGTCGGCCATCGAGTCCGCGCCAACGTCGCGCGCAATCTTTCCAATGCGCTCGAAGTCAATTACGCGCGAATATGCCGATGCGCCGCACAATATCAGCTTTGGCTTGTGCTCGTGCGCCAGTCGCTCAAGCTCGTCGTAATCAATCTGCTCAGTCTCTTTATCAACGCCGTAGGGAACTATCTTGTAGCTGCGGCCTGAGAAGTTGAGAGGATGCCCGTGAGTAAGGTGGCCGCCGTGCGCGAGATTCATTCCAAGAATCGTATCGCCATAATTTAGCGCAGCGAGATAAACGGCCATGTTCGCCTGCGAGCCTGAGTGCGGCTGCACGTTCACATGCTCGCAGCCGAAGATTTGCTTCGCCCGCTCGCGAGCCAGGTTTTCCGCTACGTCAACGAACTCGCAGCCGCCGTAGTAACGCTTGGCCGGGTAGCCTTCGGCGTACTTGTTCGTCAGCACTGACCCCATCGCCTCAAGCACGGCTTCTGAGACGAAATTTTCGGATGCAATCATCTCAAGGTTGTAGGCGAGTCTCCGCTCTTCGTTCGCGATTGTCTCGGCAATCTCAGGGTCCACTTCCGCAAGCGGGCGGTTCATTGATGCAGTCATCGCTTTTGTCCTCTAGGTTGAAATTAGATTCACAGGCGCGCACTGTGCGCTCAGAAGTTCGATACTACAACAGCGATTGATGGGGCGCAATGATAGCGCGAAAGGCATTTTCGCACCGCTCGATTGAGCAATTCACTGAAAGTATGTTTGAAGGTTGTCGCGCGATATGAGGACATCAGCGACGGTCTTCGGCGTATTAGGCGGAAAGCTCGCTTCGCGATTATTGATCTTCATCGAGAGCGCCTGACGATTGCCGAGATGGAGCTTCACCTGTTCTTTTGCTGCAGGAATCTCAAGCGGCTGTCCCTGCTTGAGCAAAAGGTTCGGTCCCTTCACGCCGTCGACTTCATACCGCAGCCAGCTATCGCCGTTGACGGCTTCGAGCTTCACGCTGAGCGGCTGATCTGCGCCGATTGTCGGCTGGCTTGGGGCTGTGTTCTGAACCGGCTCGTTGTTTGCGGGCTGCGGAGCGGCCTTTTGCGCGACAGGCGGAGCGGATTGCTCTGTTTCGCTGCCTTTGTTCAATTGTTTTACTAGAGCGACGACGACAATCACGATGAAGAGTGCTATGCCGCCTGCGATGATGATCGTTGGCCAGCTCACGCGCGGGCCTGATTGTCGAATCATAACAGGTTCGGGCCGTCTCGGGCGCGGCTCGACGGAAGGCGGCGCGGGTTTCGGCGCGCGCCGTGTTTCGGTCACCGGTTGTGCGGGTTGCGTTGCTTGCGCGGGCTGTCCTGTGATTTGCTGCTGATAGAGGGCGACTGCTTCATCTTCGTTCATGCCCACTTCGCGGGCGTATGCGCGAATGAAAGAACGAGTGAATATGCCGCCGGGAAGGATAGAAAAATTATCCGTCTCTATGGCTTTTAGGAAGCGCGTGCCAATACGCGTGGATTCCGAAATATCATTTAGCGTGATGCCGCGCTCTTCGCGTCTGCGCTTTAGTTCTTCGCCCAGTGTCGGCATATCAGCCGAGCCACCTCTCCATTTCCTGCGATTATAAAGATTGAGCTTATATGAATTTCATCTTAAGGGATGCACAGGTGAGTGTCAAGCAACGGCGCTCGGAACTAACTGTCTCGCGGAAGCTTATTCAGAGCCGATGGCATAGCGAATGCCTTAATGAATGATTCAGGCTTAAAGGCTCGCGAGGCGTAGGCTTATGCTACACGCGCAACTTCAGAGTATGTTATTTCAAGACAGAACTTGTTTAGGCTGAGCCTGATTTGCGGCCTGTCGGTTTTGCGCATTCATAAG
Organism: Blastocatellia bacterium; assembly: GCA_035575515.1. GTDB lineage: Bacteria > Acidobacteriota > Blastocatellia > UBA7656 > UBA7656 > DATLXU01. The sequence continues at coordinate 47,042 of DATLXU010000092.1, forward strand.
CGGAACAGATGCAATAAAGTCTCAAACAATTCTGTCACGTTGTGAGCGTTTGGCTGAGAACTCTAGCCAGCTACTCCATCATCAGCTTGCGAGTTTGAAGACAAAGAATTTTTGGGAGCAATGACAATGGCAAAGACAGTAGCCGAGCTTTTGATTGAACGATTGATTGACTGGGGAGTGGAAACCGTTTTCGGACTGCCGGGCGACGGAATCAACGGACTGTTTGAAGCACTTCGCACAAACGAAGAGAAGATAAGATTCGTTCAAGTGCGCCACGAAGAATCAGCCGCCTTCGCAGCGTGCGGCTACGCGAAGTTTTCGGGCCGACTCGGCGTATGCATGGCGACGAGCGGGCCGGGAGGAATTCATCTTCTTAACGGTCTGTATGACGCGAAATTCGACGGGCAACCTGTGCTTGCGATAACCGGACACACATTTCACGATTTGATAGGCACTCATTATCAGCAGGATGTTGATCTCGACAAGCTATTCGTTGACGTTGCGGCTTACAACGAGCGAGTGATGGGACCCGCTCACGTCGTCAATGTCGTTGATGAAGCCATCAAGACCGCGCTCGCTCGCCGAACTGTCGCGCACATCAATATCCCAAAAGATATTCAGGATTGGGAAGACGAAGGCGAGCGATCAAAGGCCAACATCGCGGGCCACAGCGCAGACCTCTACGCGCCCGCTAATCCGCTGCCGCCTCAAGCTCTGCTTCAGCAAGCAGCAGAAATAATCAATCAAGGCAAGAAGGTAGCGATACTGGCGGGGCGCGGCTGCTTGTCTGCTCGACAAGAATTGCTTGAGCTTGCCGAGCGCATCGGCGGCGTAATCATCAAGCCGCTATTGGGCAAAGCAGTTGTTCCTGATGACAGTCCGTTCACGACGGGCGGAATCGGGCTGCTCGGCACAGCGCCTTCCGAAGATGCGATGGAAGAATGCGACACGCTCATCATCGCGGGCAGCAGCTTTCCTTATATCGAGTTTTATCCGAAGCCGGGCAAGGCGAAAGTCGTTCAGATTGATATTGACCCGGCGCGCATAGGGCTTCGCCATCCCGCGGATGTCGGACTCATCGGCGATTGCAAATCGGTTATTGCCGCGCTGCTGCCGATGATTGAGCGCAAGGAAGACCGCAGCTTTCTCGAAGACGCGCAGGAGCGGATGAAGAAGTGGCGCAGGTTGCTCGAAGAGCGCGGCACACGCTCGGACGTTCCTATGAAACCGCAGGTCGTCGCATACAACTTGAATAAGTTGATTGACGATAATGCCATCGTCATCACCGACACTGGAACTGTGACGACGTGGGCAGCGCGATACATTGATATGCGCGGCGACATGCAGTTTTCCGCATCGGGCACGCTTGCGACGATGGCCAACGGGCTTCCTTACGCCATCGGCGCGGCGATGGCCAATCCCGGCAGACAGATCATTTGCATGGTTGGCGACGGAGGGCTGAGCATGCTTATGGCTGAAATCGCAACGCTCGTGAAGTACAACTTGCCTGTGAAGATCGTCGTCATCAAAAACAACACTCTAGGAATGATCAAATGGGAGCAGATAGTTTTCGAAGGCAATCCCCATTTCGGAGTCGCTTTGCAGCCGATTGATTTTGCTGCTGTGGCCAGAGCATGCGGCGCGGCTGGCTTCACGCTCGACCAGCCAAATATGGCCGAAGGGGTTTTGCGCGAGGCTCTTGCGTATGACGGTCCGGCACTGGTCGAGGCGGTTGTTGATCCAGATGAGCCGCCGATGCCGGGCAAGGTGACTACGGATCAAGCGTTGAAGTTTGTTGAAGCAATGGTGCGCGGCGACGACGACCGCTGGGACATCATCAAGACCGTGATGAAGGACAAGATTCGCGAGGTCGTTTAGGAATCTGCTGGCGATGCAATCATCAACGACGGGTAAAAGCAAACGCGCAGACGCAGTCATTAAGCGCATTGACGTGTCGGCCTACACTGTGCCGACAGATTTGCCCGAAGCAGACGGCACACTCGAATGGAACAGCACGACGATGGTTCTGGTAGAGGCGACTGCCGGAGGCGTTCGCGGGATAGGTTGGACTTACGCTGACACAGCGACAGCTATGCTGATCAAAGACCGGCTCGCGCCAATAGTTCAAGGCATGGATGCGATGGCAATATCGCAGGCTTGGATAAGGATGCTGCGGGAGACCCGCAATCTCGGTCGTCCGGGCCTTGCTTCGATGGCGATCTCGGCTGTCGACAACGCGCTGTGGGATCTGAAGGCGCGATTGCTCGGCCTTCCGCTCGTAACGCTGCTCGGACAAGTGCGCGATGAGGTTCCGGTTTACGGAAGCGGCGGGTTCACTTCATACACCATTGAGCAGTTGCAGAATCAACTGGGTGGCTGGGTTGCTCAAGGCATCACGCGGGTCAAGATGAAGATTGGCGCTCACCCGGAAGACGACATCAACCGAGTCCGTGCCGCGCGCGAAAGCATTGGGCCTGACGCGGAACTCTTTGTTGACGCCAACGGCGCATACAGTCGCAAGCAGGCGCTGGCGTTTGCCGAACGCTTTGCCGGGTTCAACGTCACCTGGTTTGAAGAGCCTGTTTCGTCAGATGATCTTGAAGGCTTGCGCTTGATGCGCGACCGCGCGCCCGCTCGGATGGACATAACGGCAGGCGAGTACGGCTACGATCTCTTCTACTTTCGCCGCATGCTCGATGCCGGAGCGGTTGATGTGCTTCAAGCGGATGCGACTCGATGCGCTGGCATCACTGGCTTCATGAAAGTCGGTGCGCTGTGTGAAGCTGAAGCGATTCCGCTCTCGGCTCACACCGCGCCGACTATTCACGCGCATCCGTGCTGCGCGCTCGGCCCTGGTCGCCACGTCGAGTATTTTCACGACCACGAGCGAATTGAGCGCATGTTTTTTGATGGCGCGATGACCCCGATAAACGGAGTCTTGCGCCCCGATCTATCGCGACCCGGCATCGGCGTTGAATTCAAACGCGCCGACGCTGCCCGCTTTGCGGTGTGACAGGCTACACGCAAATTCACCGAACGAGCCGAGGGTTATGAGTAAGGTAATCAATAAGCAGAAGACTCAACCAACGCCAATTGAGCGCACCGCAATTGATACGCGAAATATTGCAACGGGCGAACGAGCCTCGCTGTTCAAGAACATTAGTGTTGATGCAGAGGCGCTTGCCGATGAGCTGAGCAATGCCATCAAAGGTGAAGTGCGATTCGATGCAGGCAGCCGCGCGCTCTACGCAACCGACTCATCGAACTATCGCCAGGTACCAATCGGCGTTGTCATACCGAAAGATAAGCAAGACGTGATCGAAACGGTTCGCATCGCACGCGAGTTCGGCGCGCCTGTGCTCGCGCGGGGCGGAGGCACAAGCCTTGCCGGTCAATGCTGCAACGTCGCTGTCGTGATGGATATGTCGAAGTACATGAACCGCATCCTTGAGCTTGATGCGGCGAACAAGCGAGCGCGCATCGAACCGGGAACAATACTCGACCATTTGCGCGATGCGGCTGAAAGGTTCAACCTGACGTTCGGGCCTGACCCTTCGACTCACAATCATTGCACGCTGGGCGGAATGATCGGCAACAACTCGTGCGGCGTGCATTCGGTGATGGCCGGAACAACTGCCGACAACGTCGAAGAGCTTGAGGTACTTACTTACGACGGCCTGCGGTTGCGCGTAGGTCGCACGGGCGATGAAGAACTTGACCGCATCATCAACGAAGGCGGGCGGCGCGGCGAGATTTATTCAAAGCTGAAAGCCTTGCGCGACAAGTACGCCGATTTGATTCGCACGCGCTATCCGAACATAGCGCGGCGCGTGTCGGGCTACAATCTACCGGCACTCTTGCCCGAAAACGGATTTCACGTCGCCCGCGCGCTCGTCGGCAGCGAATGCACCTGCGTGACTATTCTTGAAGCGACGGTGAGGCTCGTCAACAGCCCGCCCACGCGCTCGCTGCTCGTGCTTGGATACGAGAGCATCTACGAAGCGGGCGATCATATTCTTGAAGTGCTTGACGCGGAGCCAATCGGGCTTGAAGGGATGGATGATTATTTGATCAACGACATGATCAAGAAGCGCATCCACCCGCAAGAGGTGAAGCTGTTGCCCGATGGCAACGGCTGGCTTCTGGTTGAGTTCGGCGGCGCGACGAAACAGGAAGCCGACCTCAAAGCGCGCGCCTTGATGGATAGGCTGAAGAAGCAATCCAACGCGCCGACGATGAAGTTGTTTGATGATCCCGATCAGGAGCGCACGATCTGGCTCGTGCGTGAATCAGGGCTTGGCGCGACTGCACGCGTGCCTGGCGAAAAAGATACGTGGGAAGGGTGGGAGGACTCCGCCGTTCCGCCCGAGCGATTGGGCGATTACCTTCGCGCGCTCCGCAAGCTCTTTGAGAAGTATGATTATCAAGACTGCTCGCTATACGGTCACTTCGGTCAGGGCTGTGTGCATACGCGCATTCCGTTCGATCTCGCAAGCCGTGAAGGCATCGAGAAATTTCGCGCGTTCCTCTACGAGGCAGCCGATCTGGTTGTGAGCTTCGAGGGGTCATTTTCAGGCGAGCACGGCGACGGTCAATCGCGCGCAGAATTATTGCCGAAGATGTTCGGAGCGGAATTGATTAAAGCATTCCGCGAGTTCAAATCAATCTGGGACCCTGAGTGGCGAATGAATCCGGGCAAGGTCGTTGACGCTTATCGCGTGGACGAAAACCTGCGGCTCGGCGCTAGCTACAATCCAAAGAAATTCGAAACACACTTCAAGTACCCCGACGATGATGGCAGCTTCGCTCGCGCGACGCTTCGTTGCGTCGGCGTGGGTGAGTGTCGCAGGGACCGCGTCGGCACGATGTGTCCGAGCTACCGGGTCACGCGCGAAGAGATGCATTCGACTCGCGGGCGCGCTCACCTGCTCTTTGAGATGCTCGAAGGCGATCCGATAAAAGATGGCTGGCGCGACGAGCATATCAAAGACGCGCTCGATCTCTGCCTCGCCTGCAAAGGATGTAAGCACGACTGCCCGATGAATGTTGACATGGCGACTTACAAAACCGAGTTCCTTTCGCACTACTACGATGGCCGATTGCGCCCGCGACACGCTTACGCAATGGGGTTGATTGATCTGTGGGCGCGATTGGCGCAGGTGGCTCCGCGAGTTGTCAACTTCATCACCCACGCGCCGATTATTGGCGGTGTGGTGAAGAGGCTCGGCGGCATTGCTCCGCAGCGCGAAGTCCCGCGCTTTGCTCCCGAGACGTTCAAGGACTGGTTTCGCAAGCGCGGGGCGCGAAGCTATCAAGGCGCGAGGGTGATTCTATGGCCCGACACCTTCAACAATTACTTTTACCCTGAAGTTCTGAAAGCAGCCCTTGAAATTTTGGAAGCCGCAGGCTTTGAAGTTATCGTCCCGCACCAGCGGCTCTGTTGTGGCCGCCCGCTTTATGACTTCGGCATGCTAGAAAGAGCCAGGCGACTGCTTGCGAATATTCTTGAGGCGCTCCGTCAGGATATCCGAGAGGGAGTGCCTGTTGTTGGGCTTGAACCTAGTTGCGTTGCTGTGTTCAAAGATGAGATGGTGAATCTCTCGCCCAACGACGAAGACGCAAAACGACTGAGCCGACAGTCCTATACATTCAGCGAGTTTCTTGCAAAACACGACTCCTGGTTCAACTGGCCGCGCATTGAACGCCGAGCAATTGTTCACGGCCATTGCCACGAGAAAGCGATCATCGGAATGGATGCCGAGCGGGAGGTCTTAAAGAAGATCGGAGTTGATGCGGCGATACTCGATTCGGGCTGCTGCGGTATGGCAGGTTCATTCGGATTTGAGAAAGAGCATTACGACGTGTCAATCGCCGTCGGCGAGCACGAGTTGCTTCCAGCCGTGCGGAGCGCAGATAAAGGCGCGCTCATCATTGCCGACGGGTTCAGTTGCCGAGAACAGATTGCCCAGACTACCGACCGCCGCGCTCTTCATACCGCGCAGGTGATTCAAATGGCGATGCGCTACGGGCCAGACGGTCTTGTAAGCGACTACCCTGAAACTCATTTTTCGCCGCTTGCAGAACGCCGCTCAATCAATCTTCAAAAAGGGGCCTTGCTCGGAGCTAGCGCGGCGGTTGCAGTCGGCGCATTCTTTTTCGCATTCAAGAAATGGAGGAAGTCATGAAAGGAGACATTCATACGGAAAGCAGGCCGGAGCCTGTCGCAAGAAACGCTCCGGGACCCGAACACGAAGGAAGACCTTTGAAGCGAAAGTGGCTGATGGTACTAGCTGCGATTGGAATACTCATTTGGGCATTCTTCGGAGCATTCAGTTTGCTGCCCCTGTGGTTATGGATCACGGTGCTCGCAGTATTGATCGCAATCGAATTCGCCATCGCTTTGTTCGGGCCGCGTTCGACAAGAAGCGTTTAGCGAGGGAGTTACGGATGAAGGAATCAAAGAAGCCCGAAGTCGTTGTTGTGACCGGCGCATTCGCAGGTGTGGGCCGCGCACGACGAATTCGATTCGCGCGAACGAAACGGTACTCTGGACCGACACGCATTGCGGCTGGCTTGATGCGGAGGGACTTGGACTTGCGCTCGGGGCATCTGCGGCGATTGCCCTGAAGGACGAAAAACGCAGTTAGGATTAAATATCGCAAAGAAAGGATGGGAAAAGTCATGGCTGAAATAGGATTCGCGCTTTCAAGCGAGGAGCATCATCCGAATGATCTCGTTCATTACGCTCATCTGGCCGAAGAAGCCGGTTTCACTTTTTCTCTGATCTCTGACCACTTTCACCCTTGGATTGATCGTCAGGGCCACAGCCCGTTCGTCTGGAGCGTGATTGGTGGCATCGCTCAGGCTACTGAAAAGCTGCGGCTCGGAACGGGCGTTACGTGTCCGACGATTCGAATTCATCCCGCAATCATCGCGCAAGCCACGGCAACATCGGCTGCGATGATGGAAGGCCGCTTCTTTCTCGGAGTTGGCACGGGCGAGGCGCTCAACGAGCACATACTGGGCGATAAGTGGCCCCCGCACGATATTCGGCTTGAAATGCTTGAAGAGGCTGTCGAGGTGATTCGCTTGCTCTGGCAGGGAGGCGAGCAGAGTTTCTATGGCCGCTACTACACGGTTGAAAACGCGCGCATCTACACGCTGCCTGAAAAGCTGCCTGAAATCTATGTTGCAGCGGCGGGACCGAAGATGGCAGAAGCTGCGGGTCGCTTCGGCGACGGGCTTATCAGCACCTCGCCAGAAAAAGAATTGACCAGGAAGTTTGAAGAAGCGGGCGGAAAAGGAAAGCCGTGCATCGGACAATTCGCGATCTGCTACGCGAAAGATGAAGCGGAAGCGCGGCGAATGGCTTACGAATGGTGGCCTACGGCTGCGCTCACGGGCGAGCTTTCGCAGGAGTTGCCGACGCCGAAGTTTTTCGAGCAGGCTGCGAAGATGGTGACTGAAGATGATGTTGCCGAAGCTATCATCTGCGGACCAGATCCGAAGCGCCACATCGAAATGATAAACAAATTCATCGAAGCTGGTTTTGATCACATCTATGTTCATCAGGTCGGGCCAGATCAAGAAGGCTGCATCAACTTCTACAAAGAGCGCGTCATCCCGAAACTCGCGCGATCAAGTTCGGCGCAGAGCAAGGGATGAAGAATGAAACGACGCGGAGGCGCGGCGCGAGATTCGCTTTTTCGGAGAAATCCGGTTGCGAGTCCCGCCGCGCGCCTCCGCGTCGCTCGCCACATCTTACGTCCTCGCTTCTTGACTGCCTGCTGTCGTTTTGTTAGTTTGAGTCTCTCCGAGAGCAAATGATTCTCGCCAAAACATGCACAAACGCTCAGATAAATCGCGACAGACGGAGGAATGATTTTTATGAATATGGAAGCGCTCGGCATGATCGAGACTAAGGGATTCGTCGGCGCAGTCGAAGCGGCAGACGCGATGGTGAAAGCTGCGAACGTGGTGCTGATTGGCCGCGAATACATCGGCGGCGGCTACGTCACGGTTTTCGTTCGCGGCGATGTAGGCGCAGTCAAGGCCGCTACGGACGCAGGAGCCGCCGCCGCCCGCCGCGTGGGTGAGCTTGTAAGCGTACACGTCATCCCGCGACCGCACCGCGAGCTTGAACAGGTGCTCGAATCGAAAGGCTTGATTGCAAACGGCGGCGGCCAGTTGGGCGAAGGCGCGCGCGGTCAGTTGACCGCAGGCACACAGGAAGACGGACGCCGCGCACTGCATTCGGGCGGCAAAGAAAAAGAGCGGGCGAAATAGAAGTGGTCAGGGGGGGCAGAGGCCGGGTCTCAGGGCCGGAAGGTTTGAAAATGGCTCTGGAAGCCAATTTCAAGGCAACTGCTTCCCCGATTCCTGACCCCGTTCCCTGACCCCTGAGAGGCAGTTATGAGCAGCGATAAGGACACTCAATCAATTGAGCAGGCGCGTGAGCTGGCCGAGCGCGCTTATCAAGCGCAGAAAGTCCTCGCCACGTTCTCGCAAGATAAGATTGACGAGATAGTCGGCGCAATGGCTCGCGCGGCGCTCGAAGACGCCTACAGGCTAGGCGAGATGGCTCACATCGAAACTGGCTACGGCATCGCGGCGGACAAGGCGACAAAAAACCGCTTTTCAGCAGAGCAGGTTTATAACTTCATCAAGCCGATGCGAACCGTAGGCGTGATTCGCCAGGCCGAGTCAATCATCGAAGTCGCGTCGCCGCGCGGTGTTGTCGCTGCAATCATTCCTTCGACCAATCCAACTTCAACGGCAATTTTCAAGATTCTTATCGCGATCAAGGCGCGCGATGCCGTCGTGCTCAGTCCTCATCCGTCTGCGACGAACTGCATCAACGAGACTGCGCGGGTGATGCGCAAGGCGGGCGAGGCTGCGGGACTTCCAGCCGACGCAATCGGCTGCATGACAGTTGCGACCATCGAAGGCACGCAGGAGCTGATGAAACATAAGCGCACGGCCTTGATTCTCGCGACAGGCGGCATAGGACTTGTGCGCGCTGCGTATTCTTCGGGCAAACCAGCATTCGGCGTCGGACCGGGCAATGTGCCCGCTATGGTTGAGCGCACGGCTAACATCACTAAGGCCGTGAAGGATATTTTGACGGGCAAGTGCTTTGACAACGGAACAATTTGCTCATCGGAACAGGCTATAGTCGTTGAGCGTCCTGTTGACTCGCAAGTGCGCGAGCGGTTGGAAGCCGAAGGCGCATACTTTTTGGATAAAGAGCAGCAAGCAGCTTTGGCGCGCGTCGTTGCGACTGCGACCAACACGCTCAATCCGAAGATTGTCGGCAAGAGCGCAAACGTCATCGCTGATATGGCGGGGATAAAAATTCCAGACGGCACGCGAGCGATGGTCTGCGAGCTTGAGGGTGTGGGCCGCGATTATCCGCTTTCTATGGAAAAGCTCTCGCCGATACTTGCTTACTACGTCGTTGATTCACTCGCCGAAGGCAGCGACCGGTGCGCGCAGATACTTCGCTACGGCGGCATGGGGCACACAGCTTCGATTCACACCGAAAGCCGCGAGGCTGCGCGCGAGTATGGCGTGCGAATGCCTGTTTCGCGCGTAGTAGTGAACAGCCCTTCGACTCACGGCGCGATAGGGTTCACTACCGACCTTGAGCCTTCGATGACGCTTGGCTGCGGCTCGTGGGGCGGCAACGTTACTTCGGATAATATTTCGCCGCGCCACCTCGTTGATGTTAAGCGCATAGCTTTTGAGACCAAGCCAATCAACGTCGTTGCTGCGGAACGAACAACGGCGCGAGCGGCGTCGGGCGGCGTATCAGTTGACCGGGATGCGATTGCCGCGATGGTTGATCGCTTCCTCGCCGAGCGGCACATACACGGGCCGCAGCGCCAGGTTCAGCAGTCATCGCCGTTGCCCTCATCGCCCGCTTCGGTTGCTGAACAGCCGAGCAGTTGGGGAAAATCGAGTCAGGCAGGTTTGCCTGAGCAGCCAGCGCGTCAAGCGCCGCCGCCACAGACTGCCGCGACTAATGGCAAAGTTCAGGTTTACGATTTCGTCTGCGAAGAAGATGTGAAGCGAGCGATTGCTGCGCGCGAAAAGATTTATATCAACGGCAAGACCATCATCACGCCCGCAGCGCGCGAGCTTGGCGAGGAGCGTGATGTGTTTGCGCGGGCTTGATCATCTTTTGTGTCGCCGATGAACAAAGGGCTATCTGGAGGGTTTATGCAACTCGACATTACCGATCAGGAGAAGAATTACCTCTTGGAAGTGCTGGAAGCCAGCTACCACGATTTGATGGTTGAGATAAATCGCACAGACGCGCTCGATTATAAAGAGATGCTGAGACATAAGCTCAACTTGCTGGATGGGCTGAGAAAGAAGCTCCAGAACGTCAATCCCTGATCGCGTGAAATCCCCCATATTTGGTCCGCTCTTCCGGTAATCATTCCCTGCGAACAATGATGCCTCGACATCGTATATTGTCCTTCAAGAGATTTTTCAGACGGATTTTCATTCGATGAGGACTGCGTGTATGAGTAAAGAAGTTAACTTCTACCGGCGCTTATTTGACTACGAAAAAGATGCTCACAGCAAGGTGCTCGCGTCGTTGCGCGCTGCCGCTAACGACAAACAATTCTTGCCTGAGTTTCATAAAGCAGTCGAGTTGTTCGGACACATTGTGGCCGCGCGACGGCTGTGGTTGTATCGCTTTGGCAAATTGAGCGAAGAGCCGCGCGAGTTCTTTCCTAACGGACTGTCGCTCGATGCGCTCGAAAAGTCTATAGAAGAAACGCAATCTCTGTGGGCAAAATATTTTGAGCTGCTCGATGAAGCGGAGCTTGCTCGCGTCTTTGAGTACAGGAGCCTTGAAGGGCCGCGCTTTCGCAACAGCATCGAAGACGTTCTGATACAGCTCTTCGGCCACTCGTTGTATCATCGCGGGCAAATAGCTATGCTTCTTCGTTCGTGCGGCGCTGAGCCGGCAACTACGGATTTCGTTTACTGGACGCGCGAGCCGCTTCCCAATGAATGGGACCTTTGAGATAAATCTTTTCCATTTGACCTCCTTCAATCAGGCTTGACCGGATAGAGCAAGTGTGAAATACATCTATCCTGAAATTCTATATGGAGGGAAGCGAATGGCTTACACATATAACGAGTTAAAGCATAAGACTGTCGGCGAGCTGCGCGACATAGCCGCCAACGTCGAGCACGAAGCGTTGCAAGGGTACACGCAACTGAACAAAGAGCATTTGCTCGTTGCGCTCTGCAAGGCGCTCAACGTTGACATGCACGAGCACCACGAAGTGAAGGGAATCAACAAGAGCGAAATCAAAGCGAAAATAAGAGAGTTGAAAAGGAGGCGCGACGAGGCGCTTGCCGCGCACGATCACGCGCAACTTAAGGACGTGCGGCGCAGGATTCATCATCTTAAAAGACAGATTCATAAAGCGACTGTTTGAAGTTCCGCGACTGGACCAGAGCCTGCGAGTAAAGAATCAGGCTGCACTGTTGCTGTTTGCGGAGCAGATACCCGGACGCTCGCGAGATAATCGCGGGCTTTGCGCATTAATTCAGTAAACGAGACCCTGGCACGATAGGGCCGGAAGGGAAGGAGATAATCTCAATGGACTCAAGACTGCTGAGATACTTTGCAGCGGTCATCGCGTTGTTGTGCGCGGCGACTGCGGCCACAGCCGACGTAAAGGTTAAAACGAAAACGACGGTCGGCGGCCAGAGCTTTGAAGGCACAACCTACATAAAAAAGACGCGCCAGAGAAGCGAGCAGAATTTCGGCCCCGTGAGCATGGCGACCATCACACAATGCGACCTTCGCCGCTCGATAATGATAAACGAAAAGGCGAAGACGTACATCATCACCCCGTTCGGCACGCCTGATTCAACATCGGCGCAGGCTCCCGCTGCTGAAGGCCCGAAGCCAAAATCAGAACCAACTCGCCGTGGCGGGATCATCACCTTCACAAACAACGTGGTTGATACAGGCGAGCGCAAACAGATGTTCGGGCTGACCGCTCGCCATTTGAAGATCACGATGACCACAGAGTCCTCGCCCGACGCGTGCAATCCGGCGAAGATGAAGATGGAAATGGACGGCTGGTACGTTGATTTCGAATACAGCTTTGATTGCGAGATGAGCCGCGCGCAGGTTGCATCGAATCTGCAACGACACAAACCCGACTGCGTTGATGAGTTTCGATTTAAGACAACAGGCACGGGAAAGCTAGGGTACCCGCTCATCCAAACGATGATAATGTACGACGACAATGGGCGAGAGGTGTCGAGGATAACGATTGAGACGGTCGAGCTAAGCACGGCGACGCTTGACCCTGCATTGTTTGATATTCCCGCAGGCTATACGGAAGCCAAAAACATTCAAGAGCTTTACACCGGCTCGATAATGTCTTCTTTGCCTTCGATGTCGGCGCGCAAATCTTCAAGGGAAGAGGCGGCTACGGCTTCGACTCCAAGCGCGATGCCGAGCACAGCAAACGCGGCGACGAACATTCCAGGACTGACTTCCGCAAGCGCGCCCAAAAAAGAAGGCGCGATTCGCATAGGGCTTGTCATGCCCAAAGCGCAGATGAGCGACGGTGTGAACGCGATGGTTGCGGCTGAGGCGGTGCGCAACACCTTTGCGCGCGATTTGAACAGGCCGACGGTTGAAGTCATCGCGCTCAACGCGAGAGCGCCGCAGCAGGCGATTGATGAGGCGAAGCAAAGCCAGTGCGATTACGTGCTATTCTCCGGCTTGACTCAGAAGAAAGGCGGCGGCGGGATGTTTGGCAAGATTGCGGGAAACATCGGCGGCGCAGTCGCGTCAACTATTCCTTATGGCAGCAGCACGGGCGGGGCCGCAGCGCGAGCCGCCGCTGCGACTGCGATTTACACGACGGCTGAGATTGCCGCATCGGTCAAGGCGAAAGATGAAATCACGCTCGACTACAGGCTCGAAACAACCGACGGCGCGGCGAAGCCTGTCATTGAAACAAGCGGCAAAGCCAAAGCGAAATCTGACGGCGAAGATGTTATAACTCCGATGATTGAAAAGGCTGCGACAGCGATTCTCGCCGCCGTCAAGAAATAGGATTCAGTGCTTCGTAGGCTTCTTTGTGAGCTTTTAACTCGAAGGCTGAAAAAGACTAAGGGCGCGAAGATTTACAAACAGATTGTCTCGGTTAACACGCCTTGTGAATCTTCGCGCCCTTAGTCTTTGCTTCGTCAGCAGATTACGGCTTTATTGATTCTTCACGCTGCTTTGGTCAGGCGTGCGCGGAGAAGCGACATAGCCGTTGCGGGTGCGCGCAACCAGACGGCGATTGCCCGCGTTGATTGCGACTTTGACGGATCGGAACGTGCCGTCTTTCTTTGAGTTGGTTGGATAGTAGCCGATAGAATACTGCGTGCGGAGATCGGTCGAAATCTGCTGCGCTATTGCATGCACGTCCGAAAGCTCTTTCGGGAAGAAAGCCTTGCCGCCGGTCTCTTCCGCAAGTTTATTCAGAAGGCTTTCAGCTTTATCTTTCGGACTCTTCTTGAAGAGTCCCCCGTCTTTTTCCAGATCGTTCGTGAAGCCTATCAGATAAACCTGCACGTCAGTCTCGCGCAAATGATCGACAACTTCATTGAACTTGTAATAGCTGTCCTTATCGAGACCGTCGGTCACAAGGATTATGGCTTTGCGCCGGTTATGCCCTTCTTTGCTCGCGTAGTCGGCCCCAAGATAGAGCGCATCGAGCATGGCAGTTTGCCGCGAAGCTATCAATCCTTGCAGCGTGTCAATCACATCGTCAATGTTCGTCGTGAACTCTTCGAGCAGCTCAGGCTGATCTTTGAACTCTATCACAGCGATCTCGTCATCCTTGCGGCTCTCTTTGACCAGATTGACCGATGCTTTGATGACTGTGTCGAGCTTCGCCCGCATCGAGCCTGACGTATCAATTGCGAAGACGAGCGACACGGGAACCTGCTCGCGGCTAAAGAATTCAATCTTCTGCGGCACCTTGTCTTCCGTCACCTGAAAGTTATCCTGCGTGAGGTCCATGACGGGCTTGTTCGATGGGTCAACAACGGTGACGTCCAGGACGACGAGTTCTGCGCCAATACGGAAAGGCGTCTGATCGTCTTTGTCTTCTTGGTCCTGCTTCTGTTCGGGCTTTTGCATCTTCGGTTTTTCGCGCTGCTGGTCATCGTGCGCGTCGTTTTGTCCGAATGTGTTTATTGAAAAGCCGCCCGTTAAAAGGCTCAGGGCTAAGACCACAACTGCTACTGCTCGGCTCGATACTGATTTCATACTGAAATTCTACTCCGCGCTCTTGAATTTGAAAATAGGCGTAAGATGTCAGCCTGCATCTGCCGGTGAGTCTCTGACACCTGAAAGCTAGGATGCGGGCGCACGCGCGACCCGTTGCCGGAAGAACGCGAGCGGAGGTGAGGTTTGCGTCTTAATTATCGGGGGCGGTCGGCGAGCGCAGAGGCAACGATCTTGTAAAGGAGACTCTGTGCGTCGCCCGTTACTTCTTAAATGATTGATAGCCGTCGCGGTACGTGAGCGACAGCCGGCCAAGCCCGCGCGGCGGATTCACCTTGACCTGCACCTTGTGCCATTTGGCCGGGCTGTCTGTATCGGTCGGGTAAAAGCCTATGCTGTATTGGTGGCGAAGCTCAAGCGCGATTCGCGTGCAGATTTCGATAAGCTCAGGCTCGTTGTAAGCATTCGGGAAGAACGCACGCCCGCCCGTCATTCGGGTTATCTCTTCGAGCACGCCGCGCCCAAAGCCCGCGAGCGAATCCGAAGCCGGGTCCGTAATACCAATCGCATAAATCTGAACGTCGGCCTCTTTGACGCGGTTGCGAAGCTCTTTGTACGTGTAGCGGCTGTTGTTGTCCTGACCGTCGGAGATTATCAGCAGGGCTTTCTTGTTGTGGCGGCCCTGCTGCACTTTTTCGACCGCAAGGTAGGCCGCGTCGTAGAGCGCAGTGGAGCCTTTCGGCGCGACGAACATCAGGTGGCTGACGACTTGGTCGCTTGAGGTGGTGAAGTCCTGCACGAGCTTGGCGCGATCATTAAATCCAATTAAAAAGAAGTCATCGTCGTCGTGCGAGGTTTCGATGAATCGCTTGAGCGCGCGGATTGAGCGATTGATCCGCTCTTTCATCGAGCCGGAAACGTCATAAACGATTCCGAGCGAGACCGGCGCATCGTCGTCTGTGAAGTGGGCAATCTGCTGTTTCACCTTGTCGTCAAAGACTTCGAAATGGTCTTTGCCAAGCCCTGTGACGAACCTTCCGTAGGGATCAGTTACGCTGACCGTGACGTTGACGATTTCCGTTTTGAGCTGGACCTTGTCGGTTTGCGATGAGTCTGAGGCTTTCAGAGTCTCAGCCTTTTTCGGAGAGGTTTTGTCATCTGCGGCTGACTTGTATGTGGTATCAACGACGCTGGCTTTGGCAGGTTCTCCGCTCGATGGTTGCGGCGCAGGCTTTGAATCTTGCTGAGCTTTTGCGCCTTGAAACGGGGAAACCGAGACGACCAGAAAGGTGATGAGAGTTGCGCACGCGAGTTTGATTTTCATGGCTCTTGCCTCTTGCCTTTCAATGGGCTTGAAAGGCTGACCGGTGAAGCCCAGTTCTGGATGATTCACTCACCGGGCATCAGGCCGTTTGCGCTGCCGCCCTAACTCTTTGTCTATCGAAGCTGATACGTAGCTGATCGGAACAATCAGCCAGTGCAACTACGCTCCCCATGCCCCTTGCTCGTCCAACGTCCTCATTCTATCCCCATTCATTTTCGTAGGCAAGTCATCATTTATAATTTGCTTCTTGCCTCATGTCATCTGCCATTGATTCACCCGAAAAAGAATTACCAATAGGGGATAAAGGGCGAAGGACAAAGGATAAAAGACCATGCTATATTCAGCCTTTCTGATGATGGAAGCAAACAGCAGGTTTGCGAGGCTGTTCGATCGTTTGAGAGGCGAAAGAGATGATTCGACTGAACGTAAATATTGACCACATAGCGACGATAAGACAAGCGCGCAGGACGTTCGAGCCGAGCGTGGTTGCGGCTGCGGCTCTTGCCGACATTGCGGGCGCAAGCGGCATAACGGTTCACCTTCGCGGCGACCGCCGACACGTTCAAGACGAAGATGTGCGCGTGCTGCGCTCGGTCGTGAAGACTCATCTGAATCTGGAAATGGCGGCGACTGATGAGATGATAAACTTCGCACGCGAGGTCAAACCCAACACGGCGACGCTTGTGCCTGAACGAGCCGATGAGATTACGACCGAAGGCGGCCTTGACGTTCTGTCGCGCGAAGAAGAGATTCGCCGCGCCGTTGGTTCAATCAACGAGGCTAGCATTCTTGTGAGCATATTCGTTGATCCGGACCTTGCTCAGATTGAAGCCTCGCACAGAGTCGGCGCGCGGCAGATCGAGATATGCACGGCGACCTACGCGGATCTGACCGACCCGACCAGACATTCGGAAGCAGGGAAGGTTGAAGAAGAACTCGCGCGAATTTCCGAATGCGCCGCCCGCGCAGGCGAACTCGGCTTGCAGGTAGCCGCTGGTCACGGCCTGACCTACCGCAACGTTGCCGCGATTGCTCAGATATATCCAATCGAAGAGTTGAACATAGGCCACAACATCGTCGCGCGCGCGGCTCTCGTTGGAATGGAGCGAGCCGTGCGCGAGATGATTGCAGCGATAAATGGCCGATTGATTTGATACGGGCTTTGATTGATTTGCGAACAAAAAATCCGCGCGACGTCGAGGTATCGCGCGGATAAAGCGTAAGGAGAAAACTCAGTCTAAAGAGAAAACAACCCTGCCCACTTGCTCGATAATGACTTGTCCCGGTCGGAAAACTGCCGCAATCGTTAAATCAATGTTCAGCGCGAACGCACCCTCTTGAACATCACATACGAAAAGACCGTTTTCGCTCTCTAACCGGAAGCGACCTCTGTGATTGCAAGCAGAGGGCCACATCTAAATCTTTGATAATAAATCAGCGGGTCCGGCATCTGGGGTTTATTTCATCATGGGTAGTTGGGCCACTGTTCAAGCTCGCCACAGGGGGAACAGTTGTCAGTTGCTGGTATCTTGTTGGAAGACTCATCCCGTGAAAATGGCTCTGTAAGCCTGTTTCAAGCAAACCCCTTCTTTTGACTGATCCCTGATAACTGACTACTCTCTGGGTTGGTAGCTTGTGAGGTTGCGCGATTTGTCGGCGTGGCGCTCAAGGGCAAGCTCAATCAAGCGGTCAATCAATTCGCTATAAGATATGCCGCTCGCTCCCCACATCTTCGCGTACATGCTTATCGAGGTAAAACCGGGCATCGTATTAATCTCGTTTATGATTATGCGATTCGTATCGCGCTCGACGAAGAAATCAACTCGCGCAAGCCCCGCCCCGTCAATCGCCTGAAAAGCTGTGATCGCGTCACGCTGTATCCGCTCGATTAACTCTCTCGGCAGCTTTGCAGGAACATCAGTCCGCGACTTGCTGTCAATATATTTGTCCTCGTAATCGTAGAACTCGTGGCCTGCGATTATCTCGCCCGGAAGGCTCGCAATCGGATGGTCATTTCCTAGTATGCTCACTTCGATCTCGCGCCCAACGACTGCGCGCTCGGCGATTATCCTGCGGTCATACCGCGCCGCGTCATTGATTGAATCTTTCAGTTCGTTCGCGTCGCTTGCTTTCGATATGCCGACAGATGAGCCGAGATTGGCAGGTTTAACGAAGACGGGAAAGCCGAGCGATGCCGCGATGCGTTCAATAATCGCCTGCGGGTTTTCTTCCCACGATGAGCGCAGGAACCATTCGTAATCGGTGACGGTAAGCCCTGCCTGTTTGAATAACTGCTTCATCACCACCTTATCCATGCCGGTCGCTGACGCGAGGACGCCGCAGCCGACGTAAGGCACGCCTGCCATCTCAAGCAGACCTTGAATGGTTCCGTCTTCGCCGTAGGTTCCGTGCAGCACGGGAAAGACAACATCGAGCGCCTCGCCTGCATTCATTCGCTCATTGGCATCGAGGCGAAAAAGCCCTTGCCTTGTCGGATCGCCGATGATTGCAACCGGCTCTTGATTATCCGATTGCATTATGGCTTCGGGCAGCATCGCCGTCGCGTCAGCGGATACGAGCCAGCGGCCTTCTTTGGTAATGCCGATGGGAACGACATCGTACTTCGATTTATCAATAGCGTTGATGATTGATTCCGCCGAGCGCAACGATACTTCGTGCTCGCCTGAGCGCCCGCCGAATATAATCCCTACCCTTATTTTTTTTGCCAATGAAATTTCCCCGGTTCAGATGATTTTTTTACCGAGCGCCGACAGTATCAACTCGACCGCAAGCTGCGCTGTTTGATTTGCAGTGTCATACATCGGATTTACTTCCGTCAATTCAACTGAAAGCACACGTCCTGAATCGGCCATCTTTTCCATTGCAAGGTGGCTTTCGCGATAAGTCGCGCCCCCGCGCTCAGGCGTGCCGACTCCAGGCGCGTAAAACGGATCAATGAAATCCATGTCCATCGTGACGTGAATGCCAGCCGTGTTGAGAGTAGCTATCTCGATGGCTTCTTCAATAACATCCGCCATGCCGCGCTCGTCAAGCTCGCTCATAGTGAAGACTCGAACGCCGAGCGATTTGATAAGCTCGCGCTCGCCCGGATCAATGCTTCGCGCTCCGATGATGCAAGTGTGTTCGGGCAGGACCTTCGGCGCGAAGCCCGCGACGTGCGTAAGCTCATGCGCGCCGTGTCCGAGCAGCGCGGCCAGCGGCATCCCGTGAATGTTTCCTGATGGTGTGGTTTCAGGCGTGTTTATGTCCGTGTGCGCGTCGAGCCATATTATGCCAATCCTCTTTTTCCGCTTGCGGTAGCAAGATGCGACGCCTGACGCGCTGCCGATGGCGATTGAATGATCGCCTCCGAGAATTACCGGAATCGAGTCTTCGTCCAGCGCGGCTTCTACCATTTGAGCAAGCTCCTCACAAGCAGCCGCAATTTCAGGCAGGAAGCGCGCTCGCGGATTGGTTTGCGCGACGGCTTCCGGTGGGTGAACGTGAAGGTTGCCCGCATCGGTCACTTCATATCCGAGCAAGGCTAAGGATTGATTAAGTCCAGCGATGCGAATCGCCGACGGTCCCATATCAACGCCGCGACGGCCCGCGCCTAAATCCATAGGCACGCCTATGATCTTCGCTTTCTTATTGGTTTTGCTCCGACTCATCGAGAATCATTTTCCCATTCCAGCAGTGGCGTGGCAAGATGTGGGTTGGAAGCTCGATCGGGAATCATTGCCTTGATGTTATTCCCAAAGCCCGTAGCAAAGCAGTTTTGCGCTCGTTGTCCTTCGTTTTATTCAAAAACTGTTTGAGCCAGTCTTTTTGCTCCGCGTCTCCATCAGCGGCGAGCTTTAAAAGCTCCTCGAAATTGTATTCAACAAATCTTTCATTAGTTAAACCCTCGAAATTGTGAACGCTGTCTAACTCGCTTTCAGTTACGTCGGACCGCGACTCATCAAGCACGAATTTATCTTTGTCACTATTCCAGACGAAATATGCTTTCTGAGTCTTTGAGAAGAGAGGCGGCGAGTCGTTTCCTTTCCTGCAATCGGAAATGCTGTACGTTACCAGGAACTGAATCGGCACGGTGTAACCTCCATTCTCCAACTCATGACGCAGAAGAAGCGATTTGTATGAGCGGTCTAACTCTTTCCGGCAAGGAATGTCGTGCCCTTCAATCGGGTACGCAAGGACTCGCCTCACTTTCGTCGGGGTTATCTCATACCACACGTCGGCGTAGGAGACTATTCCCGACCCGCGCCCCCATAGCTCTTTTATGACAAACCAGGTTCGGCCATCGCCGCTTTCAATCCTGTGTTGAGGCGGCCCGTATTGCTGAAGTCGTACATCAATATTACCAGTGAGTTTCCATTCATCTTTCGCAGCCCCGTTTGATTTAGCTCTTTTAAAAATCAGGTACTCATAGAAGTAGCTTCGCTCGAATGCTATTCTGAGCGCGACAGTCGCTCCCTTTTCTTCGCCTGCGACATCAAGCTCAAATGTCTCCGCAGAGCAGTCGCTTTCGCATCTTTCAGGCAAATCGGGGGCGTCGCCAATATTAAACAATCGCCAGACCGGTTTGAGGTCAATCTTTTCGTTCGCGTCAATGAACCACTCGATTAGGTACGGAGACCGAAGCATCGCCCTTATCTTTTCATCTGTCTTTTCAACCGTATCGGTCTCAGTAGTTTTTCGTTCTTGCGGACGAACGTGAGTAGACAAAGGTGAAGTCGTGACCTTGCTGTTGATGCTCAGCATAAAGAGTAGCGGCAGGCATAAACTAATGATTCGCTGCATCAAAGACGGCATGACCTATCATCCTTCTTGGGAAACCTTAAACCCGCTGATCTATCCGACGCAAGGTTGTCGTGATTCAGTTCTTTTTCTCCTTTGAAGCAGGCGCAAAAAAAGAGGCTGCTTTGCGGCAGCCTCGAAGCTCTTTCAGAGGAAGGTGGACTTCAAGAAATAGATACCATTATTGCCCGCTTGAGACTGCTAGCGAATCCATTGAGAAGCCATACGTATCCGCTTCGCTGACAACTTTGATCGCCGCCAGAATTTTTGGCACGTAATCGCGAGTCTCCTTAGGCAACAATTGCTTCTCATACAACTCCCAGAAATTCGCCCGCCCGTTTTTGACCACTGCTTCCATCACGCGCGGTTCGCCCGAATTGTACGCGGCCATCGCAAGCGCCCAGTCGCCGAATAGCGTGTAGAGGTCGCGCAGGTACTCCGCCGCCACTCGCGTCTGCTTCACCGGATCAGTGCGCTCGTCGTTCCCGCGCTCGACCGTGAGACCGTATTCAACAGCCGTTTTTGGGATGAACTGCCACAATCCGCCAGCCGCCGCAGGCGACACCGCCGTCGGGTTCCAGACGCTTTCGACCATAGCGAGCCAAATCAAATCTTCCGGCACGCCCGCGCGCCGAAACTCATCGCGCGCCATCTCGATGTATTGCTGGCTGCGGCTCAGCCCAATCGTCATCGTCCTGCGCCCGCCTGTCGTCGCGGTGTAATAATTCACCCAGTGTTGTATCGCCGGGTTCAAATCAAAGCCCATGTCCCCTACGGTCAGCCCGCTCGATGCAATCGCCGGCCCGTCAGCATCCACATCAGGCATTGCGACCCGCGCGCTCGGAGGCGCTTCGGGCAGCGGCTCTACATCGGCGACCATCGCGCTCGGCTGGTAATCCTTCAACTCGGCAGGCGCAGACAGCCTTGAGATTTGCGCGTCGCTCGACGTCCGGCCGCTAAGCGAAACCCTGGCGACTCGAATGCCCGAACCGTTTTCCGGCAGCATCGCCTCGCCCCTGACCCGCTTCGTAACACGCTCGAAATATTCATTGAGCTTAGGGTTGCTGTTCGCTCCATCGGCCAGTATCGTAAGAGCCTTATCGAAATCCTTTCGCTGACGGCTCAATCCGCGCGGAGCCGCTTCGACAGATTCAAATGCGGCGGCCTGAGCTTCACCCGCCGTGACGCGATGCGCGATGCGCTTGGTGTTGTATGATGTGAAAAGGAGCGTCATAACGCTCATCGCCAGGGTTGCGATGAATGACGAAATAACTCTCTTTGAGAACGACTTTCTGAACAAGAGAGCTTTTGAACGCGAGGCAACGATACTAAAAAGCTTCATTTACAGTTCCACCTTTTAAGGCCGGTCGCGCCGGGCTATTCACATTTTCTTTATTGTTTGGGATTAGGGACGTTGCGAGCGCCTTGGTTTGGTCGCTGCGGTTCGGAAAATGTCAACCCTCACCCATACTCCTTGTTCGCAATCTTCATGCTTGATTAAGAACCATAATGATAATACCAATGATTTGTTCACACATCGAGAGGCCCGACCCATTTGCAAAATAATCGCAATAAGTCGCGCCTTCGCCTTCTTGTCCGGCTCAAAGTGGCGGGAATGCCAAGCCTCTGAGAAATAATACCGGAACTTTTGCGCAGTTGGGCGATATTAATTAAAATGAGTCAGGCGCAATTTTGTCAGCGTGCCTGAGGGGCGCATTGAAAGCGGGAGTCGGCGTTGGAACAGGTCGTAAGTTTTCTGTTCAAATACAGAGCGGCGCTCTTCTCGAAGAGTCAGTTTGGATTCGGCGCGCGCCCATCTCTGTTGATGATAATCGCCCTAGTCGCTGGCCTGGCGCTTCTTGCTTACTATCTCTACCTCACCCCCAAAGTCCGACTTGCTACAAAATGGCGCGCCGCTTTGATAGCCCTGCGCGTCGGACTGTTTGCGATAATCCTTTTCTGCATAATGCGCCCGATCATTGTCGTCCCGTCAATCATTCCTCAATCAACCTACGTCGCCGTTATGATGGACGATTCGTCGAGCATGATGTTTGCGGACGCGAACGGTGGCGCGAGGCTCGAAACCGTCAAGCAGTTGATGACGCCTGATCGCCCTTTCTACAAAGAGTTGTTAGAAAAATTCAAGGTGCGCGCATTCAAGTTTGCATCATCGCCTGAGCGCGTGCGCGATGCGACCGAACTTGCAGGCGCGGGACCGCAGACGAACCTCGACGCCGCGCTTGAACAGGCCGCGCGTGATTCTTCCGGCCTTCCATATTCCGGCATTGTTCTCATAACCGACGGCGCATCGAACGGCGACGCGTCAAATGCTGATGGCCTTGCAAACACGCTCGCAGACCTGCGCGCTCGCGGCCTGCCGGTTTACGTCATAGGCGTAGGGCCGACCTCGCTTGAAAACGATGTAGAGATTGCGCGCGCGACAGCGCCGCGCCGCGTCGTTGCAGGCGCGCCCGTCACGGCTGAAATTCTCGTCAGCGCAGGAGGCAGCGCGAGAAGCGTCCACGTTGACCTCACCGAAGACAATCACCCGCTACGCTCGCAGGAAGTGCCGGTTCAGGCCAACGGCACAACCGTTGCACGCATAAGCTTCACGCCGTCATCGCCGGGCATTCATCGCTACACTGTCACAGCTCAGGCCCCCGAAGGCGACCCGATACCTGAGAACAATTCGCAGGAGTTGTTGATTGAGGTAGAAGACGCGCGGCCAAAGATTTTGTACATCGAGGGCGAGCCGCGATGGGAATACGGCAAGCTGCGCGAAGCATTGGCAGAAGAGAAACGCATTACGCTCGTCTCAGTGCTGCGCTCGGCTGATGGAAAGTTTTATCGGCAGGGAATCGAGAACGCGAACGAGCTTACGGCAGGTTTTCCGAGATCGGAAGAAGAGCTTTTCAAATACGACGCCGTAATCATCGGAAGCATCGAAGCGACTTTCTTCACGTTCGATCAGTTGAAAGCAATCGAGCAATTCGTCTCGCGTCGCGGCGGCACGCTCGTGATGCTCGGCGGCTCGAAGGCGTTCAACGCTGGCGGCTATGCGAACACGCCGCTCGCCGACCTGTTGCCAGTTTATCTTCGCGGCGAAGTTGCAGCAGCGGGCGAGAACCAGTCATTCAAAGCTGCGCCTGCCGAGCGCGGGCGCGACCATCCCGCTGCGCGACTCGCCGACGACGCGGAAGCGAGCGCCCGCGCGTGGGAGCACATGCCAGCAATCACTCTTCCCGAAATCATCACCGAGATCAAACCCGGCGCTACGGTCGTGCTTGAAGCTCGCAGCGCGAAAGGCGGCAATCGAGTCGTCCCGCTGCTGATTGAAGAAAGATACGGACGCGGGCGCACGCTTGCGATGATGGCATCAGACACCTGGCGCTGGCGGATGATGCTCGAATCGAAAGATAAATCGTTTGAGACTTTCTGGCGAAACCTGCTGCGCTACACGGTGGACTCGGTTCGCCACACGACAGAAGTTTCAACCGAGCAGAGTTCTTACTCGCCGGGCGAAACCGTGCGCATTCGCGCCGAAGTCGTGGACGAGAGATTCATCAGCATAAACGATGCGCAGGTGACGGCACACATCACGACGCCTTCGGGCAATACAGTTGACTTGCCAATGAAGCTCGCAACGGAGGCAACAGGCGACGGTTACACGGTTCAATTCACGCCTGATGAAGACGGCGTTCATCGCATCGAAGTAACTGCGCAGCGCGGAGGAAATCAAAGCGCGTTGCAATCAGGCAGCGCGAGTTTTCTAGTGGGACCGATGAACCGCGAGGCGCACGAAGCGGCGCAGAACCGCGAATTGCTCAAGCGTATTGCTGCCGAAACGGGCGGCGGGTACTACACGCCCGACCAGGCTGAAAACCTCATCGAAGACATCACGCACACGGAAGGGCCGGGCACCGTGCGCGAAGCGAAAGACCTTTGGGATATGCCGATTAATTTTATGCTCATCATTGGACTTGCCGGAGGCGAGTGGTTTATACGCAAGCGCAAGGGGCTTGCCTGAGATCGTTCGAGTTATTGGATGCGAATTAGCAGAAAAATCTTCGCCTTGATTATCGGTTCTACACTTGGCTTGTGCGCGCAGCTATCGGCGCGCGCTCAAGATGAGAACAAACCGAAACCATTCACTGATGCAAAGCAGCAACGAGCGGCGATTGACCCGAACAAATTCGCAATCGTGATTGCGGGCGTCGGCGGCGAAGAAATCTACACGAAGAAATTCACCGCAGAGGCCAACCATCTTTACTCGGCGCTGACGAATCGGCTCGGATTTGATGAGAAGCATGTTTTTCTTTTGACCGAGATCGTGGCAGGCGACCCCGAAAACGGATTGCGTGAGGCTGAAGCTTCAGCGCATCGAGCGACAGCCGAAGAAGTGCGCAAAGCTTTCGCCTCAATCAAGACGGCGGCGAAACCTGACAGTCTCGTGTTAGTTGTTCTAATCGGGCACGGCTCGTTCGACAACCAGCTTGCGAAGTTCAATCTCGTCGGGCCTGACCTTTCGGCAAAGGATTACGCGCAGCTAATTGGGACGCTTCCGACCCGCCGCGTCGTGTTCGTCAATTGCTCAAGCTCGTCGGGCGAATTCATCAAGCCACTATCGGG
The DNA here is from genome assembly GCA_035575515.1 of Blastocatellia bacterium. GTDB lineage: Bacteria > Acidobacteriota > Blastocatellia > UBA7656 > UBA7656 > DATLXU01. The sequence continues at coordinate 72,064 of DATLXU010000092.1, forward strand.
CGAAAATCGCGTCATCATCACTGCAACTCGCAGCGGCAACGAGCAGAACGCTACAGTCTTTGCCGAATACTTTATTGCGGCGCTGACTACAGACGAAGCAGACGCGGACAAAAACGGCAGAGTCTCCGTGCTCGAAGCATTCGATTACGCAACGAAGATGGTTGCTGATTTTTACAAGAAGCAGAATCGGCTTGCGACCGAGCACGCGCTGATTGACGACAACGGCGACGGCGCGGGACATGAAACGGCAACGGCAGGCGACGGAGGACTTGCAAAGATAATTTATCTCGATTCAAAAACGGTTGAGCAGGCAGGAAATGACGCGGAGCTTGGCCGGTTGATGAAAGAGCGGCAGCGGCTCGAAGAGGCTGTCGAGAAATTGAAGGCGCGCAAGAGCGAGATGAAGGCGGAAGATTATGAGCGCGAGCTTGAAGAGTTGCTCGTAGAGCTTGCGAAAGTGAATCAAGCGATAAAAGCGAGACAGAAATGATACGTGAAGCACACGAAGATACGCCAACAATAGTCTTCCTGTTTTCGTCCCTCATCGTGTATTTCATGGGTAGCTCGGTAGATATATGAAACGTGCGGTAATCATCATTCTTGTGATTCTCGGTTGCTCGGTGCGGACGAGCGCGGCGCAGGATACTTCTGCTGATGCCGTCGCTGGCGCGCGCTCTCTGATTGATAAAGGCGAATACGCGACGGCGGAAAAGAAAGCCAAAGAACTTTTAACAGCGCGGCCACAAGACGCAGCCGCGCGCATTGTCCTCGCAGACGTGATGTTTGAAACCGGCCGCTACCCGGATGCGGCGACAGAATACGAGCGTGCGGCGAAGGATGCAAAGGGAGCCGTCTGGCTGCGTGCGATGCTTGGCCGGGTTCGCGCGCTCGCGGCGCAGGGCAAGGACGAAGAAGCGCGGCAGCTTGCGCAGGAGTTCATTCGTTATTACAACTCGAACTCGCCGCGATCAGCCGAAGAGCTGACCCTCATCGCGCAGGCAATGGTCTATCTCGAAAAATACAAAGACGCGAACGAGCTTTTGATTGACGCGCGTGAAGCAGACCCGTCATTTGCCGAAGCCTTTATCGCGCAGGGCGAGCTGCTGCTGGAAAAATACAATTATGGCGATGCGGCGAGCCTCTTTTCAGATGCGTTGAAGATTGATGAGAAATCAGTTCGGGCGCAAATCGGACTGGCTCGCAGCAAGCAACTGTCTTCGAGCGCTGAGCCGCCGATGATCGTTGATCGCGCTTTGGCCATCAACCCGAATTACACGGATGCGCTCGCGCTCCGCGCGTGGCTTGAGCTTGAAGCAGATAGATTCGATTCGGCGTCGAAGGCCATTGATCGCGCGCTCGCCGTCAATCCAAATTACGTTCCTGCCATCGCCTTGCGCGCGGCCATCTTTTATCTCGCGGATAAAAAACCGGAGATGGAGGCCGAGATAAAACGCGCGCTTGCCATCAACCCGCATGCGGGAGAATTCTTTGCTACGCTCGCGCATTTTGCGACAAACAATCGCCGCTACGCGGACGCGGTTGAATTCGGTCGCCGCGCGGTTGAGTTGTCGCCAAGGCTCTGGAGCGCGCGAACAGAGCTTGGCATTCAGCTTCTTCGTGTAGGGCGCATGACGGAAGGGCGCGAAGAGCTTGAGCGGGCTTTTGCCGGCGACCCTTACAACGTCTGGGCCAAGAACACGCTAGACCTGCTCGATTCAATGAAGGATTTCGCGGAATCTGTTCGCGGGCCGTTCATCATCAAGTCGTCGCAGAAAGAATCTGCCGCGCTTACGGCTTATGCCGCAGACCTGCTCGAAGAAGCCTACAAGAAGCTGACGGCGAAGTACAAATTCACGCCGCGCGCTCCATTGTCGGTTGAGATATTCGACAGTCACGCGGATTTCGCCGTTCGGTCGCTAGGGTTGCCCGGACTGGGCGCGCTCGGAGTTTGCTTCGGGCAGGTGATTGCGATGGACAGCCCTTCGGCTCGCGCATCGGGCGAGTTCAACTGGGGCAGTACGCTCTGGCACGAGTTCACGCACGTCATCACGCTTCAGATGACCGACCACCGCATCCCTCGATGGTTTTCCGAAGGGCTTTCGGTTTACGAGGAACGCCGCGCGCGAAAGGGGTGGGGCGATAACTGGTCGCTCGAAAGACTGAAGGCATTCGCTTCTGGCCAGTTCGTGAAGATTGATGACCTCGACGCTGCATTCACGCGCCCCAAGACGCCGGACGGAGTCATTCTGGCTTACTTTCAAGCCTCGATGGTCTGCGAGTTCGTAGAAGAGAAATTCGGCTTCGATGCAATCTTGAAGATGCTCGCGCTCTTCAAGGAAGGCGCGAAGACGACTGATGTGTTGAAGCGCGCGTTGAATCTTTCACCTGCGGATTTTGATCGCGCGTTCAATGAATACATTCGCGCGAAGACTGCGCCGTACATCGAAGCGGTTAGCGGCGGCGCGCATCAGATGCCGGGCGCGCAATCGCTGCCTAAAGAAGCGTTGATTGCAATGCTCAAAGAGAAGCCGAACGATTTCTTCGCGCACCTGCGACTTGGCGCGATTTATAAATCGGATGGCGATGCCGCGCAGGCCATCGAGCATTTGAAACGCGCAACGGAGTTATTCCCGTTTTACGCAGGGCCGAATAACCCTTACATCCTTTTGGCAGACATTTACGAGTCGCGCGGTCAGAAAGCGGAGGCGGCTGCGGCGCTAGAATCGCTTGTCGAGCATAACGAGACGAACGCCGAAGCGATTGCGAAGCTGGCGCGATTGAAGCTTTCGACGAAGGACGCTGTGGGCGCGCTCGATTCTCTAAGGCAGAGTTTTTACATTCAGCCGTTTGATGCAAGCTTGCACAAGCTCGCGGGCGACGTTTATCTTGAGCAGGGGAGCGCCGCCGAAGCTGTTCGCGAGTTTACGGTGAGATTGTCGCTTGCGCCGCCCGATATGGCTGAAGCTCATTTTGATCTTGCGCGCGCGCTCGAAGCACAGGGCAATCATGCTGAAGCAAGGCGCGAGGTCTTGCGCTCGCTTGAAATTGCGCCCGGCTTTGAAAAAGCTCAGGAACTTTTGTTGAAGCTCAGAGGGGGAAGCTGAGGGATTTATGAGAAGGCATGCGATCATCGTCCTTTCAATCCTTGTCGCGTTTGTGCCTGTGACGATTTCGACCTCAACTGGTGCGGCGCAGGTGCAGCGCGGCTCGGAAGAAGACCCCTTCGGCGAGCGCAAGGATGAATCTGACAAGTTCAAGTTCGTCAGGGTGAGGACTTCACCGATGTATCCGGGCGAGTATCTCGGCGACGGAGGCGTGCCCTGGTCGCACGACTACCCTGAAGCCGGATTGCACTTCTCAAAGATTCTTTCTGAATTGTCGAAGCTGCCAATCGTGTTGGACGAGAACGAATTCATCTTCTCGTTCGATGATCCAAACCTCTTCAAGTATCCCTTCGCTTATATGTGCGAGGTCGGATATATGCAGCTCAACGATTCTGAGATTGCGGGCATGCGCGAATACCTGCTGCGCGGAGGATTCCTGCTTGTTGACGATTTTCGCGGGCCGCGCGACATGGCAAACTTCACGTATTTTCTTCAGCGCACTTTGCCTGAGTTTGAGATGAAGCCGCTCGACATTTCGCACCCGATCTTCAATTGCTTTTTCTCGATCAAGTCGCTCGACCTTCGCCCTATTTACCGGAGTTATGGCGGGCAAACTTTCACGCCGCAGTTCTACGGCGTGGAAGACAAGAACGGTCGGCTCATGATGATTATCAACTACAACTATGACGTGAGCGATTTCTGGCAGTGGTCGAACGATCCCTTCCAGCCCATCGAAGACACAAACACCGCGTACAAGTTCGGAGTCAACTACGTCTTTTACGCGCTCACTCATTAAGAAGGCGCCGGATGTCGGGTGTCAGGTGCCAGGTCGAGACTAAGACTTAAACTGACACCCAGCACCCGACACCCGGCGCCGCGAGGTAAGGATGGCGATAGACACTCAAGATATAATCAAAGAAGACGAACTGTTGGAAAAGCTTGTTGCCGCGCGCGACCAGATTTTAAGCGAAGTGCGCAAGGTCATCATCGCGCAAGATGAAGTCGTTGATCAGGCGCTGCTGTCGCTATTTGTCGGCGGGCACTCGCTCGTGACGGGCGTGCCTGGACTTGCAAAGACCTTGTTGATTCGCACAATCGCGAACGTGCTTGACCTGACTTTCAAGCGCATTCAATTCACGCCTGACCTCATGCCTTCCGACATTACGGGCACGGACATCATCGAAGAAGACCGCTCGACGGGGCACCGCCGGTTGGAGTTCATTCGCGGGCCGCTTTTCGCAAACATCATCCTTGCTGACGAGATCAACCGTACGCCGCCGAAGACTCAGGCCGCACTGCTAGAAGCCATGCAGGAAGGCAATGTCACGGTTCAGGGGACTACCTATCAATTGCCTAAACCGTTTTATGTGCTTGCGACGCAAAACCCGATTGAGATGGAAGGCACGTACCCGCTGCCGGAAGCGCAGCTTGACCGCTTCATGTTCAACATAAACATCGGCTATTTGAGCGAAGATGACGAAGTCGAAGTGGTCAGCCAGACGACTTCGGTGCAGGATTTTTCATTCGAGCGCAACGTATCGGGCGCGGACATTCTGGCATTTCAAAGGCTGGTTCGCCGCGTGCCTTCGGCTGAGTCTGTCACTCGATATGCCGTGCGACTGGTTTCGGCGAGCCGCCCTGCGTCTGACACCGCGCCGGATTTCATACGGCGCTGGGTGAACTGGGGCGCGTCGCTTCGCGCGTCGCAGTTTTTGATCCTTGGAGGCAAAGCGCGAGCCGTTATGATGGGCCGCTACAATGTTTCGGTCGAAGACGTTCGCGCTCTGGCCTATCCGATACTGCGCCATCGCATACTGCTGAATTTCCATGCCGAATCCGAACGTGTTAAGCCCGATGACGTTATTCGCAAACTAATCGAGACTGTTCCTGAGCCGAAGTCTGGATTATAAAGTTTATGACTCCAAGCGGCACACAAATCGGCACGCGCTTTCTCGCGCCTGAAGTTCTGGCGCGCATAAGCTCGCTTGAGCTTATCGCGCGCTCTGTTGTTGAAGGCTTCATCAGCGGCCTTCACCGCTCGCCTTATCTCGGATTCTCGACAGACTTCGCCGAGCATCGCCAGTATATGCCCGGCGATGACCTTCGACACCTGGACTGGAAGCTGCTCGCGCGAACTGACCGCCTATACATCAAGAAGTATCAGGGCGACACAAACGCGCAGATTCATCTTTTGATTGATGCGAGCGCCTCGATGGGATATGCGAGCGGAGAGGTCACGAAATTGCAGTACGCGCAGTACCTCGCCTCGTCGCTAGCTTATCTTGGAGTTCGCCAGCACGATTCGGTTGGGCTTGTTGTTTTCAACGAAGACGTTGTTGAGTATCTGCCGCCGCGCTCGAAGTCTGGACACCTCCGAACTGTGCTTGGCGTAATCGAGCGGCTCGCGCCCGCGCGCGGCACTGCGCTTTCCGAACAGCTTCACAGGTTAGCTGAACGATTGACGCGGCGCGGCGTAGTCGTGCTTTTATCCGATTTTTATGACGAGCCTGAATCAGTGAATGAAGGGCTTGAGCACCTGCGATTTCAAGGCAACGAAGTGATTGTGTTTCACTTGATGGACAGGCAGGAACTGGATTTTGAATTTGACGAGCCTGTGGTCTTGGAAGACAGTGAGACCGAAGAACAGCTTCACGTCTTGCCCGACGTTTTGCGCGACGAGTACCTGCGCGCGATTCGCTCTCACGTTAATGCGCTCAAGGAAGGCGCGGCGCGCAATCGAATTGACTACGAGTTGATAAGAACGTCAGACCCGTTGGATGCGGCGTTGTTTTCGTACCTCGCGCGCCGCTCGCAATTTGGGTAGAGCGATGGCTAATGTGAATCGAAGTGGTTGTTCATTATGAAGAAGCGGTCAGCAGTTATGGATACCGACCCTGATGCCGAGCGCGTGATGATCGAATTGCTACGCACGGCGCCGGGCTGGAAGAAGATTGAGCAAGTTGAATCAATGATAGAGGCAAGTCGGACACTGGCGATGATCGGTCTTCGAGATCGGTATCCAAATGCCTCAGAGGAAGAGTTGAGGCTAAGGTTCGCGGCACTGGTGCTTGACCGCGAAACCGTCATTCGCGTCTTCGGCTGGGATCCTAAGATCGAAGGTTATTGATGGCTTTTGACAAAGTAGATACGTTGATAATGGTTATAACGGCTCTCGAAAGGCTGGGCATTCAGTATTTGATTGGGGGATCGTTTGCCAGTTCATTCTATGGCTATCCGAGAACAACGATGGACGCTGACGTGCTGGCTTCAATTAAACTCGACCAGGCAGACGCTCTCGTTAAGGAGATCCAATCGGAGTTCTATGTTGATGCGCAAGCCGTCAGGCGCGCGATACAAACGAATACGCACTTTAACCTTATACACACTGGCTCATTGTTCAAGGTTGATGTGTTTCTTGCGAAATCGGATGCGTTCACTGCAAATCAACTTGAGCGACGGCAGTTGCACTCATTACGACCCGACCAGTCCGCGTACTTTGCAACAGCAGAAGACACAATACTCGCCAAGTTGAATTGGTATCGGCGCGGAGGTGAGATTTCAGATCTACAGTGGCGAGATATAATCGGCATTATCAATGTTCAAGGAAGCAGACTCGATTTGGGTTATTTAAGACAGTGGGCGCAGCAGTTGAACGTCCACGATTTGCTTGAAGAGGCTCTCATTGAGGCTGAAACGAAATAACGTATGGCGTTTCTGAATCCATTATTTCTGATTGGGGCGCTGGCGGCGGCGCTGCCCGTGCTCGCGCATCTCGTGCGGCGCACGCGGGCGCGTCGAGTGGAATTTCCTTCGCTGATGTTTTTGCGCCGCATCGAGCAGAAGACCGTTCGCCGCCGAAGGCTCCGAAACCTCCTGCTGCTCGCAATGCGATGCGCGGCCTTCATGCTTTTGGCGCTCGCGTTCGCCCGGCCTTACTTCACTTTTCAAAAGCCAGCATCGGCTTCGACTGATCGAGCTGCAAGCGTAATCTTGATTGACGGCTCGTACAGCATGCGCTACGGCGATCTTTTCAATCGCGCAAAGCAAGCCGCGCGCGATGCGGTCAACAATGCCGCAGCGAATGAACAAATCGCGGTAATTCAATTCTCTCAAGCATCCGACGTTCTGATGCCGCTTAAAGAAGACCGCGCCGAGGCCATTGCGATAATCAATCAGGCGCAAGCCGGACTTGGCGGAACCGATTACCTGCAGGCAATTCAAACTGCCGATACAATTTTGAAGGACGCGAACGCAGGCAATAAGAGAATCTACATAATTTCGGATTTTCAAAACGCGGGCTGGAATCGCGCCGCCCCGCTGCTCAAGCTCGCGCCCGACACCAAGCTCGTCCCCATTGATGTTTCTGATCCGAATCCAGCGAATTTGGCGGTGTCGGAAATAAAATCTGAGCCTGTGGTATATGGACAGAAATACAACGCGAAGCTCACGGCTCGCGTGAGCAACTTCAGCGCGGACTCAATTAGCGACGCGTCGGTAGATTTCAAGCTCAACGATCTTACAGTTGAGCGACGACCGTTGAAGCTCGATGCGCACGGCTCGCAGACGTTCGAGTTTACAGGCTTCAACGTGCCCGACGGGTTCAATCGCGCTTCGATTGAAATCACGGGCGACGACTTCACGATTGACAACAAATACTTCTTCACCATTCGCCGCGAAGATCAGACTAGAGTTTTAGCCATTGACACGCCGTCGCGCGGGCGCAGCGAGAGCTTCTTTCTTCAACAGGCGCTGGCCGCAGGCGAAAATAATCAACACGCGCTCACCGTCAAGTCGCCCGGAATGATTAACCCTTCCGAGCTTGATTCGTATCGCGTCGTCATCGTCAACGACATCGCGGGCATCAACGAGCAGCTCGCATCGGCGCTGAAGAATTATGTCGCGCGCGGTGGAGGGCTGATTCTTGCCGCAGCCAGACACACGGATGCTGCGGAGTTCAATCGCGCGTTTGCGGGTGTAACACCTGCGACTATTGGCGAGACGGTTCAAGCTCGCAGCTATTCTTTGATGAGTCAGGTGAAGACCGATCACCCAATCTTTGCCGCGTTCGCACGCAGCGGACGACTCACGTCAACGCGAGTTTATGGTTATCGCCGCGCGACGCCCGTTGATGCGGCGGCGACTATAGCCGCGCTCGATGATGCAAGCCCGCTGATAGTTGAAGGCTCGTCGGGCAGCGGCAAGGTTTTGCTTGTGACGACGACGCTCGACACCGCTTGGAACGATCTGCCGCTCACGCCGTTGTATTTGCCGCTCGTCCGCCAGATGCTCGAATATTTAGGCGGGCGGCCCGCCGCATCAGCCTACACAATCGGGCAGGTTTTTACGGTAAAGCCTGATGCCGATGGCTCCTTCCCGTTGATTGAAAGCCCATCGGGCCAGCGCCTAGACGACGCACGAAAGACCGCGACTGGCGAGCAGGCGGTTGATGCGCGCGAAGCCGGATTTTATCGCTTGCGGTATCGCGACCGCATTGAGCAGGTCGCGGTGAACCTTGATACGAACGAAGCCGATTTGAGCAAGATGGACGTGAACGAGTTCATCGCGAGCGTATCGCCGCAAAACGACGATGCAAAAGCTCGCGCAACCGAAGCTACAACTGAAACGCCGACGGAAATGGAAGCGAGGCAGCGAATCTGGCTCGTGCTGATTGTAGCTGCGCTGTTGTTGTTTGTTGCCGAAGCGTTGCTGGCGCGGCGCATTCGGCTTGCCAAGTTAATCGGATGAAGTATTCAACAAAGTCTACGGAGGACGCTGATGATTTTAAGATTCAGTGTTCTTCGCGCGCTTCGTGGATTATACTGGCTCAAGGAGGAACGCGAGATGAGTCCTCATTCTTCGACCCTCAACGTACTTGTCAATCAAGTTCGCGCTCGAATCAAGATGCGCCGCCTGCTTCAAGGTGTAGCAATCACGCTCGCGATTGCAGCAGTCTCGCTCCTGATTTCGTCGGCATTTGCTACGAAGTTCGCGCAGAAGCCCGCTTTGATGATCTTTCTTCGCATTCTGCCGCTCGCTTTGATGGCAGCAGCCGCATGGTTATTTATTGTTCGGTCGCTGCGGCGAAGCATTGATGATTCGCGCATCGCCAGGCTGATTGAAGAGAAGTGCGGGCTTGGTGATCGTCTCGTCACCGCAGTCGAATACTCTGATGACTCGCGCAATTCGTCTCCGGCTATCGTCAATCGGCTTGTAACGGACGCAAACGAGCGCAGCGGCGCAATCAATGTCAACGATGTAGTTGACCCGCGCCACTCTTACGCATACGCGGCTGCGTCGCTGGCAATCCTCATTGCTCTTGCGGGCACGTTGTTGTTCGGTCCGGCGTCTTTGACGGGCGGGCTTGCTGCGCTCTACTCAAACGGCGATGCGGCGCTTGCAAACACGATGTTCATCAATGTCAATCCCGGAACGGCTCGCGTGCCTCGCGGCTCGGATCAAATAATCAAAGCGACGCTCAATGGATTCGATTCTGATATAGCTCAAGTCTTCATACGCAAAGTGGGAACAGACAACTGGCTGGCTCAGGCGATGGAGCCTGCGAAGCGCGAAGGCGAGTTTCAGATGACGATCTTCAACATTCAGGATTCGGTCAATTATTACATCGAAGCCGGAGGCATACGCTCGCCCGAGTTCACGCTCGAAGTCGCAGACCTGCCTTTCGTCAAACAGATTGACCTTGTGCTGAATTATCCTGCGTATACTCGCCTTCCGAATAAAAAACTTGAGAACGCCGCCGAGATTGCTACGCTCAAAGGCACAACCGTGCAGGTGATTGCGAAGCTCAGCATGAAAGCGAAAGCCGCGCGCATTGTCCTCAACGACGGGACGAAGATTGAAATGGCCGCGAGCGGCGATAATCAATTCACAGGCCAGTTCACCGTCAACGGCAACGGGACTTATCGCATTGAGCTTACGAGCGAAGACGGCGAAACCTATAACGGCTCGAACGAATATGACATAACGGTGCTCGAAGACCATCCGCCGACGGTTGTGATTGAAAAGCCGGGCCGCGATTTGAAGGTCACGAGCATTCAGGAAATCTTCACACAGGTTCGTGCCGAAGACGATTTCGGCGTGACCGAGATTGAGCTTTTCTATTCCGTAAATGGCGGCGAAGAAAAGCACGTCAAGCTGCAAGACCTGAATACCGAAATGCCGCACACGCTTTCAGGCTCGCATACGTTCTTCCTTGAAGAGTATCAGCTTCAACCCGGCGACTTTATTTCTTATTACGCGAAGGCGCGCGACAACGCGGCGGGCGGCGGGCAGGAATCCACAAGCGATATTTATTTTCTCGAAGTGCGTCCGTTTGATCGCAACTTCCGGCAGGCGCAACAGCAGGGCGGAGGCGAAGGCGACCAGGATTCAAACGCGCTCACGCGCCGACAGCGCGAGATAATCGCCGCGACTTTCCGCGTTCAGCGCGAGCAGAAGAGCTACACTCCTGAAGAGAGCGAAGAGAACTTCGGCGCGGTGACTCTCTCGCAGGAGAAACTCAAGGCCGACACCGACGCTCTGGCCGAGCGCATCCGGCGGCGGCTCGGAGATCAACTCGACTCGCAGCCTGATTTCGCAAAGCTGATTGAATACCTCGCGCAAGCCGCCAAAGAGATGGACGCGGCTGCCGGTCAGTTAAAGGCGAAGAACACGAAAGATGCGATGCCGCCTGAGCAGCGAGCCTTGCAGCAACTCCTGAGGGCCGAAGCTGTATTCCGCGATATACAGGTTGCTATGAACAATTCGCAGGGCGGACGCGGCCAGCAGGATAATGAAAACCTCGCCGACCTGTTCGAGCTTCAGCTCGATAAGATGAAGAATCAATATGAAACCGTCCAACGCGAGCAGCAGCGGCAACAGGACCAGCAGCAGGACGAAATCGCGCGCCGACTTCAAGAGCTTGCGCGCCGCCAGCAGCAGCAGATGGAGCAGCGCATGCGGATGCAGCAGCAAGGCGGAGGCAGTGGCGGCTCGCAGCGTCAGCAGCAGGAGATGATCGAAGAAGCCAAAAAGATGGCGCGCGAGCTTGAGCGGTTGTCGCGCGAGCGGCGCGATCCGAACTTGGCAGAAGCGGCTCGACAGATGCAGCAGGCCGCAGACGAGATGCAGCAGGCACAGGCCGCTTCATCATCGTCACGCGGCGGAAACAGCAGCGAAGCGACTGCGCAACAGGCCCGCGCGCTCGAACGCATGGAGCAGGCGCGGCGAAGCCTCGAATCGGCCCAACGAGCAAGCGGAAGTCGTAGCGTGCAGCAACTTCGCCAGCAGGCCGAAGAAGCGTTGAAACGGCAGGATGAAATCGCGCGCGACGTCGACGAGCTTGCTCGCAACGCCCAGCGAGGGCGGGAGGGCGCGGCGACTGAAGAGAAGCGCCAGCAACTCAGCGAGCGAAAGCAGGCGCTTGCGGATAAGATGTCTGGGCTTGAGCGCGACATTGATAACGCCGCGCGCAACATGGGGCAGGACGGCCAACAGGCGGGCGATAAACTTCGCGAAGCGGCGGGCGCGATTCGCCGCAATCGCATACCGGATCGGATTAGGCAGAACAATCAGATGATTGCCAATGGCTGGTACAATCAGGCGCGCGAGCGCGAGCGAATCATTCGCGGAAACATCGAAGAGGTGTTGAAGAACCTGCAAGCGGCTGAAGCAGGCGCGTCGGGCAAGAACGCGCAGGGCAAGCAGCAGGGCGACAGCCTCGAAGAAGCATTGACCCGCGCTCGCGAGCTTGCAGACAATCTCGAATCGTTGCGACGAAGGATGGGATCAGGCAATCAAGGGCAGTCCGGCGAGTCGCAAAATCAGCGCAACGGGCAGCAGGGCCAACAGCAGAATCAAGATGGCCGACAGGCTCAAAGTGGCTCCCAGAGCCAATCTCAAGGCAATCAGGGTCCGCGCAACGGCCAGCAAGCGAACGGGCGACAGAGTCAATCAGGTCGAAAGCCGCGCAGCCAGCAATCGCAAGGACAACAGACTCAATCGGGACAGCAAGGCCAACAGGGACAGCAGGGACAGCAAGCGGGGCGCGGCGCGCAGTCGAGCAGCCATGGCGAGCAGGCCGAGATGCAGGGCGAAGAGTCTTCGAGAGCCGGGGGCGGGCCGCCTCGCAGCGGTGAGCGCCAGCTTGAAAGCGAGCTTCGAGAGCGCGTCGCCGAAGCTGAAGAGTTGCGCCGTATGCTTGGCCGCAACAGCGAGCTTGCGCGCGATCTCGGTCGCGCCATCGAGCAGTTGCGCAAGATCAATCCGAATGCGTTCAATGATCCGTCACAGTTGGCGCTTTTGAAGAACGAAGTGATTGATCCGCTCAGACAGCTAGAGCTTGAGCTAGCGCGCAGGTTGCAGGCGAAACTTGGCAACGGGCCGGGCGGACCCGGTTATGGTGATGCGCCGGATCGCTATCGCAAGCAGATCGAAGATTATTATCGCCGCTTGTCCGCGCGCTCGCCGGATGCGAAGCCGCAATGATGCTCATCCGGTTTTAGTTAGCGCATTCGTTTAAGAATAAGTTCCTGAGGAATGAGAATGAACAGACGATCTTTTGCTATTAATCGCATCTTCATCGCAAACCTGATTTTGATTTTGCTGTTCGGTATGTGGCCAGCAGGCGCGGCCCTTGCAAAAGACCACAAGGGGTTTGCCGCGCTGTCTGCGAGATTGTCGGAACCGGGCGGCTACTTCGATTCTGACAATCTCATCTCGAACGAGACTTCTTATCAGCACGTCCTCGTCAAGATGCGCGAGCTTGGCGTCACGGGCGGCGTTTATATCGGAGTCGGGCCAGATCAGAACTTCACTTACATCGCAAAGGTTCGCCCGCGACTTGCGCTCATAACTGATATTCGCCGTGACAACCTGCTTCAGCACTTGTTGTTCAAAGCGTTGTTTGCTCGCGCCCACAATCGCATCGAATATCTCTGTTTGTTCTTCGGCAAGCCTTTTCCAAAAACTAAAGGGTGGGAATCGAAGGACGTGAAAGAGTTGATCGAATACATTGACGGTACACAATCGGACAACAAGCTGTTTGAGAAGACTCTAAAAAACATCCGCAAGGACATACAGCGTTTCGGCGTTCAGCTTTCGCAATCGGAGATGGACACCATCGCGCGCATTCAGCGAGCCTTCTTCACGTCGGGGCTGGACATTCGCTATTCGAGCTATCATCGTCCGCCGCGTAACTTCTATCCTACATATCGCGAGTTGCTGCTTGAGACAGACCTTTCGGGCGGGCTGAATAATTACTTCAACTCGGAAGACGATTTTCAATTCCTCAAGAAGATGGAGGATGAAGACCGAATTGTTCCCGTCGTGTGCGATCTGTCGGGACCACAGGCGATGAAGGCCATCGGCAAATACCTTTCCGAGATCAACGAGCGCGTTTCGGCTTTTTATGTCTCGAACGTCGAGTTCTACCTGCATCGTCAGGGGACATACGACCGCTTCATCGAGAACATAAAGACACTGCCGATTGATAACCACAGCGTGATAATCCGCAGCTACTTCAACTACTACGCGCCGCCGCACCCGCAAGCGGTCGGCAATCACTTCAGCACGCAACTGCTTCAGCGCATCGAAGACCTGATAAAGATGTGCGCCGCAGGCGACTGCGCAGATTACAACGACGTTGTGACGAAGAACTCGATTCTGCTGCAATGAGCGCGCGATTGAGATGAAAGACATTCGCGTCACAAGCTGGAGCGAACTAAACGAGCAGCTTTACGAAGGCTCGTGGAATCGCTCGCTCGAACGCTTCCGCTCGCCGTTCGCCTTCAGGGGCGAATCGAACGCCGCTTATACGTTGAAGACGAGCCTTGCGCGCCTTGCGCCTCAGCCTGAGAAGATGGAAAGCCATCTGCTTCGCAACTTCCGCAAGTACGCTCTGCGCGACGCGGTTCCGTTCGATTCCGTATGGAACTGGCTCGCCGTTGCGCAGCATCACGGGCTGCCGACAAGATTGCTTGATTGGACCTACTCGCCCTTTGTCGCGCTACATTTTGCGACGGCTGATCTGGATAACTTCATCGTTGACGGCGTCATCTGGTGCGTTGATTTCGTGAAGAGCAACCAGTTGCTCCCTGAACGCTTGCGCGAGGTCCTCGAACACGAAGGCTCGAATGCCTTCACGGTTGATATGTTGAGCCGCGTAGCGAGCAACCTTGTCGAGTTCGATGCTCTGTCGAGCGACGAGTTTGTTTTATTCATCGAGCCGCCTTCTTTGGATTCGCGCATCGTCAACCAGTTCGCGCTTTTTTCTATGATGTCGAATGCGCAGGCGCGACTCGATCACTGGCTCGAAGCGCACCCGGCGCTTTATCGCAGGATAATCGTTCCTGCTGAATTGAAATGGGAGGTGCGCGACAAGCTCGATCAGGCCAACATAACCGAACGCGTGTTGTTTCCCGGACTCGATGGATTGAGTAGCTGGCTGCGTCGCTACTACACGCCAAAGCCGCGCAGGGAAGGAAAGCCCACTAACGTTGATGGGGATGATGAATGAGCGAATACGATTTCGAAGCGAGCGGGGAAGTGATAAAGATGATTCACGACGAACTACCCGCCGTGCGCTGGACGTGCGCGGGCTGCGGCGAAGATGCCTGCACAATTTTTTATGAGCCGCAAGAGGCGGAGAAAATAGTCGAGTGCGAAACGTGCAATCGCACAACGCTTGTGCGGAAAGGTTAACGATTTATGATGAAGCCACAGAGGCACTGAGGCAATACGGAAAAGACGATTGAGTGATCACAAGACATTCTCTGCGGTTCCGTGTCTCTGTGGTTAAACCGTTTCGAGTGCAACCAATGGCGAGCGACGAAAAGACACTCAGGACGCTGATGAGCTTTTTGTTCAGGGCGCACCCCTGGCACGGCGTCTCGATTGGCGCGAAGGCTCCTGAAGTCGTCACCGTCTATGTCGAGATAGTTCCTACAGACACCGTCAAGTACGAGATTGATAAATTGACGGGCATCCTCAAGGTTGATCGCCCACAGAAATACTCCAATGTCTGCCCTGCGCTTTATGGGCTGGTACCGCAGACGTATTGCTTAGAGCGCGTGGCCGAACTGTGCGCCGAGCGAACGGGCCGCGAAGGGATTATCGGAGATGGCGACCCGCTCGATATATGCGTGCTTTCCGAAAAAGAGATGCCGCGCGGCGACGTTCTGCTTCAAGCGATTCCAATCGGCGGCTTGAGACTGATTGACGGCGACGAAGCCGACGACAAGATCATCGCAGTGATGCAGGGCGATGCAGTCTACAGCGGTTGGCGCAACATACAGGATTGCCCCGCGCCGCTGATTGAGAGGCTCACGCATTATTTTCTGACCTACAAAGACCTGCCCGGTACGAGCGACCGCAAAGTTGAAATGGGAGGAGTCTATGGCCGCGACGAGGCGTTAGAAGTGATTCGCCGCAGCCGCGAAGATTATCAAAACCATTTCGGGAACATCGAAGATTTGATTTCTGCCGCGCTGCGTAAAACTATTGGCTCGCTGATGCACGAGTGATGGCGTTGCGCGCGCGAGCGGCCCTTTGCTAGATTCTGCTCTCTGCTTCTTGAATAAAATCCCATACTGGCCCAAAGGAGGATTCATGCTTTTGAGAATTGCTTTCAGGTTCATTCTGCTTTCAGCCGTTGCACTCACATGCAGAGCAACTGTCGCCTTATCACAGGAGCGGCAGGCGGCGCCGCCTGCCGACCCCGTTCAAGAACGCCTGCGCGCGTTGCAGGAATCAATCACGTTCCTCGAACAACGGCTCGCCAAAGACATTGACGATTTGATGTGGTTTCGCCAGCTCGAAGACGTCGCCGTAATTGATAAAGTGCGCTACACGGGACCGCCGCCGCGAGTCATCCCAAACCCGACTGCTCAGGGCGCGGGCAATCCAGTCATCATCACCGCCTACACTTTCATCCCGAAAAAGTTTGCTTCATCGGCGAAGCTTCCGCTCGTCGTCTTCGTTCACGGAGGAGTTCACGGCGATTTTGAAACGGGCGCGGCTCACATAGTTCGCGAGCTGGTCGAGCAGGGCTACGCCGTCATCGCGCCAGATTATCGAGGCAGCACAGGCTACGGGCGTGACTTTTATCGCTTGATTGATTATGGCGGACTGGAAAACGATGATGTCTTCGCAGGCAAGCAGTGGATGCTCGAAAATTACCCGAACATTGATCCGCAGCGCGTCGGCATCATCGGATGGAGTCACGGCGGGATGATTACGCTGATGACTATCTTCGAGCACCCGCAGGATTTCAAGGTAGCTTATGCTGGCGTTCCCGTAAGCGATCTCGTGGCGCGAATGGGCTATAAGAGTCAGAGCTACCGCGAATTGTTTTCAGCCCCGTATCATCTTGGAAAGACGGCTGAGGAAAACGTAAACGAGTATCGCCGCCGCTCGCCTGCGTGGAACGCAGAGAAGCTACAAACTCCGCTCTTGATTCACACGAACACGAACGATGAAGATGTAAACGTTTTGGAAGTCGAGCACCTGATAACCGCGCTCAAAGCGGCGGGCAAACAGTTCGAGTACAAGATTTATCAAAACGCACCCGGCGGGCACGCCTTTAACAGGCTCGATACAAAACTGGCGAAAGACTCGCGCGCCGAAGTCTATCGTTTTCTCGCGAAGTATTTGAATCCGACGAACGCAGTAAAGTGAATCTTAAAGGCGGGTGTAGTAGGCCTCGCCCGCGCAGGCTCGGCAAAGAGTGCGACCGTCGCGGGTGACTTCGCGGCGGTCGTTGATTCCTTCGCCGCACTCGTCGCAAGAGACTCTTGAAACTGGTCTTCCGGGCTGATCTTCAGTCGGAACAGTAACGGCGACTCGTTCGATTTTGAAAAGCAATTCGTCAGGCAGCAGCTTGTAGGCGCGAAGCTGGCGTTCGTATTTATTCTCGATTTCAGGGAAAGCGCGGTCGGCTTCCTCGCGCGATGAGTCCTTCGCAACAACGCGCACGGCTTCGCCCGTCTTCGTGTTCAAAAACGTCGCGGCGAGCTTGCCGTAGTCGTAGTACTTCAGTGTGCGCTTGCCAAGTCGACAGCCCGTGACGGTGTGAATGGCATCGGCGGCGCAGCGGTCTATCTCGACAAAAACGAGCAGGCTTTTGCGGTCGGCTCCGCGCGGGTCGCTGATGCCTATCTTTTTGCACCCGAGCATCGCCATGCGAACGCCAAGCACCTGACCGGCGCACATATGCCCGTGTGATGATTCGGCGCGTTCGAGAAGCTCTTCCAATGTCTCCATTGTTGTTGATTATAGTTGCGACAAACGTGTGATTCAAAATCTAACTGAATGAAGTCCGGCGCGGCTAATCGTAGAGCAGGTATTCTTTTCGCCGTTCGGCAAAATCATTCAATCCGTCGCGCCAGTCTTGTTCGATTTCAACAACAGGCATTCCAGCTTCAATCTGCTCGCGCAGCCGCGCGCTGCCGTTAATCACATCGAATGGCAGCTTATCGAAAACGTATTCATAAGGCGGCTGCTTCCACGCGAACTCGTTCGGATAAAGCTCTCGTATCGCGCTAATAATCGCCACGCCTGTTATTACCGGTTTGAATGCGTCACGGTCCGTGACGTGAATCTGCAAGCCGCCGCAAAGCTGACCTGTGAATTTGTGAAACGTAGGCTCGAAGTGCATTGGCCGAAGCACAACGCCCGGCAAACGTTCTTCGTTCAATCGCTCAACTAAGCGATATGGCTCAATGAAAGGCGCGCCGATTATCTCGAACGGGCGCGTTGTGCCCCGCCCTTCTGACGCGGTCGTGCCTTCAAACATCACGCTGCCCGGATAAACGACCGCAGTGTCAACCGTCGGCATATTCGGCGAAGGCATAACCCATGGCAAGCCCGTCTCTTCGTACCACATTGCGCGCCGCCAGCCTTCCATCTTTACAACTTGAAGGTTGCATCCGATGCCGAACTCTTTGTTGAACATCAAGGCTAGCTCGCCTGCGGTCATTCCGTGGCGCATCGGAATAGGATACATTCCGACGAACGAGCGAAACTCCGGCTCGTGAATGTTGCCTTCAATCTGAATGCCATTTATGGGATTGGGCCGGTCGAGCACGATGAATTTTTTATTTAGCTCGCGCGCTGCTTCCATCGCAAGCGCCATCGTGTAGATGAACGTATAGACGCGCGTACCGACATCCTGCACATCGAAGACGAGCGCGTCAACGTCGGCCAGCATTTCAGGCGTGGGCTTGCGCGTTTCGCCGTAGAGCGAATATGCGGGCAGCCCGGTCCGGCTGTCGCGGAAAGACTGCCACTCGATCATATTGTCCTGAGTCTCGCCGCGAATCCCATGCTGTGGCCCGAAAAGGGAAGTGAGATTGATCCGCTTCTCTCGATAAAAGAGATCGGCGGCGTGTTCGAATCGCGAATTGATTGACGCGGGATTAACTATCAGACCGACGCGCTGGCCGTCTAGCAAATCCAAATGTGATTCCAATAGAACTTCTAATCCGAGTTTCATAATGACGGTTTCTGGTTCATGGTCTCTGATTTCTGGTTTCAACTTCTAGCTGACGGTTTTCTAACTAGAGACCAGAAACCAGAAACCGGAACCGGCGTTAGCCGCAGAGCACGGAGCCGCCGTTGACGTTGAGGATTTCGCCGTTAATGTGGCTTGCAAGGTCTGACGCAAGAAACAATATCGGCCCGGCTATCTCGTCAGCCGTTGCGACGCGACCGAGCGGAATCAAGTCACGAATCTTGCGCCGCTGCTTCGGGTCGTTCAGCGCCTCTTCGGTCATGTCGGTTGCTACCCATCCGGGAGCTACGCAATTGACGGTGATCCCGCGGGGGCCAAGCTCTGCGGCGAGCGATTTCGTCATCGAGATGATAGCGCCTTTCGTTGCAGCGTAGTGAGAATGAAACGCCTCGCCGCGCTGGCCTGCGGTTGATGAAATCAGAATCAAGGTGCCGCGCCGCTGCTTTATCATCACGCGAGCGGCGGCGTTGCAACATGCGTAAATTGATTTAAGATTTACGTTGATCGTCTCGTCCCATTCGCGCTCGGTCATCTCGTCAATCGCAGCCTCTTTCCAGATGCCCGCGTTCGCAACGAGAATGTCGAGCGAGCCGAATCGCTCAAGCGTTGCGCGAACCATTTTTTCAACCTGCGAGACGCGCGCTACATCAGCGCGCATTGCGATTGCGTCTGCGCCCAGTTGTTTGCACTCTGTTGCAACACGGTCTGCCGCTTCACGGTTGCTGTGATAGTTGATGACAAGACCGCGAATTCCAGCCTGCGCGAATTTGATTGCAGTCGCCGCACCGATGCCGCGCGATGCTCCCGTTATGATTGCTGTTTTATTTGAGAGATCAATCATCCTGTAGGACGGTTTTAATCCCCGACGGCAGCGGCTGCGAGATCGGATTCCACAACCTTAGCTCGATGGGATTCATCGCGCGGCAAGAGATAAGCGCAAACCGCGCTCAGCAATGTCGCTGCTGCAGCCATCACGAGGACGTTGCGGCGACCAAACGCGGGCGCCAGGTTATCGAGCAGCGGCGGCGCGAGCGCGCCAACTCCCCACGCTGCGCCCATCATCAACGCTGAGACGGTGCTTGTCTGACCAGGCACTAACTCCTGCGCCATCGCAACATTCACAGGGATTGTCGAAAGGAGCATGAACCCGCCCAGACCCAGAAATAGCATGCTCAAAAGCCCGTTCGTCATGAAGGCAGCGATCATCAGCGGGCCTGCGAGCAGCCCGGAATAAAGAGTCACCGCGCGCCCCGAAACTCGTTCGGCGACGTATCCGCCTGCGAGACCTCCGAGTCCTCCGAGCAGTAGAAATACAGTTAGCACGTTGCCTGTCGCCGCAAGCTCCGAGCCTTGCTCTTTGAGAATGAACGGAAGATACGTGTTCGTCGTCATCTGAAGCCCTGAGCGTATGACCGTAATCAGATAAAGCAAAAGCATCGGCTTCCACGCGAGCAGCAGACCTCTTCGCAGTTGACCTGTTATTTTTTCAACGCCTGTCGAAATGCTTCTTTCGAGCGGCGGGCAGATGAAATAAAGAAGAGCCGACATCAGCAGGCCGGTTGCAATGACGTAGATTGATTTGTCGAGGTGGTCGCGGTCAACGATTCGAGTGATGACGAGAGGGCCGATTGCAAAGCCGAGCGTGCCGACAGCCGAAAACATCGCCATCCCTATTCGCCTCCGCTCGCGCGACGCAGCAGCAGCCATCGCCGCTGCCTGCGGGTGGAACGAGCCGATGCCGATTCCGCCTCCGATGAGAATGACGATGAGCAATCCATAAGATGGAGCAAGCCCCGTCATCGAAACGAAGACGGCTGTGATTGCCGGGCCGAAGACTGCAAAGAAACGACGAGCGTAGCGGTCAGAGATGAAACCGTAAACGGGCTGCATCAGCGATGATGAGATGGCATAAAGCGGCGCGAGCCAGAAGACCTGCCCAGATGTCAGGTGCAGCTTGTCTTTGATGAGCGGCAAGAGCGGATAGATGATGCTCGAATAAGAATCGTTGACGAAGTGAGCAGCGCACAATGATCCGAGCGTCAACCTGTCTTTCTTGCTCATAGGCCAAAGTAAATGGAAGAATAATTATCTTTTAACTCTGACCGGCTCGCCGATGCGCGACTCAGCCCAGTCGCGCGCAACAGAGATGAAATGCTTGAATATTGCCTGCGAAAGCAGGTCGTTTTGCCAGCCGACTTCAGGGTGCCACTGCACTCCCAAGATAAATTGGTCGGGCCGGGTGTTGACGACGGCTTCGACAACCCCATCCGGAGCCCACGCTATCGGCTCAAGGTCGCGCCCCACCACATCAATCGCCTGATGGTGATGGCTGTTTACAGTTGTATGAGTCGCGCCCGCGAGCTTGGCGATTATTGAGTCTTCCGTGATATTGATTGAGTGGGAGCGCCGCCAGAACAGGTCGCCCTGCATGTGTTTCACCGGCTCTTTCACCTCTGAAGGGATGTCCTGGATGAGCGTGCCGCCGCGATAGACATTGAGCGATTGAATGCCGAAGCAAATAGCAAGCACAGGCATCTGTCGCGCTTCCGCCGCCGCGAGCAGCATCATATCGGTCTCGTCGCGGCGCGGGACGACAGGGCCAAGTTCAGGCTTAGGCTCGCGCCCGTAGCGCAAGGGGTCAACATCATTGACCGCGCCCGACAGCGTTATGCCGTCGAGGTGTTCAATTATCGCTTCAATGTAGTCGGGTTCAGGAATCAGAGGGAGCAAGACGGGCGTGCCGCCCGCCGCGTAAATAGCTTCCGCGTAGGTTTCCCTCAATTCATAATAGTTCGTGTTCCAATTATACCTGCACGGTATGCCGACAACCGGCCTCTGTTTCGCGCTCAATTCGTTACCCTTTCAATAATTAAGATAGCCGCAGATGCCTCTAGCTTCTGCGGCGTTCCTGTGTGAGTGCCTGAAGTAGAGAATATCCCGCTGCTATAATGCTTGTCAATCAACACCAGCGCTCACTAATACGGCTTTCGCTTGACCGCCCGCTTGACTGCTAATTAAGATTACCGCCGGACAATCAGCAAGAGGCTCTCCACACTATAGATGACATTTAGCGAGAAGATTAATCCCGTGACCTGCAGGTTCAAAAGATCGCGCCACGTTGTTTTCATTCTGGCTGCGTTTGCGATTCTCGGTTCAACGGCAGTGCCGCAGCAAAGTGTGCCGCCCTCGCCGCCGCTTCCTTACGTCGAAGGCGAGTTGTTGATTAAAGTGAATGACAACTCAGAATCAATTCGAGAGTCGCGAGAATTAATGCATGCAGCTACGCTTGAATCCTATCCTGCAATTGGCTGGCAACGTGTAAAGCTTCCCGAAGGCGTGAGCGTTGCGGAAGCTATCGAGTCATATCGAAGACTGGGCGGAGTAATCGCCGCGCAGCCAAACTTTATTTACAGGATTGCGGTTGCGCCGAATGATGCGAGTTTCGGCTCGCTCTATGGAATGGCGCGCATTCAAGCGCCCGCTGCGTGGGATTCGATAACAGGAAGCCCGTCGGTTGTTGTTGCGATTCTTGATACAGGCATTCGCCACACACACGAAGACCTGGCCGCGAACGTCTGGCACAATCCGGGCGAGATACCGGGCAACGGTATTGATGATGACGGCAACGGTTTCGTTGATGACGCGATTGGTTATGATTTCATCAACAACGATTCCGACCCGCTCGACGATGGAGGTCACGGCACTCATGTATCGGGAACCGCTGGCGCAGTGGGCAATAACGCGCTCGGCGTTGCTGGCGTGAATTGGAATGTCAAAATCATGGCGTTGAAGACGCACGATTCGGGCGGCAACTCTACGTCGGCAACTGTGATTAGAGCGTTCAATTACGTCGCGATGATGAAGAATCGCGGCGTGAACATTCGCGTCACGAGCAACAGTTGGGGTGGCCCGCCTGAAGCGCCCGCTTACGATCAGGCTTTGAAAGACGCGATAGACGCGACTGGCAATGCGGGAGTCTTAAACGTCTTTGCTGCTGGCAACAGCGCATCAGACAATGATGCAGTTCCGTCTTATCCCGACAGCTACAACTCGCCGAGCATTATCTCAGTCGCCTCGTCAAACGATAAGGATGATCGCTCGCCGTTTTCAAATTTTGGGGCAAAGAGCGTTGACCTTGCCGCGCCCGGCTCAAATATCTTGAGCACCTACAACGCGAATGATTCTTCGTACAGAGCATTGAGCGGGACTTCGATGTCGACTCCGCACGTCGCGGGCGCAGTAGCATTGCTTGCTGCCTATAACCCTGCGCTGTCGGCTCAATCGCTTAAGGCAACTATTCTCAACACGGTTGACGTGCTGCCGCAGTGGTCGGGGCTTGTGCTCACCGGCGGAAGGCTCAACGTCGCCCGCGCGCTTCAGAACCAGACCGTTTGCGCCTATTCGGTTGAAACTGTCAGCACACATTTCCTTGCGAGCGGCGGTCTTGGGACGATCAACGTTTCTTCCCCGACAAATTGCGGCTGGATGATTACGGGCAAGCCTGATTGGATAACTGTAACGTCAGAATCCGCGGGCAGTGGCGACGGGACCGTGTCGTTTAGCATCGCGCCAAACTCGATAAGTGCGCCGCGTCAGGCTACTCTCAACATCGCAGGCCGAAGTGTAACGATTTCGCAAGAGGCCGGAGTGGATGCGAGCTGCTCGTACAAAGCGACACCTTCATCCAAGAAATTCAAAGCCGATGGAGGCAGCGGCACAATTAACATAAAAGCGGAATCGCGATGCGGATGGCAGGCAACGACCGATGCAAGCTGGATAAGTTTTACATCAACCGCGACAGGCTCTGGAACATCAACCGTGACATTTTCGGTTGCGCCCAATACTTCAGGCGGCAGCCGTAAAGCCAATATCTCAATCGGAGGCGTGACGATCAGAATTAAGCAGAAGGGCGGTTGAATCTGCTCGATTGCAGATTCGGCTTTAGCATTTTTGACGCCGTCGCGTATAATCTGAGCGAACCCCTGATTGCACAAGCGGCCTCTTTGAGCAATGAATCGCCACGCGCGGCTCTATTGCCGGTTTAGGCTTACACGTTGGATAATTTTGGACTGAACTGCTTCGAATTCAACATTGGGCGTAGGAGGCGTCCGTCAGGGCTTATCGTCCAGGCTCTGTAAAATGCATTTATGAACATACTCGCGGTTGACACTGGATACTCAGCGACGAAGATTTATTCGGAGATCAAAGGCTCGCGTAAGACCGTTATCTTCCCATCGGTCATCGGTCCCGCCGAGTTCGGCGAAGATTTTCTAGGCTCGCGCGAAGACAACTTCATCGCTGAACTGAGTCTCTATCCCGGCAAAGTCCGCAACTTCGGCGAGACCGCCATCCGGCTAAATCGCGGAGGCGAGATGACAGCCGACCGCGATATGTTCACCAAGCACTACAACCCTGCGCTGACCATCGCAGGCATCGCGCGCTTCATGCAGGAGAAGCAAGCGCCCGCGCCCGACGTTTTGGTAGTCGGCCTGCCGGTGAATTATTACTCGACGCACAAGCAGATGCTGCTCGATAAGCTGACAGGCAGGCACACCGTGAAGCTCTACAACATCAACGGCAAGGTGGAGGAGACTTTTGAGTTCACGCTCAAGGACATTCTCACTCTGCCGCAGGGCTACGGCTCTTATCTGAGCTACGCGCTTGACCGCGACGGCAAGAAGATTGCAGAAAGGATAGTGCCGACAGCAGTGATTGACGGAGGCGAAAAGACGATTGACATAGTCGCGGCTGACGGGCGCTACATCAACACCGTGTCGAAATCAATACCTTCGTCGCTCGATGCCGTGTATCACGACCTTCAGCGCGAGATTGATGCGCGCTACGACGATTACCTTGAGCGCAGCACGATTGAATCCTACATCCGCAGCCGCACGCCTTATGTTACGCCATCGGGCGAATCGGTTGATCTGGAAGAGATGCGAAAGCAGGTACTTGAAAAACACCTGCCCGAAATAATCAATCGCATTCAAATGACCGTGCGCGCTATGCGACCACAGAAAGTGTTAGTCGCAGGCGGCTCAGGCGATATGCTCTTTGAGGGAATCAAAGCTGTCTTTCCGTCCGCTGAAAAGGTCGAATCAATGATCTTCTCGAACGCGATTGGCTATTATCGGTACGGGCTGCTGCGGCAGCAGAACGAAGACGCTTAATCAATTGGCGAGTCTGTTTGCGCATTTGCTTGAACCGCGCAGCCGCGCCACCACGCGGCGAATAGTTCGCCGATAAGGCAATTGGCGGTTGCCCAGTCGCTCTCAATTTTTACTGGCGCATCACTGCAAGCAATCGAGCCACTTGTCGCCTCAATTGCTTCAAGCTCGGTGAGGATCGAGCCGTGAGTGTAAGACGCTGTGCTCACCTTCCCATCAAGATTATTTGAATAGAAGAAATATGCCGGGGTTTCGGCTCCTGGTTCTGCAGCGATGTAGTATGATGATGCGCCGTAAACCTCGCGCCAGAAATCAAGTCCGCGACTGACCTCCCTGCAATCCGAATCAACAAAGACAATTTCAAGCGATTGAATCGAAGAGATCATCGCCTCAAGGTTTTGAAGCGATGGTTCGGAGATAATAATAGCGCGGGCTGCGGTCTCTCTAAGCGCGTATTGAATGTTCGACGGTTCGAGATTAAGCGAGAGAGGAACGACGGCGGCTCCCGCTTTCAACGCACCGAAGTGCGCAACCGCGAGTGAAGCCGATGGAGGCAAAATGATTGCAACAGCTTCGCCCTGCCTGAGGCCGTGGGCTGCGAGCACGTTTGCGAATTTGTCTGAGAGAAAACTGACTGCGCCGAAAGTGTAGGTGTTCGCACCGGCTGCTTTGACTTCAACTATGGCCAAACGAGTCACAGCATCAAGATGCCTGCGACAGATTGCATCAGCAATATTGAATCGGTCAGGCATGACAAATTGCAAGCACACATTCAGAGGTCAATCAGCCGCGCTCCCCGCAGCTATAGTCGGTTCGCTTGCGCGATCAATCACCAGCCGCGCGATTCGCTCCCGGTGATATGTCGCATCGCCAAACATAAGCTCCGACGCTTTAGCACGCTTGTAATAAAAATGAAGCGGCTCATCCCAAGTGAAGCCGATGCCGCCGTGAACCTGAATGCCGAGATTTCCGACTTCACGGTATGCGTCGCTCGCATAAGCCTTCGCCATAGAAACGGCTGCAGGAGCCAGTTTCGTGTCATTGCCCATAACCCACGCAGCGTAGTAAACCGCCGAGCGCGCGCTTTCAGTCATCAGCAGCATATTCGCGCAATGATGCTGGACAGCTTGAAACTGGCCAATCGGTTTCCCGAACTGCTTGCGAGTCTTTGCGTACTCGACAGACATCTCAAGTATCAACTGCATCCCGCCGACCATCTCCGCCGAAACCGCAAGCGTCGCAACGTCGAGAGCATAAGCTAAAGCCTCGCGCGCCCGCTCGCCTCTGGCCAGTACATCGTTTGCTGTGACCGCAACTTCATTGAATTTGACCTCATAAAGGTTTCGCGTTGCATCCATCGAAGGCATCATCTCGATCGTCACGCCATCGGAGTCGCGATTGACGATGGCGAGGATGATTTCAGAACTTGCGCGCGCGACAACGATGATGAAATTCGCAACCGCCGCATCGGGCACGAATAGCTTCTTGCCGTTCAGCTTCAGTCCGCCGACTGTTTCAACTGCTTCAAGAGCCACGCGATCAACATCCCACGACGCGCTCTCTTCGAGGAGCGCGACAGTAGCTTTTGCTTCGCCCTCGCATATCGCTCGAAGATATTTTCCCCTTTGCTCGCCTGATGCCGCTCGCTCGATCAACGGCCCGGCTAGAGCGACGGTTGACAAGAACGCACCTGGAACGAGCGCGCGACCCATCTCTTCAAACGCGACGGCCATCTCAATCATTCCAAGCCCGACACCGCCGTCATCTTCCGAGAAGATCAATCCCGTCCAGCCCTGCTCTACGAGCTTCGACCACAGATGGTCCGAATATGGATTGTTGCTTTCGATCATTTCGCGGACAACCGAGGGCGGGCACTCGCGAGCGAATAACTCGCGCGCCGAGCTTTGAAACAGCTTCTGAGTTTCGTTCAAATCAAAATCCATTTTGTCTCCTATCAATCAGTGGTCAGAACCGTAGCTGGCTTGAAACAGGCTCCAGGAGCCACTTTCAAGGATTATTCCATTCTGACAACAGACCACTCGCAACTGGCAACAGCAGTTTAATAACTCTTCGGAAGGCCGAGCACGAAGTGGCCTATGATGTTGCGCTGAATCTCGCTCGTGCCCGCTTCGATTGTATTGCCGCGCGAGCGCAGATAAGCGTGCGCCCACTGGCCGTGATCTACGGCATAGCTGCAATCGCGCGTGAGCTGGCCGTAAGGGCCGAGCATCTCCATCGCCACCTGCTGCATTCGCTGATTCATCTCGCTCCAGAATATTTTTTGAATCGAGCCTTCAGGTCCCGGCACTCCGGTCTTGCTCATTCGCGTGAGCGTGCGCATCTGGTTAAGCCGAAAGATTTCAATCTCTGTGTAAATCTGCGCGAGCTTCTGGCGAATTACCGGATCAGAGCTTGCAGGCTGACCGTTGCGGTCAACCCTGCGCGACAGCTCAATCAATCTCTCAATCTGCCGTTTGAATGTTATCTGAAGGCTTGCGCCGAGCGTGCCGCGTTCGAACATCAGCGTTGCGATTGCAATGTTCCACCCGTCGTTGACGCGCCCGACGACGTTTTCAACCGGCACTCGCACGTCTTTGAAGAAGACCTCGTTGAATTCCGATTCGCCCGTCATCTGCTTGAGCGGGCGCACGCTCAAGCCGGGACTGTGCATGTCAACGAGCAGGTAAGTCAGTCCTTTGTGCTTCGGCGCATCGGGGTCTGTGCGAAAGATGCCGAAGCACCAGTCGGCGAAATGGCCGAAGCTCGTCCACGTCTTCTGCCCGTTGACTACGAAATGATCGCCGTCGAGAACGGCTTCAGACCGAAGCGCGGCGAGGTCCGAACCCGCGTTCGGCTCTGAGTAGCCCTGACACCATATCTCGTCGGCGCTAAGGATATTTGCAAGGAAGCGCTTCTTCTGCGCTTCCGTGCCGTAAGCGATTAGTGTTGGGCCTAGCAGCGAAAGGCCGAGCACGTTGATTAACGGCGGAGCATTCGCCCGCGCCATCTCTTCGATGAAGATGGTCTGCTCGATAAGCGTCGCGCCGCGACCGCCGTACTGTTTGGGCCAGTGGATGCCGACCCATCCAGCTTCGTACATTTTCTTTTGCCACGCGCGGAGAAAGCCGAATCGCTCCTCAGAATCTTCGGGCGCGTGAGCGTCGGTTGTTCCCCATCCTTCGGGGATGTTCGCTTCAAGCCACGCGCGAAACTCGTCGCGAAACTGCTGCTCCTGCGGAGTTAGATTTAAGTCCATGACCTCTCCTCGATTGCTTTGAAACTGACGTGCCAAAGGTTCGCCGCTGAAATTGATTATTCAAACGGCGGTCGCTTCGGGTCGCCCATTATATCCTGAGAAGCAAGTTTCAACTAATGAGTTTTGGCTTTGATTGACGCTGTGCAGAAGCAGCTTGCGCTAGGCCGCAAGAATGTATTTGAATATGCACTCTCGCGCGCAGCAACCGCGAGCGGAATAGCCTTTAGTCGAATGAGATTGCCTTGAAGGAGAGATGATTGCAATGATCAGCCTGCGTATGGTTCCATTAATCTTATTATCATTGATTTTTGTCGGATGCGCGAAGCCTGCCGGCGAAAATACCGCGCGCACACCTGCGCCTAATCTTGAGGCTCAAGACGCGGAAGGCCGCACTCCGCTACACCTCGCCGTTGAGCAGAGAGAGAATGACCGCGCGCGCCAGCTAATAGATCAGGGAGCGAGGGTTGATGCGAGAACGAAAAGCGGCGTGACCCCGCTGATGAACGCTGCGGGCACGGGCAACGTCGAGTTGGTGAAGCTGCTAATCGGCAAGGGCGCAGATGTAAACGCGAAGACCGACGGCGGCTACACTGCTCTGATGTCTGCGGCGCTCAACGGGCAAATGGAGAGCGTGAAGGCGCTGCTTGAAGCTAATGCTGATCCTACAATGAAAGATATTGCGGGGAAGACGGCGACGGATTATGCCAAAGACCATAAGCACGATGACATCGTTCAATTGCTCAATCAAGCAAGCGCGGCGCGAGCGGGTGGCAATAAGTGATCGCCTGCTCGTTGCTGTGGAGTGGTATTTCACACAGACTTCAGCGCGCGCGTTACGGGAATGAGAACGACCTCATAAGTTGGGCCTTTTGATTTGAGCGGCTCGCCAAGCGTGAACCCTCGCGGGACAATTTCGTTCTCGATCTTTGTTTGCTCTTCGGGCAGGTATTTCATGAAAGCAATATAGAAAAAGTCTTCGTCCACTTGCTCATAGCTGTCCACATATTGAACATCGAATCGTTTCTCTTTGGCCTCTTCGAGATAAAACCGCAAAGAGTTTGCTATGTTGCCATGGCTTGTAAATATCTTTGTCATGCCCTGGCGCGCGCGATGTGTTTGAACAAGCCGGTTGACCAGCGGTTCGATTGCAACGCGGTCTGTGTAGTACATCTGCACGGACCCAGAGATCGCGGCGAATGCCACAAGGTAACCGATGATTATCTTCCTCAGCCCATTTCTTTTTATGCTTGTAATGGCGATGGCCTCCATAATCATGAAAGCCGGAGCGCAGCCAATCAGATAGCGATTTGACCAGACTGATTGCGACATCACGAAGCTGATGGCAAAAGCCGCAATCGCGGGCAAGAAGGCGACGGCTAAGAGGAAGCAGAGCAAGTTGAATTCGTTTAGCCTGCGATTCTTAATTATGCGCCGCGCCCATTGAATGATCGGAATCCAAAAGAGGAATGCCGCAACCGCGCAAACCTGCACGAGCAGCACATAAAAATGGCTGAGCGCCTGAAGGCGGCCCTCCATCGCTCCCGACACCGTCGCGTAGTACCAGAGGAACTTGTTCGCGTTGGGCGGCGTGTTCCAGCCGAGATTCGGCTCAAGTCCCCCCTTCCTTAGCGCAGCCTGCGAAACAAGATATGCCCAAGGCAGAAAGCACGCGACGAGCAGCAACATAGCCATTGAGAACCAGAGGCGTTTTTCCGGCTTGATTAATAGAATGAGCAGAAGCTCTACGGCTACGACTCCCCAGCCGTAATAGTGCGTATAAACGAGCAACAGGTTGACGGCAAAAAGCAGAAGCTGAGTTATTACGGAGTTAGCTTCGTCGTTGAAAGATTTAACAAAGAGCCAGAGCGATACAAGGCTCAGAAATAAGAGCAGGTCATACATTCTCAATTCCTGCGCGTGGTAGAAAAGGAAAGCATTTGTCGCCATCAGCGCGAGAGCGAGATTTATGGCTGCTGGCTTCATTCTCAACTCGCGGCAGAGCAGAAAGTATGGCGCAATGGCCGCTACCGATGTTGCGAATGGGAAAAGCTTCAGCCACAACACAGAGTCGCCGCCAATGAGTATCCATGTCTTCAGAAGAATGTAGAACAAAGGGGGGTGGACAACATCAGCTATCACCTGCTGGATCAAAGAATGCCAATCGCTGCGCGCCACAAACAAAGTGAAGGTCTCGTCGCCATAAAGGCCGTAATCGCTCAGTTGCCAGAACCTCGCCCCTGCGTATGCGAATGCAATGGCTGCAAACAAAATCAAGTCTTGTCTTTTAAAGCGACTCGCGAACGAATCCGAAATAAGGCTTATAGAACTCTTTGGGCGCGGGGATTTCGCGGCTGCCTGACCACTCGTGTTAATTAAAACGCTTTGATTCATAACCCACAATTTGTTCCGTCATCAGAAAAAACGAAAACTGGAGCTTTGGAATATATCTGAATGAAAACGGAAGTGTACAGGGCTTGCCCGGAACACAGACCCTTTTCAATCTGGTCCCTAACAACAGCCTGTTGTTATGACCGCAGTCACACGTATGGGTGCTTGAAGTCACTGCTCTTGCCGTGTGTCAGTTATAAAATTTGAAGCCTCAGGAAAACGACTGATGGGATTGGCGCAGTTTTTCTGCAACAGACAAATCAATGGGGAAGACCAAAGGGCGCGCAGAGGTTATTGCCGCGCGATAGTTTAGGAGGTGCAAGATGACTTTACGTGACGGCGAGAAGTATCGCTGCTCGGAATGCAACGCAGAAGTCTCGGTCATTCGAAGCTCAAACGCCAGAAGATTGGACAATGAGCTATGAAGGGATGGCCGTGCAGCTCCTGCAACATGTGCCACAACCGTCAATCAAGAGTTGCCTCGCATCTCGTGCTGTGGTAAACCAATGGAGCGTTTCGGCATGAGAGTGTAGCCGAGTAGTTAATACTCCGGTGTGAACGAATCCTTCAAGGTAAAGGGCGCACGAGCCGGCAGGGCGAGTCGGAAGGCGCATAACGATGCCGCTTTCATTCGATCACTTCACCAACACCGCGCGCAGGCGCGACGGAGGAAATCTCTATGACCAGCACTCAACCAATGGAAGATCTTAATCCTTCAAACATTGCAAGACAGCAATTCACGATAGCTGCTGACTTGATCGAATTAGACGATGACATGCGAGCAGTTCTCAGTTCGCCAAAACGCCAGCTAATCGTCTCGATCCCGGTCAAGATGGATGATGGAAGAATTAAAGTATTTGAGGGCTACCGCGTTCAGTACAACATAGCGCGCGGCCCTGCAAAAGGTGGCATACGTTACCACCCTGATGTTACGCTCGACGAAGTTCGCGCGCTCGCCGCGTGGATGACTTGGAAGTGCGCGACCGTTGACATTCCTTATGGCGGCGGCAAAGGCGGCATTCGCGTTGACCCGCACAAGCTCTCCTTAAACGAGCTTGAGCGATTGACCCGGCGCTATGCTTCGGAGATTGCCCCCATCATAGGCGAGCACATTGACATACCGGCCCCCGACGTTTACACGAACGAGCAGACTATGGCTTGGATAATGGACACGATCTCTATGATGACTGGCGGCGCGCACGTTGGAATCGTCACGGGCAAGCCAATCGCGTTAGGCGGCTCGCTCGGTCGCGCTGAAGCCACTGCGCGCGGGTGCCAGTTTGTAGTGCGTGAAGCCTGCAAAGAGCTTGGCATTAACCTCAACGGCGCGCGCGTCGCGGTTCAGGGCTATGGCAACGCAGGCTCGATTGCAGCGCGATTGCTGCACGAAGACGGGGCGAAGATTATAGCCGTGAGCGATACGCACGGCGGCATCTTCAATCCGAAAGGCTTCGATCCGGTTGAAGTGCTGAGGCATAAGACGGAAACTGGTTCGGTTGTGGGCTTCAAGGACACAGACGCGATTTCAAATTCCGAGCTGCTGACGGTCGGCTGTGACATACTTATTCCAGCCGCGCTAGAAAACCAGATCAATCTCGATAACGCCAACGAGGTGAAGGCTCGCATAGTGGCCGAAGCTGCAAACGGTCCCGTCACGCCCGGAGCCGACCGCATTCTGTTCGACAGAGGCATCTTCGACATACCAGACATTCTGGCGAACGCAGGCGGCGTTACTGTGTCTTACTTTGAGTGGGTGCAGGACAACTATGGGTTTTTCTGGAGCGACGAGGAAGTTAATCGTTATCTTGAGAAGATCATGGTCAAAGCTTTCCATGAAGTATATGCGGCGGCGAAGCGGTACAAGGTTCACCTGCGCACGGGCGCGTACTGCCTGGCAATCAGTCGTGTCGCGCAGGCGACTCGCGTTCGCGGCATCTTCCCGTAATCGCGAGGGTAGAGCTTTAAGGGTGTGAATGCGATGAAGGCTGCACTGTGCCTTCATCGCATTCTTTCGATTTACAAAATAAATCGCTACTTCGATCACTGCGCCACGACAGGCTCGCCGCAACTACGACAGAATTTCGCGTCACGACCGAGCGGCCCTTTGCACTTCCGGCACATGACCTGCCTGCCGCATCGCGCGCAAAAAATCATATTGCTATCGAGCGTCGCCGAGCAGTACTGACAGGAGGGAGCGACTGCGCTGACCGGGCGCGGCTGCGCAAGCGGAGTCGCGCACCGCTGGCAATACGCATTGCCGGGTTGATTAATCGTCCCGCAAGCCGGGCAGGCCACGCCCTGTTGATATTGCGGCTGTGAATAAGCCTGCGGTGGGGCTTGCGGCTGCGCGTAGGGTTGCGGGGCGGGCGGCGAATAAGGCGCGGGCGCGGCTGCAGCCATCGCAGGCATGGCCTGCGCGAAGCTTGTGCGCTCCATCGTCCAGTTCATCAGGCGCACGATGCCCCAAGGCATATAGATGCCAAGCGTGATGATGGAAAGAAACTGGACGATTATCAACTGCACAAGCCAATCAATCGCGTCGCCAGTGAATTGCAGGCGCTGTCCCCAGATGATCGTGTGCGAGGCGTTCCAGCGATTCAGCTTCATCTGGAACCAGAAGCTGTAGATGCCGAGCGTGATGATTGTCAGCAGGTAGCCGACGATGAAGATGCCGAACAGGTCGCCGCCTTCGCCATCGAATTGAATCGGCTGACCATTTGCAGTTGTGTTGGCTGCAAACCAGCGCGTGAGTCGGCAAATGCCCCATGGCATATAGATGCCGAGCGTGATGATCGTTAAGAAATATACGATGATAAATTGACCGAAGAGCGCCGCGCCGTCACCTCTGAACTCCACAGTCGCGCCGTTGATAGTAGTATTCTTAGCGACCCATCGCGCGATGCGGCAATAACCCCAGGGCAAGTACAGCCCCAGGGTAATCAAGCTCAAAAAGAAAACCACGATGTAATTGCCAAAAAGCTGCCCGCCCGTTCCGCGAAATTCAAAAGTACTGCCCCTACTCATACGCATCCCTCCTTGCTTAGTGACAACCGCGATAGTAATCGTTGAAATAGTCAGCGATTGCGAATATGGCTGGCGTGCCTGAATTCCGACCGGTTGTTCAAATCGTCCCGTACCTTTTACTTCACCGCGCGAATGCTGTCAATGCCGACCTGTTGTGTGTGACCGGACGCGAGCAGTAATGTAGAATCAAAACGTGACGGCAAAGACTGATTTCATCGTTGTCGGCAGCGGCATCGCAGGGCTTCGCGCGGCTGTGGCTCTAGCTCTTGCGGGCCGCGTCGTTGTTCTCACTAAAGATCGCATCACCGAATCGAACACGGAATACGCGCAGGGGGGCGTCGCGGTCGTGCTCAATGACGACGATGACGTGACGCTTCATTATCAAGACACGATTGACGCAGGCGCGGGGCTTTGCGACCCAGAAGCCGTAGAGATTCTAGTCGAACAGGGGCCGCGCTACATCACTGAACTGATAGAGCACGGGGCGGAGTTTGACCGCGAGGACGGACATCTGGCGTTCACTCGCGAGGCGGCTCATTCGCGCTCGCGCATTCTTCACGCGCGAGGCGACGCAACAGGCCGAGAAATAGTCCGCGCGCTCGTCGCATGGTCGAAAAAATTTCCTGCAATCGAATTTCTTCCGCACGCATGCACTCAGTCTTTAATAATCAAAGATGGCCGTTGTGTGGGCGTGACCTTCGTCGAGCCTGTGACCAATCAAATTCGCGCTCTGTACGCGCGCGCCGTTGTGCTTGCGACGGGCGGCGCAGGCCAGCTCTATCTGCACACTACGAACCCTGATGTCGCGACGGGCGACGGGCAGGCTATGGCTTATCGCGCGGGGGCTGTGCTTGCCGACATGGAGTTCATTCAATTTCACCCGACCGCGCTTGCGCTTGAAAATTCCCCTCGCTTTTTGTTGTCTGAAGCGATGCGAGGCGAAGGCGGCGTTCTTTTGAACACCAAAGGCGAGCGGTTCATGCCTGAGTACGACGAGCGGGCCGAGCTTGCGCCGCGCGACGTTGTGAGCCGCGCGATTCATTTTGAGATGGAGCGGACTGCGGCTCGCCACGTCTGGCTCGATATGCGCCATCTCAATCATGACTTTGTGCGCGAGCGATTCCCGAAGATTTACAACACCTGCTTGCTCTACAACGTCGACATCACGCGCGACCTGATACCTGTCAGTCCGGCGGCGCACTACACGATGGGCGGCGTTCGCACAGACACCGAAGGGCGAACGTCAATCGCGGGGCTTTACGCGGCTGGCGAAGTCGCATGCACGGGCGTGCATGGCGCGAATCGTCTCGCGTCCAATTCATTGCTTGAGGGATTGGTGTTCGGCGCGCGGGCCGGTGAGGCGGCTGCGCGCGAGGCAGTTGATGAAATAGAACCAGTTGAGCCGCGCGATTGGGATTATGGCACGGCGGCTGATTGGCGCATTGACGACCCGACGCGCGCGGAAGTGAAGCGAGTGATGTGGGAGAAAGTCGGCCTCGTACGCAACGAAGAAGGCTTGACAGCGGCACTTGCCGCTCTGGAAGAGATAGGCTCGCGCCCGCTCAATACGAGGTCATGGAATTTTGTGACGCTCGCAAGGCTCGTGACAAAGGCGGCTTTGTCTCGTCGCGAGTCGCGCGGCGCGCATTATCGCAGCGATTATCCTGAGCGCGACGATGTAAACTTTCAACAGCATACCCTTCAACGACGAACAAGTTAACTGCTTAGGGTCGGATTTGCTTTGCGATTAGTTTGAAATTATCCTGGAGAATGTGTCATACAGTTTTTAATCTTTGAAGGAGAGATCATTGCTGAGAAGAAAACACCAACTCCAGAAGACGCTCAACTTATTCTGAGGCTTTATGAATTGCGGCGCGAAGAGAAGATGCGCCAGGCTCGCGACTGGTTCGCGTTCTAGTTCTTTCCCGATTCAATCGAAGACATCAACGCGCTGTTCGGCACGCGCCGCGATGAGAATGCCTACTTCCGTATGGTCACTTCTTACCGGGATATGGCGGCCTCGTTTGTGGTTCAGGGCGCGCTTAACGCAGAGCTGTTTTTGGAATCGAGCCAGGATATGATTATGGTCTGAGCCAAGCTCTAAAAGTTCATTCCGCAAATGCGCGAGCAGGCGAAACTGCCGGAGTTTTTGCGAAACATCGAGCGCGCAATCGAAATGGTTGAATGGGGTCCGACCCGCTTGCGCTGGCTACAAGAGCGATTGGCGATGTTCCGCCAGCAGACCGAGCAGGCGCAGAGCGCGCAGTCCTGAGAAGTCTTCAGAAGTATAATCTTGAATGGCAGCCCGCTCGGTTGTATATTACCAAGCGGGCTGCTAACTATTACACGCCCGGCTCCCGCTGCTGAAATTATCTCGCCCCTCGCGCATTCACTTTGTCATATTCACGGAGCATTCGATGAAGCGATTTGGATCTCTATTTATCGTTATAACCATTTTCACAACCGTTATCGCAGCGCAGAAAACAACGGCATCGCCCACGCAGGCGGCTGTAGAGTTTTATCGCGCATTGAAGGACAAGCATTACGTCGAAGGATTTCGCCGCTCGGTTTATCGCGGCGCAATCGAGGGCCTATCATCAGCCGAGCTTAAAGAATTAGAGCCTGATTTTGCCGCGACGTTTTCTGAAATACCTGAAAAGATTGAAGCGCGCGGCGAGCAGATAACAGGCGACACAGCAATCGTCTCACTGAAATTTGATGGCACCGAAGAGCTACAACAAGTCGCCTTGATCCGCGTCGGGGGCGAATGGCTTGTGGGCGACCGCGAGGCGTTCGAGGCTGTGACAGCGCAGGGCCGCAATTTCTTTTTCAATACTCGTATAGCCGTAAACGAAGATGAAGCATTCAAGATGCTCGCTCGCATGCTCGGAGCGGAAGTTATCTATTACCAGAAATTCGATGGCCGTTGCGCGCCGCTTCAGGAGTTGATAAGACTTGGCGGCGTGCCCCGCGATATTGAAGGCGGGCAGGCAAACGGCTATCGCTTCACATTCGCTCTCGGCGAAGACCAGAAATCATTCTTCGCAACTGCAACCCCGATTGTTTACGGCAAGACGGGACGATTATCTTTCTACGCAGACTTGAGCGCGGTGCGCGCCGAGGACCTGAAAGGCCAGCCCGCATCCGCTTCTTCTCCCGTTTACCAGCCGAAATGAATTTGTGTCGCTGGGCGACAATAAGACTCAAACATCGCGCGCTGCGGGCTTTACAAACTGACCTGCCAATAATTACTATTCGCAGCAAGAAAGGCTGCCGCAAGGACGGCTCTGCTTTGGCGCTTCAGGCAGCGTGCTCATCGAGTGTCACCGATTGGCCGATAGCCGCATGGGAACAAGATGGACGATCAGGTAACAGGACAGGCAATAATCGAAGAACTCATCTACAACATGCAGCAGGGCATCGAGCCTCTCGTTTACGCGGCGCTTGTTCCGAGCCTGTATAACGTTTATCTTCACCCGGAAGATTATGACCGCCTCTCGCCTATCTTTCACATCATCACGGTGGAAGCACAGATGGCGCTCGATGAAGAGGTCAGGAAATTAAACAAGAAGACCGGCTGGCTCAAGCAGAAGAAGAATGTCCAAGCCGTGAGCCGCTGGATTATCAAGTTTCACAAAGACATGGATGAAGAGGTTCGTCGCGGCGAGATTCTGATTGATTCGCAATTAGGCATGCCTCAACGTCAGGAACTCGCTGGAACGGAAACGAAGATAATCAAGACTCTGCGCTCGGCTGACGGCGTCTCGAAAACAATTCCTGCGCCTCCGACGCAGCGCGTCTATGCGACTATAGTTTATGAAGATGATCGTGGCCGCCGGGTCTTCAAGATGACGAAGCCTGAAATCGTCATCGGGCGAGGCGGGAAGGAGTATCTCACGGATTTGAAGCTCTATACTTCTCCCGACGTATCGCGCGAGCACCTGCGCATACGCTACGACGCAGCCACGAACCAGTTCTTCGCGCGCGACGTAAGCACGCTCGGAACGTCCGTAAACGGCATACCCATACCGAGCAGCGTCGAGATCATTGACGGAAACAAGCATGATAAACATATAGAAGTTCCTATTCCGCCTAGAGCGCGGCTGATACTTGCAGATGTTCTGATACTTGATTTCGATGCGACGGGGCGATGAGCGGGTTATTTTCGGCGAGGTACATCTTTCTCGTTTTGCTGCTCGTAGTGGCGGCGATTATGGCTCTGTTAAGTTTTGACCGGGACCGTTAACCGAATGTCCGTTATGGCAAGATTCAGTGCGGCGGGCGCGAGCGACGTGGGTCGCCATCGCCAGAACAACGAAGACCGCTTTCATATTGACACCGAGCTTGGCGTTTTCATGGTCATTGACGGCGTTGGCGGGCACGCTGCGGGCGAAGAGGCTGCGGCAATCGCAGTTGATTACATCACAGGGCGATTGCGCCGTCAGGTCGGCAGCGTCGAGTCCCGCATACGCGAAGCTATCACGCTCGCCAATAACGAAATCTTTCAACGCGCGCTGTCGAAACCCGAATGGCAGGGCATGGCTTGCGTGCTGACTGTAGTAATCATTGAAGGAGATCATCTCGTTATTGGTCACGTAGGCGACACGCGCCTCTATAAAATCCATCGCGGCAAGATTCGCAAGTTAACGTCGGATCATTCGCCTGTTGGCGAGATGGAGGACGCGGGGCAACTGAGCGAGCTTGAAGCGATGCACCACCCGCGACGCAACGAAGTCTATCGCGACGTTGGCACTGAGCCTCACGATAC
Organism: Blastocatellia bacterium; assembly: GCA_035575515.1. Lineage (GTDB taxonomy): Bacteria > Acidobacteriota > Blastocatellia > UBA7656 > UBA7656 > DATLXU01. Next base: position 110,276 of record DATLXU010000092.1, read on the forward strand.
GCACGACGATGGATTCATTCAGATTCTCACCGAGCCGTTCGAGCCGGATTGCGCGCTCGTAATGTGCAGCGACGGCTTGAGCGACCTCGTAACGGCAGAGCAGGTACGGAGCGCAGTCGAGCGGAACGCTGGCGACCCGGCGAGCGTCGTGCAGGATTTGATTGACGCGGCGAACGAAGCGGGCGGCAAAGACAACGTGACAGTCATTTACATTGAAGGCGAAAACTTCGCGCCGAACTCCCAGCGCACCCTTGCAGGTATGAGCACTGTTGGATACGGACAGGGCGATAGCGAAGATAGAGGCTTTCGAGGTGAGCAGGGAACAAGGTTTTTTCGCAAAGTTACGCCGCCTAGAAACGTTGGCCCTGCGGCTGCAACAGCGAGAATCGAAGATGCGCAAACGCCTCAGCCATTTTTACTGCCCGCCGCAGCAAGAGTGCCGCACGAACGATCAAAGATTGGCAGACTGTTCTTGAGCCGAGCGGCGTTGTTCGTTTATGGGATGGTGTTCGCCGCTGCTGCTATCTTCGCACTCAAATTGATAATGAGCTGGAAGGTGGCAAGCGTTGTCGAGACTCCGCCAGCAGCAATAGAACCGAGTAGGCTAATCATCGTTGATGGCAATAGCTACGCTGGACCGAAAACTATCAACGAAGCGCTTGCGATGATTTCAGGCGGAAACAAACAAGGCTTTGTCATACTGGTCGCGCCAGGCGAGTATCGCGAGCGGGTGATGATGATTGAAGGCGTCGCGCTTATAAGCCAGCATCCCGGGAAAGCGATTATCCTCGCACCTCTCGATAATCAATCAACCGCAATTGTGAGCGCCGTTGGAATAAAGACTGGCAAGCTCGATGGCTTCAAGATAGGCAATGTGGATAGACCGCTGGCTGTTGGACTCAGGATTGAGAATTCCGATGTCGAGATTTCAAATGTGGAGATAACAAACGCTGAGCAGGCAGCCATAGAGATAAGCGGCGCGGGCGAGGCGGTCTTAAAGGCAAACTACATTTACGACAATCGCGGCGTTGGAGTAAGAATCAGCGGCGCGGCGGCTCCGCGTATCATTCGCAATCTCATCTCGCAGAAAGGCGAGCAGGGAAGTAAGCCCGTGATTGAGATTCTCGGCGACGCAAAGCCTCAATTCATCTGGAATACGATTGAGACAACTGGGGCGCTCTCCAGTCTGAAAGAATCTGAGAGCGAATTTGCGAAGAGAAACTTCGTCATCAAGAAGAAGCCTGAAATTCAGCAGTCGGGAACGAATCGCCAGCGGCCACGAGGGTTAATACCATAACGATTATTTCAATCGTGCGCTTAAAGAGCAGCGCGCATTGGCGCAAGTACCGGTATGAAATCAATTCTTGCATGATACGCGACGACTGGATCTGACTGAAGGAATCTGGAAATGCCAATCACACGCGTAATGGCAGGCGCGCGCGCGCAGAAAACCGTAAAG
>DATLXU010000093.1:0-14017 GCA_035575515.1 Blastocatellia bacterium
GGATGTTCCAACCGCCATCGCTTGATAGCATCCATAGCTTCTTGCCCCAGTTTCTCCCAGTTTCTATCAAAATCTTCTCTCAAATCTCTTCTCCTCAAACTATTTTCCTTTCATTCTATCCTGCTTTCTCATCCAGCGCGATAATTTGAACCGCACCCCGGTTTTGATGGCACATTGACAACCTATTTATGCAGGCTTTAACATAATCGTGCCTAAAGAGAGCGGGTGTAACTCAATGGTAGAGTGTCAGCTTCCCAAGCTGAAAGTTGCGGGTTCGAGTCCCGTCACCCGCTCCAATTCTTAAACCAATCCCTCAGAGGTCGGCATAGCGACTCTTGATGATTAACTTCAACTTTATGCTTTGACTTCGCTCGCGTTGGCAGGGGCCAGGTTTAATACTTGCTCGCGTCGAGGCTCACGACTGTCTCATTGCCGATGACTTCCGCGCTGTGGACTGTTCCAGCAGGAACGGCGAGAACGTCGCCGGGACCGAGCAAGTATTCTCGCCCAAGGGCGCGAATCAAAAATCGCCCTCTCAAGACCGCGTCCTTCTTGTCGAATGCGTGAGTGTGGTCTGCAAAATGTGTTCCCGGCGTATAGTCGTAGCGGGCGACCGAGTAGCCTTCTGCTTCAAGCCGCCGCCTGAGGTTCACTTCATTCAACTCGCCCCACGCATCGTCCCAGTGCTCGACTTCCATGCTTCAGCCTCCACTGATTGTTAAAGCATTTGCTTCACCATTCGCTATTGAGCTATCTCGACTGTCAGCGTCACCGTCGCGCGTACATCAATCGTTCCAGCCTCGACAGGAGTCGCTACGCTCGCAGCTTCGGCTCTCGCAGTGTAAAGCGGAACCGGCGGCGGTATCACCGCTCCGCCTTCTTCAATCAAAAGCACGCGCTGAATCTTCAATCCCAATGCTGATGCAATTGCGTTGGCCTTCGCTCTCGCCTTAGTTGCGGCTTCGGCCAATGCCTGAGCGCGAACTGCTTGTTCATCTTTCAGCGTGAACCGAAGCGCGTTGATGTTGTTCGCGCCCGATTGCGTTGCCGCGTCAATGACCTTGCCGACTTGCGCGAGGTCGCTCAATTTCACCTGAACCGTGTTTGAAGCCGTGTAGCCTGCAATCTCAGGCTGGCCGCCTTCTTTCGGGTAGCGATAGTTCGGGCTGAGCGAGTAGCTTATCGTCTTTATGTCAGCGCCCGCGCCGATTGTTTTACGAAGATCATTTATCACGGCGTCGGTCTTCTGCGCGTTCTGCGCGGCAGCCGATTGCGCGCTTGCGGCTTGCGTGACTACGCCAATATCAATTATCGCCTGGTCAGGTTTGACCGTCAGGGTCGCTTCGCCTGTCACGCGAATTGACGGGCGAGGCGCTTTGTCGCTTGCCTCTTGCGCAAGCGCAGTGAAAGAAAACGGGGCAAGCAGTGCGATTGCAAAGGCCGCTTTAATCATTTTGCGAGTAACTCTTAACATCACAGTCCTCCGTTGATTCATTGCTATCATTGCACGGGGTAATCGAAAGCTCTCGATGAAGTGATGCATACAAATCGCGCCGCGTTGGAATTTTGCGCCAAACATTGAAATCCTAATTCTCAAATCCTCAATCCGCAATGGCGCGGCGGCTATGCTATTATGAAATGAAGGGGGATCGGCTCGCGACGCAACATGAGCCGACTGGGGCAGCATCAAACTCGCTAGGTGGCGCAAAATGTCTGACCGCATCAAATTGCTAATGAGCTTTCGCGCGCGGCTTATCATGCTGCTAACGTCGTTTCTGCTGCTGACAATCGTGCTGGTGCTTGTGCTCGATAACTGGGCGCGCAAGCGAACCGATCAGGAAGTCCGCCAGCAAAGCGAAGAGGTCAAAGCCGCGGTCAATAGTGGCTTCAGCGACTTTCAGCAAGCCACCGGAATTGCGATTCAGAATCTCGATTCTACCACTTTCCTTTACGACTTAATCGAAGATGGGAAGATAAAGTTGCCGCCAACTGTCGAGCACATCGTTGTGGCCGACGAGCGCGGCGAAGTGAGCGATACAACGCTTCCAGAACTGAAGGATAAATTTATTCACGTTCCTGATGTCAAAGTAACTCAAGAGGTGGAGGGCGATCCGATAGAGGGCGACATTGAATCACACGGCGGGCAGTTAAAGACGGCATTTATTCCATTCACCTCAGATAGAGGAGTTTACTGGATCGTAATTGTGACAAACCCGCGGTTCATCACAAGCAAGATAGATGACGCCTCAAAATCTCTGGCCATGAGAACCGGCGAGCTGTCGAATATACGGCTGCTCATTACAGCAGGGCTGCTCGTCATTGCGCTGGGAATCGCAGTTGTAATTGGGTGGCGATTCACTCGCCCGATTAACGAGCTTGCCGGGGCGGCGCGGCGGGTCGCGGCGGGCGAATTAGATTTTAAGGTGAATATCGAACGCGCGGATGAAGTCGGCCAGCTCGCCAGCACCTTCAACGAGATGATCGCGGGGTTGAAAGCCAAGATTGAGCTTGAAGAAAGGTTGAATCAAACGGAGCGCGCTGCTGCAATCGGACGGCTCACGCAGGCCGTCGCTCACGAGATTCGCAACCCGCTCAACGTCATCAACCTTTCGATTGACCACGTCTCAACGCGCTATGCGCCCGAAGACGAAGCGCGCCGCAAGCAGTTCACGCGGATGCTCTTTTCAATCAAAGACGAGATCGCGCGACTCAAGCGGCTCGTCAGCGATCTTCTCAATTACGGTCGCCCGGCTCGGCTCGCACTCGAAACCATTGACGTGCGCAAGCTGGTTGACGAAACCATCGCGCTCATTCGCCCGCAAGCGGACGAGCAGCACGTCGAGATAACTGTCGAGCAGGACCCGTCACCCGCAGAGGTGCGCGGCGACCGCGAGCGGTTGAAATCATGTTTATCGAACATCGCAATCAACGCGCTTCAAGCGATGCCTGCGGGCGGACGCCTCGACGCGCGCGTGGCGAAGCAGGACGGCTCTGTTGTCGTCAGCATAAGTGATTCAGGCGTAGGCATAAGCGAAGAGGCAGTGGGCAAAATATTCGAGCCGTATTTTTCAACAAAGCAGACTGGCTTCGGGCTTGGCCTTGCCGTGACAAAAACGATTATAGAAGAGCATCAGGGAGAGATTGAAGTCCACAGCCGCGTAAACGAAGGGACTACGTTCGTTGTGAAATTACCAGCAGCCGAAGGCTGAAATGAAGTTCCGGGTCCAGAGTTTTGATTGTCTGAGCGCATAAGACAAACTCGGAACCAGCAATCCTGAACCCGGAACCCGAAACCAGAAACAAGAATTGGAGAAACAAGGGATGGCAAGACGTAAAGTGCTCGTCGTTGATGACGAGAAGAACCAGCGAGAGATTTACACCTTGATACTCGAAGACGATGGCTACGAGGTGACGACCGCGCAAAGCGGCGAGCAGGCCTTGAGGCTCGCGCGCGAGAACCGCTTCGACCTCGTGCTTACGGATTACAAGATGACAGGCATGGACGGGCTGACGCTTCTGGGCGAGCTTCTAAAGATTGACCCGTCGCTCATCGTCGTGATGATGACCGCGCACGGGTCGGTTGATTCTGTCAAAGAAGCCCTGCGCGGCGGCGCGTTCGATTACCTCGAAAAGCCCATTGACCGTGACCAGCTATTAAAGACCGTCGAGAGCGCGCTCGGACGGCTCAATCGCATTGACGATGAAATCATCGGCGGTTCTGAGGAGATGGAGCGCGTCAAGAAGATGATTCTTAAAGTCGCAGGGTCGAACTCCACCGTTTTAATTCGCGGCGAATCGGGCGTGGGCAAAGAGCGCGTGGCCCGCGCCATTCACAAGGCAAGCCCGCGCGCAAACGAAGTTTTTCAAGCCGTCAACTGCGCTGCCATTAATGAGAACCTTTTGGAATCGGAACTCTTCGGCCACGAGAAAGGCTCATTCACGGGTGCGCACGCTCAAAAGAAGGGCCAGTTCGAGATTGCCGATCACGGCACTTTGTTCTTAGACGAAATAGGCGACATGAGCGTGCCTATGCAGGCGAAGCTGCTGCGCGCGCTTCAAGAGAAAGAGATAATGCGCGTCGGCGGAACAAAGCCCGTCAAGACGGACGTGCGCGTGATTGCCGCGACCAACCGCGACCTCGAAGCGATGGTGAAAGAAGGCCGCTTCCGCGAAGACCTTTACTATCGCCTGAATATTATTCCGATAACGATTCCGCCGCTCCGCAATCGCCGCGACGACATCCCGCCGCTCGTTGATTTCTTCATCGCAAAGCATAGCGCGGGCGCGCAGCGAAAGATTCGCGGACTTACAGCTTCGGCGCGCAACCTGATTATGAGCTACTCGTGGCCGGGCAATGTGCGCCAGCTTGAGTCTGCAATCGAACGCGCGATCCTTCTTGCTGAAGGCGACGAGATTGACGTGGAAGATTTGCCCGTAGAGATTCGGCAGCAGGGCGCGGCTTCGGCTGCGTTCAATTTCAAGCTGCCGCCCGAAGGGATTTCATTTGAAGAGGTGGAGCGCTCGCTGATAACTCAGGCGATGGAGCAGACAGGCTGGAACATAACGCGCGCGGCAAAGCTTTTGGGATTGTCGTTTCGCACGCTGCAATACCGCCTCGAAAAATTCGGAATGAAGAAACCCGTTAAGGAGTGATGCTGCGATTGAACGATGCGGCGACGCGGCCAGTTGGTTTTATGGATTCAATAACTAAAAACCGCGCGGCTAAAGTTTTCGCCGCGTCGCCCTGTTTCAGCGTCGCCGCGACTTCAGATTATTTGACCACCATGAATCTTCGAGCGCGTCCCTGTCCGACGGCAATCCGCTCGGGTCTCGCTGGCGCGTCAAAGGGCTTGACCGGCTCCTCGACAACGCGCGGATAAGCCTTCAATCCATTTCTGGAAGAGTTGAGAAGATGATCAAATTTCTCAGGCGCGAATTCGTTATGAAGCTCACGCACGGGGCGCTCTGCTCCGCACTCGTAGCAGACCTGAATCAAGCGGTGATCTGCTGAACGATGCGGCGTGCACCAGTAATGCCTTCCGGTCAATCGGCAGAAAATTGACATCCTGAATTCCCTCAATTGGTAATTGAACGGCGCGGTTCCGCCCTTGCAAGACTCGGTGCGCAAGCTCTGATTGAGCAACGCCCGTTGATTTAATCCCACCAGTCGAATCAAGCTTGAAAGGGGGAAGGCCGAAGCGAGGGCAAGTATAAGCAATGTCATAAATTAAATGCAAGCGTTTTTTTAGCAGCGACGGAGATTTAGCTGCTAACCGCCTGTCTCCCTCTCTTGCATAAGCTCTACGGCGCGAGCGTACTCTTCGGGAGTGTTAATGTTTTGGAAAAAGAACAGCGCGCCTCGAAGTTGAGCAATTTCATCAAACGCAACCATTCGAGTCGGAATAATATTAAAGAGACGGCTCACCTTTCTTTCACCGCTTTGAATAAGCGAAGTGACAGGCGCAATTGCTTCGGTAGAATAAACGGCGCACAGCGGCTCCAATCTATCGTCAGGCCCGACAGGAACGATAGCCTGATAGTCACCCTCGATGCCAAGCAGGAACCGGAATAGCTCCGGCGTAACGAATGGCATATCGCACCCGACCAGCACAACGCGCCGGGTCGCTGCGTTCGCAAGGGCGGTGCGAATCGCTTCGAGCGGGCCGACGCCAATGTGCGTGTCGGCGAACACGGGAAAGCCAAGTCGTTTGTACTCGTCGTCGTTGGCGATGATCGCAAGCGACGATGCGACAGGCGCGAGCGCGGCGATAACGCGCTCGATCATTGCGCGCCCGCCAAGCTTGAGCCACGCTTTGTCCCGGCCCATGCGAGAGCTGCGGCCACCTGCAGTTATGAATCCTGCTGCCATGCCGATTTTGGATTTTCCACATCTCAAATAATAGCTTATTATCGGAAAGCGCACAGCGTCTCGTGACAATCCAATATCTAAAATCCAAAATTGAATGTGTTAATATTCTTAATGAAGCTGTCGTCGCGGCTGGATTTTCATGAAAAGAGACGAACCGATGGATTCGCCAAACACGATCATTGATTCAGAGCAGTATCTTCTTTCAATCTTTCAACAGACAAGGGCGTTGCTGGAAGGACACTTTCAACTGACTTCCGGCTTGCACAGCCCGCGCTATCTTCAATGCGCGCTCGTGCTTCAATACCCGCAGCACGCCGAATGGGTGGGCCGCGCGCTCGCCGCTCATTTCAGCAACGAGCAGGTCAGCGCAGTCGTCGCTCCCGCAATCGGCGGGATAATCGTCGCGCATGAAACGGCTCGTGCGCTCGGCGTGCGCGCTCTGTTCACGGAACGCGAATCGGGGGCGATGACGCTTCGTCGCGGCTTTCACTTAAACGAAGGCGAGCGCGTACTTGTGGTCGAAGATGTTGTGACTACGGGCGGCTCAACGCGCGAAACGATTGATGCCGTGACGCGTGCAGGCGGGGCGGTCGTCGGCGCAGGCTCTATGGTTGATCGAAGCGGCGGCGCGGTTGGCGTAGGCGTGCGGCGCGTTGCTCTGATGACGCTCAACGTGCCAGCTTATGACCCACAGGATTGCCCTTTATGCCAGCAAGGCTCGCAGGCTGTGAAGCCGGGCAGCAGGAAAGGATGAAGGATGAGGGATGAAGGATGAAGAAGAGCTCTTGAATTGCACATATCAAATTTGACGCGCGAAATCCTTTTCATCCTTCATCCCTCATCCCTCAAGAAGGTGCGTAATTTCAAGATCACAATCGAGTACGACGGGACGCGCTATCACGGCTGGCAGATTCAGCCTAATGGCCGCACGATTCAGGGTGAGCTAACGCGAGTGTTGTCACTGTTGGACAAAAGGCAGGTGACGATTCACGGGGCGGGACGCACCGATGCGGGCGTTCACGCCAGAGGGCAGGTCGCCAATTTCTTTCTCAAACGCGATTTTGATCCGTCTGAATTGCGTGACGCTATCAACGGCAATCTCGACCGCGACATCCGCGTGATGAATGTCGAGCTGGTTGATGAATCATTCAACGCGCGCTACTCAGCCAAGTGGAAAACGTATCGTTATCGGATAGCGACAGGTGCGGTCGTGAGTCCCTTTCTCTACAGCTACGTCTATCATCATCGCCGGGCGCTCGATCTTCGCGAGATGCAACGCGCTGCGGCGGCGCTTGTTGGCGAGCACGACTTCAGCGCGTTCACCGTGATGGAATCGGAAGTCGAAGACCACACGCGCACGCTTAAGCGATTGGATGTCGAACAAGACGGCAGCATCATTTCAATTGAAGCTGAAGCAAACGGCTTTCTGCGTTATATGGTGAGGACGATTGTTGGGACTTTGATTGAAGTGGGACGCAAACGGCGCGGCGCGGAAGATGTGGCCGAAATCTTAGAGAGCCGCGACCGCGCAAATGCAGGCCCTACGGCTCCTGCTGCCGGGTTGACTTTGATGCGAGTCGACTATTAGAGTGACAAAGAGCGATCAGCCATCTGCATTCAGCTTTCAATCGGAAAAGTCTGGGCCGGATGTAAAGAGAGAATTTAGCTGAGTGCTGATAGCTGATCGCTGATCGTTTTCTTTTCATTTAGCAATAATGAGCAATCATATCCTCAAAGAGTTTGAGAGCGTGATCGAAAATGGCTCGCGCGACGAGTTTCTGCTCAGGCAGATTGACCCGCAAAGGCTTCCCGCGCACATTGCAATCATCATGGACGGCAATGGCCGATGGGCCGCGCGCCGCAACCAGCCGCGCGTTGCGGGCCATCGCGCAGGGGCGGAAGCCGTTCGCGCTGCGGTTGACACATCGGCGCGGCTCGGCATCCCTTACCTGACGCTTTATGCGTTTTCGACCGAGAACTGGAAGCGCCCGCGTCTTGAAGTCGAAGCGTTGATGGGACTGCTGCGCGAGTTTTTGCGCAAAGAGGTTCGCAGCATCAAGCAGAACAACATTCGCTTTCAAACGATTGGCCGCGAGCAGAGCCTTGAAGCAGCCGTGCGCCGCGAAATTGATTATGCCCGTCGCGAGACCGCATCGAACACGGGGATGGTGCTGACGGTCGCGCTCAGTTACAGCGGGCGCACGGAGATAGTTCACGCCTGCCGCGAGCTTGCTGCCGAGTTTGCGGCGAGCGGGCGCGACCCGTCTGAGATAAGCGAGTATGACATCGAACGGCATCTATTCACAGCAGGGCTTCCCGATCCTGATCTGTTGATTCGCACGAGCGGCGAGATGCGGGTATCGAATTTCCTGCTCTGGCAAATCGCCTACAGCGAGATTTACGTTACGGACACGCTTTGGCCCGACTTCCGCCGCGCCGATCTGTTTGAGGCTGTCATCGAGTATCAGAAACGTGAGCGGCGCTATGGCGATGTCAAGTCCGCCGAAAAGAGTCCGCTCATCGTCGCGAATATGAAATGAGTTTTCAGTTTTTAGTTGTCAGAAAGAGTTGCTAGGCGAGAACGGGCAAGAGCTCCAAACTGAAAACTGAAAACTGAAAACTGCATGAAGAGAATACTCACCGCCATCGTTGCGCTGCCCATTCTACTATTCACAGTCTGGAGTCCGGCACCTTACTTCTTCGTCGCGCTCTCTGCGCTTGCGATTCTGCTTGCGCTCCACGAGTTCTACGCGCTCGCGTCGAAAGTTGGCGCGCGAGCCTTCGCGTTTTGTGGTTACGCGGCTGCGGCGGCAGTTGTCGCGTGTTTCGTTTTTCAATCGCCGCAGTGGATAGTCGCCGTCATTGCGGCTCTTGCAATTGTCGCGCTCGCGGCTTCGCTTTCGCGCGCTGATGATATGGGCGCGGCGCTCTCCTCAGTTTCAGCGACTGTCTTCGGTGTGGTTTATATCGCATTGCTCGCGGGATTCTTAATTGGCGTGCGAATGCTCGCGGACGCGTTTGCGCGGGCGGCGATCCCGCATCTTTCATCGAAGCTATTAACTATGTTTTTTGCGATGGTGATGATGACCGACACGGGAGCGTATTACACGGGCCGAACGGTAGGCCGCCACAAGCTCGCGCCGCGCATCAGTCCCGGAAAGACCATTGAAGGTTCCATCGGCGGCCTCATATCCGCTATCATAACAGGGCCGCTGTGCAAATTGATATTCTTTCCTGAGATTCCGATTGTTCACGCGGCTGCGCTTGGCGCGGCGATTGGCGTAATCGGACAAATAGGCGATCTGGCTGAGTCATTGCTCAAGCGAGGCGCGGGCGTCAAGGATTCGGGCGCGCTGCTTCCCGGTCATGGCGGCATGCTCGACCGCGTTGATTCGATACTGTTTTGCGCGCCGCTGCTTTATTACTATTCAATTTTATTTCTTCCCGGATGGTAGAAGCAGGCTGAAAACTGCATGAGCAGTTTTGATAACGAGCGAGGCTCTTATGTCTATCACTGTCAAATGCGCCTGGTGCGGTTCGATAATGGGAGTTAAGGAAGGGGAACTCGCTGGCGGGTTTAATATCAGCCATTCAATATGCCTCGCTTGCGGAACTAAGATTTGCGCCTCGCTGGATGCTTTATCAGATAAATGGGATGGCATCGAAAGGCGCGTCGGGGCTGAAAAGCGCAAGGGTGAGCGCAGACGCTCAGCGCGACACGTTGCAGATACCCTCATTGCCCTCAACGGCGTCGTATGGGTAGACAATAAAGGCACGGATCGCCGTCGAGCAGTGCGCCGCGAATCGGATCGCAGAACGATAATAAAAGCGATTTTTGGAAATGTGTTCGAATGAAACCGCCCGCGCTCTGTCCTGTTCAAATCTTTTCTTTAGAGCTTCTGGCAAGCGAGCCGCCGTTTTGTTAATCTCATCGAAAAGAGTGTATCGGAGCGATTTACGATGAGCATCAGAACGCGCGACGAGAGAAAAGCAGAAACAAGTTCAGGTATCGAATTGAAAACCGTCTTCCGGCCTGCGGATGCCGCCGTTGATTACGAGCGCGAACTGAATGATCCGGGCCAATTCCCCTACACGCGCGGCCCTTATCCGACGATGTATCGCGGCAAGCTGTGGACCATGCGCCAGTACGCGGGCTACGCGACGGCTGCCGAAACGAACGCGCGCTTTCGCTATTTGCTCGCGCAAGGACAAACGGGGTTGTCGGTAGCATTCGATCTGCCGACGCAAATGGGCTTTGATTCCGATCACGCGATGGCGCGCGGCGAAGTAGGCAAGGTCGGCGTTGCAATTGACACGCTTGAAGACATGGAGCGGTTGTTCGATCAGATACCGCTCGATAAAGTCTCAACCTCGATGACAATAAATTCGACTGCGGCGATACTGCTGGCGATGTACATCGCCGTCGCGAAGAAGCAAGGGGTTGCGCCGGATAAAATTTCAGGCACGATTCAAAACGACATCCTCAAGGAGTACATCGCGCGCGGGACTTATATCTATCCGCCGCGACCGAGCCTTCGCATTGTGACAGACATTTTCGCTTACTGCGCCCGCGAGGCGCCGCGATGGAACACGATTTCGATTTCTGGTTATCACATCCGCGAGGCAGGCTCAACCGCTGCGCAGGAAGTCGCTTTCACACTGGCTGATGCCATTGCTTACGTGCAGGCGGCGATTGATCGCGGCCTTGACGTGGATGATTTCGCGCCGCGAATAGCTTTCTTCTTCAACTCGCACAATCAATTTCTCGAAGAGGTCGCCAAGTTCCGCGCCGCGCGAAGGCTTTGGGCGCGAATAATGAGAGACCGGTTCAATGCGCGCGACCCGCGCTCGCAGATGCTTCGCTTTCATGCGCAGACGGCAGGCTCATCGCTCACTGCTCAGCAGCCCGAAGTTAATATCGTTCGCACGACGATTCAGGCTCTTGCGGCAGTGCTCGGCGGCGCGCAATCGCTTCACACAAATTCGATGGACGAAGCTCTGGGGCTTCCGACCGAAGCAGCGGCGCGCATCGCGCTGCGCACTCAACAGGTGATTGGGTACGAATCGGGCGTAGCCGATACGGCGGACCCGCTGGGCGGCTCCTTTGCGATTGAGTATCTGACAAATGAGATTGAGCGGCTGGCCGAAGACTACATCAGAAAGATTGATGAGTTGGGCGGAATGCTGCGGGCGATTGAACTTGGCTACGTTCAACGAGAGATTGAGCGGGCTGCATACGATTATCAACGCGCGGTCGAATCTGGCGAGCAGGTAGTCGTCGGAATGAATCGCTTCACGATTGAAGAGGAGGCGACGATTCCGATTTTGAGAATCAACGAAGAGCTTGAGCGCGAGCAAGTCGAAAGACTGAGAGCCGTGCGCGCAAAACGCGATGAGCGAGGCGCGCGAGAATCGCTTGATCGAGTGGAGCAGGCCGCGCGCACAGATGAAAACCTGATGCCTCACATCATCAGCGCGGTTGAACGTTTGGCGACGCTCGGCGAAATATCGGACCGATTGCGCGCGGTGTTCGGCGAATACACCGGCGCGAGTTATGAGTAACAGTCAGGCTGATGTCCGATTTCTTTTATGGATAACATTCTTGAAGTCAAAAATCTGACCACGCAATTCTTCACGCGGGCGGGTGCAATCAGAGCCGTTGACGACGTGAGTTTTACTATTCCGCGCGGGCAGACGCTCGCCCTGGTTGGCGAATCGGGCAGCGGAAAATCGGTCACGAGCCTTTCGATCATGCGACTGGTTCCGCCGCCAGGACGAATTACATCGGGCGAGATCGTTTTCAATGGCAGCGACTTGATGAAGCTCAACCCTGAAGCAATGCGGCGACTGCGCGGGCGCGAGATAGCGATGATATTTCAAGACCCGATGACCTCGCTCAATCCCGTTTACACCGTCGGCGACCAAATAGCCGAAGCCGTCGAGCTTCACGAAGCGTTAACGCGAAAGCAAGCGTGGGCGCGAGCCGTCGAGATGATGGAGCGCGTTAAGATTCCCGACGCCGCGCGCCGCGCAAAAGATTACCCGTATCAGCTTTCGGGCGGGATGCGCCAGCGCGTGATGATTGCGATGGCGCTTTCGTGCAATCCGAAACTGCTCATCGCAGACGAGCCGACCACCGCGCTTGATGTGACGATTCAGGCAGAGATACTTGAGTTGCTCAGAAGCCTGAAAGATGACTTCGATCTTTCGATGCTTCTTATAACTCACGATCTCGGCGTCGTAGCCGAGACGGCTGATCGAGTTGCCGTGATGTACGCGGGCCGAATAGTTGAAGAATCTCCCGCGCGCGAGATTTTCTATAACCCGCGGCACCCTTACACTGAAGGCTTGTTGCGCTCGGTTCCGCGACTTACGGAAGAAGGGTTGAAGCAGCGAAGGCTTGAGACCATCGAAGGCACAGTGCCGAGCCTTCTGGATTTGCCCGCCGGGTGCAAGTTCGCGCCGCGATGTTCCTATGTTATTCGAGAATGCACAGAAGCCGAGCCTGCCTTGCTTTCGGTCAACGAGCAGCATCGCGCTCGCTGCATCAGATGGGAAAGTGTCGGCGACGAATCGGCCAAGACGCACCCGGAGCGTTCTGGCAGCGTCAACTCAATCGCGCCATCACCGATCTCTGACGAACAGCAAGCCTCTTTGTGATTAATGATCGAGATTGATCTTCGAGCTTCAGATTATGACGAGCAACGGGAATCTTGTAGAAGTCCGAAATCTGAAAAAATACTTTCCCGTCGGCGAAGGGCTGCTCGGCGTTGGCCGCGAAACCGTCAAAGCGGTTGACGATGTGAGCTTCACGATAAAGCGCGGCGAGACTTTCGGGCTTGTAGGCGAATCGGGCTGCGGCAAATCAACGACGGGCCGTTGCATACTGAGACTCATCGAGCCGACTGCGGGCGAAGTGATATTCGATGGCCGCGACATTGCATCGCTTTCGCGCAAAGAGCTTCGCGCGATGCGCCGCGATATGCAGATAATCTTTCAAGACCCTTACTCGTCGCTCAATCCGCGAATGAAAGTCGAAGAGATTATCGCCGAGCCGCTCGCAATTCACAAAGTCGGCAATCGAGGCGAGCGGCGCGACCGCGTGATGGAATTATTGAAACTCGTTGGACTCGATTCATCGCACGCCAGTCGCTACCCGCATGAATTTTCGGGCGGGCAAAGGCAGCGAATAGGAATCGCCCGCGCGCTCGCGCTCAGTCCAAAGTTCATCGTGTGCGACGAGCCTGTTTCGGCGCTCGACGTTTCGGTTCAGGCGCAGGTCGTAAATCTTCTACAGGATTTGCAGGAGCAACTGGGGCTGACTTATCTGTTCATCTCGCATGGCCTTTCAGTCGTTGAGCATATCTCGACGCGAGTTGGAATAATGTATCTCGGCAAGCTGGTTGAAGTGGCATCGAGTCGCGAGATATTTCATAACCCGCTGCACCCGTACACAAGGGCGCTGCTATCGGCCATCCCCGTGCCTGACCCTGACGCGAAGCGCGAGCGTGTGCCGCTATCGGATGAATTGCCGACAGCGATTGCTCCGCCATCGGGCTGTCGCTTTCGCACGCGCTGCCCGATTGCAGAAAAGCGATGCGCCGAAGAAGAGCCGCAACTGGTTGAAGTCAGTCCCGGCCATTTCGTCGCGTGTATGGTGGTTGCGCCCGGCGCGCAAAAAGAGTAGAGTGCGATAAATCCACTCAGGAGATAAATCGAATGGTTCAAGATGGAAATCAGATGCAACCCGACACGCCTGCTTATGGCAGACCTGAAGCGCAAACTCAACCCACCGCGCCCGAAGAACCCGCGCGGCTCGGTCCCGTTCAGAGATTTTTCGGCGTGCTTTTTTCCCCAACTGAAACTTTCGAGGATGTGAACCGCAAGCCAAATTGGATTGTTCCAATTCTTATTATTATGGTGACTGTGCTTGCCAGCACGCTCTTCTTTAACTGGAAGGTACATCCGAACTGGGACGCCATCATTCGCAAACAGATAACAGAGAGCATCGAAAAGAGAGGCGCTCAGATGCCTTCGGAAGACCAGATTCAACGCCAGGTCGATTTCGGAAAGACCATAGCAAAGTTCTCGCCTGCGATTGCAGCCGTTGCCGCGCCTATCCTTTATCTCGTGCTGGCGGGCATCTTC
>DATLXU010000094.1:0-10397 GCA_035575515.1 Blastocatellia bacterium
GATTGGAGTCATAGTAGCTGAGGCTTTCAGTCCCCGCCTCAGGCGTGGTCTGGCTGATTAATCTCGAAAGCGCATCATAGCTGAATGAGCGGGTCTGGCTGCCTTGATTTACCTGTGTGAGGTTATTCAACACGTCATAGCTGTATGTGGTCAGGTAGTTTACCGAATCCAATGCGCCTGTGGCGGGGTTCTGCTCCACTACTTTCACAACCCTGCCTAGCCCGTCCACTTCGCTCTGTCGCTTGCGGCCTACCTGATCCGTCACCGTCGTCGTCACCCCGCTGTAGCTTGTGCGAATGGTCTGATTGTCCGCCAGCGTAACAATCGTAACTCTCGACAGCTCATCATAAGTACTCACAGTCCAGTATTGAGGCGTGCCGTTCCCTGCCGAGTCTCCCGCATACGGATTCGATTGCTTCGACACTCTTCCAAGCTTGTCGTAAACAATCGAAACCATATCGTAACTTGCAGGCGCAGACCCTGCTCCGCTGCCTGCCTTCAGCACTCGGCCCGCCCCATCAAACCAACTCTTGTTTGTTATTACCTTGCTCGCCCCATTCTCGGTGTAATTGGCCTGCTCGGTGAAACTCAATAGGTCGTTCCCATTCCCGTCTTTGTCAAAGCTCGTTGTCGTGTATGCTCCGCTCGGAGAGTTTATTCTCGTAAGCCTCCACGCCGCGTCATAAATAAAGCTCGTCATCAGATTATTCGGGTCGGTCGCCTGCGTCACCAGCCCCGTGTTGAAATCATAGCTGTAGCTCGTGCTTAAAAATGGAACCACGCCGTTCCTGCCATCGGTTGTTTGAACAGGCTGCGAATAGTAATTCGTGGAATTGAACGCGAATGTCTTCACCTGGCAGCAACTAACGTCCGCCTCGACCGTGTTGCCGAAGATGTCATACTTCGTGTAGCGAGTCGCAGAAACGTTTCCGGCGATGTCACTCCAAGTCTGCACGCCTGTGACGTTGCCCCTGCCGGTCTTGTTCTGGTCGTATGTCGCGTCATGATTCGGCGGGTAACTCGCTGATGTCAGCCCGTAAAACTCCATACCGCCTTTCACGCCGTAGTTGTCGTAGGTAAAGACCGCTTTCGCTTTCAAAACATCGTTCGTGTTGATATTGTCAAGCAGCGCGTCATAGACATCAATCTCCGTAATCATCTGCGTCATACCCGGCCCGCCTACGTTTGGATCATCAGAATAAGTGTACGCCGTTCGCCGTCGCGTTTTGAAGCTGCCGCTTTCTGGAAGCCCATATTCGTAGACGTTCGTCACTCGCCCGTAGTCGCCATAGTCGTAGCCGACTTTCGTCTTCTGGCCGGTAACCTCATTGTAGGCGATGACCGAGCCAATCTGCATCCCGCCATCAACAGGGGATGTATAGTTATAATCAATCTCGCGCAAAACCGCTCCAGTAGAGTGATTCTTGTAGATGACCGAAAGCACCTTGCCGTTAGTCAACGAATTTGGGTCTGTATCAATCGTGGTAGCCACATCGAGACTCTGATCGCTTACCGTTTCTGTCTCCGTTACCGTGCCGGTTGATCGCGAGTAGGTATAAAGAGTCGCTGTGCTGTCCGCGACTCCATTAGCATCGGTCTTGCCCTGCCACCATTCCTTGCGCTCTGTGAACTGTGGCGAATCCATGAGCGCGCCCGTGTCCAGGTAGGTATATTCTGTATATGCCACTTCTGTCCCATCGCTTAAGGCCGTCATCCCAATGCGCGATGAAATCTTTTTCGCCATTCCATAGCCGCTGTAATTCAGAAACACGTAGCCGCGCCCCGTAGCCGGATAGTAGATGCGCCTCACCACGCCAAGCTGTGAGCCGCTCGACGGAGTGCCCGTTTCTAAAGTTAAGGACGGATCAAAGCTGTATTGCAGGGTGATGTTTTGATAATCAATCTGCACGATGGTGCGCGTAGCTCCGTTCTGATCCGGCGCTGTTATCGAAGTGAGCGCGCTCGACGTAGCATCATAGTTGAATCGGATAACCCGACCGAGCGTATCAACTATAGAGTCAATAGCCCACCGCACGGGGAAGCTGGCTGTCTTGTTTCTGTATGCGATGGTAATCAGATCGCCATTGTGGCTCTCTATGCTCGTCGGCAATAGCCGGTTGTTGACCGCGCTGTATTTTACAATCGTTCCGTCAGGGTACTTGAGCTTTCCGTTCCGGTCGTTGTAGTGCAAGAACGTGCCGTCTGTAGTATCGTGCTTCCACCAGCCGGAAACAGAATCAAAGGATTGTTTCAGCAGAACGCGGCTGCCGTCGGGCTGAATCAGCAGGAAGTCGCCCGGAGCATTCCCAGAGCCAAGTCCTGATAGATCGCCTGTGCCACTGTTGTTGTAGTTTTGAATGATGCGGCCATATCCCAAAGACCATCCGGCAGCAGGCCACCCTTTGTTGTAGTTGAAGGTCATCTGCGAGCCGTCTTTGTTCCAGAGGCGGCTGTTGTAGACTAAAGCCAGGTTCACGCCAATGCCTCGCCCTCCAAGACTCAACACGGGCGCAGTGAATATATAATTATCACTGCCGAGATTCTGTTTGTTCTCGTCGCCGTCCTGCGCTGTCTCCTGCGCGGCAAACCGCACAGTGCCAAGCTCGTTTCTATACATGAGGGCGTCTGGCGCGAACGTATCGCCGCTGCTTCCGTCTATGATAAAACCGGCCTGGTAAAAGCCTAGCCCGAAGACCTTTCTTTGAGCAATGGTCTTTACTACCTTATGTGCCGCTTGCGGCTGACTGCGCAACATAGCAGGTCGCACCAGTGTCCTGAGCGTCTCAGGAGTAAGATTCTTTTCAAAGGCCAAATTCGATTGCGTTGACGATGTATCTTCGTCATCGCTGGCTGCTGCCTGTGGCTCACCGGAGCTTGCTGCTTCCGGGTCGCTGCAATCATTGCCGTGCTCTATATCCCACTCCAAATCTTTTTGCTTCGCTCGCGCGCCGTCTCGCACCTCGACTGCAACAGTGGCCCGCGCCGTGCCCGCCTGCACTGTGACTGTAGTGTGGCCGGGCGCAATAGCTGACACTTCGCCCCACGATGTGACATCGGCCACGCCCGCGTTACGGGTTTCCCACCTTGCGGCTACGCCCTGAACGGCTTCATTATCGCGGCCAAACGGCACTGCCACGAGTGTGTAGGCTTCTCCAACATTAAGCGTAAGCCGTCGCGGGCAGAGGCGAAAATGAGTGACCCGCCCGGCATTCTCCGACGGGTTCTGTTGCGCTGCGAAGTATTGATCTTGGCCGCCGCTTGCAGAAGTAGTTGTGTGTAGATTTTCGAAAGCGGAATTAATTGCTTGCCGAACATATCGCCCCGCTACCTCAGCCTGAGATGGAGAAAGCGGAAGGGCTATCATTGCGATGATAAGAACAGCTATGAAACGAAGACTCACCCTGTTTGCTTTGCTAATCGCGCGACCTGAATAAGACACTTTTGACTCCTCTACGAAATAATCTTTCAAAGCGCAGGCTTCCACCTTGAGCGCAAGCTGCATATTATTGAATTGCTAAAGGACACACGTACCGGCTCGATAAAGCGGGACGCAATAATCAACCATCCGACCGTTCTTTGCGATCAAATGAACAAACAACTTTCACTCAGACAGTCTTAACTCCAGGATGGATGCATACAGGAAGTTTGAGATCATGTGAAGACCCCACCCCTTTACTCGTCAGACCGTTGTTTCAAACCAACCCTGAGTGGCTTGAGTGAGAGATACTACCTGAACAATCAAAGATTCGTCAAGAGCCTGTTTGGAATTTTGGAATTTTCATTCGAGTAATTCAAGCTGCGCCGTCTTGAGTCTCCGTGAGCATCTCGATGAATTTGCGCGCGGCGTTGCTGAAAATTTTCCCTTTGCGATGAATGATGGCTATCGGGCGAGCATAGTTTTCAGTAAAGCTTACCGCTCTGAGCGTGCCTGCCTGAATCTCGTGCTCGACGGTCGCGCGCGGCACTATCGTTATTCCCAAATCTGCCTCGACCGAAGTCTTGATCGTTTCTATGTTGTCGAACTCCATCACATACTGAACGGCGACGCCGCGCTCGCGCAAGATTTTATCAACGGCCTTGCGCGTCGGTATGTCGCGCTCGAAGCCGACGAATCGCTGGCCGCTCAGGTTATTCACGTCAATCCGCTTGCGAGAGGCGAACTCGTGCTCAGGGCTGCACACAAGCACGAGCAGGTCGCTGCGAAACGGAATGACTTCAAGCTGCGGCTTCGTCTCAGGATAAGCGACAATGCCAATATCAATCGCGTGATTGATAACGTCGTCGTAAACTTTGTTCGGGCGGCTGTATTCGATATGAACGTTTACCTGCGGATATGATTTGATGAATCGCTTAACGACGGGCGAAAGCTCGTGAATGCCTACGGAATAAATCGTCGCAACTCTCACCGGCCCGCTTATGACGTTGCCGAATCCTTTCATCTCTTCCGTGAGCGACTCGAACCGCTCGATGATCTCGCGGCAACCTTGATAAAAAGCCATGCCTGCAGCAGTGGCCTGAACGCCCCCGCCGCGACTGCGCTCAACTAACTGGCGGCCAAAGCGGTCTTCAAAGGCGCGCACCTGCTGGCTCACGGCTGATTGAGAGATGTAGTTTTTCATCGCAGCTTTCGAGAAGCTGCGCGTGTCAATGAGATCGCAGAAGACCTTCAGAGACTCTATGTGCATAACTCACCTTCGCGGCGCATCGGCTCTCAATTAGTTATAGCATCTCCGAAAGGCTCGCACTAGCGATGAGGCGCGCTCTTTGAGTACATAAATCCGATGAACTCAAAAATAAAAAAAGCCGGTGAGCGTTCAATGCTCTCACCAGCTTGAGCTGCAGCCTCAGACTAGAAGCTTACCTGTCGTCGTCTTCTTCTTCGCTGCTCTCGGTGTGCTTTGCGCCGCCAACAGGCTTGATGCTTGCGAGGAACTGCTTAGATTCAGCCGCATGCGCCGGGCCGCGTTCGGGGTCCATAGTCGTGAAGGCGAGAATCGGCTTGCCGGGAGCGTCTATAATTGACGCGCTCCATACAAGCTTCGTGCCTTCCGCTTCGCCGGTGCCGCCTTGGAAATAAACCTTCATCCCGTTGGCCTCTGCTTCCTGCTCAGGGTCAACCGTAACATTCTGCATGGACGTTTTGATTCCTTGTTGAAGACCGGCTAGAGCCGCCTGAATATCTTCCATTTCAACAACCATGAAGATGACGCTTATTGAACCGTCAGGCGCAGCAATTGCCACCTGTCCCTCTCCATCCTCCAGAGTCCAGCCTTGAGGGAGTTCAAACTGCATACCTGTATCATCAATCATGTAGAGGTTGCCGCTCTCAGCCTTAGGCTTTACAGCCTTAAACCCGCTCATCGAAGCAGGCAGTTTAGGCGTGACGGGCTTTGTTGCCGACTTTGTGCCACCGGCAGCCTTAGTGCCGCTTGTATTGCTGCTGGTTGCGTTCGACTTCTTGCAAGCAACTGCAAGCAGACTGAGCGCCGCCAGTATCGCTATCAATTTTAATGCTTTCATCGTCCTTCCTCCGAGATTTGTTTTCTGCAGACCAATCCATAGAGCTTCAGCCGCGAAGCCCAGAGCATACTTATCCCTCAGCGTGCCCCTTTCGATCTCCCCTGCGTGTGATTACCCGTTGGGCCGTGAAAGACCTTCACTGTAACGAGTGGTTAGGCATCTGTCAATTTGTATTGAGCAATCGGCCTTCACATATTTCGATAATTAGGCCCGCCGCCACCTTCCGGAGGAACCCAGTTGATTATCTGGTACGGGTCCATTATGTCGCACGTCTTGCAGTGCACGCAGTTTGAAAAATTAATTTGAAGCCTCCGTTTCCCTTCGCCCTCCTCAACCATCTCGTAGACATTGGCGGGGCAGAAATTCTGGCAGGGATTGCCATACTCCCGGACGCAGCGGTCAACGCACACGTTGAAGTCAATCACCTTTAAATGCGCGGGCTGGTCTTCGTCGTGATGTGTGCTTGAATAATAAACGTCCGTCAGCTTGTTGAACGTCAGCTTCTCGTCGTACTTCAAATCCGCATAACGATCACGACGGTCGCGGCTCGCGAGTTTTTCCATGTGCTCGTGGCCCGGCTTGATCCTCAATCTTCGCGGCACTCGCCCGCCCGTCACAGTTGAAATTCCCGCGAGCGCAAGCCCTAAGATTCGTCCCCGATCAAATGCCTGATGGAAGTTGCGCGCCTTGTGCAACTCGCGTCCGACGTAGCTCTCCTTGAGCTTCGTCTCAAACGATTGGAGCCTGGCGCGAGTGAAATCATTCGCCAGCAGCGCGTCAAAAATAGTCTCCGCCGCGAGCATCCCTGCCTTGATAGCTATATGAATTCCCTTCAACCGCTCGCCGTTCAGCATCGCTGCGGAATCGCCGACAATCATCACGCCGTCAGCCGCAAGCTGCGGCATCGTGTACCATCCGCCAACGGGCATCGCCTTCGCGCCATAGCGAATCATCTTTCCGCCTTTCAGCAGATCGGCAATCAGCGGATGCGTCTTGAACTTTTGAAACTCGTGATGCGGATCAATTCGAGGGTCGCGATAATCAAGCCCTACGACAAGCCCAATATCAATGATGCGGTCGCGCATTCCGTAAACCCACGAGCCGCCGAACGTGTGCGAATCCAAGGGCCAGCCCATCGTATGAATCACCGAGCCTGCGCGAAAGCGATCATCGGGCATCTCCCACAGTTCTTTGATGCCTACGGAATAGACCTGCGGGTCGCGCCCTTCATCTAGCTTCAGCCGATTAACCAGAGCTTTCGTGAGCGAGCCGCGCACGCCTTCGCCAAGCACCGTGACTTTTGCAACGATGTCAACGCCCGGCTCGAAGTTGGGCTTCGCCCGCCCGTTCTTATCAATGCCTTTGTCGCCCGTGCGAACGCCGATGACACGGTCGCCGTCATAGAGCATCTCAGCGCCGGGAAACTCTGGAAAGATGTTGACGCCCGCCTCTTCGCACTTTTCGCCGAGCCAGCGCGTGAGCTTGTTGAGCGACACGACGTAGTTGCCGTGATTGCGAAGCGGCGGCGGGATGATGGGCGCACCCAATTTACCGCGCTCGGTCAAAAAGTAGACGTGCTCCTCGCCGACTGGCCCTTCGAGCGGAGCCTCGCCGTGCTTTTCAAAATCGGGAATCAATTCGCGCAGGCTGACGGGGTCGAGCACCGCGCCCGAAAGTTGATGCGCGCCAATCTCTGCGGCCTTCTCGATTACGGCGATGCTGATTTCATCGAGCTTCTTTCCGCCGCTCGACGCCGCGCGCTCATTATGCGCATTGATTAATTGCTGGAGCCTGAGCGCGCAGGCCAGGTTAGCTGGTCCCGCTCCGACGAGCAGGACATCCATTTCGAGCGTTTCACGTTCAATCATAATCAGTAGGCAGCAGGCAGTAGGCAGAAGAAAGTGAAGTCGGATTGCGAGGGTCAAAGCGAATCTCCGCAATGAAATCACTGCTTCCTGCCTACTGATTCTCTTTGGATTTCTTCACTTCAGCCGTGAGCGCAGGGACTATTTCAAACAAATCGCCGACGATGCCGTAATCGGCGATGTCGAAAATCGGCGCTTCCGGGTCTTTGTTGATTGCAACAATCGTCTGCGAGTTCTTCATTCCGACGACGTGCTGAATCGCGCCTGAAATACCTACGGCGAGATAGAGCTTCGGCGCGACCGTCTGGCCGCTGCTTCCGATCTGGCGATCCATAGGCAGCCACTCGTTGTCGCATATCGGGCGCGACGCGGCAATCTCTGCGCCTAGGGCTTTGGCAAGCTCTTCGATGATTGCCAGGTTCTCCTGACTCTTGATGCCGCGCCCGACGGCAACAATCAGCGGAGCTTGCGACAGATCAACGGCCTGCTTCGCTTCCTGAAACTTCTCTTCCGGTTGAGTGCGAATCTCGACGCTGCTCATGTCAACGGCGAGCGCCTCGACTGCGGCCTGACCGGCTTCGGCTTTGTCGCCGCGATAAGAGCCTGCCTGAAACGAAGCAAAGACGGGCGGAGCGGCGGTCACGCGAACGTCAGTGTTAATTTTGCCCTGAAAGATTTGCCGCGTGAACACGATGTCGCCGCCGTCCGCGCGATAGCTGATGCAGTCTGTCACAAACGTCTTGCCTAGGGCGGCTGCGAGCTTCGGCGCGAAGTCGCGAACTTGATAAGTATGACTCAGGATGACGTATTGCGGGTCGAGCTTTTCAACGACCTGCTTGAGCGCGCCGACATAACCGCCTGGCGTGTACTCTTTGAGCTTGTCGTCCTCGACTGTGTAAACGACTTCGAGCTTCTTGCCCGCGATTTCAGACGCTACGTTTGACACGCCGCTTCCGAGCACGACGGCTGAAACTTTTTGGCCGGTTTCGGCGGCGATTCCCTGCGCTGCGACAATCGCTTCAAGCGACGTGCGATTGAGCGCGCCGTCACGTTGCTCTATGAAAACTAAGATTCCTTCGCTCATGATCCCCCTTTCGATTGCGGATTTCGGATTGCGGAATGCGGATCAAAATATTTCTGTTATTGCATATGATTTGATCCCAAATCATCAATCTCAAATCTGCAATCCGAAATCCACAATCCGCAATCAGATGACTCTCGCGTCGAAGCGCAGCTTTTCGACCAGTTTCGCCGCGACTTCGGCGGGCTTGCCTTCGATGAATTCCGTCTGCTTGGCTTTTTCGGGCAGGTACGCGCGCTCAATGACCTGCTGCGGTTTCAGGTCGTCAGCCGTCAGCCCTAAATCAGCGGCTTTGACTTCGCGAATCTCTTTTTTCTTCGCGGCCATGATGCCCTTGAGCGTCGCGTAACGAAGCTGATTGATGCCCGATTGAATCGTCAGCAGCGCAGGCATAGGCACGCGCACCCACTGAAACCAGCCCGACTCAAGCTCGCGCTTCACCCTCACGCCGCCCTCTTCCGGCTGAACTTCCATCACGATGGTCGCCGACGGAAGGCCCAACTGCTCGGCGATGATGAGACCGACCTGCGCATAGCCGTAATCGTCCGATTGAAGCCCTGTGAAGATTAGATCGAACTTCTCGTTCTTGAGCGCAGCGGCTATGGCTTTCGCAATCGAAGCCGCGTCGGTTGCGTTGTCGAAGATAGGATCGAACAGGTGAATGGCACGGTCTGCGCCTTTCGCGAGCGCCTCTTTGATTGACTGGCGAACGCGCTCAGGGCCGAGCGATACGACGATGACTTCGCCGCCGTGTTTCTCTTTCTGGCGCAATGCCTCTTCGAGCGCATAGGCATCGGCCTCGCTCATCTCGTAGCTGAGGTCGCGCTCGTCAATCCAACGGCCATCGGGCGCGATTCTCAGGATTGAGTCCTTCTTGGGAACCTGCTTCAAACAAACGACAATGTTCATGTTTATCCTCTATGAATGCTGTGGGGGCAGGGCCTGTCCCTGCCCGAATTGTGCGAAGCACAATGGACATCATCGCGCGTTGCGCGATTCGGGCAGCCACGGGGGCTGCCCATACGACACAACCTGCATTGTAGACACTTACCAGCGTGAGAGATTTACTTTTCGCCTTCGTACCGCTTCATCAGCAGCGCGGCGTTTGTCCCGCCGAAGCCGAACGAATTCGACAGCGCGTACTTGACATCCGCGCGCCGAGCCGTGTTCGGCACATAATCGAGGTCGCACTCTGGATCGGGCTTCTCGTAATTTGCCGTCGGCGGCAACACCTGATCGCGAAGCGCGAGAGCGATTATCCCTGCTTCGACGCCTCCGGCAGCGCCAAGCAAATGGCCCATCATTGACTTCGTAGAGCTTACGGGTATCGAATAGGCCGAGTCGCCGAAGACCCGCTTGATGGCCATCGTTTCGAGCTTGTCGTTGTAAAAAGTCGAAGTGCCATGCGCGTTGATGTAATCAACTTCGTGCGGCTCGATGCCCGCGTCCTTAATAGCGTTCATCATAACGCGAACCGCGCCGTCGCCGTCTTCCGAAGGCTGCGTGATGTGAAATGCGTCGCTCGACATTCCATAACCAACGACTTCGGCGTAAATCTTCGCGCCGCGACGGCGAGCGTGCTCAAGCTCTTCAAGAATCAGTATCCCTGCGCCTTCGCCAATCACGAATCCATCGCGGTCAGCATCGAACGGGCGACTGGCGCGCTCAGGCTCGTCGTTGCGCGTTGAAAGCGCGCGCATCGCAGCGAAACCTCCGACTCCCATGGGCGTGATTGCCGCTTCTGCGCCGCCGCACAGCATCGCGTCGGCGTCGCCGCGCTCAATTATCTTGAAGCTGTCGCCAACGGCGTGCGCACCCGTCGAGCAGGCGGTGCAGGTAGCCGAGTTCGGTCCCTTCATGCCGAAGCGAATCGAAACCTGCCCTGCGGCGAGATTGACTATCGCGGCGGGGATAAAGAAGGGCGATATTTT
>DATLXU010000095.1:0-57121 GCA_035575515.1 Blastocatellia bacterium
TGCCTGATTGACGCTCGGCAGGATGCGATTGTCGTCCGTGAAGTTATAGCGCCCGCTAAGCGTGTTGTTCGCAGTGAGGCGATCCGTAACCATGAACGAAGCAACCGAGCCGTCCCCGTCGGCAGGCAGAATGGCCGTGTAAGTATTCACGCCGAATGGGCCGCCAGCATTATTAGGCAAGGGGAAGAACGAGAAGATGCTCTGGCCGATCGGCGTCGCGCCGCGGGTCGTTGTAAACGAACTTAAACCTCCTCCCGGACCCTGTATAGTGAAAGCTGGCGTTAATGTGAAAAGGCGATCTTCTGCCGTGGGCACTGCAAAATGTTGCTCGGTCGAAGACCGGATGCTCAAGTGTTCGTAGCTAGCGAAGAACTGAGCGCGGTCGCGTTTGATCGGGCCGCCAAACACAAATCCCGCCTGCGTGCGCGTGAGCGGGTCTTCGCCGTCTGAAGCGCCGCCGAGAAAATCAAATGCGTTTCGCGCGTTCA
This sequence comes from Blastocatellia bacterium, assembly GCA_035575515.1. Lineage (GTDB taxonomy): Bacteria > Acidobacteriota > Blastocatellia > UBA7656 > UBA7656 > DATLXU01. The sequence continues at coordinate 489 of DATLXU010000095.1, forward strand.
GTTTGTTATGCGTTAAGTATCCGTATGCTTGCCCATGAAACTGATTGCCGCCCCATCTCGACACGGCGTTCACCTGCGATCCGAAGTTGCGGCCAAACTCGGCGTTCCATAGCAAAGTCGAAATTTGAAACTCCTGAACGGACTCGATTGGCTGCGGAACGAGCGCGACAAACCCCTGGCGGCGAACCCCTACATCGGGGTCATTATTATCTGAGCCATCAATGTTGAAGTTGTTTGAGCGAGCGCGCATGCCATTAACCGAGAACTGGCCCGCAGAGCCTATGCCGAAACCTACTCCCGGTCCCTTGGCTCCGGGCGTGTAAGGAGGCGGCGCTACGCCCGGAAGCAGAAACGCCAACTCGTCAAAAGAGCGCATCGTATTGCCGCCGCCTAAAGGCAATGTCCATAGCTGAAGCGCGGTGAAGTTGCCTCCGCGCGTCACATCAGTTTTATTCACAAGCAAAGCCGATTCTGTTTGCGCGCCCTGAGCGGATGGCTGCTGAGTGCTCGGTGGTTGTTTCGCTTGAGATTGCGTCGTTGTATCACTTGTGCCAGCGGGCCGAATCGTAATATCCGGAGGCCTGATCTCAGTGGTCTGATTGAGCGGCACTCGAATGGTTACGGTGGCATCGCTGTAGCCCTGCTTGGAGGCAGTTACCGTGTAGGTGCCGGGATACAGAAAAGGACGGCGATAAGTGCCGTTCTCATCCGTTACTACCGCAACCGAGTTCCCGCTTTCAACGTTTGTGATGGTGACTTTAACCTCCGGCAGAAGGTGACCCGCCGCGTCGAATACTTTGCCGATTAGTTCACCTGAAACTTGCGCCCTTGACGCTTTGACTGATGCAATACTTAAAAGCATAAAAGCTATGCTGGCAATAGCGAAAAACTTCCTCAGTGATGTTGGCATGAATTCTCGCATATATCCCCCATAAAAAGCCTGTAGAGAGGCTGGTTTGAACTGAGTGTCAAGCGCGGGTCGTGCGACCTGTGCTGCTTTGTCGGTATTTCGTCCATTGCTTATGGATTTCCCATTTTAACAAGACGAAAAATACGGCTCTAACATTGCAAAATTAGCCGCGAAGACCTGCTTTCTCGTTGAAAGCGCCGTTGAGGCCTGGAAGTTGCGGCGACTGTCGAAATAAAGGGCCGGTATGTAGTCGCCTGTCAGTCAATGCTTGCGCGGAACCGTTGCGGCTCAACTGTTCGCGCTAGCGCGGCGGTTGCACGATTATGTCATCAACGGAGAAGACCTCCGATGCGACGCTGCGGAATCCTATACTCCCTATAGTGAAGAGATTGTTCGGGTCCTTGAAGACTCCGAGATTTTCGGTCACCCCTGTCGCAGCGGGTGTGATCTTATGCGTTATTTCACTTCCTGAAGCGTTTATCTCAATTGTATATTCGCCCCCGGCCTTGATCTCTGGCAGGACCGAAAACGAGACGATGGGGTTCTGCGGGTCGAACTTGTTATCGCGAACTATATACGCATTAAATCTCTTCGGAAATAATCCCCCCGGTCCGGACAGGTAGAAGAGATAGTAATTGCTCGTGTCCTTCACGCGAACCGCCCAGGCAGCGCCCCCATCATTGACCATCTTCAAATAGAACGTCATGTAAAAGTCTCGGTAGTTATACCCGGTTGCGAATGCGACGGTCGTGGCGTTGGCGACTTCGAGGCGACCTGCTTTGCGGCTAAAACCGGTCGGCGGCGCCGTCCATTTGCCCATGCCGATTGCAAAATCATCTGTGAATGCGGCAGACGTAGCCTTTGGCGTGAGCTTCTTTTCAAGCACAACGCGCTTGCCCGCTTCAAACACAAACGTCTCCTTGTAGTCTTCGCAATCGTCTCTGACAAGGTGAATTTCGTGCGTGCCTATCTTGACATTCGGCCATCGCAATCTGCCTTCAGGGCTGGTCTCGCCTATCTGCATATTATCCAGATAGACCTTCGTTGATGAATCGGTGATGACCTCAAGCTCTGCGACCGCCTCGCGAAATACAGGCGTGTATGTCGTAACAGAACCGCCTTCAACCCTGACGTTTACCCTGTCAAGCGGCAGGTAATTCGGCTGCTCAATATGAATCGTATAAGAGCCTTTAGGCACATTTTCAATCTCGATCTGGTTCTCATTCTTCTTTATGTTGATCTTCGCGCCGAAAGCTTCGGGCTTTTTGCCGTTCAGAAGTATCAAAGCTTCGGACACAACCGGGCCAATGACGAGCGAGCCGGTCAGAGGCGTAAGCTCTATTTGCACGATGTTTGCCTGAGGGGGCTTTATATCAACAGGCCCTTTCGCAGAGGCTGCTTCGTAGCCGCTGGCTGAGACCTCCACCAAATACCTGCCTCGCGGAAGCTCTGCGCGGAACTCGCCATCTTTTGCCTGATGGTTGGCTCGAACGATCCCTCTTGCATCTTTGATTACGACTTTCGCGTCAGGCGGGTCGGTTATCACGAAAAGCACGCCGTTGGTTGGAAGCTTCGCCTTCACATCTCCTCTGGGCTGCGGCGGTTTCGCAGGAGTGGTCTTTTCCTTGCGATTGATAATAACGTCTTGCAGCGAAAAGGCCTGAGGCGCGACCACACATGCCGCTATCGCAAATACGAATAGCCACCGAAATGGATGTGAGGATGATATTGCTCGTTTCATACCGGTAAGCGCTTGAGGATTGACGTTTTGTAATCCTCTGCTGAGTCTATCAGGTCAAAAATGATCGTTCGCCATTAAATGGCAGAATGTGGAGAAACATTTCAACTTCGGACCACGGCACGTCATGCTATAACACAATATCTGAGCGATGACAATCGGTTTTATTTGAAAAGGAAGGGAATTTTGTCGCAGGCTACGACGGCGTGGTTGCTAACTTTATCCGAACAGGTCCGCGCACACGCCGCGAAATGATCTCATTGCTGAGGCACGTCCCTCACGCAGCGAAACCCTATAGTTGGAAGCATCGCATCAGGCGGGACGCGCAGCTTTCTCGTCACTCTCGCAAATTCCGCAACTGTGCCTTTGAAATTGGCAAACTCGGACGGGTTTTCATAGTTCGCCCCGCGCACAATCACCTTGCCCGTGTTAGTGTCCACTGAGCTTGTCCATTCCGATACATTGCCAGCCATGCCGATAACATTGAATGGACTTTTATCACTCGAAAAGGCATTGACCGCCGTCGCTTTCTGCCCATTTATGTTCGCAAGATTTGGCTTGAACTCTTTGCCCCAAGGGTAGAGCCTGCCATCACTGCCTCGCGCAGCGTACTCCCATTCGACTTCTGTCGGGAGCCGTTTTTCAGCCCATTGAGCATAAGCCTGCGCATCAGTCCAACTGATTACTGTTACAGGCCGCTCACCTTCGCCCGGTTTGAACTTGCCCGCCTTCCATTCATCAGGCCAGCCTTCCGGCCATCGAGAGTATTTTTTTTCAACGACGAATTTATAGTAATCCCGGTTGGTCACCTCATACTGATCCATGTAGAAAGAGTTGACCGGTACTTGGCGGACTGGCTGCTCAAATTCGTCGCCCTTCGGATTGCCCATTAAAAACGTGCCGCCGGTCACCAGCACCATACCGGCTGGCGCAGGCGGTATCGCTCTCGGTTCGCTCTTTGTCCCCGTTTTGCTGTCGGCTTCGCCGCCGCTCGCGGTCTTATTCAATTGAGCCTGTTTTGGCCGCGTCAAAAAATATATGCTTACGATTGCTCCAACTATTAAAAGAGCGACGAAGGCGATAAAAAGACCCCTCCTCGATTTTGGCGGCTCGCTGATTATGGCCGGGACGCGACCAGCTTGCGATTGGCTGCCGGATTGCCTGGACATATCAACTTGTCCCGGTGTTGTGATGCCAGCCTGTTGTGGCCCGCCTGACCATGGAGTTGCAGCCGAAGCCGCGCCTGCCGCGCCCACTTGCCCCATAGATATGTCAGGAACGCCAGCTTGAGGCGGCGGCGGAGGCGTCCTGTAGCTCTGGTCTGTTGGCGTATTCAACGTGAAGCCGGTTTGAGGCGTTCTCGTTCCGAGCAGCTTAAGCTCTATGCCTGCATGGAATAATGCCGTTTCAAATTCCTGCGCGAGTTCAATTGCGGTCGAGGGCCGGTCTTCGCGCTTCTTTCTTAACGCGCGCAGCACGACGTTTTCAATCGGCTCAGGCAGTCCGGGACGCAACTGGTGCGGCGGCTTCGGCGGTTCGTGCGTCTGCTTCAATGCAACGCCCATCGGCGTCGAAGCCTGAAAGGGAACCTGGCCGGTCAACATCTCATAGATGATTATTCCGAGACTGTAAATATCAGAGCGCGCGTCCAGCTCGTCGCCCAGGCACTGCTCGGGCGACATATAATATGGAGTCCCGACGATCATCCCCTGCTGAGTGAGATTCTCTACATTAGATGTCTTCAGCTTGGCGATGCCAAAATCGAGCACCTTCACATGGTCGAGGCCGTTCTCTGATTTCAAAAGCCAGATATTATCGGGTTTAAGGTCGCGATGGATTATCCCCTTCGAGTGCGCTGCATGAAGCGCCTGGCAAATCTGCTGCGTTATGATGAAGCACTCTTCAAAATCGAGGTATCGCTCCTGCTTGATCCTCTCTCTCAACTCTTCGCCTTCGAGAAGCTCCATCACGAGATAAGCGATGCCGCCTTCTTTTGTCACTCCGAAATCCGTCACGGCCACGGCGTTCGGGTGGCGCAGCAGAGCCGCCGCCCGCGCTTCTCTGCGGAATCGTTCGAGCGCCATTGTGTCGGAAGCAAGATGAGAGTGGAGTATCTTGATTGCAACCGTGTGGTCCATGTGGATGTGGGTCGCCTTGTAAACCTTGCCCATCCCGCCTATGCCGATCTTCTCTTCGATGCGGTACTTGTCGTCGAGTATGAGACCAATCAACTTATCGGTAGCCTCAACTGAAAGGAGAGGTTGCCCGTCGAACGGGCAGAAAGACAGTTGGTCTTTCATCTCTCTCTTGCATTCTGGGCATTGTTTCATCAAAGGTCTCCCACCGGAGCAATCAGAGGCCGCTTGGCGAGCCATATCCTACATTAGGCTCTCATAGGTGTCAATTTTTTCGCAATTCGCTTTCTACAGCTATCGCACTTGATTGATCGTCTATCGTTCGGATGATTATGAATGAATAAAAGAGCGCCTAAGCCGACGGTCAATCGCCTTGCTCCTTTTGATGTTTCTGGTCGCGCGTGACCAGACCATAATCTTCGGCCTGTTTGGTCAAACGCTCCTCGGCCTCTTCGATTCTTGTCCAGTCCTTTGACTTCATCTGATTGAATTGCTCAATCAACTCTTTCTGCTTAATCAGCAACTCAAGCATCTGGTCGCGCTGGCGGTCGAAATGCTCGTTATTGGTCCTGGGCAGATCCTTTATCTGTTCAATCCCGCGCTCGGCTGCTTCGAGCGCAGGCTTCGTATCCGCGCCAGCGTCTCTTTCTTGCAGAACTTTCTCGAACGAATTGAACGTTTCAACAAGCGCCTCATTGGCCGCAGTCATCCGATCATCGTAATCCTTCGCGCGCTCCGAAGGGTTCATTGCCAGATTGTCGAAGCTCAGTTTCGGCCCGTTGTAGTTTGCAAACGCTGAGATGAACGAATAGAGCACAACACCCATCAGCAAAATCTGAATCGCTCGCCAAACGCCAGCCGTCACTCTTTCCTGTGGCCGCTTGTATGGAATCACGAGCGCAAGCAGAATGCCCGACACAAGCCCTCCAATGTGAGCCGCGTTGTCTATGATGCTCACGGAAAAACCGAACGCCAGGTTGATGGCGATGATGGGAATAACGCGCCGCTTGATCTCTCTGCTAAGTTGTTCGGGAATCTCTCTTCGATATCGAAATGCGAAAGTAGCCATCACGCCGAACAATCCGAAGATCGCGCCCGATGCTCCGGCAGAAAGATTGTCGCTCGAAAAGTAACTCGCAACCGAGCCGACCAGTCCGGTCAATAGATAGAGGATGACGAAGCGAGCCGACCCGTAAATTCTTTCGATCTCCATCCCGATTATCCACAGCGCGTAGTTGTTCAATAGAAGATGAAGAAAACCGATGTGGAGAAACATCATCGTGATGAGCCGCCAGTACTGGTGCTCGCGCGCGATGAGAGAATTCACCTTCGCGCCGAACGCGGCGAGCGTAACAGGGTCGGCTTCGGTCGCGCCCATTCCGCCCGCAAGCCATTCGAGGAAGAATACGCCGACGTTGATGCCGATGATGATTAACGTGAAAGGATTCGAGCGTGTGATGAGAGCGTTAAAGAATCGCCGTCCCTTCGCTTCTTCCTGTTGGGCGACCATGACCTCAACGGAATTGAATCCGCAGTAGGGACAATCGGCTCTATCGGCGGGAACGAGATTGCCGCAGCCGGGGCAGACTCTGAATCGTGGCTCGTTGACAGTTGGCTCCAAAGTAAATCAGGGGGCAGGGGCCGGGAGTCAGGGGGCAGGGTCAGAATGGCTGTTGGCTTGAAACCGGCTCTGGGAGCCTATTTCAAGTCGGCTACTGTCCTGACCTCCGACCCCTGACCCCTGATTAGAACGCTTCAACAATCATTGCTATGCCCTGACCGCCGCCTATGCAGGCTGTCGCAAGGCCGTATTTTTTGCCGCGCCTTCTCAATTCAAGAAGAACCGTTAGAACAAGCCTTGTGCCCGATGCGCCGAGCGGGTGGCCGAGAGCTATTGCGCCGCCATTGACATTGGTCTTTTCACGATCAAGCCCAAGCTCGCGCTCAACTGCAAGGTATTGGCCCGCGAATGCTTCGTTCACTTCGATTAAATCAATGTCGTTCAGCGTGAGACCGGCTTTTGCGAGCGCCTGCTGCGATGCGGGAACTGGACCGATGCCCATTATCTCAGGCGGCACGCCAGCGACGGCCCACGAGACTATTCGACCGAGCGGGCGCGATTCTGTTTTTCGCGCCGTCTCTTCGTCGGCAATGACAACACAGGCCGCCCCGTCAACAATGCCTGATGCGTTGCCCGCCGTTACGAACCCGTCTTTTGAGAATGCGGGCTTGAGCTTTGCCAGCCCTTCCATCGTCGTGTCAGGCCGCAGGTGATCGTCGCGCTCGAACAGCGTCACGCCCTTTTTGCCTTTGATTTCAACGGGGATGATTTCATCGTTGAAGCGGCCCGCTTCCCATGCAGCAGCCGCGCGCTTCTGGCTCGTGAGCGCAAATTCGTCCTGTTCTTCGCGCGTGATGTCGTATTTGCGCGCGAGGTTTTCCGCGGTCTGCGCCATGTAGTAGCCGCAGTATGAATCCATCAACGAAACCATCAGCGAGTCTTCGAGCTTGCCTTCGCCCAATCGAAGCCCCCATCGCGCGCCGCGAATGACGTGAGGGGCTTGGCTCATTGATTCCATGCCGCCCGCAAGAACTGTGCTTGCTTCGCCGAGTTGAATCATCTGCGCGCCGCTGATGATTGATTGAATGCCTGAGCCGCACAAACGATTGACTGTGAGCGCGGGCTTTTCAATAGGAACGCCTGCGCGCAGCGCGACGTGGCGCGCACCGTAGATTGCGTCCGCCGATGTCTGCATCGCATTGCCGATTACTGTGTGGTCAATCTGTTCGGGCGAAACGTTCGTTCGTTCGAGCGCAGCGCGAGCGGCAATTGCGCCAAGCTCGTTTGCGGTGAGGTCGCGCAGCGCGCCGCCGTATTCGCCCATCGGCGTTCGCGCGCCGCCAAGTATCAAAATATCTTTTGCCATAACAAGCTCCAATCAAGAATGAATGCTCAAACAGCTTCATCCTAAATTAGCAGAAGCATCAGAAGCGTTCAAATCATGAAGCTCAATGATGGTAGGATTGGTGTGATGTTAGCGCGGAATATATTTCGCTACCTATAAACTCGAAGATTATGGTTCCGCGCCGTATTCCGTGTATTCGCGCTCGATGATTTCGCCGGGTCGCGGCGGTTCTTTAACGAGGCTCAATGCGTCGCGCAGGACTTTTTTGTGAAGCTCTTTCTGGAAAGGGCGACCGAGCGCGTTGCCTATCTTAAAATCTTTGGGATAGAGCGCGCGAGGCGGGCGCATCTGCCGAGACGCTTCGGGACTCACCGTAATCAGCACGGTTGAAAGACCGCGCATCTCGATTTCACGCTGGACCGCAACGACCGTGCGGTGACATACCTGCGGTCAGCCGCCCGTCAGCACTATGATGTCAGCCCGCGACTTCTTATCAATCTCTTCGGCAATCTGCGGCGCGGTCTCTTCATACATTCGCTTGAGCTGCATGGTGTAGCCCATAAATCCGATGTGCTCACGCGCTTCGCCGCCTATGAATCCTTCCGCGACAAGCTCGCGCAGCGCATCAATCGGAAAGACTACGTTGATGTCGCGGTCTGCGTCCGAGTGGTCGTAGTGATGATGCGTGACCATAAGGTCCGAAGCCTGCGCATCGCTGCCGATGATCCTGAACGTCAGGTCGCCAAGCTCGTCTGCGATGTTGAAAGCCTGTTGATCTTTGCGGTGTACGCCAGCTGCGGTGACGATTGCGACCGTCGCGCGCGCGAGCTCGCGCTCATAAGGAGTGAAGGGAACGCATTTGCGAGAGAGTTCTGCCATGGCGAATTTACCGAGTGAAGTAACTGCTGGCCGGAGCCGCCGTCATTTCAAACTTGAGATTTGAAATCAAGATGGCGGCTCCGAGCAATCGAACATCATTCTGAGACTCAGGCAGCTTTGCGAAGCACTTCGAATATCTCTTCGTTATCGGGCTGCTGGCTTATGTCGTGAATGTCTTTGTAGATTATGCGGCCCTCTTTATCAATAACGAAAAGAGCGCGCTCCGAATAGCCTTCGGGCCTGTATGCGCCATACTTGCGCGCGACTTCGCCCTTTGGCTCGAAGTCAGAAAGCAGATCATAAGAGATACCGCCGAGGCTCTTGGCCCATGCGGTGTTGCAGGGAACTGAGTCAACTGAAATACCCAGCACGTGGGTATCATGGCTCTCGAATCGGCTGAGGTCAGCCTCATACGAGGGCATCTGGACCGTTCAGACGGGAGTCCAGGCGAGCGGGTAGAACGCTATGAAGACGTTCTTCTTTCCGCGAAAGTCGGATAGCCTGACTTTGCCGCCTCTGTGGCTCGGCAATTCAAAGTCAGGAGCCATATCTCCTACTTCAACAGCCATTCGCTTCTCCTCCAAAATTAATTTTCAACTGCGTCTTATTATGATTTAGTCCACTACGGCGCGGCTGTCAAGCAGCCGCCCTGTATTTCTCAAGCTTTCTCCGCCATTTTTGCTCCGAACGATTCAATTGCTCTTGCATCACATCAGCAATAAATCTCTGCTTCATCTTGAATAGGCTGAACCCCTCCTTGACCTCCTCGTCTCGCCCGTACAACTTCACCAACAGCAGATACGCCATCACGCTCAATCCTGCCGACCGCTCCACCCGTTCGGCTTCCTTCGTCACCCGCATCTGCCCAAGATGCAAGCCCCCCTTCAATTCCTTTATCGTCACCTCAATGCCCCACCGCCGCGCATAGATACTAAGTATCTCCCCGACCTTCGCTCCTTTGAGATTGGTCACAATGATTTTGACTTTCTTCGGCCCGTCGTTATGCCCTCTCTTTGACAATACGATTGTGACTTCTCCAACTCCGTTGAGCTTCCCTGTTCGAGACCATACCCAGTAAGCTTTGCGCCGGTTGTCCGGCTTATAACTGGCTACTCGGTGATAATGATGCTTCGGCAAATGGCGCACTAAATCCGCAACGTGCTTACCGTCACTGAACTTGCGGGTGCGCGCCACGGCAAAGACAAACTTATAATTCCTCTGCTCGATCACTCTAAATGTCTCATTGGCTGCAAAACCAGCATCTGCTTCTACTACCACTTCTCGCGCCCAAGCGGGCGGCTCAAACTCTTGTATCATTTGTCGAAATAAGTTGTTTTGATGGCCGCGAATCTTCGGGTCAACCACCTCCGACCGCTACCGGCAGACGGTATCTGCCCCAACTGGCTATAAGCAGGACTATCTCAAAGCCGAAACTATAAGCAGCATACTCGTTCATCCTTGCTTTGCGTCCAAGTCGTGTGTTTCAGCCCGCGTTTGCGCTTGAGCGTAGTATCCCCAATCAAATAGAGCCTGCCATCAGCAGCGGGCGGCAGCCACTTCAGCAAATGAGCACTGAAATCGTGAATCAACTCTTGCACGTCCCACTGCCCAGAGCGGATCAATCGCACCAAAGCCCAGTAACGAATGCGTTCGGGAGCAATCAGGGCTAGATGTTTGATCTTGCCTTTGCCAGAGTCGAGGATCAAAGCGACTACAATCCAACAGAAAAGCACGAAATGGCGGGCTTGAGCACAACGAAAGTCGGGCTTGAATTGATAGAAGCAATCGTATACCTTGCCAGGTATGCATTAGGAAATCATGCGTGCCTTCTCCTTGTTTGACGCTTCCAAAATACACAGGAGAAGGCTTCTTTCAAAGGTAAATACTATTGCTTTTGGCTTTTCATTGATTTTCACCCGTCACTTTTGAGTAATAAAGCTGGATGTGCTGATCTCGCGTCTGTCCCGGCTACGCGACAATCTTCTTTAGCGCGGCCTCTCGCATCAAATCCGTAGGCGCATCTTGCCCTGTCCATAATCTGAATTGCAGCGCGGCCTGCGCGACAAGCATCTCAAGGCCGCTAAGAACAGCGCACCCTTCGGCCCGCGCGTCTTTCAAGAACTGAGTCTCAAGCGGATTGTAGATCAGATCATAAGCGAGCGTTCGCCCGCGCAACCACTCGCGCGCAATGGGACTCTCGCCGCAGCTATGCCCGCGCATCCCGACGGGCGTTGTGTTGATGATTATCTGTGCGTCGCTTGAAGCAAGCGCATCGAGCGGGAACGCTGAGACATCGAATGATTCTGCGAGCGCGCGGGCCTTCATCACATCGCGGGCGAAGAGGGTTACTCGCGCGCCGCGTTCAATCAACCCGTAGACAACAGCTCGCGCTGCGCCGCCCGCTCCAATTACCGCGACCGATTCGTCACCGAGCGGGCACATCTTTTCAAGCGGAGCAATCGCGCCCGCGACATCTGTGTTGAACCCCGCGAGCTTTTCGCCGTCAAGCACAATCGTATTGACCGCGCCAACCTTGCGCGCCGTGTCGTCAATCTCATCAAGCAGCGGCATCACAGCGGTCTTGTGCGGAATCGTCACGCTCAACCCGCGCAGGTTCAATTCAATCTCGCTTGTTGCAGGCCGCACGAATTGCGTTATGAACCGCGCCGCGTCATCAACTTCAATCGGGAGATAAACGAAATCCAATCCGAGCGCGGCGAAGGCTCGGTTGTGCATAGCGGGCGAAGCCGAATGCGACACAGGGCAGCCAATGATGCCCGTGATGTTTGTGGCGCGAGTGATTTTATGAATGCGATAGGTATCAATCAACTCTTTGCAAGTAATCTGGCTCGGCGCACTCTCGCGCCCGCGCTCAAGCGATGCATAAGTCAGTAGGCTTCCGAAGCTCGGCCCAAGTATTCTCGTCATCAATCCTGCTTCACTCATTGCAAGAGCAATCAAAGTCTTTCCTTCGCGCCGCGCGCGTTCAAGCAATCGAAAGATGCGAAGCGAATCTGAAACAGCATTGGCTCGCGTGGCGATCTTGTGAATCGCGGCGGGCAGTCGCGTAATTTGTTCGTAGATGCTTTCCAAATCATGCGGCGTTTCGATGAAGTTGTGATACGAGACTATGAGTTTCGATAAATCAGGCGCGAGCTTTGCGGCCTCTTCATAATGAGCCGCTTCGATGTCGCAATAATCAGCCATCCGGCGCGCGCCTTCAACGAGCAATCGCAAACGCGCGCGATCGTCAACGTACTGCCGCCCGCCTTCTGAAACTGAGCGGCAGGTAATTATCGTCGGCAGCGGCTTGTTTTCAACTAGCAATCGAAGGTTATCAATCTTGGTGAAATCTAAATCGCGCAGGCAGTCGAGCCTTATCTCGATTATATCAGCGACCGTTGCGGCTCGCCTGATCGCATCGCGCGCGCTGGCAACAGTCTCTTCAGTGATGACGGCACAAACGCGGCAGTCCGAAGTCCGCAGTCCGCAGTCCGCAGTCTTCTCATTAGAGCTTATATCTATTAAAGCATCGGGTTGAGCCTCAGGACTTCGGACTTCGGACTTCGGACTGCGGACTGATTTCTTATTCTTCATCGAAAGCGTACACGTCCGTTGTGAGGTATCTTTCGCCGAGATCGGGAAGCACCGCGACGACGCGCTTTTCAGCGTCAAGCTCGCTTGCAATTTTGAGCGCGGCCCAGAGTATCGCGCCCGAAGAGATGCCGCACAATATACCTTCTTCGCGCGCGAGGCGGCGCGCTGTTTTGCGCGCGTCTTCGTACTCGACGGGGATTATTCGATCAATGATTTCTGTGTTGAGCACGCGCGGAACGAAGCCCGCGCCGATTCCTTGAATCTTGTGAGGCCGGGCAGGCCCGCCCGAAAGCACCGGCGAATCTTTTGGCTCAACGCCTACGAGCGTCACATTGCGCAGTCGTTGTTTGAGCACTTCGCCCACGCCGGTTATCGTTCCGCCCGTTCCGACGCCTGCGACGAATGCATCGAGCCGCGCGCCTGTCGCTTCGATTATTTCAATCGCGGTAGTGCGGCGATGAATCGCAGGATTGGCAGGATTATTGAACTGCTGCGGCATGAATCCGCCTTCAGTTTCGTGCATGAGTTGCTCGGCCTTTTCAATCGCGCCTTTCATTCCCTGTTCATCCGGCGTGAGTATGACTTCAGCGCCGAGCGCGCGAAGCACGCGGATGCGTTCGACGCTCATCGAATCGGGCATCGTCAAAATTATTCGATAGCCTTTGGCGGCAGCGGCCATGGCAAGCCCGATGCCCGTGTTGCCCGATGTCGGCTCGATGATCGTCGTCTTGCCCGGAGAGATTTTTCCTTCGCGCTCGGCTGCTTCAATCATCGAAGCGCCGATGCGATCTTTGACGCTGCTCATCGGGTTGAACGATTCAAGCTTGACAAGGACTTCAGCCGAGCCTGCAATGGGCAGGCGGTTGAGCCGAACGAGCGGCGTGTGCCCGATTGTTTCAAGTATGTTGCTGCAAATCTTTGGCCTGCTCGATAACAAATACTCCCTCCGCGAATGTTGGATGAAATTGAAAGATAGACTAACACAGGGCAGGGGAGTTGTCAGTGGTCGGCGGCCAGTTGTGAGCCACCAACAAATCTGATTTATTGACTTCTGAAAACGGGCACCCTGCTACTGATGACCGACCACCGGCAACGCACTGGCAACTGGCAACCGGCAACTGCTATCATCGAGTGTGATTGAGCGAGTTTCGGAGTGCAACCAATGCTAAAAGATAAGAGGCTTGCTGTGCTTGGCGCAGGCAAGCTCGGTGAGACGCTTATAAAAGGACTCGTCGAGGCGGGCGTGATTGATGTATCAAACGTCGTCGCTACGGCGGGGCATCAGCGCAGGCTCGATCAGCTAAAAGAACGATTCGGTGTGAGCGGCACGCTGTCGAATAAGATGGCCGCTGAGTCTGCCGACATTATCATTCTGAGCGTTAAGCCGCAGACTGTGCCGACCGTTCTTTCTGAAATCGCCGACGCGCTCAAGCCGTCGCAGCTATTGATTTCTGTCGCCGCGTCTGTAAGCTCGGCATTCATCGAAAAGCATCTCGACTTGGCTGTTCCAGTGATTCGCGCGATGCCGAACACACCTTGTTTGCTGAATAAAGGGATGACAGGAATCGCGGCGGGCAGCAACGCTTCGCGCGAGCACGTCGAGCTTGCGAGATTTATCTTCGACGCGGTTGGCCGGACGGTCGTCGTTGATGAAAAACACATGGACGCGATAACGGGCCTGTCGGCGAGCGGGCCTGCATTCATATACATTGTCATCGAATCATTGGCCGAAGCGGGTGTGAAAGTCGGACTGCCTCGCGACATAGCAACCGAGCTTGCGGCGCAAACGGTTGTCGGCGCGGGCTCGATGGTGATCGAAACGGGCGAGCATCCGGCGAAGCTCAAAGATACTGTGACGACGCCTGCGGGCTGTACGATTGACGGCATTCTTGAGCTTGAAGAAGGTGGACTGCGCGTGACGCTGATTAAAGCTGTTGTTAAAGCGACTCAACGAGCAAAGGAACTATTGGAAACATGAAAAGAGAGTGGTCAGTGGCCTGTGGCCAGTGGTCAGTGAAGAAGGTGACAGCGCGCAAACGCAGCAAGCACCAGATCAAAATTTCCTTTGCGAGGCGCAATATGCGCCGCCTACTGCCTGCTGTCTGCTGCCTAGCGATGCTTGTCTTTTCTTTCGTCCCCATTCCAGCCGTAGGAGCGCAAAAAACAGAGGACAAGAGTGCGATGGCTGCTGCTGATTTCCCGAAGCTGGTGAACGATTATCTGCAAAACCTGTACTCGCGCCATCCTTCGCTTGCGTTTGCGAGCGGCATTCACGCATGGGATGGGCAGCTTGAAGATTTGAGCAGCGCGGCGCTCGCGGATGAAGTTGCGGCCATAAAGAAATTTCAATCGAGGCTCGAAAAGATTCCGCCGCTTGCGCTCGGCTTTTCAGACATATTCGATTATCAGATCATCGCGTCAAACATGAAATCGCGCCTGCTTGAGCTTGAACAGATAAAGAACTACGAGCGCAATCCGATGATCTACAGCGACATCATCTCTACGGCACTGCTTCAAATTGCGATGTTTGAGTACGCGCCTATTGATTCAAGGCTGCGGCACGCGATTGCCAAAGAGAAACTCGTGCCGCGACTACTTGATGCTGCGCGCGCGAATGTTAAAGGCGTGCCGCCGATTTACTTGAAGATTGCGCTTGAGAGCTTCACGGGCACGTTGAGTTTCATCCAAACGGATTTGCCGAAAGCATTCGCTTCGGTTAAAGACGCGAAGCTGCAGGCTGATTTCAGGAAATCAACGAAGACTGCCGTTGATGCAATTGCGAAATACATCAAGTACCTCCGGCAACTGAAACCTGATCCGGCTGTGCCGTTTGCTATTGGAAAACAGAATTACGAAGCGAAGCTGCGTTACGATGAAGGCATTGATATTCCGCTTGACACGCTGTTGACGATTGCCAACCGCGAGCTTGCGAATACTCAGGCTGAATTTCGTAAGACAGCAGCGCAGATTGATCCTAATCGCCCGCCAATGCAGGTGTGGGCCGATGTGCAAAAGGATCACCCGAAGGCAGGCGCGCTCGTCGCAGAAGCGCAGAAGCAGCTTGATGCGCTTGTGAAATTCATCGAAGAGAAAAAGATTGTCACGCTGCCTGCCGGAGAGAAGCCGGTTGTCGCGCCGACGCCGGATTTCATGCGCCACTCGACTGCGAGCATGTGGACGCCCGGTCCGTTCGAGACTCGCCCGTTGCCCGCGCGTTATCTGATTACGGATGTTGACCCGAAATGGAGCGAGAGAGAGAAAGAAGAATATCTCTCTTCGCTCAACTACGCACAGCTATGGACCACCTCGATTCACGAGGCTTATCCGGGCCATTTCGTTCAGGGCGAATATTTGAAGCAGGTTGAATCGCCTGTGAGAAAAAGTTGGGCGCTTGCGCCGAACAGCTTCGTCGAAGGCTGGGCGCACTACACCGAGCAGATGATGATTGAAGAAGGCTTCATGAATAGCGATCCTAAAATAAAACTTGGGATGTACGCCGATGCGTTGTTGCGGCTATGCCGGTTCGTCGTCGGCATACGCGAGCACACGGATGGAATGACTGTCAAGCAGGCGACGCGGTTTTTTATGGACAACGGTTTTATGGGCGAAACTCCCGCGCGCATCGAAGCCGAGCGCGGCACGTTCGATCCGACGTATCTGGTTTATTCCGTAGGCAAGCTCGCCATCTTGAAGCTGCGCGAAGATTACAAGCGATATCGCAAGGATGAGTTTTCGTTACAGGAATTTCACGACCATTTGTTATCGAACGGGAACGCGCCGCTGTGGGTGCATCGCCAGATGCTTATGCCCGGCGACAAGGGCAAGCTGATTGAGTGAGCGATGCTGCTCGCCTATTTGTGATCAGAGATATGCCGCTCGACTGCGTTTATGAGCAAGTTTAACCGCTCATCTGTGGCCCCCTGTTGTTCGGCCAGCTCAGCCTGACGCTCGGCCAGTTCAGCCTGACGCTCGGCCAGCTCAGCCTGACGCTCGGCAAGTTCAGCCTGACGCTCGGCAAGTTCAGCCTGGCGTTCGGTCAGTTCAGCCTGGCGTTCGGTCAAGTCAGCAATTCGCGCAGCAACATTGGCGAGAATCTCATTTGTCTTTTGCTGCGCATTTGCAATCTGCACGACGAAACCCGTAAGCTGCGAAAGATTCGTCCCAAGCTTCGTGATGTCAGCGGCAAACTGCGCCTGCTGATTTAGAATGAACTCTATCTTGCTGTTGATGTCGTCCATAGATGCTCCTGTCATTGGCGATTTTATCACACCAGGTCACTAACATGTATCACGCACGGCTTATTATCAAACCGATTCCCGTTTGCAATCAATCTTCGATAAGCAATAGGCCCGAATAGAAAATGATAATCGAGCGGGACAAGTATGACCTGCCCCGCTCGGTTCTCCTCATTGCGGCCATAATCTTCAATTCACCCGTTGCTAGTTCGAATTCTTCTTCGGCGGTCTCGTCGTGTTCTGTTCGTAGGCGAGTTGATTATCAACTTTCTTCACGCAATCAACGCGCTTCGCCATCCTCGTCGCCACGCCCTTCAGACTGCTCGTCTTCACGTTGCCTGTGAGTGTAACGACGCCGCCCGAAGTTGCTACGTTGATTGTCGCATCTTTCAGCGAAGGAGTTGCTGCCAGCTTCGCTTTCACATTCTCAGTGATAATTTCATCGCTCACAGTTGAGCAATCAACCGGCGCGGGTTTGGATTTCTTCGATGTGGTCTTGTCTTGCGCGGCAAGGACACTGCCTGCGAGCAGCAAGCACAAAAATAAGCAGATGGTTCTCCTCTTGATCATACAGCCTCCTTAACTTTTTGGATTTGCATGCGAGACGCTGCATGCCTGCAATTAATAGACGCGATATGATTGCCTAACAATGCAAGAAAAGTTTGCTTGTGGAAAAAAAAGGATATCTTTTCTTCACTCAGGAAGAATCAAATGAGAAGCCGTTTCTACATCTCATACAAGCTTGCGGCCACGCCAGTCCGACAGAATTTCGCGCGCGGCATTATAGCCGGGCGCGCCCATCACTCCGCCGCCGGGATGTGTGCCCGACCCGCACAGGTACAATCCTCCGATGGGCGCGCGGTACTTTGCCCATCCCGCAACGGGCCGCATAAAAAATAACTGGTCGAGCGTCAGATCGCCGTGAAAGATGTTACCGCCCGTCAAGCTGTACTTGCGCTCAAGGTCCAGCGGCGAGACTACGTGACGATGCAAGATTACATCGCGAATGTTCGGCGCGTACTCTGCAAGCGCGTCAATGCAACGGTCCGCAAATTGATCCTTCATCGAATCCCAATCGCCGTCGCGCAGAGTGTATGGCGCATACTGCGCGAAGATGCACATAATGTGCTTGCCCGGCGGCGCTATCGAATCGTCATAGGTCGTCGGGATGGTTATCTCAAGCAGAGGGCGATCCGATGGGCGACCCGCAGCCGCGTCTTCCCACGCGCGATCAACATAATCCATCGAGGGGCAGACGTGAATCGTCGCCTTGTGATGCGGTCCCGCGCCGTTGCTCGGATAGGCTGTGAAGTTCGGAAGCGCGTCGAGCGCGAGGTTTATCTTGAACGATGCGCCTTCCATCTTTATCTTCTCGATCTCGCGCCGAAAATCTTCATCAATATCACCCGCATCAACCAGCTTCAGGAAAGTCATCTTCGGATCAGCGTTCGATATGACTATTCGCGCGTGTATCTCGCTGCCGTCGGCGAGCGCGACGCCGTAAGCTCGACCGTTTCGCACGAGCACGCGAGCGACCTGCGCGTTCGTTATGACTTTCGCGCCCCGCGACTCGGCTGACATCGCAAGCGCGTTGCTGATTGCGCCCATGCCGCCGCGCGCAAATCCCCACAATCCGCGAATGCCCGTCGCTCCGCCCATAACGTGATGAAGCATTATGTAAGCCGTGCCCGGAGTCGAAGGGCCGCCGTTTGTTCCAATCACGCCGTCGGTCGCAAGCGTCGCTTTAATCTCTTCGGACTCGAATCGCTCGTCGAGATAGCTGCGCACGCTCTGTGTCATTATCTTGATGAGGTGAACGATGTCCGGGTCGCGGAAGCGAATCGCTTCAAGGCCCAATCGCGCAAGCCCTATCATATCGCCGAGCTTGCGGCGAATGATGTTCGGCGGTGTCGTCATCAGCAGCCCTTCGATCCATTTGCCCAATCGCGCAAGCTGATGCTCGTAGTCGGGATATTTTTCCGCGTCGCGCTTCGAGAATCGCGCAAGCTCCGTTTGAGTTCGCGCCATGTCCTGCCAGAAGAATAGGTGTCGCCCATCGGGAAATGCGGTGAAGAAAGCCGGGTCTTTCGGATAGAGATGAAACCCGAATCGCTCAAGCTCAAGCTCGCGAATGATCTTCGGCTGAAGCAGGCTGCACAGGTATGAGAGCGACGAGACTTTATAGCCCGGCCAGATTTCTTCGGTCACGCTCGCGCCGCCGATGACCTCGCGCCGCTCAAGCACAGTTACGCTCAACCCCGCGCGCGCCAGGTAAGCAGCCGTAACAAGCCCGTTGTGCCCGGCTCCGATAATTACCGCATCAACCGTGTTCGATTTTGTCATTCAGCTTTATCCGACTAAGATGTCGCTGCCTCTGTGCGCGCGAATCCAAAGCTCGTCGAGCGAGCCTTCCTTGAGAGCCTTTGTGATGTAAAGAATCTGGCCCGTGTGCGTTGCGATGTGAGCCATGATACCGAGCAACTGCTCGAAGATCGTCGGGTAATACTTCGGCTCTTCGGTCGCGTCCCAGAATCTTTCGGTGTCGAATGACGCGAGGACATCGCGCGATTGCTTTATCGTCTCGTCAAATATTGAAAGCAGTTCCTGTTTAGGCAACGGGCCGCGCTCGGAGAATTCCGCCGGGCGGTTGCGCGTGTACTCAATTCCGCCGATGCCTCGACAAAGATAATGTCGCACGGAGCCTGACAGGTGCAGGACGAGATTGCCGACGGAGTTGGACGCTTCGTTCGGTCTCCACCAGAGTTGCTCTTCCGATAATTCTTCGATGCAGGTTCTGATCTGCGAAGGGAAGATTTGAGTGATGCGGCTGCGCAGGAATTCCAGAGTGATCTCGCTCAGTTCTTTCTTCGGTTGCATACGACCTCGCGTTCCAAATAATTTATGACTCCGCTAAAGCAATCGAAGTGGAGTCAGACAGAGCGCAAGATTGTATTAGTTGCGAAGCGGCTTTGCAACGGCTGCAAAGAGTGGGGAATCAGTCGAACCAATTGAGTTAATGATTCACAGCACCGTGTTCCTTGCCCGACGGTTCGCTACGTTTCAGGAACTTTGCGAAAATGGAAAGCGACACGCCCGCGATTGCGAGGGCCATCCCTGTTACGGCTATGAAGACAAACAGAGCAATAATCAGTTGTATGATCATTGAAATGCCTTTCCGGGGACTTGCTCAAGGGGTGCTGGGCAAGAATCTAACCGAAGTCAGTTTTGAATGCAACAGAATTATTTAAGCAGGATTATATCGTTGCTGTCGGGACTTCGCTTATCATACTTGCTCTTTTCGAGTAGTTGACGACGGCCACGAGCGCGCGGATGAAAGCATAGTGATTTTCAGGGCTGGCCCCAAGCGCGGCTATCGTTGCTTGCTACGCCTTTTTTTATACGAGACGCTGATGCAGGGCGACTACCGCCGGGCTATCAAAAGGCTCTTTCCGTCCTGAGCGTCGTTGCTCCAGAGCCGCTGTTTGATTGTCTCGGCAGTGGCGACACTGTGCTTTTGGAGAACCACGAATGAATTAAGCAAGTTGACCGCAAGCGGTCTGTTCATGCGAAACTTTTTTGGGCGGAAAGTGTTAGACTTAGCGTATTAGGAAAAGATTACAGGGAACAGTAAAACGAAGGCGAAGATAATAAGCATTTCTTAACGGCCACTGTCCCTGTTCGCTATGCAAAGGAGGCGGAAATGTATTGTCCTAAGTGCGGCGCGCTGGCAGTCGAGGGTCAGCGGTTTTGCAAGACGTGCGGAACGAATCTGGAGCTTGTCGGCGAAGCCCTCGAAGGCGGCGAGGACACGCTCGGCCAGTTGAGGATTGACGTTGAGGCATTGAAAAAAAGCGCGAAGGATTTTGCGAGAAACGTTAGCGGCGCGGTCAATTCTCATCACGCGCGCCACCGTCATCGCGAGTCGGGCGAGCCTCGCATGCCGAGACCGAAAGAATGGCTCTCGTATTCGTGGCAGCACAACCTGAAAAACGGGCTGCTGAGCCTGTTCGGCGGCGCAGGACTCGGAGCCGCGCTTTATTATCTCGGTCAGGTAGCAATCAACCAGGGCGCTATCAGCAGCATTCGCGAGCTGAATGAAGGGCAGATTCACGGCCTTGAAGAACTTGTGCAGTGGGTGTGGCTGTTCGCGCTGATACCAATAATGAAGGGCGTCGCGCAGATTCTTTATGCCGCGCTGTTCGCAGAATCAATAGCGACACTTGCCGAAAGGTTCACGCCGCGCCAGCTTTCGCCGCAGCCGGAATCCATTCAGCAGCCGCAGGCGACGGCTCCGAGCGCAACCGCTCCGATCACGTCTAACATTTCGCCATTTGAAGAGCCGCCGCCAAGCGTCACCGAAGGCACTACTGAAATCTTCGATGCAGCGCCGCGGGCAAAACGCGAAGCTCAGTAAATGTCGAGTGCGGAATCAACTCTTTTGCCCGCGCCAACCGTCTGCACACTCGCCACGTCATTTGTGGCACTGCTGACAGGAAGCTCCCGGTGGAACGTGAGGCGCCGGATATTCATAGTAGAACGGTTTCAGATTGCTTGGAACTGAGTTCGGCTTTTGCAAAACCAGATTCTCGGCCTTCGCGCGTTTGTCGAGCAGGCCGTCTCGAACAAACAGCGTTAACTGCTTCAGCTCATCATCCGTGAATGTGATTGGCGTCGCAAGAATAGGGTCCACGCGCGCAAGCATCGGCTCAATTGGACCGACTCGGAGCAGGTCCTTTGCGATGCGCTGAGCAACGGGATCATAATTGCGCGCCGATTCAAAGACGTTCAGGTGATGCTTGATGGCATCCCTTATCTGACTGAACGCGCCGTCGTGAAAGAAATACTGCTGAGCGCCGATATTGCGCAGTGGAGTAGTCCGAAACTTGTAGCGGTCCTCCGGGTTGTGAGTCACCTGCTCCATTCCATAGTCTTCGTCCGCGTTCGGGCCGTCGAAGGCCACGCTGCTGTTTTCGGGCACGAGTTGCGGCACGGCCAGGACGTGTCCGGCAAAGTCGCTGAACATCTCGTTGGAGCGGCCCGAGACGGCGTGGCACTCGACGCATCGCGCCTTTCCGAAGAACAGCAGCGCCCCGCGCTTTTCATCCTCGCTCATCGCTGACAGATCGCCGCGAGCGTACTTATCAATCGGCGCATTTGCATAAACAAGCGTCAGCTCATATTCGGCTATTGCATTCGCAATCATATCGAACGTAATCGGCGCGCCAGCCCTGACCTCTGGATAAACCTTGCCGAACATCTTTCGGTAACGCTTGATGTCGTTCACGCGCGCCGCAAGCGTCGCTCGGATGGCATTGTTGTCGCCATCGAACTTGAAGCCTACAAGCGCGGGACGATCAGTGACCGAAATACATGCCGAAGCGGCGAGAAGGTGCGAAAAATATGAAAAGGTCAGCCCTTCCGGTTGCGGCATCCGAAATCCCGCGCTGTTGTCGAACGGGTCTCCGGATAGCGATTCAAAACGACCGGTCCACGTCAGCTTCGGATAGAGCGCGGTGTTTATGCCGCTCAGGGCGCGCCTTCGTATGCGCGGCCCGGCGCGGTTCGGCCCGACCAGCCCGTTGCTGTTGATGCCGATTGCGATTGATTGCGTGTCGGCATATCCGGTTGTTGGCGAGTGGCAGCCCGCGCAGGCGTTATCCTGTTTTATGCCAATGATCGAATCGTAATAGAGCATGTGGCCCGCAGCCGCGAGCTTTTCATTTATCGGTCTTCCGAGCCGGGCTTGAACTGTGGACTCGATTCTACCGGTGAAGCCATGCGCAGCGAGCGCGGCCCTGAGTTCCTCGTCCAGACTATTGTCACCGACGGCGCTCTGCGGAACCAGGCCCGCCCACAAACAAGCACACATAAATATCAGCAAAGCATAAACCTTGAAGCGTAACGCCTGAAAACGCATCTTGATTCCTCCCTTAAAACTATTGGAGCTATAATCTTGCGCCGCGCTGGCGCGACTCCTGCGGAAACTGCGGCGCTATCTTATGCCAGGCGAAACCGCTCGCGCTATGACGGCCATCACAATCAGAGGTGAAAGTTGTTTCAGGTGTGTATAGCGGTTTGCAATTGAAGAGAAATCGAACGCAAAAAGTTAATGGCGAAATCTGTGAAGAGCAGATTCCGCCATCTATTCTGAGATAAATTTACAAGCGTGATTGGATACAGCCGCTTACAGCTTATAAACCGGCTCGAAGCTGTACTTGCTCGCGACGAAATCGCGCACGCGCGAATAAATACCGTCAGCATCAAGCCCATACTTCGCAAGCAGCAGGCTCTGGCTGCCGTGTTCGATTATTTTATCTGGGAAACCCAATCGCAAGACTCGCGCTTCGTTCAGGTGGTTCTCTTCGAGAAGCTCCATCACCGCGCTTCCGAATCCACCCATCAAATAATGATCTTCGACCGTCACGATTGATCCGTGCGAGCGCGCGAGCGCAAGTATCAACTCTGCATCGAGCGGCTTCACGAATCGCGCATTCACTACCGTTGCGCTAACGCCTTCAAGCGCGAGCCTCTCGGCGGCCTTCTCGCAATAATGAACCTGTGTGCCTATGCCTAAAATCGCAACGTCCGTGCCTTCGCGCAGTATCTCTGCCTTGCCAATCTCAAGCACGCGAATCTCTTCATCCATCGGCGCGCCAACGCCGTTTCCTCGCGGGTAGCGAACCGACGCGGGGCCTTTGTACTCCACAGCCGTCTTGAGCATGCGACGAAGCTCGTTTTCATCCTTCGGAGCCATGATGACGAATCCGGGCATCGGCCTGAGATAAGCGAAATCCATCAATCCGTGATGCGTCGGCCCGTCGGCTCCGGCTACGCCCGCACGGTCTAAGGCGAACGTCACGTCAAGCCCCATCAACACAACGTCATGGAAAATCTGATCGAACGCGCGCTGAAGGAATGTCGAATAGATCGCTGCAATCGGCTTCATCCCTTCGGTCGCCATCCCCGCCGCAAACGTGACGGCATGCTGCTCGGCAATCGCAACATCGAACGTGCGGTCGGGAAACTCTTTCATCACTTTGCTGAGTCCCGTTCCGTCGGGCATCGCGGCGGTGATTGCGACAATCTTTTCATCCTGCTTCATCAAATCAATCGTCGCCTGCGCGAAGACTGAGGTGTAGGTCGGCGCAGCCGCAGGCTCTTTGATGAATTTGCCCGTCGCAATGTCGAATGCGGACGTGCCGTGCCACGCGGCTTTGTCGCGCTCGGCAGGCTCGTAGCCTTTGCCTTTCACGGTCAAAGCGTGAATCAACACCGGATGCGTTTCGCTCTTTGCCTGTTCGAGCGTTTGAATAACAGAGTTGATGTCGTGGCCGTTGATCGGGCCGATGTATTTCAACCCAAGCTCTTCCCACAGCGCGCCCGGAATGAAGGCCCGCGTAAGGGCATCTTTGATGGCTTTTGCGCCCGACAGCATCATCTCGCCCACCGCAGGAATAGCTTTCAGCCATTCCTCGACTTCGTGCTTGAACTCATTGTAGGGCTGCGCGCCGCGAATTCGATTCAGATAACCCGCAAGCGCGCCGACGTTCGGAGAGATGGACATCTCGTTGTCGTTGAGCAGAATTATCATACGCTTCTTTAGATGCCCGACTTGATTGATGCCTTCAAGCGCCATGCCTGCCGTCAGTCCCGCGTCGCCGATGAATGCGACGACGTTGAAGTCTTCGCCTTTAAGGTCGCGCGCCGCTGCGATTCCCAATGCCGATGAAATCGAAGTGCCCGCGTGCGCGGCGTTGAATACGTCGTACGCGGATTCCTCGCGCCGCAAAAATCCGCTCAGCCCGCCATACTGGCGAATCGTCGGGAACTGGTCGCGGCGCCCAGTGATTATCTTGTGCGCGTAAGCCTGATGGCCTATGTCAAAGACAACCTTGTCGCGCGGCGTGGCGAAGACGTAATGCAAGCCGAGAATCAATTCAACTGGACCGAGGCTCGCGCCCGTGTGCCCGCCTATCTTCGACAGCACTTCGATCATGTACTCGCGTATCTCGTCTGCGAGCGGTTGAAGTTTCGATTGCGGCAGGTTGCGTATATCAGCAGGGTCGTTGATTTGTGAAAGAATGTTCATTGTCGTAATGTTCTCTCTGAACCAACCACTGAGACGCAGAGATTTTCACGGAGTCATGGAGAGATTTATTTCAATTTACCCGGTGTCTCCGTGAAACTCCTCGTGTCTCTGTGGTGAAAATCTTTCATTAGCCTGAATGAGATTAAAAGCATAGCCGCGTCACGACTTCCTTGCAATGATGAAGCGAGCTATCTCTTCAAGCATAGCGGATTCGATGCCGAGACTTGAAACAATCTCGACGGCTTCACCGACAAGCTCGCGCATTTTGCTTTCTGACGCTGCAATACCATGGAGGGCCGGATAAGTTGCTTTGTGCGCGGCCTGATCTTTGCCCGGAGTCTTGCCCAATTGCTCGCTCGTCGAAGTGACGTCCAGAATGTCGTCGGCTATCTGGAAAGCCAATCCGACTCGCTCGCCATACGCGCGCAGCTTTTCTATTTGCTCATCAGCCGCGTCCGCAATAATTCCGCCGACGACAACCGATGCTGTAATCATCGCGCCCGTCTTCGAGCGGTGGATGTATTCGAGCGTCGTCGCATCAACCGACTTTCCTTCGCTTTCGATGTCGACCATCTGGCCGCCGATGAGCGCATCCACTGTTCCCGCCGCTGTCGCTATCTCGCGAATGACTCGCACCTGCTTTAGAGCATCGCGCGCGGGCGCATCCGCCGCGAGCACGCGAAAAGCCTGCGTGAGCAGCGCATCGCCCGCAAGGATCGCCGTCGCTTCGCCGAATGCTTTGTGGCAAGTTGGGCGGCCTCTTCGCAAATCGTCGTTGTCCATCGCGGGCAGGTCGTCGTGAATGAGCGAGTATGTGTGAATCATCTCAATCGCGCACGCGGCGGGCATCAGATCATCCGTCTCTGCGCCGAAGGCTTCGCCAGCGGCCAAAACGAGAGCGGGCCGCAGCCGCTTGCCGCCTGCGAAAAGGCTGTAGCGCATCGCTCGATGAAGCTGGCGCGGCGGCACCGTATCGGCAGGCACGAGGCAATCGAGCCAGCGATTGACCTCCGCCGCGCGGCGAGTGAGATATTCGTTGACGCTTTCGGCTTTCGTCATTCTTCGCTCTCTTCAAACGGCGCGGCGGTGTACGAGCCGTCATTGCCCTTGAGCAGGATTTCAACTTTGCGCTCGGCTTCGTCCAATCGCTTCTGGCACTCGCGCGAAAGTTTCACCCCATGCTCGAATAGTTCGAGCGAGCGATCGAGCGGCAAATCGCCAGCCTCTAACTGTTCGACTATCTCCTCAAGCTCCTTGAGCGATGCTTCAAAGCTCTTCTCTTTTTTCATCTTCGTTTTACTTCGTCGCAAGGATCAACGGTGAAGGCGCGGGCGCTTCGATCGTAGTCACCTTCTTGAACCCTGCATCTTTCAGCCACTGGCGGTACTCTTTCATCGTAAAGACGTCGCCTGCTTCAGTGTGAATGAGCATATTCAACCCAAATAATAGCGGCAGCGCAGGACCTGTGCGCGCGTCGTTTGGAATCATCTCGGCAATCAGCAACAATCCGTTGTCGCTCAGCGCCCGATATGATTTCTTAATAAGCTTCTTGCCCCACTTTTCGCCCTCGCTGTGAATGATGTGGCCGAGTATTACCAGATCATATTTATTGCGACCGAAATCAACCTCGCGAATGTTGCCTTCGATGTAATCGTAGCGGTCTGCGACTCCGAACGCTTCTGTATAGCGACGAGCGACGGGCGTGACCTCCGGATAATCAACAACGGTCACGCGCGCGTCGGGTATCGCCTGCGCGAAGGCAAGCGACCACGCGGCTGAGCCTGCCGCAACGTCGAGGATTCGCTTGATGCGATTGCGATTCTTTTCCACTATTGCAGCAGCGGCAGCGCGGGCCGCGCCGTAGCTCATCGGAAAGATGGCCTGAACGAGTTCGGGGAAAAATTCTCTTCCTTCCTGCTCGGTGTCGACAGCCGCGATGGGCCGCCCGCTCTTTACGACTTCCGTGAGCTTCGCCCATCCGGGCCACGTCATCTTCGTCTCGTAAACGAACCCGCCCATGTAAGCCGGTGTGTTGCTGACGAGGAACTTTTCTGAAACTGCAGTCAGTCCATAGCGGTTGTTTTTCTTGCTCAGGTAACCCATGCCGACGAGCGCGTCGAGCAGGCGCTCAGTTCCGCGCTCGGATGCCTCGGCGGCGCGGGCGATCTCTTTTGCGCTGCGCTTGCCCGCCGCAATGTGGTCGAACACTTTAAGCTCGACGCCCGCGACAAGAGCCTGCGCGCCGCGCGCCTGCCATAGATCGTTGATGATCTGCTGTGGTGTCACTTCTGCTTTAGGTGCTGCTTGTGCCATTCTGCAATTATCTCCTTGAAATAGTATTAATGGTTTTCGAGTTTTGGGTTCAGGGTTACTGATTGCGCAAGTTGACTTCCCCGACCCAATATCAGTTAGCCTGGACTGATGCCATAAACTCTAAACTCGCAACCGGGAACTCAGAACTAAATCTTTTCGCACTCAATCTCGCCCTCCGCGACGCGAACGCGGATGCGCGAGCCTGCGCCCACATCCGTTGCGCGCTTGATGACGCGCCCTTCGCTGTCGAACGCAATGGCGTATCCGCGACCAAGCACCGCAAGCGGCGATAGCGATTCGAGTTTTGCGACCGCAACCGAAAACTTCTCCCTTTGATTATTAATCGTCGCCCGCGCAAATGATTCGAGCCGCTCGCTGAGCACTTCGAGCCGCCCGCGCTGCCCTGTCATCGCGCGGCGAATGTCTGCTTCGCGAAGCCGCAGCATCACAGCCGCAAGATCAGCGCGCCGCGCCTTGAAAGCGGCTCCCAGAGCCAGTTCCATCCGATGCGCGGCTTCATCGAATCGCTGCGCCGTCGCGTGAATCGCCATCTCAACCTCGTCAAACGCGCGGCTCGATTCAAGCTCCGCCAACCGGCTCCGATGCTCAATCAACCTGTATCGCATTGCGTTCGCAAGGTCTTCGGTCAGCCCCGCAATGCGTGCGGCGATCTCATCGCGCGCCATCGCTACCATCTCAGCGGCAGCCGACGGCGTTGAAGCGCGCAGGTCGGCCACGAAATCCGCGATGGTGAAATCGGTCTCGTGGCCTACGGCTGAGATTACGGGAACACGCGATTCATAGATTGCGCGCGCGACGCACTCTTCGTTGAAGCACCAGAGGTCTTCGATTGAGCCGCCGCCGCGCCCGACGATTATCACGTCAACTTCGTCGCGCAAGTTGAGCGCGCGGATTGCGCGAGCGATCTCCGCGCCCGCGCCGTCGCCTTGAACACGGGCGGGTGCGATCAGGACCGACACGGCCTCGTTGCGCCGCTTGATGATTCTCAGGATGTCGCGAATTGCCGCGCCCGTCGGCGAGGTCACCACGCCGATGCAACGCGGAAGCGCAGGTAGTTGTCGCTTGCGCTCGATGTCGAACAAGCCTTCGGCTGCAAGCTGTCGCTTCAACTGCTCGAACGCGAGCTGCAGCGCGCCCACGCCGACAGGCTCAAGGTACTCTACAAGCAACTGGTACTCGCCGCGAACTTCGTAAAGCGAAAGCCTGCCGTGCGCACGGACGGTCAATCCGTCTTCGGGCGTGAATCGAATCAATCGGTTCTGCATTCGGAACGAAGCGCACCGAAGCATCGCGCCTTCGTCCTTGAGAGTGAAATACCAGTGGCCCGAACTGTGGCGGCGAAAGTTAGAGACTTCGCCCTCGACCCAGACTTCCGCGAATTCGCCTTCGACAAGAATCTTTATGCGCGCGGTCAGTTCCGAGACAGACAGCGCGCGCCGCTCCTGCATCAACTGTTCGAGGAAGTTCATCTGAGACATTCGGATTCCAGGATGTTGGTCAAAGGTCGCGCGCAAGGAGTCAGGCAGCGATCATTCATCTTCTTCGACTCCGAGTCGTTCAAGTTCGCGCTGCAGTTTTCTCCAGTCGAAAGGCTTCAGGCTGAAGACGGTTCCGTCAATGTCGAAGGTCGGCACTATCCTTCGCCCGCCGTTCGCCTGCTCGACTATGCGCGCGGCTTCGGGTGATTCTTCAATGTCAATCTCTTCGTAAAAAATCCCCTCGTCGTCCAGGAACTGCTTCGCCTGATCGCAGTCCGCGCTCCAGTTGGTTGTGTAGACCTTCACATCAGGCATATGAGTCCTCCGAAAATTTTCCTGCCGTTCCGCCTGAGTTCAAACATTTGGCCTCGATTCTACTACGAAGCAAGGAAAGTTTCGAGCAGCTATCAGCCGCTGCGCCACAAATGTTCGCGGGATAAGGCGAGCAGAAAACTTTTCGCTGTTTGAATGATGTCGCGCGTCATCTAGCGATTGACCAGATCAATATTCGCGTTGAGGTTCATCGTCGCTTTCATCTGCTGACCGGGCGCGCTCGGAGCCTGCCCAGACAGGTTGAACGTCATATCCATCCGGTTCGACACGAGCCGGGCTTTTTCCATGTCGTATTTCAAAGTTGATTTGCCTGCGCCGCTCGCGCTGAAAGGTCCTCCCAGAAGGTCGAGCGCGAGGTCGTAATCAAGCGCGGCCTGGCTGCCGACGACTTCGACGAGCTTTCCGGTCCCCTTTGCCTTGATTGTCATGCTCGGAGTGCCGGGCTGCGAAGGAATAGCCATCTCGAAATTGACGGGCCAGCTCTCTCCGACTCTGACCGGACGCTTCGGAAACATCTCAGTGGGATTGATCTGCTCCATTATTTGAGCGACGCTCTGCTCGGCCTGTGAGCTTCCTATGCCGGTCGTGCGAATAATCTTTCCAGTCTTGTCATAAGTCACAGCAAACGACTTGCCTGCGATGCCCTGCGTCTGCGGCGGAACAGGAAGCGGGTTTCCGTTCATAGTCGCTTCGATGCGCATCTGTCCGATTCTGTTTTGAACCGTCCACGAGCCGTCCGCGTTACTCGCCGTGACTTCTGTATCGAGATTGCCGCCCATGCTGGCTACGATGTTCGATGGCGGAGTATCAACGTTTACTCTCAGAGTCATTCTGGTTTCGTAACTGCTCTTCAATCCTTTGGACGGCACGAAATTGAACGTCACAGGCTCGCCGGTCGGCGCAGGTGTCGGCGTCAAAGAATCTGCGATTGTTGAAGCGCTCTCTTCGGATTTCGCTTCTTCTGATTTGTTAGCGTTCGATTCGCCGGTTTTTGCGCTGCTTTCGCCCACGCTCGTCTTCGCGCAGGAAACAGCAAGCAAGCACAGCGAAAGAATAAGTGATAGGACGGATGCTTTCTTCAAGATGTTTAATCCTCCATTTGTGAACGATACGATTATTCAACCTGAAATCGCCTCAATGAGCATAGCAACCGGCGCGAGAAGTTTCCATGTCATTCCCCCTCACGGTCAGCGCATCATCGCATTCTGCAAAAGCTCTGCTCCAATGAAACGGAATGGAAAATTTCGGTGCGCTGGTTTGAATTCACTTGATACACTCGCCGGTTGCTTGCGCGCTCAATTCATTCAATTAAGCCCATCAAGATCGGTACACGCGTTGCTCTGCAATCAGCCGGAGAGGCTTATGATGAGACCGTTGCTGTTGACTCTCGTCATTCTAATCGCGCTCGCGTCAGCGCCCGGATGCAATGTCAGGCATAACCTTGATTCAAAGCCGTCCTTCGTTTCAATCAAGGCGCATCGCTGAATTCGTCTGCGCGCAGCCCGTCGGCGCTTGTCTTTGTTCTCTTGAATCATGCGCGGCAATGCTACTTGTTCAGCAGATAGATTTTATCGCGGCCACCCGCGGCCAAGAATGATTGCGCCACGCGTGACGAGTATCTTGAAAAGAATTCGTCAAGGCTCGCTTCCGTGAAGCGATGCGGCTGGTTGCCGCTGCCGGGGTTCGTGAACGCGCGGCCAACAAAACGCAGCAGCCGCGAGCGGCTCGTCGCAAGGTTACGCACAGGCTCCGAGATTATCACTTGCCTGCGCGCGGCTTCGATCATTCGATCAACAATCGGCGCGGCGTCGGGCAGGAAGTGATAAAGGCTCGCCTGCATTATCACATAATCGGCTCGCGGGAGCTGCCGGTCGCTTCGCAGGTCCCACACCTCGCCGCTTGCGCCAGCGCGCAGTAACTTTTTGATGAACCGCTCATTCACGTCAAGTCCAGTGTAGGTGACGCACTTGTGTTTGAGATGGCGATTGAAAAGGAGTGCAGGCCCACAGCATAGATCGAGCACGCTCGAACCTTCCGCGATCAGCTCGGCAACAGCCGCATAGCGCGATGCGTAGTGGCGACCGTAGAGCGCCTTCATCGCAAGCTCGTACAATGACGAGTTCCTGTAAATCAGACTTGTCGCCATCGCTCACCCTTTGCTCGACATCAGTTTTTGATTTTCAGACAGAGACTGCTGGCCGACGCTGCGGTTTATCACTTCGCGGATTGCGGTCTGCGGCTTGTTGTTGACGCGCACGAAAGTGCGGCCCGTGTATTCGCCAAGCACTCCGAAGAAGATCATCTGAATTCCGCTGATGACAAGCAGCGCAACCATAAGCGAAGCCCACCCCATCGCTGCCGGCGGAAAATCTTCGGGCTTCAACAGACGGTAGAGAATCACCGCTGCGGCGAGCAATAATCCGAGCGCGGCGAAGAAGAATCCGAACCAGGCGACGAGCCTGAGCGGGCGAGCCGAAAACGAAAACGCCAGCCGCGCCCATACTCTCATTGATTTCCAGAAGGTGTAAGTGCTGCGGCCAGCGTAGCGCGCATGATGTTCTACGGGAACCTGCGCGATGCGCGCCGTCACCTGAAACAGCAGCCCGTCAATGTACGGGTCAGGCCCATCGTAGCGGCATATCATCTCGACCACTTCGCGGCGGATGATTTTGTATGGCGATAGGTAAACCTTTCTCGGTTTTTGAATCACCCACTCGGCCACTTTGCCGTTGAACCAGCTTCCGAGATTCTTCCAGAGCTTCTGCCGCTTCTTTCTGAAATCGCCATAGACGGCGTCGTAGCCTTCTTCGAGCTTTTCGATCATCGCGGGCAAATCTTTCGGATGGTGCTGCAGGTCGTCGTCCATTATCGCAACATAGCGCCCGCGAGCAAGCCTCAGTCCCGTTATGATGGCGTTGTCCTGCCCGAAGTTTTTTCTCAGATCAACGCCAACGATGTTCGGATTCACGCGGCATAAAGACTCGATGACGGCCCACGAATTATCGGGCGAGTAATCATTTACCAAGATGACTTCGTAGTCGCGCCCGGCGGGCGCAATCGCGTCGCGTATCGCTGCGATTAATGCTTCAAGACAATCCTCGCTGCGATAGACCGGCACGACTATCGAAAGGTCGGGTTGAAAACTGTCGCCGCCTGCGCGCATCGAACGAATCATAGCAGAGTTATCCCTCTTGTCGAACGGCGGCGGGCTGTGGCTTGCCGCTGGCGTTATGTTCGAGGTAATCGCTCAGGCAGGTGATGACGCGCATCTGTTCTTCTTCGGTTATATCTGCGAAAAGCGGCAGCCTCAACAATCGCGCGCTAAGGCTTTCGGTCACGGGCAGGTCGTCCGCCTTGTAGCCGAAGCTTTGCCCCATCGGCGATGAGTGAAGCGGCACGTAATGAAAGACGGCCTGAATGCCTTGACTCTTCAAATGGCGCATCAAACCATCGCGCGTCGCGTCGTCGTTCAACAGAATATAGAAAATATGGAAATTGCTCTTCAAGTGGCGCGGCAGGTGTGGAAGCGTCAACAGCCCGCGCTCTTGCAACGGCGTGAGGTTGATTCGATAGAAGTGATAAGCGCTGCGGCGGCGCGCGGTGATCTCGCCCATCGCTTCGAGCTGCGCAAGCAAAAACGCGCACGCGATCTCGCTCGGAATATACGACGAGCCGATCTCAACCCATGTGTACTTGTCGACTTCGCCGCGAAAGAACTTCGAGCGGTTCGTACCTTTTTCGCGAATTATCTCCGCGCGCTCGATCATATCCTCTGAGTTGATGCACAGAGCGCCGCCTTCGCCCGCAATATAGTTTTTCGTGTCGTGAAAGCTGTACGCGCCGAGCTGACCGATTGTGCCTAGCGCGCGGCCTTTGTAAAAAGCGTTTACGCCCTGCGCCGCGTCCTCGATGACGTAGAGCTTATGCTTTTTGGCGATGGCCATAATCTCGTCCATATCGCACGCAACGCCTGCGTAATGCACAGGCATAATCGCTTTCGTTCGTTCGGTGATTGCGTTTTCAATGAGCGACTCGTTGAGGTTGAGCGTGTCCGGCCTTATGTCAACGAAGACGGGCCGCGCGCCGAGCCGCGCAACGGCGTTAGCAGTCGAGACGAAATTGAACGACGGCATAATCACTTCGTCGCCCGCCCGCAGGTCGCACAGCATCGCGGCCATCTCTAAGGCAGCCGTGCAGGATGGCGTCATCAGAACTTTTTGAATGCCGAATTGCTCTTCGAGCAATCGCGCGCAGCCGCGAGTGAAGCGGCCATCGCCTGCGAGCTTCACTTCGGCGATTGCGCTTGCGATGTATTCAAGCTCGTTGCCCGTGATGAATGGTTTATTCAGGGGGATATTCGATTCCACTGGTATCCTCTATATGCTTTTCGGTTGCGCATTGGCGGCGCGGGCTTTTAGGTTCCGCCGCGCATGATACAATACCCGCTCGTTTCGTCGCCAGCTTCGCGGGCCGGAACAGACGTTGGAAGTGCTTTGCATCGCGATCACTATGACCATAACCAGGATTTTCACGCAGAACAGATTCCTCAGAAATAACTTCGATCTTTTAATCCTCGCACTCATCATTGGCGGATTCGTCTTTGTCGCGGGCCAGCGGCTCGCAACACTGCCTCTTCCCGAAACCGACGAAGCCTATATTCTTCAGATTCCCTACGAGATACTCAATCGAGGCCAGCTCTCATGGCCAATGTATCGTTATCTCGGCGGCAACATCGAAAATGTATGGCACACATTCTTCCCGCTCTTTTTTCTGATACTGAGCGGCTTCTTCAAACTATTCGGCTGGGGACTCGCTCAAGGCCGCGCCTTCATGCTTATATCAGCGTCGCTCGTGCTGGTGATGACGCACCTGATTGGCCGCCGTCTTTTCAACTGGCGAGTCGGATTGATTGCGGTTCTGTTGCTCGTAGGCGATCAGGTATTTTTCGAGCGCAGCCGCTTGCTTCGCTATGATTTTCTGGCGGCCTTCTTCGCGATGCTGGCTTATTACCTTTATGAGAAAGCGGAAGAAAACAAGCGCGGCGGATACTACATCGCTTCAGGGCTTGCCGCAGGCGCGGGCGTGATGTGCCACACAAACGTGCTTTACATTCTCGCTGCAATCGCTCTGCTTATGCTGTTGCGACACGGCTGGCGCGTGATTAAAGAGAAGAAGCTCTATCAATTCGCGCTGAGCGCGCTCGTCGTGATGGCTTACGTGATCGTCTATGACATCATTGATTACCAGAACGTGCTCTTACAGAATCGCGGCGACAAGCTCCACTTTGCCGTGTTGCAGCCGATGGGTTTCTGGCACAACTTTCTTGCCGAAGGCGAGCGATACGTGAGATGGATGCGAGGCGGCGGGATGTTTCTGAACGTGCCGCGAACTACGCTTCGCATATTTCAGGCGCTCACGGTTGCGGCGATCATCTACCTGATTATTTACACTGTGGCGCGGATCAGGCTCGGCGGCTGGAGAGAAAAGCCCGCCGTGCGAATCTTTATGGTCACGCTCGTAACGGTCCTCTTTCATGCGCTGATCGTGAGCCACAAAAACATTTATTACCTGTCGCACCTGACGCCGTGGTTTGCCCTCTGCGTGGGAATAATGTTCAACGATGGCTTGAGCTTGATTGGACGATTGCGCGAATCAAGATGGCCGAACGCTTTGCTGCTCTATCGAACGGCCACAGTCGCGGTCGCGCTGGCGGTGCTTGCCTTCGCGCTTCAAGTGGCGAGGCAGGACCGGCGATACCTGAGAGAAGTCAACAATCCTGAGTTTGCCAGCTTCGATGAACTGGCAAGCGTGCTGCGCAGCGTTGTGCCTGAAGGCGTCTGTCCCGTTGCGATGAAATCGCCAATAATGTGGCTGGCGTTTCCTGAATATGATCGCTGCTTCGCGACGATTGAAAAACGAATGATGAAGGCGCTGGACATTGACGGCAACGAATACGCCGTGCTGGCTCCGCATGCTTATGACAAACGGCGCGCACGCGACACGCGAGCTTTGGATGCGAAGTACCCATTGATTGCCGAATTGAGGGAGACGCGTTATGGGCTGATTCGCGTTTATTACACCGGCACGAACCCGCAATACAGAATGCTCAAGCCAAAGACTTATTATTTCTTTGGCGAGTGGCGCGGCCACATCACAGACGAGCAGGTGGCGCAGGCGCGCGAAGTTTGGTCAACTGATGCAGAAAGGCTGAGCGCCTGTGCGGGTTTCGCGCGCGATGATGAAGGCGTGATTATTGATGTTCGCGGTGGCCAATCGGTCGAGCTTTGCTCGCTCGACGTCAAGCCCGGCGCGATTTACCAACTATTGATTGCCGCGCCTGTGAAGGATGCTGGATGGGAAATCATCGTTGTTGATGCGAAGACTGGCGCGGCGATTTATCAAAACAAGCTTAGCGATAATGCACAGCAGAAGACCAATTTGTTCAGGGCAATCAACACTGACAAAATCAAATTGGAAATTCGCCGTCTCGGACAAGGCGCGGCGGAGCCTTTTCGCATCGCTCGCGTTTCCGTTCTGGAAGTCCCGACGGATTGAGCGCGAAGAAAGCGCAGATGCGAGGCGCGAAGAACACCGTTCGCTTTCTGTGTTGGCTTAATTAAGATTATTATTTCGCATTACTCAGGTCGTAGAGATAGACCGACGCGCCCGCGCGCTTAAACTTATCGAGACGCACGCCGATGCTGTCGAGATAACTTACGAAGTAATCTTCCTCGGTCATATCGGTTTGGCCCTTCGCGTTGCGAACTTCAGCAAAGACAATCCAGACGCGCGGCCTGCCCCGAAGCTGGTCGAGGTCTCTGTTGTAAGATTCGTTTACGCCGCCTTTCCAATCGCCGCGCGCGTCTATTCCCAAAACGTACCCGTTTGGTGCGAAGCCGTATCTCGGAGCGTAATAGCGGAACGGTTCGCGCTCGCGGTGATAGACGTAAATTAAATCGCCCGTTTGGCGATTGTCTCGGATGTGGGCGAGAATCGGGCGAACATCCTGTCGCGAGCGCGGGTTGAGCATGTGGCGGGTCGCGCCGCCTACAGGTTGCAAAAGAAGAAAGAACGCTATCACCGAGCCAATTGCCGCAGCGTAGAGTTTGCTCATATCAATCACGTACAACACCGCTGCCGCAGCGATGAGAAAAAGCGAAACGGCAATGAAGAACAGCAATCGCTTCCACGAAAGAGCCAGCGCGCCGACTGAGAGAATCGTGTAGAACAACACCTCGAAGATTACGAAGCCGATGAATACAGAGTAGGGTTTTGCTCTTTCGATGACGAACTCGATGCCAGCAGCGATGACGATTAGAATCAGCGGAAGCAGAAACAGCAGGAGCCTTCTGCCGAACGGGTACTTGTGCAGGCTCGAGGCTGCGAGCGTAAAAAGCACAGGCGAAATCAGCATCAGCAGGTGCGTTTTGTTTCTCTTGAGCAAAGCGATGCAGCCGACGATGAAGACGAGTCCTGCGACGAAAGGGAAGGGCGAGCCAACGGGGTTCGAGAATATCTTGAAGAATGTCGAAGGATACCACTCAAGGTCCGAAACCGAAGTCGGCGGCAGAGGCATGAACGTGCCCTTCTTCATCCACGACGCTTCGAGCGTAAGGTTCGCGCTGAGATTCTTGAGCGAGAGCAGATAAAACGTTGCGAAGCTCGCGACCCACATCGCCGAGCAAGCTGCGAGCTTCCAGACGCGCGGCCAATCTTTTCGCTTCAATGCGGCGAGCATGAGCGTTGTGCCAACGCCTGCGAGGACGAAAACCGACGGATGCGAAAACCACACGACGATGACGCCGACGAACGCGATAAGCAAGACGCGCTTGATCGTCAACTCTTTCGATTTGATGTGGAGTCCAACGAGAACTATCAACAGAGTTATTGCAACGTCGCTTGAGTATTGCTTAACCTGCGCGGCGTAATGAACGACCTGGCCCGACGCGGCGAAAAACAACAGCGCGAGCGGAACGGCCCACTCCGCAAGCACGCGCCGCGCGACCGAGTAGAAGAGAATCAGCGCAGCAATCGAGAATAAAAATGGGAAGAGTCTGAGCGCGTACTCGCTTAAGCCGAACGCGAGAAGGGCCGCTTTTTCGAGCACCAGGAAACCTGCGGGCGCGGCTTGATTGGCATCGAGCGGCTGAAAGAGTCCCGCGAAGCTTCTATTAATCAAATTCATCGCGAGCGCGCCTTCATCAACATAGAGCGCGGAGTTTAGCAGGTACTCAGCCGCGCGCAGCGCGACTCCGAACGCGATACAGGCCCATGCCACGCGCTTTGATGTGACGAGCGACAGGATTCGCTGCCAAATCGTTTTGATTGGCTGCACAGATGTTGTTGAAACCTGTTGCAATCTTATTTGATCCTCATCAGAGCTTACGTTTTAACACCAACGCTTCGCCGGGCGCGAGCTTTCTGATTTCATCAGTCAGGTCGAGCCATCCTTGAAGCTGGCCCATCTGAAATGTCCGGCTCATCACGACATAAATCGAAGTCTGGTCGCAGCCGATGCCTGCCGAAATAACGTTAGCCCACGACTCCGCGCGAAGCTCGTCGGTCACGATCAACTCCTCGCCTCCCCATTTCAACGCGCGAGTGAACTCAAACGGCGCGCGGCTCTTTCCCGTGATGAGCATCCTTTGAAGCAGCCATCGAATCAGGTTCGGAAAGAATCTTCCGACGGTCAGCATCACCAAACGCAGGGCGATTAATTTCATTGTCGTCATCTGCGACTGCTTTGCCCAGCCGAGCGAGCCGCTAACTCTTATCTCGTTATCGTCGACCTCAGTTTCATAATCATCAACCAGGTGCGCGACCGCATTTCTGGTTTTACCCGCGATTCGCGCCGGAACATAAATCTCCACCCTGTCGCCTTTGTTTATTACCTTCGGCTCGGAAGAGATAATCTTTCTCGCGCTCACCCGAAGCGAGAGATGCGTGTCGGATGCTGTGAGCTTTTCATTGCGAAACAGTTTGAACACGCCGCCCTTGTTTAGCGCAACGTACAGTTCAGCCGCGCCGCGACGATCAATCAGTAGGCCTGCTTCTTTCAACTCGACGCGGCCCCGCGCGCGAGGCGCGAGCGCTGGCCGCTGTTCGACATAATCGCGCCACGCAAGCAGGTAATTCCACGCGTGATGGCCGATGATGTGATCGTCGCTGTAACAAGGCGCAAGCCCATTGCGAACACCCATTAAAAACCTATCGTTAACCGTGAGAGCTTCGGGCATCCAGCGGCCAGCAAGCTCGAACCCGTGCGGAAAATAATTGTACGTGTTGCGACTGCCATACTCGCCTCCATAAGACCCATCCGGGTGAATGAACTCTGAGGCGACGCGCACAGCTCGCTCAATCGCGTCTTTCAACTTCGCGGTCGGATTCAACTCATAAAGCCGGGTGAGACACCAGAGCGTCAACGTGTGATAACCGGGATCGCAGCCTTCGTACTCTTGAAACCACCCCTCGTCGCTTTGCCACGCAAGCACGCGCTCGATTCGTTGCTCTTTCGCTTCGTCCCATTCTTTAGTCTTTAATAGTCGGGAGAGCAATTCCAGACAGAGCGCGATGAGCGCCTGATGATTGCTGAGCCGCCCGCTCTCATGATGGTGCGCGAGCCAGTCAGCGCGTCTCATGAAGAAACCGATTGCAACCGGATTATTCAATCCGAGAAGCGAGTAGCTTTCGATGCACGCAAATAGCGAAAACGCAGCCGCGCCGCCCGCTCGCTCGTTAGGGAAATAATCGTCGCACGAGCCGTCGCGGTGCGCGCTGCGAGCCGCGTACAGAATCGCAGCTTCAACCCAGTCTTTGATGACAGCTTGTTGATAAAAGGGATTGTTCGGGATGTCGAGCTTGTATGCGAGCGCGAGCGGCAGCGCCAGCTCCTGAGCCATGCCGGATGGAAAATCAATGATTCGATAATGCCAGAAATTTCTATCGAAGCAGCCGTAGGTCGGGCTGTGCGGATTGCGGTCGAGCAGCGTGAGAATCTTTGGAATCTGCTCGAGCGCGGCGCGGGCAAAAAGCTCTCTACTCATCAGCGAGCGTTTCCTGATTTCTTCTTTTCCGAAAGATCGAGGCTCGAATACGCGGCTGAAAACTCTTTCTCTGAATCAAACTCCGCGCGGCGCACTCTCAGTTGAATCTCTTCGAGCATCTTGCGATTGACCGCGAGCAAATCCGCGACGAGTCCGAATATCCACAACTGCACGCCGATAAGCATCAACAGCGACGCAAGTATCAAGCTCGGAACGTGCGTGCGCGGAGTCCCGCTCGCGTACAACACAAGCCATCGCACGCCCAGCAGGAACCCAATCGCAAACGGAATGCTGCCCAAGATCATGAAGAACCTGAGCGGCTTGTACGTCATGAAGATTCTCAGGATCGTAAACAGCGAGCGTTGCAGGTAAGACCGCGTGCCTTTGATTAATCGCGAAGGCCGCAAGTCAGGATTCGTTCTCACGGGAACCGATCTAACGACCAGCCCGTTCTGCCCGGCTTGAATGATCGTCTCAAGCGTGTAGGTATATTCGTTGAAGACATTGAGCCGCATCGCCGCGTCGCGGCTTATAGCGCGAAAGCCGCTCGGCGCGTCCTCTACAGTCGTGCTCGAAGCCATGCGCACGACGCGGCTGCCTAGTTTTTGCAGCAGTTTTTTCGTCGGCGAAAAATGCTCGATCTCGCTTATTGGCCGCGCGCCGATGACTATGTCGGCGGTACGTTCGAGAATCGGTGTGACGAGTCGCGGGATGTCGTCGGCGCAGTATTGATTATCTGCGTCGGTGTTTACGATGATGTCTGCGCCCGCGCGCAGGCTCGCTTCGATTCCGGCCATGAAGGCTTTCGCGAGTCCCTGATTGTGAGAGAAGCTGACTATGTGATCAACGCCATGCTCGCGCGCGATTTCGACCGTTCTATCTGTGCTGCCGTCGTTAATGACAAGCCATTCGACAGAGTCAACGCCCGCGACTTCGCGCGGAAGCGCCGCGAGCGTCACGCCTAGCGACGATTCTTCGTTGTAGCAGGGAATTTGAATTATCAGCTTCGTCATCAGCCGCCTTTCGGTCAAAGCAATAGCAAATCATCTGCAATTGCATTGTGTCAATCACATCTCGGATTGATAGAGCCGCCAAGACAAGAAATGAGGTTTCTCTTGTCTTGCTATAATGTCTTGGCGCGCTTGGCGTCTTGGCGGTTAGTTCAGTTATCATAATGGCCAGTGGATATTCTCAGAGCGAAACGAATAATGATACGCGGGTTGAAGCTGCGCTGTCCCGCGTGCGGCGAGGCTGCGCTTTACCGCGCGCCGTTCAAGATGCGAAGCCAGTGCTCGTTTTGCGAATTCACTTTTCAACGCGAGCAAGGGTATTTCGTCGGCGCAATCTATGTCAACGTGATATTGACCGAATCATTGATCTTCTTCGTTTATCTTATGAGCTTGCTGTTGTTGCCTGCATCCGACCAGACGATTTACCTGGTACTGTTTGCGATGGCGCTTGTGCTTCCGATTCTGTTTTATCATCACGCGCGCAGCCTCTGGCTCGCCTTCGATTACATGGTTGACCCGCCCGAAATATCGCGCAAAGCAAGCCTGTTGTGGCCCGATTAATCGCGCGAGCGCGCAGCTTTTCCCGCTTTACTACGCGCACCGGATTAAACTATAATCGCGTTCTCCACAGGCCCAAAGTCAAGGGGATTTCGCAGGTAGTTCTGTTCCGCCCCATCAATTGCGCTGGGTGCGTGTGTGCTTGCCCACCCCCTTGGGCAAATATCATCGAACTGAGTGAGGTTATCATGAAGTCTAGTCCTGTTCCCGCTCGCCACAGTGCGCGGCGGTATTTTTCACCAAGTCATATTCTTGCTCTTGCGACCCTGCTCGCGCTTGCAGCATCGAGCCTCGCGTTGCCCGGCTTCGCATCGGCTGCGCGCCGCGCAAGTGGTCAATCAACAGTTTCGCCCGCTGCGGCTGACACCTGCGCGGCAGCGACTGTGATTAACCCTGCTGCGCTTCCGTTTCTCGAAGACGCGACGACTGAAGGCGCTTCGAACGACATTGATCCCGGAATCGGCGGCTGCACTCAAGCGCCCGGTCCCGATGTGGTCTATTCGTTCACGCCAACGGCTACCGACACATACACAATCGGCGCGACTCCGATGAGCGAGTCGTTCGATCTTTCGCTTTACATCGTCACCGATTGCGCGAACCCTGCGGGC
Source organism: Blastocatellia bacterium (assembly GCA_035575515.1). Taxonomy (GTDB): domain Bacteria; phylum Acidobacteriota; class Blastocatellia; order UBA7656; family UBA7656; genus DATLXU01. The sequence continues at coordinate 41,342 of DATLXU010000095.1, forward strand.
AGTTGCGTCGCAGCGGCCAATATTCGCGGCGCGGGCAAGGGCGAAAGTCTCGCGCCGACGCTGAACGCTGGCACAAGGTACTTCATCGTCGTCGACAGCGTGCAGCCAACAGGGACAGGACCGTTTCACTTCGCGCTTCGCAGAGGCCGCCCTGCGAACGACAGTTGTGCGGCGCCAGTCACTATTGAGCCGAGCCGTCTTCCATTCAGCGCCATCGGCACGACCTTCGGCGCGACCAGCGACTCGAATCCGGGCGCGCCATGCCTTCGCACAAACCTGTCGGGCAGCGGTCCCGACGTTGTTTATCAATTCACACCGGCTGATTCGCAGGTCTATCAGGTGACGATCACGCCGATTGGCAGCTACGACGCTTCGGTTTATATCGTCACGAACTGCGCGACCGGCGCCGACTGCACGGGCGCGGACGTTGGCGGCAACGGCGCGGCTGAGATCGTCCGCCGCAACCTCACGGCAGGCACGACGTATTTCATAGTCGTTGACGGATTCAGCGGTGACGCGGGCGATTTCCGCATATTCCTTGAGCCTTCGATTCCGCTCGCGCCGCCCGCGCCTTCGGACCTGACCGCGACGGCAGTCTCTTCAACCGAGATTGATCTTGCGTGGCATGACAATTCGAGCAACGAGCTTGGCTTCCGCATTGAGCGCAGCCTCGACGGGCAAAACTTCACTCAGATTGCCGAGCTTGGCCCGAACACAACTGGCTTCAACGACACGGGCCTTACGCCTGCGACGACATATTTCTATCGCGTCTTCGCCTTCAACAACTTCGGCCAGTCCGACCCGTCAAATATCGCAGCAGACACGACGCAGGCTCCGCCGCCGCCTCAATTCCCTGTCATCAATGTCACGCCGACCTTGATTGATTTCGGCACGGTGCGCGCTTCGCAATCGCTCACGCGGACGATCACTATCTCGAACACGGGCGCGGCCAACCTCGTCATCACTGACATAAGCAACCCGCCCGCGCCATTTTCAATTGTGGATAAGCCCGCGCTGCCGCTCACCGTAGCGCCCGCTCAGAGCATAGAGCTTACGGTGAGATTCGCGCCGACATCAGCGCAGCAATTCACCGGCTCGTTCACAATTCAAAGCAACGCGCCGCAATCGCCAAGCGTGACGGTTGATTTAAGAGGTGTTGGCATAGGCGTTCCCGTTCCGAATATCGAAATCACGCCATCGTTCGGCAATTTCCCAAGCGGCTCGTCGGTCACGCCGATTGAGATAAAAAACACGGGCGACGCGGATTTGATCGTGTCGAGCATAATACAGCCAGCCTCGCCGTTTTTCCTAGGCGGCTTGCCCAATTTCCCCGTGACTTTGAAGCCGGGCGAGAGCTTTACAATGACGCTAAGTTTTTCGCCAGCCGCGCCCGGAGTTTTCGTGAGCCAGATGATCGTCGTCAACAACGATCCCGACACAGTGCTGTTCGCCATCCCGCTTCGCGGCACGAGCACGCCGCAGAGCGAGATTCTCAAGCTCCGCGTGCCGACTTCTTTCACGGCTGTGATTGGCCAATCGAACACGATCACCGTCATCGCGTTCAACGGGACGAACAGCGACATACACCTGACTGCAAGCTCGATTGCGGGCGGCGCGTTTACCGACAGAGGCAATGGTCGCGGCGACCTTGTCTTCACGCCGACGGGAACAACGCGCAGCACCATGCAGGTCACATTCACCGCTACCGATTCTGCTAATAGAACAAAATCGCTCGTTGCCGCGATAACGATTGTTCCTGCGACTGACATTTTCCGCGTGCAGGTAAGCTGGACGGCTCCGCAGACCGCGCCGGGCGCGCCCACGAATGCGCTGGCAGTGAATCGCAGCTTCCAGCAATTGCGTTTACCGGATGGATATGTTGAAGCGGCGAGCTTCGAGCCTGCGGATGCGGCAGGACTGATCGGTTACGCGGTTTATCGCTCGGCCACGCCGGGCGCAGCTACATCGCTAGGCAATATCGTCGGTGTGGTTCCGGCGACCGCGACTTCGTTCAACGATCTGATTCCGACGCCGGGAGGGACTTCGTTCGTGATGCCGCCTGCGTTCTACACCGTGACGGCGCTTTATGCGACGGGCAGCGAGAGCAATGCCTCGAACGAGACTTCGACCGAGCCTCGACTCGCAAATCTGCAATTCAAGAAGAAGCGGTTGAGGTTCGACGCAGCGAACTCGAACGTCGAAGTCGGCGCTGTGCTCGTCGTTGACGGCGCGCAGACCTTCACGCTTGAGCGCAACGGCAACTTCATCGAAGTCGGCAAGGATGCCCGAAGCGCACCCGGAAACCTGCGCGTGCGAGATATCTTCACGAGCGGGTCATCGCACACGGTTCAGGTGCGCAACCCGCACGGGCCGAACTCGCGACCCTTAACCTTCACTCGATAAATGAAAAGGGCGCGCGGCTTTGAATGATTTTGCCGCGCGCCCTTTCTTCAAACCGATATTCAAACCGTAACCGAGCCTGATTCAACTTTGCGTATGGCCCGTTCGATTGCGCTCGTAGATTATTCTGAGACCTTCAAGCGTCAGATCAGCGTCAGCCTTTTCGATCAACCGCGAGCCGCGACTGATTAGCGGAGCAAGCCCGCCCGTCGCAACGACGTGTGTGCCCGCGCCCATCTCTTCGATCATCTTTTCGAGCACGCCGTCAACCACGCCAATGTTGCCATAGTAAAGTCCCGATTGAATGCTCGCGGTCGTGTTCGTTCCGATGACTTTTTCAGGCCGTCGAATCTCAGTCTTGTGCAATCGCGCCGCACGTTGAAACAGCGCATCGGCGGAAATCTGTATACCCGGAAAAATTATTCCGCCGAGATACTCGCCCGCTTGCGAGATTGCATCGAATGTCGTCGCCGTGCCGAAATCAACGACGATGCACGGGCCGCCGTATTTTTCAAACGCAGCGACTGCGTTCACAATGCGGTCAGCGCCGACCTCCGACGGGTCGTCGTAAAGAACAGGCATGCCTGAGTTTTTCGCTGTGACGAAAAGCGGCTCGACGTGGAAATAGACCTGAGCCATCTTGTGGAGCGTGAAATCGAGCGGCGGGACTACGGACGAGATTGCAATCTCGGTGACCTGCGCAGACTCGAGACCTGCAAGAAGCAGCAGAGTTCGGCACATGACGCCGTACTCATCTACTGTGCGATGGCGCTCGCTCGTAAGTCGCCAGCTATGCCGAAGCTCGGCGCCCTCATAAACGCCGAGCGTCGTGTTCGTGTTGCCTACGTCGAGAACTAAAAGCATAGTCCGAAGTCCTGAGTCCGAAGTCCGAAGTCAAAAGTCCTTTGGTCAGGAGGCTGATGATGTTCGATCAATCTCCGACTTCGGACTCGGGACTTCGAACTTCCTCAGTTTTATTTCGCCCGAAACTACCTCGCGGCGCTCGCCACTCTCAAGCTCGATGATGAGTGAGCCGGTAGGTGTAAGCCCGCGCGTTACGCCTTCGATTATCCCATCAGCAGATTCAATTCGCACGGCGCAATCGCGCGCGTAACTTGATAGGCTCTCCCATTGCGCGATGATTTCGCGTGGTCGAGCAATCGCGATTCTGTACCAGCGTTCAAGCCTGTCGAGAAGTGGCGCGAGAAAATTATCAGGCGTTACCAGTTGGCCGCTTTCGATCACAAGCGATGTGGCCGTGTCGCGAATCTCTTCAACAAATTCGCGTTGGGCGAGATTCACGCCGATGCCCATCACGAGATATTGAATCCGCCCCTGCTCAATAGCCGATTCAACGAGTATCCCACAAATCTTTTTGCCTCTCACCAGCACATCATTTGGCCACTTGATGTCAGGCTTGATTTTGAAATCTATTGCTAGCGTTTCGGCGACGGCGACTGCTGCGGCAAGCGTTATGACGGGCGCGCGAGCAGGGTCAATTTCGGGCCGAAGTATCACAGAGAAGTAAAGCCCTTCGCCTGCGGGTGACGACCACTGGCGGCCATGTCTGCCGCGCCCTGCGGTCTGCTCGTAAGCAAGCGCCGTCACCCCTTCATCAGCGCCGCCTGCGGCCAACTCTCGCGCATAGTCATTTGTAGAAGCGAGGCGGTCGAATCGAAGAACTGTTGAGCCGATCTTGGTTGTCATCAATCATTGGTCATTTGCCATTTGTCCCTCGTCTATCGCCACCGGTCATTTACCATCGGACAGCGGCTGAGCAACAAATGACAACTTAACCGCGCATGGCAAGCTCGACGAAGCGATTCGTTGCGTTGAGCGCGGCTTTGACTGCCGAGTCAATCTCGCTTTCGCCCTTCTGACAGCTTCCGAAAACCTGAATGTTGCGGCCTTCAAAACTGACTTCGACGAGCACGGCTATAAGGTCTTTGCCAAGCGCGTTGACGTGGTCGAGGTCAACGAGCGAGCAGCGGAACCGGCCCTCGACGGCTTGCTCTATCGCCTTCAAAGTGGCTCTGGCAGCCGCTTTCAAGGGACTCTTGCCTTCGTTTGCTTCGATTGCAGAAGACCGGATTGGCTGCCCGCCAAAGGTGAAAAAAACTTCCGCGCGGCATTGCCCGTCCGCTTCTTCGTGCAAGGTGGTGCGATCAAATCGCAGGCGTTTTCGACCCGATGTGTTTGCCATAATCCAAGCTCGGAGTTCAGAATTCGCGGTTCAGAGTTCGGTGTTCGGAGTTGAAAATAAGGCGTATCGCTTCATTCGCAAATAATTCTTCTGGCATTTAACTCTGAACCCGCAACTCCGAACTTAAACTTCACAGGGGCTTAATCTTCAGGCTTATATCGACGGCTCTGGCTGAATGAGTGATTGCTCCGACCGAGATCAGGTCAACGCCGCATTCCGCCACCGACCGCGCAGTATCAATCGTCACGTTGCCGGAAACCTCGATGATAGTACCGGGAGCCTGCTCTCTAATCAACCCTACAGCGCGGCGAATCTCTTCGAGGCTGTGATTGTCGAGCATAATCACGTCGGCGCGCGCCTCGATTGCTTCGCGCAGTTGAGCTTCGCTTGATACTTCGACTTCGATCTTCATCAGATGATGAACGCTGCTGCGCGCAAGCTCGATTGCGCGGCGCACCCCTCCTGCGAGCGCGATGTGATTATCCTTTATCAGCACGCCGTCATCCAGCCCGAAGCGATGATTGAACCCGCCTCCGACTGTGACCGCGTATTTTTCTAGCGCCCGAAGACCGGGTGTAGTCTTTCGCGTATCAACTATTCTGGCGTTTGTTCCTTCGATTCTGTCGACGAAGGCGCGCGTCAGAGTCGCGACGCCTGAAAGCCGCTGCAAAAGGTTCAGCGCAGTGCGCTCGCCCGTGAGCAAAACATCAGCCGGGCCTTCAATGCGGGCGAACTCTGTGCTTGTTGAAATCCTGTCTCCGTCGTAGAAGCGCGATTCGAGTTGGATGGAATTATCGAGCGCGGCGAACACGGCTTCGGCTATTTCGAGACCGCAGAGCACGAAATCTTCTTTAGCCAGAAATCGCCCGCGCGCGCGCACTCCGCCGCGCACAGTTGCTTGCGTGGTAACGTCGCCGCGCCCGATGTCTTCCTTTAACAGGTCAGCCGCGTAGGCGAAGATAGTTCCAGGATCAAGTTCCATGATCTGGTTTCAGGTTTCTAGTTTCTGGTCTCTGGTTTGAATTGCCAACTAGAAACCGGAGATCAGAAACTAGATATTCCCCAATGTCGCAAGCGTCGCGCGCAGCTTTTCAATCTCAGCCGTAAGCTCGCCATGTCGCTCGCGCGTCTGCTCGACTACTTCGCGCGGCGCGCGTTCGACGAACGACGGATTGTCGAGCCGCGACTTCATGCCGTTTGCTTCCGACTCTTTGCGCGTTATCTCTTTCGTGATTCGCTCGCGCTCTTTAGCTATGTCAATCAACCCTTCGAGCGGCACGCCAATTTCGATGCCCGACACAATGTCGCGCGCGGCAGACTGCATTGCCGGGAGCGCTGCGGCCACGTTTATCTCTTCGACGCGAGCCAGACGCTTGATCTGTTCGGCGTTTTGCTCAATGAGCCACTGCACTGGCTCATCCGTCGTGCCGATGAACAACTTCAAGCGGCTGCCCGGAGGAATGTTCATCTCGGATCGGATGTTTCGCACTTTTGTTATCACAGCTATGAGCGTGTCCATCTGCTCGCGCGCCTGCGCGTCTTCGCGCGAGGCATCAGCCACAGGCCATTCCGCAAGCATTATTGACTCGCCCTCGTGCGGCAGCCGCTGCCAGATTTCTTCCGTGAGGTATGGCATCAACGGGTGAAGCAGTCTGAGGCTCGTTTCAAGAACGTAAGCGATTCTGCAACGCGCGGCCCGCGCTTCTTCGGTCTCTTCCTTCGATGCGACTAGCTGCTTTGATAATTCTATGTACCAGTCGCAGAACTGATCCCAGAAGAAATTATAAAGCGTCTGCGCCGCTTCGTTCATTCGATACTCTTTGAGCGCCGCAGTCACCTGCTCGATTGTCGTATTCAATTCCGCAAGTATCCAGCGGTCGGCCAGCGCGTCCGAATCAATCCATCGCGCTTCGATGCCTTGCTTGCCTTCGATATTCATCAACACAAAGCGCGAGGCGTTCCAGATTTTATTCGCGAAGTTGCGCGCTTCTTCGACCTGCGGGTGGCGACCTTCTTTTATCGGTGCGAAGCGAATGTCCTGTCCGCGCGCCGTCCGGACGAGCAGCGAAAATCGCAGAGCATCGGAGCCATAGAGTTCTATCAGGTCGAGCGGGTCAACGCCTGTGCCGAGCGATTTGCTCATTCGACGGCCCTGTTCGTCGAGCACCGTCGCGTAGATGTAAACATCGTGGAAGGGAATTTCGCCGATGAAATACATCCCTGTCATAATCATCCGCGACACCCACAGGTAGATGATGTCACGCCCGGTGATCAGAACGGACGTCGGGTAGAATCGTTCAAGGTCCTCTGTTTGTTTTGGCCAGCCGAGCACCGCGTGAGGCCAGAGCGCCGAAGAGAACCACGTGTCGAGCACGTCGTCATCTTGCTTGATCGGTCTGCCGCCCGCTTTCGCTTTCGCTTCTTCTTCCGTGCGCGCGACGATGTAGCTGCCGTCTTCGGTAGTCCATACGGGAATGCGATGGCCCCACCAGAGTTGGCGCGAGATGGTCCAGTCGCGGATGTTCTCCATCCAATCAAGGTAAGTCTTCTCGTAGCGTTCGGGCACAAACTTCACTTTGCCTTGCTTCACCACGTCAATCGCGGGACGGGCGAGCTCTTTCATCTTCACGAACCACTGCTCTGATAAAAGCGGCTCGATGACCGTATGACACCGCGCGCACAGGGCGGTCGGCACAGTGTAGTCTTCGATCTTTTCGATCAGGTCTTGAGCCTCGAGGTCTTCAAGCACGCGCTCGCGCGCTTCGAATCGGTCAAGCCCGGCGTAAGGCGCTCCGGCCTCTTCGGTCATCCGCCCGTGCTCGTCAATGACTATTGGCTTTGGCAGATTATGGCGCAAGCCGACTTCAAAGTCGTTCGCATCGTGCGATGGAGTGACTTTCACCGCGCCGCTTCCGAATTCAGGGTTGGCGTAGTCGTCTGCGATGAGCGGAATCTCGCGGCCTACGAGCGGCAGACGGATTATCTTGCCGAACAGATTCTTGTATCGTTCATCGTTCGGATTGGCGGCGACAGCCGTGTCGCCAAGCATAGTTTCGGGTCGAGTGGTCGCGACTACGACGTAACCCGAACCGTCGGTGAACGGATAGCGCAGATGATAGAGCTTCGCCGCGCGGTCTTCATGTTCGACTTCGATGTCGGAGATTGCGGTCGAGCAGCGCGGGCACCAGTTGATTACGCGCTTGCCGCGATAGATAAGCCCGGCCTCCCACCAGCGCACGAAGCATTCCATCACCGCCGCTACGTAGCCTTCGTCCATCGTGAACCGCTCACGGTCCCACTCGAACGAGCAGCCCAGTCGCTTTAGCTGTGTGATAATGACCCCGCCGTACTGGTGAACCCACTGCCATACGCGCTCGAGGAATTTTTCGCGTCCCAGATCGTGGCGCGAGATGCCTTCATTGCGCAGTTGTTTTTCGACGACGTTCTGTGTGCCTATACCTGCGTGGTCTGTTCCCGGCACACAGAGCGTGCTGAAGCCCTGCATCCGCTTCCAACGGATGAGCACGTCGTGGATTGTGTAGCAGAGCGCATGGCCTATGTGGAGCGAGCCTGTGACATTCGGCGGCGGAATCGTAATCGTATAGGTCGGCCCGTCGCCTGACGGCTTGAAGTATCCGCGCTGTTCCCAGATGGGATACCACTTCAATTCGACCGAGTGTGGCTCGTATGCTTTCGGAATATCAGTCATAGTTTTAATCTTAAGCGGTCAGCCATAAGCACTCAGTAATCGGTAAAGCTGAATGCTTATAGCTGACCGCCGATTGAACTATTAATTAAAAGCGATGAGAGAGTGATGGTCAACCTCGCGTTATCATCGCAGGCTTGAAAGCGTCATCATACTCATAACTCCTCGCCCGTTCCTACATCCTCGACATTCAACCCATTCCGTTTCCACATGCGAATGACTCGCGGGCGGTCTTCAATCACAAGCTCTACGTTCGATTTGTCGAAATGCTTGTCGAGGATCTCTTGCTTCACGATGTCGTCCGGCCTGTAGTCTTCGGCATTGCGCATGAACAACGCTTTGAAAGGAACATCGTGCAACTTGAGCCATTCCAAAGTCGCATCGCGATAATCGTCGGGCCTGCCGCTCACGACGCAGATGTTATAATCCGCCGCCATCTGCTGCACGCGCTCGATGACTTTGCCGACGGGTTTGTCTTCGCGCATCAGTTCGAAGAATTTCTTCCATCTCTTGCGCTTGCCTCTGATTGAAGCGCAATCAGGTTTTAAGGCGGGAAGGGGAGAGATTCATCACAATCTCTCCCCCTGATTTGAAACGGTGTTTTCTGTTGGCTGAAAAACAAAGCTCGCTCACATTTTCTTTGCCAGAGATTCGCGCGCGAGCTTTTCTATGACTCGCTCGACCACATCGGGCACAACTTCCCATGCTATCTCGCGCACAACGGCGTCGCTAATTTGAGCCGTTACGCGCGCAACTATCTCGTCAATCTGCGCGGGCGACAACTGAACCGTTTGAGCGACAGGTTCGGCAGCGGCTTCAACGACAGTCGGAGCTTCTTCGACCATTGGAACAGCCGCGCTCTCGACCGTATCTGTTTCAGTCGGAGCGAAATCGAATCCGGTTTCCTCAGCGCGAGATTCAATCGCTGGTTGAGTTGCCGGTTCGTCTACCGCAACCGCTTCGATGTCTATCGGCGCAAAGCGCGTCTCCTCGACAGACCACTGTGCCGATGAAGTGAATGACTCATCGCTTCTGCTCGACGGCGCAACCTGCTCGACCACTGAGGCCGCTTGAGGTTCCACCTGCTCCTGCGCTGCGGAAGACTGAACGGGCGAGGCAAACTCAAAGGTTGAACCTGTCAACTCGACGTTTTCAGCCTGTGCCGATTCATTGCTCCCAGCGCTGAACATATCGAACGCGGGACCTGAATCCAAAGGCTCTGTTGCCGCAAACTGTTCGCTCGCCGCACCAGCCGCGCTTTCTGATTCTTCCTGCGCACCCGCCTCAATGGTTGCTGTATGAAATTCAGCATAAACTGGCGACGCCATTTCTATCGTAGCCTGCAGTGATGGCTCGGAAACATTTTCAGTTGAAAACTCAAGCTCAAGCGCATCGCCAGCAGATGCCGGTGCAGGCGCAGCAGCGGCGCTCTCATCAGATAGAAGATCGCCGAGCGGGTTATCAACTGCAAGCTCGGTGAAACTCGAATCGCTTTCGCTACGGGCGGCGACCGGGACAGCTTGGGCTTCAATCGGTTGCGTGTCGGTCCTCTTCCAATCGGGTAATGTGCTTGGATCGAGCCGCTGCGTTATAAATCTGTCATGCTCTGTAACCACTGGCCTTGAAGATGACTCAGGCGACTCGTCTCTCATTATCTCAAACAAATTTTCCTCTTCCGGGTTGAACGCCATCTCGCTCGGAATCGCTTGCGGCTCAGGCATATCTGATTTTTCAAAGTCGAGCACGACATCTTCTGTTTCCGCCCCGAACATAGAAGGGACTCCCGCGCCTTTTGCTGATTGCTCGACTGCATCGCCAGCCTCAATCGCGACTGTGTGCGCCTCATGCGCGCTTGCGCCGTTGGCCGGGGACGGCATAACCATCTCGCTCGTTTGAATGCCCGCATCACCCAGATCAAGCGGCCCGACCGATTCGTTTGCAGCAAAATGCTCCGGCATCGTTGAAGACTGCGGCCACGAAGGCGAGCCCATTACCATCGTTTGATTGCCAAAAGATTCCGGCGCGAGGTTCAACTCAGCCACGCCTGGATTTTCTATTTGCGCAGTTTCATCAAGGTCGAGCGGCGCGCTCTCATCAAATGATGCAATAGAATCGTTGTGGACGGCGACTGCGGGTTCGGCCTGCGGCACAGGCTCTGTCATTGCAGCCAGGTCAATGTTGAGCGGGGGAGCGGACAACGGTCCCGTAGGCATCGGCTCAAGCGGCTCGACCGTTTCTTCTTCGGGCGCAGGCATGGCCGCAAGTGGTCCCGTTTGCTGAGGCGCGCTCGTGTTCATCAGCCTACGCACGGTTTCAATCAGCGCGCGAAACTCGAACGGCTTCGTCAGATGATCGTCGGCCCGCACGCGCTTGGCTTCGGTCTGATCGAACGGCTCGAAGGCGCCAACCAGAAGGACAACGGGGATGTGCCGCGACTTGGGATTCTGCTTTATAGATTCGCAAAGCTCATAGCCGTTCTTGCCGGGCATGAAAATATCGGCTAGCACGAGGTCGGGATTGACTTCGGCCAACTGGCGCTCGGCCTGATCGCCGTTGCTCACAGCCACGACTTCGATGCCTTCTTCAGCGAAAGCGCGGTTAACGACCTTCTGAATAGTTATGCTATCGTCAGCGAGTAAGATTCTGCCTGTCATTTCTTCCCCCTAGAAAACTGCGACCTTCGCTCAGGCTCATTGATCGTCGCATGAAATATCGAAGCAAGTTTCTCCTGTTAACCGGGGGCGAGTCTAGCTTATCGGTTCGAGCGCGCGCAAGCCTGAAACCTCAAGCAATCAGCGCACAGTGTTGATGTTCAAAGTCGAGCCAATTTGCAGGGGCTTTCAAGCCAGGAAGAGCAGCCGCGTTGAGGGCTTCGGTTGATAAAACAACGACTCGCGCATTTACCCACGACGGATGGTAACACAAAACTCCGCACATGTCTCTAGTAACTTCATGAATCGCGACAAGAGGGCAATCAGCCTTCAACAATCACCCGGAAAGCGGTTGTTCGCCAGTCAAAGAGACTTCTGAAGACCGACGGCTCTCTTGTCGCGCCTCACTTCGCTAACGGCAAGCATACATCGTCGCCGTGATCCTGATGTCGTCAATGTACCAGCCGCTGTAGCCGTCGAGTATGCCCGCGGCGTTGTCGAATCCCGCTATGAAGCGGAGCTTTATTCGCTTGCCCGCGTAATCATCGAGATTAACCACGACCTGACTGAAGACGCCCGCGCGCCCTCGCGCCGTCCACGCAAAGCGAGTGCCGAGCGGGTTACTTGATGCCTCGGTGACTTTGCCGTCGTAGCCGCCCGTTATTATCAGCGCGCCTGCGTCTTTCCATGTCTCGCCGCCATCGTCTGAAATCTCAAGCACTCCGCCATCGTATCCCGGCTCGAAGTTGAATATGTGAAAGAAGCTCAATCGAACGTGGCCAGCGTTTTCAGGTATCGAAAGCGGTTTCTTCAGCAGCAGCGTCGCTTGAAGATTGTCCTTATCCTCTTTGCCGGGATCAACCGTATGATAAGACTGTGCGCCGCTGTTGGCCGTAGCCGAGTTCCTGTCGAACTTCTTCAGCTTCCATTTCACGCTGGCGCTGTCAACGTCGTCGTTCAATAACTCAACCGTCGCGCCATCGGCTCGCCCAACCTGAACCCGAACCGGGAGCGTGAATCTTCCAACCGTAGTATCAAGCTGCAAATCCATCTGAGCAACCGAACCGCATCTCAAGCTCGATGGTATCGGAATTTCAAACGGCACGCTGTTGGTCGCCGTCCCGCCCGGCTGCACGACGCTGAGCGAGTTGTTTCCCTGCCCATCAGTCCGACCATTCGACGTGATTAGAAGGATCGCAGCGTTGATGGTCGCCGCCGCAGATTGTGAGAGATTGCTCACCGTGACGGAAATCTTCGCGGTCTCGCCGGGAATGACCGAAGCGTCGCTTTTGCCATCGCTGTGAAGAACTGTCACACCTTGCGACACGTCGCCGTTTGGTTGAACCGCAAGCACGGGAACAGCAGTCTCGCGGCCATTCGTGACAACGAGCGCGAAGTCTTGATCGAGATCAATCCCATTTCCGGGAACCCCATCGCCCGCGATGATCGTAGGCTTAACGCGCACGACGAACGGCCCGGTTGTTCCGGTCGGAAGCCGCACTCCCTGAACGTTGTTTACAAAATCAGCCTGGCCGCCTCGCTTCGAGTATTGCCCCTGAAAATTATTCCCGCTATAAACAACGCCTCCGACGACGACTTCGAGATTCAACTGATTCACGTAAGGCGCATTGGTCGCAGCATTGCCCGGCGGATCGGTCCAAACGAGCATCACGCGGAATTCTTTCGACGGGTCGCTGATCACGCCAGTCGTTTCAAACGCCGCGCCTCCGCTCTGAGTGAATGTACGGTCAGGCGATTGGTCGTAGATTATGCGGTCGGTCGCTTCAAACATCCTCGCAAGATTCAGCAGTCCCCATCCTTGATGCGCGCCCGGAAGATTATCGCCGCCCAATCTCCCTGTAACGTAGCTTGTCGAGTTCAAGATAAACGCTTTGACGAGCGCGGGGCTTGGCTCTGCGCCCATTTGCGTCCTCAGCCATTGAAAAGCGAGAGCCGCGCCGCCTGCTACTATCGGCGCAGAGTGGCTCGTGCCCGATGACCATGTGTAAAGCGTTTGGCCAATCGGCCAGAAGCGATTGCACACGCCAAGCTCGCGCGTCGGTTTCGACGCAAAAAATTTATCCTGCGTGGCGGCTCCTTGAATGTGCGTGCCCGGCGCGACGAGGTCGGGCTTTGCGCTTCCTGCCTGCGTAGGCCCGCCCGCAGAGAATCCGACTATGTCCTGCGCGTTGTCGGCTTCCGAGCCTGTGACGCCGCAGCCGTCGGTGTCTGATGATCGGAAGTTCTCACTCGCGCCGACGCTGATGACATTCTTCGCCGTGCTCGGAATAGAAACCGATTGCGCAATCCTGTCGCCATCGTTGCCTGCCGAAAAGATTATGGTCATCCCCTGGTTGCCGAAAGTGTCAGGGTCTGCGTCGCGCACGAGCGAATCGAATATGGCGCTATCATCTGCGTAGAGATTGCAGAATATATCATCGCATGCGCCCCAACTGTTTGAGGAAATGCGCGCGCCCGCGCGATATGCCGCAGAGATGTATGTTGCATACGTTGCGTTTGTGAAATCCCCGTCGTCATCGAAGACCTTCGACGCGCCGACTTGAACGAACGGAGCGACGCCAAGCCCGAAGCGGAATCCGAGCGAATCGGCAAACGCGCTTCCAGATTTGTCATTGAAGCCGCCGATGATTGAGGCGTTCAATGTTCCGTGGCCCGCTGTGTCGTGCGCCGGAAGAACTGTCGGGTCTGTAGGGTGCGAGTCCCCGCTGAAGTCGTGGAGATAAGCGATGCGAGACGCGCCCGACGTGTTGAGGAAATCGGGATGAACCTTCGCGGCATCTGCAGAGCCTTGATCTAAACCCGTGTCGCCTACGTCAACCGCGAAGTCGAAATCGGAATTGAAGCCGAGCGAGTTTAAAAAAGCAAGATAGCCGGGCGCGGTCGGGCGAGCGATTTGAATATTGTTCACCGTTTCGGTCGAAAGCTGGCCTGCTGCAATCTGGCTCGCGCGCTCGTCCATCGGATGAATCTCGGCCCACGGCTCGATTGCAAGCACGTCGGCCATAAGCGCCACGTCTTTGAGCTTGCTCGATTGCGCGCGGACTTTTATGTGAACGACGCCCGCCGCGCTGTATTCATCCATCAGCACTTGATCCGAAAGCGATTTGATGCGCGCAATCGTTTCGCTTGACTCCGGTGTATCGAGAATCTGTATCGAAGTCGCAACCTGCCCGTAAGAGTCGAGGTTGATTGCAGGGTCGAGCTTGTACGCCGGATGATACGGGCCATCCCATTGCAATAGCTCGCCGCTTTGTAGAAGCGCGTGGAGTCGCTCAATCTGCGCAGTCGTGGCCCAGACGAGATAGGCATTGTTCGGGACGTAAGAGATAATCTTCGCGCCTGTTGCTTTCAATGCGCGCAATGAATCAGGAGTCGGCGGCCCGAACAACTGAACAAGATGAAGCGAGCGGGGAAGGGAAGCGGGTTGTCGAAGCTCGGCGGCTATCTGCGGCTCAGGTCCCGTTGTGTCAATTTCGCCGCGCTTGATCATCACCAGATCGAAATCGTCGCGCAGCCTTGCTCGCTCAAGCGTTGCCGCGTCCATCCGTGCTATAGCTTCATCGCTCACTTCAAGAAGTGTGTAAGCGCCGAACTTACGCGCGCGGCGGGCGAGCCGTGAAGAGAGAATCTGCTGCAATCCTTTATCGTCTGATGGAATTAATACCTTGTGAGCGGCGCGCGGGCTGCGATGATTGAGCGGCAGCAGCTTGCGGCCTGCGCGCTTGTGCGGCGCGCTGTTCTGCGTCTGTTTAAGCTTTGGTCGCCCCGCATCAGAGTTTGACGAAACGACTCCGGCGAGCGAAATGGCTGTAAGAAGCGAAGCGAGAATTGACGCTCTAAATATGATTGTTCTCATTTGAAAAATCTCCTTGACGGGGACGCGAGCGATTAAACACTTTCTGAAAATCTGAGGGCGCAGCAATTATGAACAAACCTGTGAGCGCAAACAAGGGAGAGACTCGACCCGCGCCGCTTGAGTCTCGATGAATGCGCCATCCCTTAACATTGGAGCAATAACTTTATCGAATCCGCGCGAGGTGTCAAGACTCGACCTCGATAGGTGGCAGGATTACATAAAAGCGTTGATGTGCCTGCTTGAAGCTCACGAACCGCTGATTAAATGCAACTGGTCGGGGAATATAACAATTCCACCTCTAGCCAAAACTAAAGAGCGACCAATCAGGCCGCTCTCTTACTTTTTCTGACTGATTATGAAACCCGCCGGTCTATTCCTGTTTGAATTTGAGTTTGGTGATAAACTGCGAAAGAAGCTCTGCGTCTTGATAATGCCCCGCTTCCTTTAGTGACTTCATTCTGTGTTCCGCAGCATCGAATCGAACAGGCAAATCGGTCAGGCTGGTCTCATCATGGGATAATTCTCTAAACTCTACGTTGACCGCTTCCTGGACAAGCACAGGGACAGCGTCGCCAGGTTCTGAGTAGATAACAGTCTTAAGTGGGGTTGTGCCAGTCAGCGGCGAGTAGCTTTGTTCTAAATTTCCCCCGACCATCAATACATAGACTTTTAGTCCAGCTACTTCCTCGGTCCTTACGAGCATTGAGACTTCTTCAACATTTCTTCGGTTCCTGGACCCATTGAGTCTCTTACTAGCTTTGTATCGGTCTCACTGTAAAGCTGCTGGGTTTTTCCATTGCTAATATACTGAAAAGTGACAGGTAACAGAGCTACGAACTGCGAAAAAGCCTGTCACTGGCTGTCAGATGCAGTTTTCAACTCAAGAACCAACTATGTTTGTGAAGATGATAAAACGGCTTCCTCTCGCTATCATCAGATGGTC
>DATLXU010000096.1:0-2627 GCA_035575515.1 Blastocatellia bacterium
AGGATGCGACTGGCGCGCTCACGCAGGATACTACCTACACTTATGACATGGCTGATAATCTTGTACAGGTCAATCAAGGCAGCCAGCTTCGCGCGTTCAAGTACGACACTGCTGGAAGATTGGTCGCTGAGCGGATACCGGAGCAGACTGCAACCATCAACGACGGGACAGGGGCACTCTGGACTTGCAAGTACACCTACACCGATTGGGGAGCCGTTGCTACTCGTCAGGATGCTCTCGGATAGTTCAGCGCGCTTCTCGCTAAACCACCTGGCACTGCCTTGAAGGCTCGTACTTTCTGCCCCGCATTTCGAAAGCGTAGGCGATTGCGCCGCGAGGGTTGACCATTCCCCAGCCTTGGCGGTCCACTTCAACATTAGGCAATCGCACCGCTGTTTTTATCAAAGCGTATTTGACCTCGTGAGGCTTTAAATCGGGCACGGCTTCGAGCATCTGCGCCGCGATCGAAGAGACAATCGGAGCAGCAAAGCTCGTTCCGTCAACGTGCTTGTAGTTGCCGCTGATAACGTTGTTGTCGCGCACCTTTATCCAAACCAGATGCCGAAGCAGGTATGGCGCGAGGTCGGCTGCCTGATCCAGGTCTTCGTCAATGCCTTTGTGCTGTTTGATGATCGCGCTTAGCTCTGTATCCTTAGCCTTTTCAAGTTTCGATAACAACACCGCCTGCTCTGCCGTTGGGGTGCCGGGCAGAATCGGCGCGGCGACCCAGATGCCGGGCGCGATCACTTCCGGTTTTTGCAGACCGTCAATCGTCGGACCGTAGCTCGAACGGTACATCTCGTTGTCATCGAACTCCAAATTATTCTTATCATCCAGCCCGCCAACGGCTATGACCGATGGCGCAGAGGCGGGCGGTAATACAGGGTGATTCGGCATATGACCTGAATTGCCGCTCGCGGCGACAACTAGAATCCCCGCGCGCGTTGCGTCTTCTGCGGCCTGCGACAGCTCGTCGGTCAAATAACTCGCCTCATAATCGCCGCCCGCCGAGATGTTCACGATTCGTATGTTGTACCTTTCTCGATTGCGAATCACCCAGCGCAACCCGCGCGCAATGTCGCGGTGGCGCACGCGCGCAGCGACCCCTATCTTAACCAGCACGACGTCTGCTTCGCTTGCGATGCCGCGATAAAGCCCACCCGATAGAAATCCGTTGCCGGCAGCGACGACCGAAGTCATCATCCCATGCCACGATGAGACTCGCGGCAGGATCAAATCCGAAGGCTTTGTGCGCTCGACCAGGTTATGAAAGCGTAGAATGCGGTCGCGCGGCTGCGTGAGGTCGGGATGCGCGTAGAAGCCCGCATCGAGAAAAGCTATCGTCACACCTCGCCCGCGAAACTCATCGGGCGCGTCGAGCCGCATCGGCGTTGGGACAACCTTGATCTCCTGCTTGGCAAGCTCAGGGAACGCAGCACCAAGCTCGTCGCGTAACCTCATGTAGCGGCCCAGACAATCAATGCAAATCTCTTTGCCTGGCTCCCATCCGTGCATAGCGACCGTGAGCAACGAGCGAATCTCTTCGTCAATCGCTCCGGGCGGCGCAATTCTATTGTGTTCTACGTCGCGGCGACAGACGGGACAATGTGCGTGCGCTCTTTCCATGTGAGAATCTTGTCTCGAAGTCAAACCGTTATTCTAGCGACCGCGCAATTATGCTCGCAACCGAACGGCGCGACGGTTTCCCCTCACTCGTGATTTCAAGGTCAATCTCTCGATACTTGATGAGACGAAGCGAGCTAAACATCGCGGCAAGCTCGCCCGGTTGCAGCAGATAATCAGTATTGAAGTCCGGCTTCCATCGAAGATGCTCTATCGTCAGTGTCTCGAATATGAGCAAGCCGCAGGGTTTCAATCCCTCGATGATTTGAGGAGCAAGCTCGCGCCGCAGAAAATTGAAGCACACAATCATGTCGAATCGCTTGCGGGGAATCTCGAACTGAGCGAGGTCAACAGCAGCCACGTCCACAACGAGGCCGCGAGCGCGGGCGAGCCTCTGGCATTTTTCGAGCGCGCGAAGCGATATATCCAAAGCGACGACTTCAAGCCCGCGCTCGGCAAGCCAAACGGAATTGCGCCCTTCGCCTGCGGTTATGTCTAACGCAAGCCCGCTCGTGGGCAGAAGCCCTGCGTTGGCGCGAAGGTAATCGGACGCTTCTGGCCCGTGAATCAGATCGGGCGTGTCGTAACGTTTTTCCCAAAGCTCGCGATCAGCCATTTCAATCGAAGCATTATGCTTTAGATTGGCCGTCTGCGTCATGCTTCGATGCACGTAAGAATTACTGAAGAGAATGCGAGTCAATCTTGACAGAAAGCTAACTCATAAGGCCCGGTCCTCGTACTTGTATGCCTGTTGATGAATGTTGTCCGATGCTTCAGCACTCTTTTCGGCTCCTTCTCTCGTCCAGTGCATTAAGCCTGCTTTCATCCGCCGTGCCACTACCGGATCATTTGCTTTCTCAGTAACACGACTTGGAAAGTAAGTGATTTCGATGTTGGTCGGTGTAGCCATCAAGCTGTCATCAAGACCTCCAAAATATCCTCACACGACTTGCCTTGCTCAAATAGATACTTGATCAGATTCAGCATTCCTTTCATCACTTCCC
>DATLXU010000097.1:0-31557 GCA_035575515.1 Blastocatellia bacterium
CGACGCAAGCTGCATCGAATCGGCTTCGCGCATTCGACATAAGCCCGTCGGTCAAAGCGATGAAGTTGCAAGCGAGAACTGGCTGCCATCGGGTGATGTGATAATCGGAATCACTGCGGGCGCGTCAACTCCTGATCGTCTTATCGGCGAAGTAATCGAGCGAATCGTGAATTACTGTGTTGATTCTAACTCATAGCAGGCTCGCCATCGCAGGCTCCTGTTTATTTTCCATCTCGATGTGAGCGCTGGTTGATTTCAGATAAGCGTAAGGGTCGTGGTAGATCGCGCCCTTTGGAAGCCACTCCCACATCGCGCCTAAATCTCTTTGCATTTGATTCAGGTAGAACTCCGGTAATTCCTCAGTTTCTAGCTCAAAGTAGCTGCGCAGCCGCTTGTCTTCATCAAGCCTGCGGCGCACCTCCGTGTGATACTTGATTCTGCCGAAGCCTTCAGACGAAACCGCGCGAACAAAATTCATCCAGCGAGGTATAGCCCCGCGATTCGCTCTCAGGCGTTTACCGATGGCTCGCCACGAATAGGTGTAGCTCGTCAATTTGATTACGTTGTCGTAAAACTCAGCCCACGAATAATTCTTGGGCAGAACGTTCATCGCGTGATTGTTGTTGAGAAAATGAAATGGGTGGGGCAGAACCCTTTTCGCGCGCTGATACGAAAGATTGAGCGGAGCGGCCTGCCCGAAAGCCGACAAGAGCGAATATCCGGGAAACGCGCCCGGCGCGAGGTCTACAAATCGCTTCGTCAATTCAAACGGCTCAGGCCCCGCGTCGGAATCTAGTCCGAGAACAAAATTGGTCTGCACATAAGGCACATAGCTCATAATCATATTGACGTGATCGGCCACCTGCCGGACTTTCTCCAGACCGACCACCGAACCCGTTTTTGACTTATTGCCAAGCTCGTACCACGACTCGATCCCCGGCAGCAGCGCCTTGAATCCGTTCCGCTTAAGCCGCTTCAAATGAGTTTCTGAAAGCAGCGACAGACTGCTTTCGGCGATAAAATCAATGCCGTCGGGCGGCGCGACTTCTTCTATCGCGTCCATGCAGTCGTTAAATCGCACGCCGAAGTTCGGGTCGTGCCACGCGACGCGCGGGCGCTTGAACTTGGTCAGCAGGAATCGGAGGTCTTCTTTCATCACATCGAAATCGAGCGGCTGGTAAGCAATCTCAGAGTCAATGCAGAAGCTGCACGTATAAGGGCAGCCGAGACTGCCGAGCATCGGGACTATCTTTATGATTGGAGCTTTGCGAAGCGTCGGCTCGATGAACTTCCACCGCTCGCGCACTCCGGGAAGCGCGCGTGGTTGCTGGCGAGCCGCTACGCGAATGCCTTCGGGCCGATGCTCCGAGCAATCCTGCAAAACGTCGCGGATAGTTTCTCTGTCCGTGAATCCGAGCACATAATCGAAATACTTCTGCGCGTCCTGCGGATAACAGCGAGCGTGCGGACCGCCGATTGCCGTGATTGCGCCGCGCGAGCGAAACAGGTTGCTCAATGCGTAGGCCAGTTGCGCCGCTTCGGTGAACGAGCCAATGAATACGAGGTCAACGTTGTCGGGCAGCTCTTCAACCAGATTTTCAAAACCGGTGTAGCAGATGAACGTAACGTCGTGGCCTTCCTGCTCGCACCAGGTGGCGATGACCTGCGGCATGATTGAAACGAGGTTGGCGTTCATTACGCGGGCGAACAGCGCGCGAGTAGGCCCTTTGCTGACGAGGTCAATAACCCCGATTCGGAGTTTTCGCATCCGGTTTCTCCCTCTTGAAATCGCCCCTGACGGCGTGGATGAATAGAAGATACAAGTTCGACTATCGGCGCGAACCCGGCTTGATCTTTGCTGATTTGAGAATGCTTAAAACGTGATGCCCGCCAAGCATGGCACAGTTGGCGGGAAATTGGAATTGTTCTTTGGCAAATCGCGCAGCTTTTTTATCGGTAATTGCATGGAGCGAATGCTAAAGATCGCTGACGGTTCGCTCAAACCTCTCAACGCCGAAATGCTTCATCTCGTCTGGGATGCGCCCGCTCGTAATATTCCCCGCGATTAATTCTGCTGTCGCAGGCGCGAGCAATATCCCGTTTCTGAAATGGCCTGTTGCAAGCAAAAGATTATCAACGCCGCTCTGCCCGATTATCGGCAAATGATCCGGCGTGTCGGGCCTCAGTCCAGACCACGACTCGATTATCTCGAACCGTTCAAACGCAGGAACAAGCTCAATCGCAGCGGCAAGCAATTGATTGACGCCGCCAACCGTCACTGCCTTTTCAAAGCCGACATACTCAACCGTTGCGCCGATGAGGATTCGCCCATCGCGGCGCGGAACAATGTAGCACTGCGATGAATGCAGAACGTGATTGATTGCCGCGTTGCCTCTGACGGCAATCATCTGCCCGCGCGCGGGAGTGATTTCAATGTTCAACCCCAAAGGCGAAAGAAGGCGCGAAGACCAGCAACCCGCAGCGACAACGACCGTTCCGGCGCGCAGGCGGCGATTCCTGCACACGACTCCGGTCACTCTGCCGCGCTCGGCCACAAGCGCCGTTACCTCTTCGCCTTCGATGACCTCAACGCCCGCCCGACGCATCGCAACATCGAGCGCGTCCATCAAGCGACGGTTCTCAACCTGATGATCGCCTGGCACGAAAACGGCTCTGGAAGCCAGTTTCGTGACAGCAGGCTCCAGCCGCCGCGCTTCATCAACTGTCAATTTCTCAAGCCGAAGCCCCGCATCAATCTGCCACGAGACCCAGTCGCTCTCTCGTTCGCCTTCAATGAAAACTGCAAGCGTGCCTTCGTCTCGATATTCTGTGTCTATATCTGTTGCGTCCTTCAATTCTGCGGCAAAGTCTCGCCACATTGCGCGGCTGCGAAGGCAAAGGTCGAAAAACGGAGTTCGACTCTGCGCGTCAACCTGCGGCGAGAGCATCCCTGCAGCCGCGCGAGACGCCTCGCACCCAGTGCGTCCGCGCTCGATGACTGCCACTTTCAAACCTGCTTGCGCAAGCCTAAGCGCAATCGCGCTGCCTATCACGCCTCCGCCGACTACTATCACGTCTTTCTGCATAGCGAATCATCCTAGCATTGAACTCAAAGCGCGGAAAAGCAGCCGCGATTCTCCGATCGCCAAAAAAACGCGCAGGCCCTTGACTCTGTAGTCGGCTACAGGGTCTATAATTAGAATGGGAGCGAAAAAGAGATGAGCAGAGCGATTAAAAAATCAGAAGAAAGGGATGCAAAACCGCGCGGCTGGCTGAAGATTGGCGAGGTCTCAAGGCAAAGTGGCATAGGCATCGAGACGCTGCGCTTTTATGAGCGGCAGGGATTGCTCGGCAGTCCCGGTCGCACGATGAGCGGTTATCGAATGTATGACGCGGACGTGCTCGACCGGCTTGAGTTCATCAAGCGAGCGCAGGCGCTGGGATTTTCGCTTGCGGAAATTGCCCGAATCATTTCAGAGAAAGAAGCGGGTCAGAATCCCTGCTCAGAAGTGCGCGAGGTTGTGCGCCGCCGTTTGAATGAGCTCGATGAGCGATTAAAACAGTTGCAACGCTACCGCAGAGAGCTTGCCGCTGTGCTCAAAGAATGGGACGAGGCGGGCGATGTCGAGGGCCACATCTGCGGGCTGATTGAAGGCTCGAAGGTGCGCCACTCATCACAGGAACACAAGCGATTCAAGAAAGGGAAGCGATGAACAAGCAGATTGATCCCGTTTGCGGCATGACCGTTGTACCGGAATCGGCGGCTGGTCAAAGTGAATTCAATGGAAAGACTTTCTATTTTTGCTCGCAGGCGTGCAAGCAGAGATTCGACGCGGAGCCTGTTCGCTATACGAATGCAAGCCCGGCGGTCGCGCAGGCATCGCCCGTTGTTCAGCTAACGCCGCTGTCAATGGCTCGCCGCGGGCCCGCGGTGGCTGAAACATCAGGCGAGGTAGTAACCCTTCCCGTCACAGGGATGACGTGCGCCGCCTGCGCGCGTCACATCGAGCAGAAACTCGCGTCATCGCCGGGTGTGCTTCGCGCGGGCGTGAACTTTGCGACCGCGCGCGCGACGGTCGAGTTCGATCCTGCAAAGACAGATCGGGACCGTTTGATTGATGCTGTAAAAGAGACCGGCTACGGCGTGCTCGAAATGGCAACCGAAGACGGCGCAAGCGAAGACCGGGAAGCCGAAGCGCGTGAAGCCGAGTACCGAGAGTTGAAACGAAAATTCTGGCTTGCGGCGCTGCTTTCGATCCCCGTCTTGATAATCGCAATGTCGCACAGGCGATTTGAGCTGCTGAACTTCTCGTGGGCAAACTGGCTTCAGCTGGCGCTGACGACTCCGGTGGTTTTCTATTCCGGCGGGCAGTTTTATCGCGGAGCGTGGTCGGCATTTCGCCACAGGCTCGCTGACATGAACACGCTGATAGCGGTCGGCACGGGCGCGGCTTACGTCTATTCGGTCGCGGCTACCGTTGCGCCGGGATTCTTCGCCAAGATGACTGAGCATGCAGGTATGCCCGGCATGGCTGCGGACGTGCCTGTCTACTTTGAAGCTGCGAGCGTAATCATCGCGCTGATACTTCTTGGGCGAATGCTCGAATCGCGCGCAAAGGGCAGAACGTCGGAGGCGATAAAGAAATTAATCGGCTTGCAGGCGAAGACCGCGCGTGTTGTCCGCGACGGGAAAGAATCAGACATTCCCGTTGAAGAAGTTGTTGTGGGCGATGTGGTAATCGTGCGGCCCGGCGAAAAGATTCCAGTTGACGGAGTTGTATTGAACGGCTCATCTGCAGTTGATGAATCAATGCTCACGGGTGAAAGCCTCCCTGTTGAAAAACGGGCGGGCGATGAAGTCTTCGGCGGGACAATCAACAAGACAGGCTCGTTCCGCTTCAAAGCCACGAAGGTCGGTAAAGATACTGTACTTCAGCAGATCGTAAAGATGGTGCGGGATGCGCAAGGCTCAAAGGCCCCGATAGCGCGACTGGCCGATGCCATCAGCGGCATCTTCACGCCCGTAGTCATCTGCATTGCCATAGCAACGTTTGTCGTGTGGTTCGTAGTCGCGCCCGTTGAGTATCGTCTGGCCTATGCCTTGCAGACGTTCGTGTCTGTATTGATTATCGCCTGCCCGTGCGCGCTTGGGCTTGCGACCCCGACAGCGATTATGGTCGGCACTGGTCGCGGCGCAGAAAACGGCATACTGATTAAAGGCGGCGAGAGCCTTGAGCGCGTGCACAAGCTAACGACCATCGTGCTTGATAAGACCGGAACTATTACGAAAGGCGAGCCTGTGCTCACCGATGTCGTTGCCGCGAACGGGATGAGCGAAAATGAATTGCTGAGGCTCGTAGCATCGGCAGAGCGCGCAAGCGAGCACCCGCTTGGCGAAGCCGTCGTTCGCGGCGCGAGCGAAAGACAGATTCAGCTTGCTGAAGTCACGGAGTTTAACTCCATCGCAGGTCAAGGCATCGAAGCGCGAGTTGATAATCATCAAGTGCTGCTCGGTAACGCGAAGCTGATGAATGAGCGCAAAATCGCGCTCGACGGCTTCGACAGCCGCGCCGCGCAGCTTTCGGCCGACGGCAAGACGCCGATGTACGTTGCGGTTGATGGGCGCTTCGCGGGGCTTGTCGCGGTCGCAGATCAAATCAAGCCTGAATCGAAAGCGGCCATCAAAGCGATGCAGCAGATGGGTCTCGAAGTAGTTATGATAACTGGCGACAACCGCCGCACGGCTGAAGCGGTCGCGCGCGAGGTCGGCATCACGCGCGTGCTCGCAGAAGTCCTCCCGAATGAGAAAGCCGAAGAGATTAAGCGGCTTCAGCAGGAGAAGAAAATAGTCGGGGCTGTGGGCGACGGAATCAACGACGCTCCGATGCTTGCGCAGGCCGATGTCGGCATCGCGATTGGAACCGGAACCGATGTTGCGATTGAAGCGAGCGACATAACGTTAATCAGAGGCGACCTGCACGGCGTCGTTGCGGCTATAAAGCTCTCGCGCGCGACTGTGCGAACGATCAAGCAGAACCTGTTCTGGGCGTTCATCTACAACGTCATCGGGATTCCGATAGCTGCGGGCGCGCTCTACCCGCTGACGGGCTGGCTGCTTTCGCCGATCATTGCGAGCGCGGCGATGTCGCTTTCGAGCGTGTCGGTTGTGACGAACAGTTTAAGGCTGAGGCGATTTCGCCCGGCTCTGGAGGTGAATTGAGATGGATGCGGCTGAGATAGCAGTGATAATCGGAGGCGTTGCCTCCATCGCGTTTGTGCTGTGGTACTTCTTCGGCGAGCGCGAAAAGGTTACTGCGCAGGTAAGCGAAAGCGGAGTGCAGGAGATCAACGTGACGGTGAAGGGAGGTTATTCGCCTGACGTGATAGTCGTGCGCAAAGGGATGCCCGTGCGGTTGAACTTCTATCGTGACGAAACCGCGTCGTGCAGCGAGACGGTTGTGTTTGGCGACTTTGGCATTGCGCGCGACCTGCCTGCGTTTAAGACCACGCCGATTGAGTTCACGCCTGACAAAACGGGCGAGTTCACTTTCACCTGCGGAATGAATATGCTGCGCGGGAAGCTAATTGTGGAAGCAACCTGATTGATGCGTGTTAAAGCGAGCGCAGGTTTCTTGAGGCTGAGAACCAGCGAATCATTCTTCGTCCCTGCGCTCGCCTTCTTTAATCTCTTCGATAGCGATTCTCGTTCGCGCGCTGTGGCGAATATGGTAGATTCGCACAACATCTTCGCCCGTCGTTTCGTCGTAAGCTATGCCGAAAAGGATTCTATACGCGCTGCCTCTCTTGCCGTAAATGAGTTGTCTAATCTCTATTCCTAAATCTGCGCTCTCTGGAGCCGGATGGCAACGGGGTTGGAAAATTTTCGAGGGTGAAAATGTTTTCTAAAAATCCTTCGTACCATTCGCCGGCGCGAGCAGGCGACCGTTGCTTGATCCAGAAATATGCGTCCTCTGCATCTTGCAGAGCCGATGGCGATATATCAACGCGATATGCCATGTTTGCGCCGAAATTCCTCTAATGCTTTTCTTGCGGGCCGCCCTTCGCCGCGCTCAAATTCATCTATGCCTTTACGTATGGCCGCTGTCGCCTCAGCGCGTTTAATACGCTCAAGCATGGCTTGATATGATTTGGCATCTTGTACGACTATCTCAGCTTTGCCATTGACAGTAAGCACAAGAGGGGTTCCCTTCTTTTTGATTCGCTTCAGATAAGCGGCGGTGTTACGTTTGAAGTCTGTAAGCGATTGAATGTCCTTCAAATCTATCATAAATACCCCCGTAATGAATGCACGCAATCAGATGCTAATTCGATGCGGAACTTTTTACAAGCGGTTCTCTTTGATTCCACCTTGACGAATGCCTCGCGCGCCCTCTATCATCGAACGCTTGTTCGAAACCTGTTACTCGAGCCATTCGACTATGCCAGGTGAGCCGCAGTCAAAGTACGATCAGAAACTGCTTCACGTGCTGAAGACCTCATCCGCAATATTTGCTGAAAAGGGCTATCATTCAACGAGCATCCGCGACATCTCGCGCGCTACCCGCATGAGTCTTTCGGGGCTATACTACTATTTCAAAAGCAAAGAAGAATTGCTCTTTCTAATTCAATACCACTGCTTCAGCACAGTGATGGACGATTGCCGCAAGCTGATTGCCGATGTTGACGATCCCGTTCGCCGTCTGAAGCTGCTGATTGAAAATCACCTGAACTACTTCGTCAACAACATGGACGAGATGAAGGTGCTGTCGCACGAAGCGAACTCCATCAGCGGGGAGTTCTTCCGCAAAGTCAACGCGAAGAAGAGGCAATACGTTGACCTTGTAATTGATCTGCTCACAGAGATTGCGCGCGAACGCCGAGTCAAAGATGTTGACATCCGCGTCGCTGCGTTTTCGCTCTTTGGGATGATGAACTGGATTTACAACTGGTACAACCCGCGCAAGGATGTGGACGTTGCGGGACTTTCACAAAACATAACGAGGATATTTCTGTCGGGCTTTCTCGGCGACAAATCAATCGAAGCCGAACGCCTCGAAACGGGCCGCGAGTCTCACCTAGACCGCGCCGTCTCAATCTGGCAGCAATGATCGAATGGAGAAAACTTTATGACTAGAGAAGCGATGGAGAATCAACTGGTCAACTATTCGACCAGCGAAGGCATTGCGATAATAGAACTCAATGACCCGCCCGCCAATACCTACACCTACGAGATGATGCGCGACCTCGACGACGCGATACTCGAAGCGCGGCTCGACGAAGAGGTTCACGTGATAGTTATTCGCGGCGCGGGCGAAAAGTTTTTCTGCGCGGGCGCGAACATCAAGATGCTGCTTTCGGCCACGCCTGAGTTTCGTTATTTCTTCAGCCTTCACGGCAACGAAACCTTGATGCGGATCGAGAACACGCAGAAGCTCGTCATTGCCGCCCTCAACGGCCACGCCGTCGGCGGCGGGCTTGAGATTGCGCTGGCGTGCGACTTGCGAGTCGCAAAGCGCGGCCCCGCGATGTTCGGCTTGCCTGAGATTAATCTGGGATTGCTGCCTGGCATGGGCGGCACGCAAAGACTTCCGCGACTCATCGGCAAAGGCCGCGCGCTTGAAATGCTGACGACGGGCCGGACAATCTCTGTTGATGAAGCTCATCAGGTTGGCCTCGTCAATCAAGTATTTGATGAAGAGAACTTCAACGACAAAGTGATTGAGTACGCGAAGCAATTCGTCGTGCCCGCGAAAGCGAGCAAAGCGGTCGGCCTCATCAAGCGATCTGTTCAAACAGGGCTTGAACTGCCGCAGGCCGAAGCCCTCGCATTAGAGCGTGAATTGTTGCAGCGGCTCTTTGAGAGCGAAGACGCGGAGGAAGGACTCAAGGCATACGCGCAGAAGCGACAGGCGCAATTCAAGGGCAAGTAGGCAGCAGGCAGTAAGCAGTAGGCTGTCAAAAGAAAATTTTTGCCTTCTGCTTTCCGCCTTCTGCCTTCTGAACACGGAGGAATGATATGGCTAAAATGTTTATAGCAGGAGAATCGGTTGATTCGATTACAGGTGAGACTTATGAGGTGCGCAACCCGGCTAACGGCGAAGTCGTTGACACCGTGCCGAAGGGCAATGCCGAAGACGCGCGGCGAGCGATTGATGCAGCCGAAGCCGCGTTCGATGAATGGTCGCACACTTCGGCAGAAGAGCGCGCGAAGATTCTCTTCAAAGCATCCGAGCTTGTTGAAGCAGAGCGTAAAAGTTTGGCCGAGTTGTTGACGCGCGAGCAGGGGAAGCCCTTGATGGAAGCCAACGGCGAGCTTGAGCATTTCCATCACGGGATAGATTTCTATGCGGGACTTGCGTCGAAGGTTCGCGGCGCGCAGGTCCCGCTTCCGGCCAAAAACGCCTACGGCATGGTCATACGCAAGCCGCTCGGCGTCTGCGGCGCAATCGTCCCATGGAATTTTCCAATAACGCTGATGGGAACAAAGGTCGGCCCCGCGCTCGCGGCTGGAAACACTGTTGTTGTGAAGCCCGCTTCAACGACTCCGCTGACGACGATTCGCATAATCGAATTGATGAATCAGGCAGGACTGCCGAAGGGCGTGCTGAACGTCATCACGGGACCGGGCGGCATCGTGGGCGAAGAGTTGTTGAAGAATCCGAAAGTGCGCCGCATCGCTTTTACGGGCGAATCTGGAACTGGCAAGCACGTTGCGGCTGTTGCCTGCTCGGATTTCAAGCGTGTGACGCTTGAGCTAGGCGGCTCAGACCCGATGATCGTTTGCGACGACGCCGACATCGCAAAAGCGATAACGGGCGCGATGGTCGGAAGGTTCTGGAACGCGGGGCAGGCTTGTCTTGCCGTGAAGCGATTGTTTGTCTTCGACAAAGTCTTTGATGAGTTTGTTGATGGGCTGGTCGGCAAAGTCTCGCGCTACGAAGTTGGCGACGGGATGACGAAAGCCGAAAAGCCAAAGATTCGCATGGGGCCGCTGCACACGGCAGCGCAGCGCGACGAGATTGAAGAGCAGGTGAAAGACGCAATTGATCGCGGCGCGAAGGTGCTCATCGGCGGCGCGCGACCTGAAGGCGCGCAGTATGAAAAAGGCAATTTCTATTTACCGACGATTCTTGTTGATGTGCCTGAAGACGCGCGCGCGGTTCAGGAAGAGACGTTCGGGCCGGTGCTGCCGATCTTCCGCGTTTCGAGTCTCGATGAAGCGATTAAGAAAGCCAACAATTCTATTTACGGACTTGGCTCTTCGATATGGACGAAGAACCTCGACAACATCGAGACGGCGATTGATCGCCTGCAGGCGGGTAACGTCTGGGTCAACTCTCTGCATTACGGCTACGACGAATTGCCGTTCGGCGGGGTAAAGGCGAGCGGCTTCGGACGCGAGCATGGGCCAGAGGCGTTGGATTATTACCTTGAACCGAAGGGCGTTGTGATTACGCGGTAAAAACATTGTAGGGGCAGGACAAGCTCTGCTCCTACTGGTTAGATGGAGATGCTATGGCTCAGATGTTGATAGGCGGCGAGTGGGTAGGCTCGCGCGGCGGCGACCATATCGAAGTGATGAACCCGGCGACGGGCGAAGCCGTTGACACGGTGCCGCGCGGCACGGCTGAAGACGCGCGCGAGGCGATTGATGTCGCCGAATCGGCGTTTGCTGATTGGAGCGAATGGACTCAAGCGCGTCGCGCTGATGTTATGCGGCGAGCGGTTGAGCTGTTTCGCGCAAATGAAAAAGAGCTTGCGACTCTTTTGACGAAAGAGCAGGGGAAGCCGCTGCGCGAAGCGACGCTTGAGATTCGCCGGTTCGCGCATACGATAGAGTATTACGCCGGGCTTGGCAAAAACATTCGCGGCGGCTACATCCCGCAGATTGACGAGAACCGCTACGGGCTTATCATCAAGCGCCCGCTCGGAGTTGTTGGCGCAATCGTCCCATGGAACTTTCCCGTCTCGCTGATGGGCAACAAGATCGGTCCCGCGCTGCTCGCGGGCAACACGATGGTCATCAAGCCCGCTGAGACTACGCCGCTCACGGACCTGCGAGTCATCGGATTATTCCTCGAAGCGGGCTTACCTGCAGGCGTGCTAAACGTCGTAACAGGTCAAGGCTCGGTTGTCGGCGAAGAGATTGTCACCAATCCTAAAGTTCGCAAGATCGGATTCACAGGCTCGACCGAAGTTGGCCGCCGCGTGATGGCGTCTGCGGCTCAGGCAATCAAACGGGTGACGCTTGAGCTTGGCGGCTCTGACCCGATGATAGTCTGCGATGACGCTGACATTGACGAAGCGGTTAAGGCTGCGGCTGTCGGACGGTTTTTCAATTGCGGGCAGGCGTGCCTTGCAATCAAGCGGCTTTACCTTTTCGATTCGATAGCCGACGAATTCATTGAAAAGCTCACAGCGCGCGTGAAGAAATTGCGCGTCGGCAACGGGCTTGCGGACGGAACGATGATCGGGCCGCTGCACAGCGAGACTCAACGCGACGAGATAGAATCGCAGGTGCAGGACGCGATTGATCGCGGCGCGAAAGTTTTAGCTGGCGGCGAACGATTGCGCGGCGACGGATTCGACGACGGGCATTTCTACGCGCCGACGCTATTAGCCGATGTACCGGAAGATGCGCGCGTTGCTACCGAAGAAGTCTTCGGGCCGGCGCTGCCAATCTTCCGCGTGTCGAATCTTGAAGAAGCGATTGAGAAGGCGAACAACTCAATCTACGGGCTTGGCTCGTCGGTGTGGACGAATGATTTGAATCGAGCGACGCGCGCGGCTGAGCGCATCGAAGCGGGCTACACGTGGATAAACTCCGCGCAGATTATTTATGACGAATTGCCGTTCGGAGGCTTCAAGCAGAGCGGGCTTGGCAAAGAGCACGGCATCGAGGCTTTGGATTATTACACCGAAACGAAATCGGTTGTCGTGGCGACAAAGCCGACGGCGAGCACTGAGACTAAATCAGGCAAAGTTGGACACTGATGGGCTATAAGGCAATCACATTCGATCTGGCTGACCGCATCGCTACGATTACGCTCAACCGGCCCGATTGTCTCAACGCGATCAACACCGAGATGCGCGAGGACTTCACGCGGCTGATTACGGAGCTTCAAACGAGTGAAGACATCGGCGTTGTGATAATCACGGGCGCGGGCCGAGCGTTTTCCGCAGGCGGCGACATCGAATACTTCGAGCGGGATTGGAACACGGCGAAGTTTCGCGCCGAAAGCCGAAGGCTTATGCAATTTTTCGACGAGCTTGAGCAGATCGAAAAGCCCGTGCTTGCGGCAATCAACGGCCCGTGTACGGGCGCAGGCTTGCAAATGACTCTTTCGTGCGACATTCGCATCGCGTCGGATCGAGCGAAATTCGGATTCCGCGAAAACAACATCGGGCTGATACCGGGCGCGGGCGGCTGCTCGCGACTTGTGAAGCTAATCGGCTTCGGCAAAGCTAAGGAATTAATCTTCACAGGCGAGATGATTTCGGCTGAGGAGGCTGAGCGGATCGGTCTGGTCAATCGCGTAGTGCCGCACGATGAGTTGATGAGTCACGCGCGAGGGCTTGCAGAGCATCTGCTCACGCGAGCGCCCGAAGCTCTTGGGCTTGCGAAAAGAATTCTGTGGCACGCAGTCAAC
Organism: Blastocatellia bacterium; assembly: GCA_035575515.1. Classification (GTDB taxonomy): domain Bacteria; phylum Acidobacteriota; class Blastocatellia; order UBA7656; family UBA7656; genus DATLXU01. Next base: position 12,651 of record DATLXU010000097.1, read on the forward strand.
AGCGACTTTCAAACCGGGCGCACGCTTGAGGCGCTCGCGCAGAGCGTGCTCTTGAAGACTGCGGATCACAAAGAGGGCATTCGCGCTTTCCGCGAAAAGCGCAAGCCGAGATTCAAAGGCGATTAATGAGTTTCGAAAATATCATTTTCGAAAAGCGCGACGCGGTTGCGCGCATAATTCTGAACCGGCCTGAGAAGCTCAACGCATTCGTCGGTACGATGCGCGAGGAGATTTACGAAGCACTTTGCCGGTGCGAATCCGACGACGTTCGCGCCATTGTGATTACAGGCGCGGGCGCGGGCTTCTGCTCAGGCGCGGATGTTCGCTTTCTCGCGCAGGTGAGAAACACAAATGACGCGCCTTCGCTTGACCGAGTGCTCGCGTTGGCGCGCAATGTCGTCACGAAGATTCGCGAGCTGCCGAAGCCGGTCATCGCTTCAATCAACGGAGCGACTGCGGGCGGCGGAATCAATCTCGCGCTGGCCTGCGATGTGAGAGTTGCAAGCGAACGCGCCAGTTTCGGCGAGACATTTATTCGCTTGGGGCTTCACCCGGATTGGGGCGGGACTTTTTTTCTGCCTCGACTTGCGGGCACAGCAACAGCAATCGAGATGATGATGAGCGGCGACACAATCAGCGCGCAGGATGCCCTTAGGCTCAGACTTGTGAACGCGGTCGTTTCGCACGATCAACTCGAGGCCGAGACTGATCGCTTTGTCCAAAGGTTCGTCAGAAACTCGCCGCGCATCCTTGCGATGATAAAACGCGCAGTTTACAAGAGCCTTAACGCCGGTTTCGATGAGATGCTCGATTACGAGACCGCAGCGCAGAAGGCCTGCTTCGAGCTTGAGGATTCGACTGAAGGGCTGAACGCGTTTCTCGAAAAGAGAGAGCCGAAGTTTGATTGATCAATTCCCCAACATTGGACGATTAGCATGAGCAAACTGGATGTTTTGATCGAAAGCAACAGAGCATGGGCTGAAAGCATCACGGCAGAAAGGCCCGATTTTTTTGAGACGCTGGCGCGACAGCAGTCTCCTCAGTATTTATGGATAGGCTGTTCCGACAGCCGCGTGCCCTCGACGCAACTGGTCGGACAGTTGCCCGGCGAGATGTTCGTCCATCGAAACGTCGCCAACCTCGTCATTCACACCGACCTCAACTGCCTTTCCGTCATCCAATATGCTGTAGACGTGTTGAAGGTCAAACACATTATAGTGTGCGGGCACTATGGTTGCGGCGGCGTGCAGGCTGCGTTGCTGAATCAGAAGTTCGGACTGATAGACAACTGGCTGCGGCATATCCAGGACGTTATGGAGAAGCATAACGCACGACTCGCTGCCGCTGATGATTCCGAGCGATTGAATCTGCTCTGCCGGTTGAACGTCATCGAGCAGGTTGCGAACGTCAGTCAAACTACTATCGTTCAAAGCGCGTGGGAACGGGGGCAGGAGCTTTCGATTCACGGTTGGATTTATGGACTGTCGGATGGGCTTGTGCGCGATTTGAACGTGTGCATCAGCGGGGCAAGTGAAGCGCGCGAAGTTTATCGCAGAGCAGTTTCGGGCGTTTGATGATTATGGCAATAGAACGAATAGCAGTAATAGGCGCGGGCACGATGGGGCACGGCATTGCGCAGGTGGCGGCGCAGGCCGCCTTCGATGTTGCGCTCGAAGATGTCAGTGATGAGCTTGTTCAGCGCGGGCTTGCTCGCATCGAAGATAATTTGAAGAAGGGCGTCGAGCGCGGCAAGGTGACGGATGAAGAGATGCGCGCCGCGCTTTCCCGCATCCGCCGAACGACCGATGTGGCTGATGCGGCGGCGACTGCTGATCTTGTGATTGAAGCTGTAGTTGAGAGGCTTGACGCAAAACAGAAACTCTTCGGCGAGCTTGATCGAGTGTGCAGGCCGGAAACAATTCTTGCTACGAACACATCATCGCTTAGCATTTCTGACATCGCATCTGCAACGTTGCGGCGTGATCGAGTTATTGGCATGCACTTCTTCAATCCGGTTCACATAATGAAATTGATTGAGGTTGTTGTCGCGGATGAAACTTCGCAGCAAACCCTTTCGGCTGCGCTCAACGTTGCGGCGCGGATGGGCAAAGAGGCGATCACGGTAAAGAACGCGCCGGGATTTGCGACAAGCAGGCTTGGAGTTGCCTTAGGGCTTGAAGCGATGCGAATGCTTGAGCAGGGCGTGGCGAGCGCCGAAGACATTGATAAAGCGATGGTGTTAGGCTACAACCACCCGATGGGGCCGCTGCGCTTGACGGATCTTGTAGGTCTCGACATCAGGTTGAACATTGCCGAATATCTTTTCGAGAAACTCAACTCAGAAGTCTTCCGCCCGCCTGAGATACTCCGGCGCAAAGTCGCTGAAGGCAAGCTGGGCAAGAAGACCGGCGAAGGATTTTATAACTGGTAGGCGTCAGGGACAGAATGCTTGACGGCTTGGAATGGGCTATGGGAGCCGATTTCAAGGCAGCGATTGTTCCGGCCCGGACCTTGACTGCCGACCCTGACTACTGGAGGATTTATGGCTCTTGAAAACGTCTTGATAGAAAAACGTGGCCGCGTTGCAATAGTGACCGTCAACCGGCCTGATAAACTCAATGCGCTGAACATCGCGACGCGCAGCGAGATACTCGCGGCGTTCGATCAGCTTGAAAAGGATGACAATGTGCGCGTCGTTGTAATCACAGGCGCGGGCGAGAAGGCATTCATCGCAGGCGCGGACATAAGCGAGTTTGCCGGTATGACTGCCGTCCAGCAGCGAGCCGTGATGAAAGGCCGTCGCGCGTTCGATGCCGTCGAAGATTTTCCGAAACCTGTGATTGCGATGATAAACGGGTTTGCGTTGGGCGGCGGCTGCGAGCTTGCAATGGCTTGCGACATTCGCATTGCGTCATCGAAAGCGAAACTCGGACAGCCTGAGATCAAACTGGGGATCATACCCGGCGGCGGCGGCACTCAGCGGCTCACGCGACTTGTAGGTGAAGGCAAAGCGATGGAGTTGATTCTGACGGGCGATATGATAAGCGCAGATGAAGCCTTAGCGTTGGGCCTCGTCAATCACGTCGTCGCACCTGAGGAATTAGAAGCAAAGACGATGGAGCTTGCCAACAAGATCGCCGAAATGAGTCCCGTCGCGCTTGCGATGGCTAAGGCTGCGGTGAAGAATGCCTCGCGCTTGAACCTGCGCGAAGGCGTTGACGCCGAAGTTGACCTCTTCGCTTTGTGTTTTTCGAGCGAGGACAAAGAAGAAGGCGTGCGGGCTTTCTTAGAGAAGCGCAAGCCTGAGTTCAAAGGCAGGTAGCCTGTATAGAAGAGATAATAAACCACCGAGACGTCAAGAACGCCAAGAGTACGAAAACGGGCACAGGAAGATTTAGTTATTATTTGGCGTTCTTGGCGTCTCGGCGATTTTTCCCTGAATCACTGCAGCGGCGTTTCCGGTTTTTGCTCCTCTCCCTTCTTTTTCAAATCGCCCTTCAGATGAGAGTCGTACCAGCCGATTATTCTGCGGTGATAGTCCTTTACCTCTTCAACCGTAGTCGTCGGCATTCCGTGCCCGCCATTCGTGTAGCTGACCCACTCGACTTCTTTGCCTAAACGGCGCAGCGCGTAGTACATCTCCATCGCCTGCCGCGCTGGCACGTTGTGATCCTGCTCGCCCGTCATCAACAGCAGCGGCGTCTTGATACGGTCGGCAAACATAATCGCCGAATGCTGAATGTATTTCTGCGGCTGCTGCCAGAGCGTCGCGCCTATCCGGTCCTGACTCTTTTCCGGCGCGTGGATGTTGCGCACACCCAATCGCGGGCTGTCCGTGTAGAAGCTAATCATGTCAACTTTGCCGGAAATGTTTATCGCCGCCTTGAAGCGATTGGTTTGTGTAATCAAAAGGTTCGTCGCGTATCCGCCATAACTCGTTCCTTGCACACCCAGACGGTCAGCATCGGCAATGCCCATCTCGATTAACTTATTCGCCGCAGCCGTCACGCCTTTGACCCATGCCTCGCCCGGATAGCCCGTCTCGAACGTGACCGACGGCTGCATCACCGCATAGCCATTCGATGTCAGCACGTTGATCGTGCCGTTGAACGAGTCGTCAAAGAATTGCTCATAGATGATGAACACGGTCGGGTACTTCTTGCCCGGCTCGTAATCCGCAGGGTAGTAGAGGACGCCGAACGTTTTATTGCCGTCGGCATCGAGGTACTCGACGAGCGCGGTCTTGCTGAGGCGCTTATCTTTCAACTGCGGGTTGGCATCGGTCAGGCGGCGGACATTTTTCATGTCGGCGTCGGCAACGTAGAGGTCTGCCGGGCGATTGCCTTCTGCTGAGCTAAAGACAATCGTTCGGCCATCTTTCGAGAGCCGAAAACCTGAATACAGGCGCGAGTCTTTTATGAGGTCTTCGAGACGTCTGGCTTTGACGTTGTAGCGCACAAGCCCGCGCTCCCACTTCGTGCGCGATGAATATGAGAGATAAATCTTTTCGCCATCGGGACTCCATTCGATGACCTGATAGCGCGGCGACTCTTTATCTTCTTCGCCCGTTTTGACGAACATCTCTTTCGCGCCCGATGCGGTATCTACCAACCACAACCCTTCTTTGTTTGAAGCAACGAGCCAGTCGCCTTTCGGGCTGAGGCGCACAACGCTGAATCGTTCTTTCTCCTTCTCTTTCTTGTCGGCGTCGTCTTTTGGTTTGTCTGTTGAATCAGTCTTTTCTTTATCGGTGTCTTTTTTGCCGATCAACTGGCGCGGCTCTTTATCGTCAATCGAGCCGATAAAGATATTGCCGTCTTTTGAATAAGCATAGCGCCGCCCGTCTTTCGACCATGTGAGATTCAGCCCCTTCGTTGATTTGATAATGGTTCGCGGCTGGCCGCCAGCGATTGGAATCAATTGAATCTGATTCTCGGTTCCAAAGATCACATCGTAGTCGGTCTTCTTCGTGATGTCTTCCTGATAGGTGATGAACGAGCCGTCTTCGGCAATGTCGTAAGAACTCAGTTTCATCTCAGGCAGTATCTCGCGCGTCTGGCCCGTGCGAACATCATAAGCCACAAGCGAGCGAAGCGAAGACATTCGTCTGAGGTCTTCCCACGCGAGGAAAGGCTCTCTGCTCGAATGGACGACTATGGGACCTTTCGTTTCGTACCGGAATCTCTCAGCCGCTTTCTTGCGCCAATCTTCATTCCGCAGCGCGAGCAGCAGTTGCGATCCGTCCACCGTCCATTCAAGTTCAGCGTTGTCGGCAATGATCTTTGATTTCGACAGATTGACGTTGATGAGTTTGCCTGTGGCTCTTTCCCAGATAACAGGCTCGAACCAATCGCCTTTGAGCGCGAGCAGCGCGAGGCGGCTCGCGTCGGGCGACCATTTCAGGCCGCGCACCTGACGTTTGTCTGCGAACAGCTTTTGAGTTTTAGCCGTTTGAGTATCAATTATCAAAACATCCGCAAGCGACGGCGCGATGTATGTCGGGTCGCCAAAGCGATGGTTATCAATCCCGACACGGTCGCGCAGCGTCGCGACAGTTGCGGCAAGCCACCGGCCATCATCGCTCAAGTCGGCAATGCTAACGTTCACAACGTCGAGCATATCGTCAACGGTGAAGGCGGAGCTTTGCGCGGGCTGTGGTGATTGCAGTGCGGCGGCTCGCGCCGAGAACGTGGCGAAAGCCATAGCGATTATTAATAAAGCAGAGGTGAGGCGGCGACTGATTAAACGATTCATAAACTTTTCTCCAGCGATTCTTGGTCTGAGTTTGCTTTGGCGCGCGCTCGGTCAAACAGGCGAACCTGATTGGCGAATCAGAATACCGTTAAGGATTCAAATACGCCCGGTCGAGCCGGACGGTTACGCTTATGATAGCTTTGCGCTTCTGCCAGTCTTGTTGACGCTTCTCAGCCGCTCGATTCTCAGTTATATTTACCGGCGCATCGCAGCGATTTATAAATCTCATAACAGGGGAATACGAACTATGCTTACTCGTCGCGCCATCAACTCTCTAATAATCATCCTGTGCTTTGCATCGTCACTCGTGTCTGTCGCCGCGCAGACTGCGATTCAAACGCCGGAACAGTTCTTAGGCTTTCGCGTCGGCGAAGACAGGAAGCTCGCGCGGTGGGACCGCATCGTTGACTATATGAGAATTGTTTCATCGGCTTCTGACCGTGTGCGGATGCGCGAGCTTGGAAAGACTACGAATGGCAACCCGTTCATTCTCGTTGAAATCAGCTCGCCTGATGCTTTGAAGAATCTTGATCGTTACAAGCAATTAGAACGCAAGCTCTACTTTCAAGGCGGCGCTCCAACTGACAGCGAGCGCGACGAGATTTTTAAATCCGGCAAAGCTGTTGTGTTAGTGACGTGCAACATCCATTCAACCGAGATAGGCGCGTCGCAGATGGTTCTGGAACTCGTGCACCGCCTGGCAACAGATGACTCGCCCGTCGTTAAGAAGATTTTGGATAACGTCATCTTCCTGCTTGTGCCGAGCCTCAATCCGGACGGGCAGATAATGGTCACCGACTGGTACAACAAAAACGTCGGCACCGAGTTTGAGGCAAGCCCGCTGCCCTGGCTCTACCATCCGTACATCGGCCACGACAACAATCGCGATATGTACATGTTTACTCAGAAAGAGAGCCGGTTGACCGCCGAGTTGTTATGGCACGACTGGTTCCCTTCGGTCTGGCTCGACGAGCATCAGATGGGAAGTCAGGGCGCGCGAATATTCGTGATGCCAGCGACCGATCCGATCAATCCGAACGTGCATCCGCTCGTGTATCGGTTGAATGGAATCTTCGGGCAGGCGCAGGCCGCCGCGCTTGAGGCAGCGGGCAAAGAGGGAATTATTTATAACTCGACCTACACGAATTTCTGGCAGGGCGCGATGGCGTGGAGCGGATGGTGGCACAACCAGATTGGATTGCTCACGGAAGTCGCGAGCGCGCGAGTGGCTTCGCCGATTGAGCAGAGGCGAGCGCAGCCGGGCAGTCAGCCTCAAACGACTCAGGAAGATTTTCAAGCGCAGCAGCGTCGGCAGATGGAAAACCCGAACGAGCCGCTGCCCGCGCCGCGCGATGTGACTCCGCGAACCGAGTACCCGCGCCCATGGCTAGGCGGCAAGTGGACGCTGCGCGATATTGTTGATTATGAATTGATAGCAACGATGGCATTGCTTGAGACGGCAGCAGACCGTCGCGAGCAGTTGCTCCGGCAAATCTACGAAATCAATCGCGCAACGGTTGAAGCGGGCGCGAAGGGCGACCCTGCGGCGATCATCATTCGCGCCGATAAACAGCATGATGCGCGCGAAGCGATTCATCTCGTTGAGAAGCTGCGGCTGGGCGGCGTCGAAGTTTACCGCGCCGAAGCCGAGTTTCAAGCCGACGACAAAAAATATCCGGCGGGCACGTTTGTCATTCCGATGAATCAGGTCTTTGCTCGATACGCGAAGGACTTGATTGAAAAGCAGACTTACCCTGAAGTGCGTCGCACGCCGAACGCGCCGCCCGAACCGCCTTACGATGTGACTGCGTGGTCGTTAGGCATGCAGATGGGCGTTGATACGATCTTCGTCAAGAAGCCCGTTGCCGAAGGCGCGCGGCTCGCGAAGGTCAATGACGGCGTGAAGCTGAATGGCGAAGTGAAGGGAAGCGGCAATGTTTACGCCTTTGAGTACAGGGGCGCGGATTCGGCTATCGCTGTTAATCGTCTGTTGAAAGAAGGCGCGCAGTTGAGTTTTACGCAATCGGCTGACGCGGCAAGCCGTGACAAGGTGTTTGTGACGGCGAGCGGAGTTTCGAGGCAGAAGATTGAATCGCTTGCGCGCGAGCTTGGCTTGAATGCGCAAGCCGGGCCGTCGTCGAATAGTCAGGCGAAAAGAACGCCCGCGCAGGCGGAGGACATTGCACGGAATGCGCGCGCTGGTGAGTTGCGAATGATTCGCGCGCCGCGCATAGGGCTTTATCAATCGTGGACGGCGAACATGGACGAAGGCTGGACGCGCTGGGTGCTTGAGCAATACGAGTTTCCGTATACAACTCTGCACAATGCTGATGTGAAAGCGGGCAAGCTGCGCGAGAAGTTTGATGTTGTGATACTGCCCGACCAGCAGCCCCGAGATATTCTTGAGGGATTGAATTTCAAAACGATTCGCTCGGAGTATCGCGGGGGCATCGGCGACGAAGGGCTTGAAGCGTTGCGCGAGTTTGTGCGCGAAGGCGGAACGCTCGTAACGCTTGGCGCAAGCTCGGATCTTGCGATTGATAAATTCCCGATACCGGTGCGCAACCTCAAGCGCGGGTTGACGCGAGATCAGCATTTCGCGCCGGGAACGATTCTCAGAGTGCAGACGGATACGTCGCACCAGCTTGGGTTTGGGATGGCCGCCGAGACTTATGGCTTTTACAACAACAGCCCGTTCTTCGCGCTGGTCGAAGGCTTCTCATCGCAGCGGGCTTCGGTCGTTGCGCGTTATCCGAACTCGGATGTGGTAGCGTCGGGCTGGCTGAAAGGCGAAGACTTAATGGCAGGCCGCGCGGCAGTCGTATCAATCGAGATGAATCCCGGTCGAATTATTTTATTTGGCCTGCGCCCGCAGCACCGCGCGCAGACGCACGCGACGTTCCCGCTGTTGTTCAACGCAATCTATTCTGCTGCAGCAGGCAATGGACCAGTGCAATAATGCAAAGGCTTCTTGTTTGAACGCGCAACAGGCTCGCCCGCGAAAGCGATGCCTGGACACGCTCAGCCCGCGTCAGATTCATCTGGAGGGCTGCCGCCATTGAGCGATTGGCGGAAGTAGGGCAAGAACTCGGTGAGTTGGTCGAGGCTGCGCACATGGCTTATAAAATCCGCTGATAGATTTCGCGGCGTGTACCTGTATCTATCATTCCTGATGCGCAGCAATGCAGATTGGTGAATCAATTCGCCGTCCGTTATCACGCGACGTCGCCCAAGCTCGATTGCCGGCCTGCGCCGCCGCGATTTGGGATTCCATGGGGGAGATGCAATCCGTGGTTATGAAATCGTTCGGGATTGTGTGGATCAGCTTTGTGCCTCTGGGATTTTGAATCCAATATAAGTCCCGCTGCTTATCCCCATCAGAGCGAGCAGCGTAGCGCTGAAGTCAGGCATTGATAATCTGGAATAGACGGAGTAGATGAAGAGTATGCCTGCCACGATGGTCCACACAAACATTTGAAAGCGATGAAAGCTGATTCCATTATCTCCGTCGGTCAAAATGTCGTTTAGAAAGCCATTCGACTGCTTTGGTCCCACAGCCGATGAGAGCGAATCAATCTGGCTATTGACGAGGTTAAGTCGGGTTTGCTTATCGCTCCTCGTCTTCTCCATTTGGTTTCTGTCCGGACCAGCCGCAGTAGCGTTTATCTGGGTGTCTAGCGCGGCGATGTCGCTTTCGAGAGTCACCTTTTCGGCTTTTATCTGCTCTAGCTGGCCGCGATTTGTCTGGTCCTTGCCGAGGTCTATTGCAGCGGCTCCGATTGCCGTTCCGGCTCCGATTCCTATCAGCGCAAGAGTGGATGCGGTGATGGTATCCCATGCTCCTGTGATCATCCAGATATACAGGAACGCCGCGATGACGAGAACGAACCAGACAGCCATTTGAAAGCGCGCGAGGCTGTACGGTTTATGTATCTTCTTGGTGAAGACCCATCCCTTTTTGAATCCTTCAGGCACTGGCCCAATATCTCGCAGTATTTCGCTATTGAGGGCGAGCCAGAATAGCAAGAGGAGCACGATGAGCAAAAGGATGGTGCAGACTATAAACCAGGACTTATGGATGCGGATGAGTTCAAACCGAACCGGGTTCTGAATTCTGTCAATCGGAAAGGCATAGCCATTAGCAAAGCCGATGCTGACTTCTGTCGGGCGGTAATAGAAGATGGGGTCTTTAAGAGGGGGCGCACCAAGCAAGTCAGCCCACGCTTCGTCAGAATCGGCGCTCCGGTCAAGATGAAATTGTAATGTTCCCTCTTCGGTATTGGGCGCGCCTGATTCGGGCTGCAGGCCCTTGATCTCTCTACCATCAAGAAAGAGCGCAATCTTCTGCTGCTGGCAGGGCTGTACGGGACGATCATTCGTGTCCTTGCAATTCGCAACTTGGACGAGCTTATCAAGGCCAGCGACCTTAAGGACAATGATGTCTCTGATTCCAGCCTGAACCGGTGTTTTATCATCCGGGCTTTTTGTTTCTCCGAGTTTAGAGATTCCAGCAATTTGTACGCCCCTAATATCAGGCAACTGTTGCTGCGTGCTCACAGGAGCGGGCGGCGCAGGAACAGTCGTTGAGCCGGGCGACGCTGTATTTGAATTGCTTGTATTGGGATTGCCTTGAGCGTAAGCCGTATGTGCCTGTGCTATGAACAGCGCCAGCGCAGCAGCCGTTGAAGAAAGTAGCCGTTTGTGATGCGAGAGATGTCGGGTGATCATCTGTTTGTTCATCAGATTCTCCTAGTTTTCGAAGAGCCTGCGTGAAAGCAAACCGTTTTCATTGGCATCAACGCCGATTGCAGACAACCACGAAACTTACTCTGCTTTTAATACATAATATTGAATCCAAGGTGCGGATCGATCCCACGCCAAACCTTTGGGATTGATAAGTCACCGAAGTGTTCGTGCCCGCGCAATTGAAAATAGCTTATCAAGATCGAAATGAAGACCGATGTTGAACTTGTTTTCTTTCTTCGTGCTCATTTCGGTTGCGCTGGAATACGTATAGGCAATTGGAATCTTGAGGCCCAAACCAATAGGAACTTCTACTTTCAATTGCAGGCTGGCAATATCAGGTTGCCGCATCATCATGTTCTCATTCTCTTTCAATCTTTCATAGCGGCCCGTTAGCGAATAAGTAATTCTGCTCAGGTCTTCAGATGAGGCGACGAATGGGCTTCTGGATGATCCTTCTAGTGATAGAGCCGCGGTGAAATCTCTAATCTTATCCTGGTTTAGCATTGGATTTGGATTGTGGTAAAGCGAGACTCCAATGTTTGCGACTAAGTCCATAGGTTTGACGTGTCGCTCAAAAAGCAGCTTCAACTCTGAGTAGTCGGATCCCATTTCCGTGCGGTGATTGGTGTATGCAAATGTAGAGAGAGTTCCTTTCTTCATGAAATCTTTGAGGAACTCTTGAAGCCTCGTTTGTGCGGCAGCCAATGCCACATGTGCTTCTCCAAGATCTTTGAATGTGCCGGGCAGGGCCCTCTTTGTGTCATCGGTTACCTGAATTTGGCCATTTTTAATTTTGTCGAAGACTTCACTTTTAAGGCTACAGAGAATTATGTCCTTAATTGCAGCAACCGCTGCATTCGTCTCATTGTCTGTGTTTAGGGTATGGTTGTTGAGATATTCAGTGATCTTTGCTTCCAGAGCCTTATAAAAATCACCGTCCGGATCGGCCACACCACCATCATTGAGGTTCTTATCGTTTGCGATAATATTTCGCATCTTTGTGTTAACAGTAAGCCGTTTGGTTTTCAGAGGTTGTATTTCTTTATCCCAAAAATCTTGAAACTCTTGGGAACGAGTACTTCGATCTCCTGTCAACCTCAACTTAGCCGACCACTCAGTGAGTTGCTTTCTACTGGCGTTCGCAAGCACATTATCCTGATTAGTGAGATTAAAAGTTGCCGACAAGCCGAGACGCGTAAACAATTCATAATCACGGTATGTTTGGTCCGTATCACCTTCAGCCGCCGCGATAAATGCGTAAGGTGATGTGCTTAACGTCAGAGTAGTGTCGTTTATCTCTTGCTGAATCGCGCCCCGTTCTATGGCAAATCCAAGCAGATCAATTATCCCGGGTTTTTCAGCAGCTGTCGTAGAACCTGCCGCCTTGGCCGAAGCTCCGATCTGCTTATCAGTTCGCGCTGTCTCTCCTAAATATCTGTACCTTTCGAGTTGCTTAATATTTATTCCTAGACTTCCGCTGTAGGCATCGGCAACTGTAAAGGACACGAGTTCGGCGAACCTGCTTGTTAAAACGGTGGCATCCCTCTGCGAAACTATGTTTCTCGCAGCTATGTCAACGCTATCTAGCAGCACGGGAGGCGCATCTGTGTAGCAGTTTGACTGCGGGGATGCACTAGCCGTGACAGCGAACATTAACAATAATGCAGCAATTTGTGACATAGGTGTTCGTTTGATCATTTCAATCTCCTTAAACGGAAGCTGAATTGGTTAAAACTCTTCGCCAATAGACCATTATTAATTCTGCTTTACCTTAAACATAAATCCGGGGTCTTTCTCAGTTGAGTTTGCAGTGATGGTAACAGCATCGAAGGAGCCTCCACCCTTTGAACCTTCAACGCTTATCTGTGCTTTGGCACCAGTTTGCGGCGAGACAAAACTGACTTCGGCAACAGCGTTGAATATCTTCTGGTCACCCGTTTCAGGAATCGTAAAAGAGAACTTGGGGTATCCAGAGCCGGGGTCTCGCTTCCAAGGGTCACCCATACTGACAGCATTTGCAGGTAGGCTTTGCAGAGTAAATGTGAATGTAACTTTTTCACCTCGTTCAACCCGATAGAAATATTTGTTCACCCTTTCCATGATCCTTCTCCTTTCCATAGACTTAATTCATTCAATAGGGCCTGGTTTGGCTAGAATTAAGGATTAAAACAAAGTTTGTAAAAATAGGCGGTGAGTGTATTATCACTCACGCCAGTTGCCAATAAGTTTTCTGCCCCTTTTAGTAACCAAAATGCCGAAGGAACGATCTTTTGCCGAACTCAATTGCTCCTTCATCCTGTAATGACGGGCACACTCAAAACATTTCATGATTTTTTTCAATCTTGCAGAATCACACGCAGAGGTCCCGAAAAGCTTGAAGCGCCGGGCAGGCACAGGTGGATTGCTCCGGCAGGCAATGCCTTAACTCGGTCGCTTGCCTGCCTTCGCCTCTGCAATGCTTATCCCTGTGACCTCTACATGCGTCGGGTCAAATCCCATCTTCACAGCAGAGCTGAAGTTCGAATCTGCGATGGCTTGGCTTAAGCCTTGGCGGAGTCCTTGAGGCAAGCCGAAAAAGATGCCCGTCTGCAAGCCGTTCGCCTGAGCAATTGCGGCTAAACGAATCAGGTATTTGCGCGGAGGGTTGAGTGGGTTGTCATCGTCCAAGAGGTCAACCGCCAAAGATTCGGGCTTCCCGTTTGCCCCTGTGACGTTGTGAAATCCAAATTTCACTTTGCTAAAGCCTCCATTGAACGCCTTTAACTGGTCCGCTATCGTTCGATGAGCGTCCTGTATTCGCGGTCGAAAGCCTTCTGCTTCCATGTCCTTGATTACAGCCTCCATCCTTTGAGCGAATGCGGGAAAGCACTCGGCCAGTCTCTGCTCGTTTCGCTGTTTCCTTGCTGTCTCGTTCATAACGGGAGTCTCCTTTACAAACTCTTGCTTCTCAGGCTAACTGCTCGCCTGCGAGATTATTTACAAAATACTCTATTGACCATAGACGCGATTCTAAAGAGAAATCATGCAGAATAGCCGGCAGGCGCGAAGGAATTACAAATCACAAGAGAGAACTGGCGCAGCGAGCGTCAGCCTGTTAGAACTGACGCTCGCGTGACAGGCCATTGCAAGGCCACAGGCTGGACTGTTTGTATTAAAGCGGTGGAAAACAAAAAACCAGAGTCGCGTTGAGCCATGAATGCTGACTGACTACCGGCCACTATTTTTTCAGATATTTCTCCGGAATCGGGTTGTCTTTGTTTTCCGCTTCCCAGAATATCGTAACGACCCACCACCGCTTTCCGTCATTCATCAGTTGAAAGCTGTTGATGCCGCGAATTACCTGAGCCTTTTCTCTGAGGCTTTCGGTCTTGCTCTGAGGATGACCGCCGATGCGGCCTTCGTAGGTGCTGAAGACATGGGCTATGTGCCCAAACTGCTCGACCCGGCGCGCGATCTCCTTTTCGATGAAACCTTCGCCTTCAAGCAGCGGGCCTGAACGCGAGATGTAATCCTCAACCGTTAGCACGCGAGGCGTGATTTCGCCGCTTTGCGCGCGACCTACGGGAATTATCCTCGCGCCGGGAATGAACAATGATCTCATGCGGTCCCAGTCGCGCTTCTTGCCGGGCGGGCCGGATATCACGTCGTAGACCGCTGCCATGATAGCGTCTAGCGAAGCTACGTCGGCGGGATTCGCTTGAGGGGAAGGCGATGCGCTTGTTGCCTGTTTCGATGCGTCCTGTGATTGTGTGGAATTCTTCATAGCGTTGCTCGATGAAGCACCGGTCGCGCCTGTTGATGCGTGCTCGGATGATTGTGCCTGTGAAATCGTAACCGCAGAAATAATCAGCGCACACGAAAACGCTTTCCGTGCAGCGCGGTCGAAGAAATCTTTCATGAAATTCTCCTTGTCGTGAATGCTGCCTGAGAGTGATGAGCGCCGCCTTCGCTCAAGAATTCATTTCATAAGTCGCGCAGGTCGAAGGAGTCTCCCACACGCGCACCTTGTAAACTTTCACGCGGTCGTTGTTGATCTGCTCCGCCACTTTGTGGAGTATGAACCCCGCAAGGTGTTCCGATGACGGATTCAACTCAACATCGAAAGGCTTCAACTCATTGAGATTTTGATGATCGAGGTAACGCATGACTTTTCGAGTCGCGGCTTTCAGTTCCTTGAAATCAACGAGCATTCCGACTTCATCCAATCGTTCGCCTCGAACATAGACTTCGACCTTCCAGTTATGCCCGTGAAGATTTTCGCACTTGCCGCGATAGCCGCGCAGCGCGTGCGCCGCAGAAAACTCCTCTTCGATCATCACCTCGTACATTGACAATCCCTTTCCAGCGTGACTATCAATCAAACTTGCTCAATACATAAAGGCTAAAAGAGCCGAGTGGCTTTGTCAAATAACTGTCTGTCCTTAATCCCTTGTCATTTGTTCCTCGTTTTCCCCAATGACAAATGACAAAGGACAAGTCCATCAGGTATCATTAGAGACTTGTTATAAGCGAGTTAAGGCTGATTATGCGGAGGCATTATAGATGAAGCACAAGATCACGCTGATTCCCGGCGACGGCATTGGGCCGGAAGTGACGGGCGCGGCCATCTCCGTTATGCGCGCGGCGGGCGTTCAAATCGAGTGGGAATCGTTCGTCGTCGGCGCTGAAGCTCTGTCGCGCTACGGCGATCCGCTGCCGCAAGAGCTGATTGATTCAATCAAGCGGACCAAAGTCGCCCTCAAAGGCCCTGTGATGACTCCCGTCGGCACGGGCTTTGTCAGCTCAAACGTAAGGCTTCGCAAGGCGCTCGATCTTTACGCGAACCTGCGCCCCATCAAATCACTCAAAGGCGTCAAGACGCGATACGAAGATGTCGACCTCATCGTCGTGCGCGAAAACACCGAAGACCTTTACTCGGGTCTTGAGCACGAAGTTGTGCCCGGCGTCGTCGAAAGCCTCAAGATAATCACAGACCGCGCCTCGCGCCGCATCGCGCGATTCGCATTCGAGTACGCGCGTTGCGAAGGGCGCAAGAAAGTCACCGCCATTCACAAAGCCAACATCATGAAGATGTCGGATGGACTTTTCTTGAACTGCTTTCGCGAGGTCGCGCGTGATTACCCAGATATCGAAGCAAACGACATGATAGTCGACAACGCTTGCATGCAGCTTGTCATTAATCCGAATCAATTCGATGTGCTGCTGCTCGAAAATCTTTACGGTGATATTATCTCTGATCTTGGCGCGGGGCTTGTCGGAGGACTCGGCGTCGTGCCCGGCGCGAACATCGGCGAAGAGATAGCAGTCTTCGAAGCCGTGCACGGCTCGGCTCCAAACATCGCCGGGCGCGGCATTGCCAACCCTACGGCGTTGATCCAAACCTCAGTGCTGATGCTCAAGCACATTGGCGAGCGCGAGGCTGCTGCGCGCATTCAACACGCGCTCGAAAAGGTCATCGCCGAAGGCAAGACGCTCACGCGCGACCTCGGCGGCAACGCCACGACTATTGATTTTGCAGAAGCCATTATTCGTTCGCTTTAGTATTTTTCATAAGGGGCAACCGTTCAGCTTCTTCAGATTGCGGGCTTCGGCCTTCCTCCCCGCCGCGCAGCCCGCAAGGCGTTGAACGCCAGTGTGCTTGAGTCGCGCCACAAAATCGCCGATGATGAATCAATTCGATTCCCGTGTCTGACGCGCGGTTATTGATTCTTTATGCTTGCTGTCTGCTTAAAGGAGGTGTCACCAACTATGAAAGTAATTGCCAGCCAAACCAGCCTCAATGAAATCAGCGAAGACGCTTTGATTGTTCCCGTCTTTGAAGGCGAAACGGCGCTTGATGGTGCACTCGCTGCGCTCGACCACCTGACGCGAGGCGCGATTGAATCGCTCTTTGAAGACAAAGAAATAAGCGGCAAGCGCGACCAGTGGACGCTGCTGCGCAACGCGGGCAATCTTTCGACGAAGCGAGTGCTGCTTTATGGAATCGGAAAGCGCGACGCAGTTGACGCGCTCGCGTTGCAGCGATTCGCGGGCGCGGCAATCAGGACGCTTGCGCCGCGAGGCGCGCGCTCCGTCGCGTTCCTGCTCAGAGCAAACTTGAACAACACGCAGGGCGCAAAGGCAATCATCGAAGGCGCAATCATGGGCCAGATGAACAGCAATCTTTACTCGTCCAAAGACGAGCCTGAAGGCGAAATCGAGCTGCTTCATCTCGTGAGCGAATCGCCCGATGCGCCCGACTTCACTGAAGCTATAAAGACGGCGACGGTCATGGCCGAAGCGGCGAACTTCGCGCGCACGCTCGGATTCGAACCGGGAAACGTGCTCACGCCGACGGAGCTTGCTCGCCGGGCTGAAGAGATGGCCGCGCGCGAAGGTTTACGATTTGAATCGCTCGACGAGCAACAGATGAAAGAGCTTGGCATGGGCACTTTGCTCGCCGTTGCGCGCGGCAGCCAGGAGCCTGCGAAGCTAATCATTATGAATTATGAGCCGCAGGATGCAGATGCGAGCGCGAGCAAAGAACTGATCGCACTGGTCGGCAAGGGAATAACTTTCGATTCGGGCGGCATATCCATTAAGCCCGCTGAAAAGATGGAAGAGATGAAATACGACATGGGCGGCGGCGCTGCAGTCATCGGGGCGATGCAGATAATCGCGCGGCTGCGCCCCAAAGTGCGCGTCATCGGGCTTGTGCCCGCAAGCGAGAATCTGCCGTCAGGCCGAGCAGTCAAGCCGGGCGATGTGGCGCGCAGCCTCAGCGGAAAGACCGTCGAGATCATCAACACGGATGCCGAAGGGCGATTGATACTGGCTGATGCAATGACCTATGCAATCAATCGAGGCGCGACCGAGATAATTGATGCGGCGACGCTTACGGGCGCTTGCGTCATCGCGCTTGGCGAAGTGAGAGCGGCAATTATGGGAACCGACCAGCGAATAATTGACGATCTGGTTCGCGCGGGCGAAGAGTGCGGCGAAAGGGTGTGGCCGATGCCGCTCGATAAAGAGTATGGCGAGTTGATCCGCAGCGACATCGCCGATGTGAAGAACATCGGCAACCGCACGGCTGGCGCAATCACCGCCGCATATTTCCTGAAGCACTTTGCCGGAGACATTCCCTGGGCGCACCTCGACATCGCGGGCACGGCCTGGACCGAACAGGCAAAGCCTTACCTCGCGCGAGGCGCGACAGGCTTTGGCGCGCGGCTGCTTGCAACTTATGTAATGAACCGCGCAGCGCAGGGCAAATGATGACACAGCGACACGGGGACGCGGAGAAATAGCTACGCAGAGATGGTTTCATTCTTGTCCTTGCCCAATGCTGTCACCGCGTCGCCGGGTCCACCCGTCTCCCCTTCGTGACTTTGCGCCGGGCGGTTATAATTTCAATTCAAAGCGAGCGATGATTGAATGATGAAAGGAGTCCGACCGATTCTACATGGCTAAAGAGTTATTGCACCGCAACGTCGTTATCCTTGGCTCAGGGCCAGCCGGATTGACTGCCGCGATTTACGCCGCGCGCGCACAGCTTCAGCCGCTCGTCGTCGAAGGGCCGCAGCCGGGCGGGCAGTTGATGATAACGACTGATGTTGAGAACTATCCCGGCTATTCAAAAGGTATTCAGGGACCGCAATTGATGGAAGAATTCCGCGAGCAGGCGCGGCGCTTCGGCTCCGAGTTTCTTACAACGATCATAACGAGCGCGGACCTGGGCCGTCGTCCGTTCACGCTCGAATCCGACGAGTACATCATCAAAGCAGAGACGTTGATAATCGCATCGGGCGCGTCCGCGAAATGGCTCGGCATACCCGGCGAAGCGCCCGCGCCTCACGGGCTTGGCGGATTGGGCGTATCAGCCTGCGCGACGTGCGACGGATTCTTCTTCCGTGGTAAGCCGATTGTCGTTGTTGGCGGCGGCGACACCGCTATGGAAGAAGCGACGTTTTTAACTCGCTATGCCTCGCGCGTGACTGTCATTCATCGGCGCGACAAGCTGCGCGCGTCGAAGATCATGCAGGACAAGGCGTTCAGCAATCCCAAGATTGATTTCATCTGGGATCACACGGTCGAAGAGATACTCGGCTCGCCTGAAACGGGCGTCACGGGAGTTCGCATCAAGAACGTCAATACGGGCGAAGAAAAAATCTTCGCGTGTGAAGGAGTATTCATCGCCATCGGCCACAAGCCGAACACGGACATCTTCAAAGGTCAGCTTGAGATGGACGAGGTCGGTTACATAATAACTTCGGGCCGCTCGATGGCGACAAACATTCCTGGCGTCTTCGCCTGCGGAGACGCGCAGGATTCGATTTACCGCCAGGCGGTGACGGCTGCTGGCACGGGATGCATGGCCGCGATTGACGCGGAGAAGTTTTTGGATCATCTGCCTGTGCCGATGCCGACG
>DATLXU010000098.1:0-41651 GCA_035575515.1 Blastocatellia bacterium
AAACGATCAATCTCACGCCGCTTATCAAGACAGGCTTGGCAGGAGTTGACGCCGTGTGAAGGACTCTCAGGCTCTTGATAAATTGAACGCATCGGATCGGCCTGCAATTTAGAGAAATAGCCAACTCGTACTTGTTTCCAAATTCTCCCCTCATTACCGACTGAGTTTTGAAAAGGTCGGTTCTTGGGCTGATGCCTTTCTACCTGCCTGAATTCTTGCTGGCTTGCCAGAGCGATTCCCACTCACCGCCGCCGCTGGTCGAAGCAGACGACGCTGCCCGGCAATGACTTTGCCTTGCGCTTAACGGACACGAACGTGTTGCTTATCTCAAGCGGGTGGTTGAAGAGCCTGCGCGAGTTTGTCACTACCGCAATAGAAAGCGACATCAGCGGGTATCGCTCGATTCCTCCGCGACGGCTCTCAGCCTCCAAGTACCCGCGCGTGGCGTCTTCTTCGGAATAAAACTTCCTGACCTGACGGTCGAAATCTTCTGCGAGATCAGCCAGCACGCCTCTCACTTCTTCCACGCATCGCTCGTCCGCGCGCGGCGATTCGCCCGTAAAGCCCAGCAGAAAATCGTCCCCTCCGATGTTGCCGATGAAGACGCTGTGCGGGCAATATTTCGCCGCGCGCGCAATCGTCTCAGCCGTCGCCTTCAATACTTCGTCGCCCTGAAGGAAACCGTAGCAGTCGTTGTACGCTTTGAAATTATCAATATCAATGTAGGCGGCGGCCCAGAACCGCTCCGCCTCTCTTGAGCATTGCTGTAGAAATCTTTCGACCTGCCGGTTGCCCGGCAGTCCCGTCAGCGGGTTTATGCTCTGAAGCGCAGAACGCCGCAGCAGCGCCTTTACGTGAGCCAACAGTTTCTCATAAGAAAACGGCTTCGGCAGATAATCATCCGCGCCCGCCGCCAACAGGTCGGTTTCGCTGTGCTCGTTGCTCAATGCTGTCATCATTATTATCGGCACGCGGGCGAGCGCGGGCGTTGCGCGCACTCGCGAAAGGATTGTCCACCCGTTTATGTCGGGCAGCACAACATCGAGCAGCAGCAGATCACACGGCTCTCCGTCTATCAGCCGATGAAGACCTTCGCTGCCGGTCGCCGCGACCATCACTTCGTACCCTTCGCGCTCAAGCGTCACACGAAGCACGTCGCGGATGTCTCTGTCGTCGTCAATGACGAGAACGCGCGCGCCGGAGCAAAGCATCTGCGAGATTTCAGATGTGGAAAGGACGCCCATGCGGGTCTCCTGCTTCAGGGGAGGTTATTGACTGTTTGATAATTCGAAAGCTCTCTGGCAAGCCTGCGCTGGGCGGATTCATTAACCGCTCAGGGAGGATTGGCGCAGCAAAGGTATAGGGACAGAACTCTAACTGCTCATCAAATCTTCGAAGTCTTCAAGGTTCGGAAGCTCCGACAGATCGCTCAACCCAAACTGTATCAGAAACTCCTTCGATGTGCCATACATCATAGGGCGGCCCACGACCTGTTTGTGGCCGCGCGCCACGATCAAGCGCCGGTCGAGCAGCGTCTTTATCGCCGAGGTCGAAGTCACGCCGCGAATCTCAAGAATCTCAGGGATGGTGATAGGCTGTTTGTAAGCGATAACGGCGAGCGTTTCGAGCGCGGCAATCGAGAGTCGCGCCGAGGGCTGAGATTTCAAGTAGCGGCGCACGTACTCGCTGTGTTCAGGCCGAGTCCTTATCTGATAGCCGCCCGCAATCTTGCGCAGTTCAAGACCGCCGCCGCGCTCGTTGTATTCAGCCATCAGCTCGCTGATCGCCGCTTCAATCGCCTCCGCGCTTTCGCCTTCAAGAATCGCCGCAATCTGCTTCTCGTTTATTGGCTCTTCGGAAACGAAGATCAATGATTCGATAATCGGTTTTAATTCCTCTATGGTCATAACTCAGTGGCCGCTGGTCGGTGGTCAGCGGTCAGCGGTTCGTTGCCCGATTGGTCCGTCCCTTCCGGCAATTGCCCCCCAACCTCTGATACCTGATCACTCGGTTCTCCTCGTTTGGCAATAAAAATGTCGCCGAACATCTCCGACTGCTTCAGCCTTATGACAAGCTCCTTCACAAGCTCAAGGAGGGCCAAAAACAGAAGCACCATCTCGCGGCGCGAGCGGGCGCGCTCGAACATCTCGCGGGCGCTCACTTCGCTCCGCTCTTCGAGCGCGAGCTTTATCTCCGCGATCTTTTCTGCCATCGTCATCTCGTCGCGCGCGATTTCGATTTCGGTTATTGCGCGGCGGCGGTTGAGCACTTCGCGAAAGACCTCGAACAACTGAAAAGTTGTCGCGGCGATTTCGGGATTATTCTTATCGGTTTCGAGCGACGCGCGCGTGAAGGTGGCCGCTTCGATCATCGCGCGCTGGTGCAAAACGTTTGCCGCTCCTTTGAATTTCTGATGTTCGAGCAGTTGATAAACAAGCTCGGCGCGCGGGTCTTCCGCTTCTTCTTCCGGCGCGTCGGGGTCGCGCGGCAGAAGCATCTGCGATTTGATGTGAATGAGCGTCGCCGCCATCACGAGGAACTCGCCCGCAACAGCAATATCAAGCTCCCGCATTGCGCGCACGTAATTGAGGTACTGCTCAGTTATGCGAGCGATGGGGATGTCGTAGATCGAGACTTCTTCCTTGCGAATCAGGTAGAGCAGCAGATCGAGCGGCCCTTCAAACGTGGGCAGCTTGACCTTGTAGTGCTCAGCGGTTTCGCCAAGCTCCAGGCGCGCTTCGGCGATTGTCGCAAGTATCGAGTCCTGTTGTGTTGATGTTTCGGCCATCGCTGCGCAAGAAAAGAGGGTGATGAACAAAACGTCATGCGCCTTTCGTTTTCATCCTTCATCCCTCATCCTTCATCCTTTCTTTCACTCCCAATCCATTTTAATCGCGCGGCGCACTTCGGTCATCGTCTTTTGCGCTTCGGCGCGGGCGCGGCGCGAGCCTTCTTTGATTATCGCAACGACCTGTTCGGGGATTTCTCGAAGCTGGCGGCTGCGCTCGGCTATGGCTCCGTACTTTTCGATAATCGAATCCGCGAGCGCGCGCTTGCGATCAACGCATCCGATGCGAGCGTTACGGCAATCATCATCAAATCGGTCTGCCTCTTCGCTCGATAAAAAGAAGCGATGCATCTGGCACACGTCGCAGTTTTCAGGATGACCCGGATCTGTTCGGCGAATGCGTGTGCGGTCGGTTATCATCATCCGCGCTTTCTCGCGCACGACTTCGGGCGAATCAATTAGATAAATCGCATTGCCGTAACTTTTCGACATCTTGCGCCCGTCGGTTCCCGGCAGCACAGGCACTTCCGTGTGAAGCTCTTTCGGCTCAGGGAAAACGTCGCCGAAAAAGTTATTGAAGCGGCGAACGATCTCGCGCGTAAGCTCGACGTGCGACGCCTGATCGCGGCCTACGGGCACGTAGTCGGCTTTGTACATTATGATGTCGGCGGCTTGCAGCACCGGGTAGCCTAGGAAGGCGTAGTTGCCTATGTCTTTTTCGGTGATGTTCTCGCGCTGCTCTTTGTAGGTGGGCACGCGCTCAAGCCAGCCCAATGGCGTGACAGCCGAAAGGATAACGTGAAGCTCTGCATGCTCCGGCACCATTGATTGAACAAAGATGGTCGAGCGGTCGGGGTCAAGCCCTGCGGCGAGCCAGTCGCTCACCATGTCAATCGTGTTCTGCTTGATCGCGCTCGTGTCGGCATAGTCTGATGTGAGCGCGTGCAGGTCCGCGATGAAGTAGAAGCATTCGTAGTCGCCCGAATCTTGCAGGCGAACCCAGTTCTTTAGCGCGCCCTCGTAGTTTCCGAGATGAAGGTTCCCGGTCGGGCGCATCCCGCTTACGATTCGTTTCTTTTTGTTAGTTTCGGTTGCCAATAACCTGACCTCTTGTTCCCAGTTACATATATACCATTTGCAATACGACATTAAAAACCGGTCTGATTATCCAGGTAAACACTCCGAGCCACAACAGCGCAAGCAGCAATATGAAGCCATAAGGGCGAATCTGTTCATAGGCCTGAGCCATCTCGTAAGGTAGCACGCTTTCAAGGACGTGACTGCCGTCGAGCGGCGGAACCGGAATCAAATTGAACACGCCGAGCGTCACGTTGAGCAGCAGCATAACGCTCAGCAGCGTTGCGAGCGGCTCCATAAAACTCGCCTGGCCCGGCGTGGGTGCGATCAAATGAAAATAGCTAATATCGGCAGGTAATCCCATCACCCCTGTCGCCAGCAGCACCTTTATGATTATGAATGCGACGAGTGCGAGGATGAAATTGCTGATTGGCCCCGCAGCCGAAACACAGATGTTTGCTTTAGTTTTGTCGCGCCACAGCAGCGGGTTCGTTTGAACGGGCTTTGCCCAGCCGAACAGCGCGATCCCTCCGGGATTCAAAAATCCTATCAGTGGAAGCAGTATCGTCCCGATAGGATCAATGTGCGCTATCGGATTGAGTGTGATGCGGCCTTGATACCGGCCTGTGTAGTCGCCGAATCGTTCGCTAGTCCACGCGTGCGCCGACTCGTGAAACGACAGCGAGAAGAGGAATACAACGAACCAAATTATCAAATCACCAATGGGAATTGTGAACAATCTTGTGCGCTCCTGAGGCGACGCATCGCCATTCAACTCTCGATGAAACCTAACACGCGGTCAGGTGCGTGTCAAAGCGATTGCCGATTATGCATCTCTGCGAGAGGTAAGACCAGCATCTCACAAAGGCGCAAAGTCAATCAAAAATCTAAAATCCAAAATCAGAAGGGCCAGTAGCCCTCGATTCCGAGCGGCACGCGGAACAGCTCGCGGTTCGACGCGACAATCATATTGCCGTGATCGTCAAAGCACAGGCCTACAAGCCCTATGCCAGCGACAACCATATCGGCTTCGGCGTTCGGCGTGATGCGCACTATCCCGCGATGGCCACGACGGCTCGCGGCGATATAGAGATTCCCCTCGCGATCAAACGCCAAACCTTGAGGCCGCCCAAGCCCCGAAAAGAATCGCGTCACCTCGCCATCGCGACTGACGCGCATTATTGAATCGAAACTCGACAGCGTCGGCCCCGTCACATACAGGAACCCGTCCGGCCCGAACGCCAGATGATACGCAGCCATGCTCGGCTCAAGCGTTGCAAATGTCGTCCCTTCGCCGATCTCGTTGACAAGATAAATGGTTCCTGTGCGGTCGCCCACGAACATCCGGCCATCCGAATCGAACGCGATGCCGGTTGCAATTCCGAGATTGCGCGCGAAGACTTCGGCCTCTTTGAAGGGCGTCACGCGGTAGACTGAGCCATCATATCGGCTCGTGACGAACATCTCGCCGTCTGGACTGAAAGCAATGCCGGTAGGATTGATGATGTCGGTTAAGAAAGGCTCGCTTTCGCCATCGGGCGTGATTTTATAGACCGAGACGGGAACTTTCTGCCCGCGCGAACCTGAAAGTGTCGTGTAGATAGCGCCGTTGTCGCGATCGTAAGCCGGATTGGCTACGGGGTGAAGATTTTCGGCGAGGCGGTGGCCGACGATGAACTGATAGCCTTTGCTTATCGCGCCGTTTGCTTCGAGGATGATTTCGACCTTATCGCTGAGCATCAGTTGAGTCGAGGGCACGGGCGCGATGACGCGCGTCGCGGAGGCGCTGACGGGGCGGGTCTCGACGCCGCCGAAACGGACGTGGGTCTGATCGTAAGTCGAGAAGTTGAAGTTCTCGCACAGGATTATTATTTCACCGCCTTCAACGCCCGCGTCTGGAACCAGACCTTTTATCACCGGCTCTGCCATTCGTTGCTCCTCAGCTTACCTCTATCGGTTGGATTAGTAAAAAACAATATTACGATGAAGGTTAATGAAAGTCCACTTTGCGCTAAACGGATGAAATGCGCATTAATTAAGCGTTAACGATCAAAGAACGATTCTAACTTTTTCAGAGAGAGGCCGACCAGAGTCTCAACCACATGCCCGGCCTCTGCGAGCTTTTCTTTCGGATAGGAATTTGCCACAGCGAGGCAAAGCATTCCCGCCGCCTGCGCTGCGTGTATGCCATGAATCGAGTCCTCGATGACGAGACATTCGCGCGGCGCGATCGTTTCATTAACGGCTGCGCTGATCTGCTCGCAGGCTTTCAGGAAGGATTCAGGATCAGGCTTGCCTCGCTCTACGTCTTCCGCGCTCACGATTGTCACAAAATAATCGCTCACGCCGCCGCATTTCAAAATCAGTTCAATCTCATTGCGCAGCGCGCCCGACGCAATCGCAAGCGGATACCGGCTCGCTGCTTCTTTAATCAATTCACGAACGCCGGGAAAAAGTATCAGCTCTTCGCGCATCACAGGATCAATGTAGCTTGCTTTGCGGGCGATCAGTTCAGCGAGCTTTTCATCCGTGAGCGGTTTTGCGCTTTCTCGGAAAGCCTTAGTGAAGCAGCCGCGATCATCAAGCGCGAGGTATTCCCTGTAGTATTTCTCTTTTGTGATAGGGATGCCTTCTTCATCAAGCACGCGCTTGAGCGCGGCAAAGTGCAGTGGCTCTGTGTCGGCGATGACGCCGTCGCAGTCGAAGATTATCGCGCGGAGCATGGGATTAAAGATGAAGGAGCGCGCGGCCAGTGGTCAACCCCGCCCGGTCAACCTCTGGCCAGCGCCGCTTGATCGTTATTGGCGAGGAGGAGCCGAAGCCGATTGCGCTTTCGAGCGCTCGGCCATCTTCTTGATGGCCTGCTCGGCTTCTTCGCGCGTGACCGTGCCATCTTTGTTTATGTCGAGCGCCTTAAACATTCGCTCATCAACTTCGTCGGGCGTGATCTTGCCGTCGCCGTTCTTGTCCATCTTCTTGAATGCTGCGGCAACGTCAACTCCGCCCGTTGCTTTCGTCTGAGCTTCGTTGACTGCGCGGAAGAATCCGTTCAGCTCTTCTTGCGATAGCTCGCCGTTTTTGTCAGCGTCGAGCGCGTCGAAAATCTGAACGACCGCCGCGAACTCTTCGCGAGACACCTTGCCGTCTTTGTTCGCGTCCAGCAGCTTCACGAGCGATTCGCCCAGTCGCGGGCCGCCGCCCATCCCGCCGCGAAAACGTGACATCGCGCGATTAAATTCTTCTTCATCCACCACGCCGTCTTTGTTTTCGTCCAGACGGTCGAAGAACTGCGGCGGCATCTGCGAGGGGAACTCGTCGCGCGTGAGCTTCTTGTCTTTGTTCTTGTCGAGATCATTGAAGCTCGGCATCTGCATCATGCGCATGCCTCCGGGTCCGCCCGGTCCCATTCCCGGAGGCGGCATCGGATGATCATCCTGAGCGTTGGCCGCGACTGCGCCGCACGCCATCGCCGCCGAAAAAACTACCAATCCAAAAAATCTCTTCATTGCTTGTTGCTCCTTAACTTCTTATGCAGTCCAACTAGAATCTGAAATTCAACCCAAGCTCAACTCTACGCGCGCCGCCCGGACCAAAGAAGGCGCCGGGTCCGCCGAATCCGCCTCCTGAAGCAGAGCGATTCGCGTGGCCGAACAGCGGAGACGTGAGCGTGCCGATGAATCGGTCGGGGTTCGTGTGGTTAAGCAAGTTATTAAAGTTCAGGCTGATCGTCAGGTTGTATCTGTGACGATTGTCGCCAAAGAATGCGCCCGGCCCGCCCATCATCGCGCCGCCTCCGCGCATCATAGCCACCTGAGCGCCGCCGAAACCGCGCGCGCCAGCTCCGCCGCGCCCCTGACCACCACGGTTGCCGCCGCGCTGATTTTGATTCTGAGCATTGCCCTGTTGACCGGCTTGCTGACCGCCCTGCGAGTTCTGCTGGCCGCCGCGATTGGCCGCAGCCATGCCCGGCCAGTTGTTTGAAGGCGGAGGCCCGAAGCCAATCGTCTTCGAGATACCCAGGTTCGCGTTGAAGTAAGGGTCGCTCTGGCCGAAGTTGCGCGGAATGATCTGTTCGCCGGGTCGCGGGTCTGGATTAAAGATGCCGAAGGGCGTGACTATTGCGTTCGGGTCATCCGGGCTGGCAAACGACGGGCGATCTGAGAATTGATTGTCGCGGTTGTTATCGCGGCCCGTCGTGATGTTGAACGGCAGGCCCGACCTCGCGGTTATGAACGGGGTTATCCGCAGCGCCCACGGCAACGAGACAGAACCGCCGATGAAGAAATTATGGCGAATGTCGTTTGCGGCGCGCCCCCATTCGGTCGAAAAATCATACGGATTGGCGGGCATCGTTCCTGCGCCGTCCGTGTTGCTGTGCGCAAATGCAAGTGTGTAATTGCCCCACAATGTCAACTTCTGACTTATGTTAGTTCGCAGGTTCACCGTCATCTCGTGGCGCGTCGACAGGCCCGTTGATTCATACTGAAGGATCGGGCCTTCGCCCGGGAAGGGAAGTACTGGCAGACCGTTTTCAAACTCGACGGGCGCATTGATATTGCGCGAGCGAAGCAGGTGTATGCCGCGAATCCAAGTGTAAGTCAGCGAGCCGAAAATATTCTTGGGCAACTGCCGCTCTAAGCTGACCTGTCCAAGCACGGTGTAGGGCGCGTTCAAGCCTTCGGACTTCGTGCGAATCGTTGGCTGAATCCGAGTCGCCTCGCCGATGTTGCCCGGAATGTCAGGGAAGAAGTTCGGCTGCTGGATGACGAACTGCTGCTGGTGCAATCCGTCCAGGCGGATCGTGTCAGACGTTATGCCCGTGTCAATCCAGGAATAAAAGACGCCTCCTCCTCCTCGTATGACAGTCTTCTTATCAACCTTGAAGCTCATCCCGAAGCGGGGCGCAAAGTTCAGCTTGTCGTCCAGGTGAGTTTGAAAATCGTGGCGCAGCCCAAGCGACAGAGAGAGTCGCGGAGAGACGTTCCAATCGTCCTGCGCGAACCATCCCATCTGCCATTGCGAGAAGCCTATGAAGGGGTCGCCGCGATTGATCGAAAACTGCGAAGGGCGGTAGCCCGGCACGCCGCGCACTACGCGACTGTAAAGCTCAATCGGGCTGATCGGTATGGGCGCGCCGTCAGGCCCGAGTATGATCTTGCCCGACTCGTCGCGCTCGAAGTCGCGCCCGAAGGTGAACGTGCCGCGAAAGTTTGAGCGGTTCAGGTTGTCGAGTTGCACACCTTCGGCGCGGAAGCCCGCTTTGATCGTGTGCTTCTTATAGGTGTAGGTGACGGTGTCTGTGAAATCGAGATTGCGATTCTCGTTGTCCGTAAACGACTGGCTGCCGCCGCCGTTGAAAGCATCGAGCACGTTGATCGTTATTGCGTCCGTGAGCGCACGCGACATGCTGTGATTGCGGCTTAACTGTATCCGAGCTTCGTTGACCGCCCGCTCGCTTGCAATCGTTGTGAGCGAAAACCTCAACGTGTCTTCACCGTTGTTGTTGGTAGTGGCGCGCTCAGGTAGAGTGAATCCGCCACCAGTCCCTCCAATTCTCTCGCTGGTCGAATGGCGGAATTGAAGTCCGAGCGTGTGGCGCTTGCTCGCAAGATAGTCTGTGCGAATATCGAAGTTTATGCTTCGCTGTGGGGTCAGGATCGTCGCCGAGAACGGCTCCGGCAGAAGCGTCGTCGGGTTGAGCACTATCGCGTTGGTGACGTCGTTGCCATCGGTTTCCATCCGATGCAGATTAAAGAAGAAGCCCCAACGGTTGCGGATTATTGGCCCGCTGAAGTAGCCGCCAAACATGCGGCGCTGGAAAGGCGCCCTCGTCAGCGCAAACGGGTCGCGGGCGTTCAGCGATTCGTCGTTGAAATTGAGATTGAAGCCGCCGTGAAAAGTGTCCGTGCCAGGCTTGGTGATGATCTCTATGCGTGAGCCGCTTCGCTCGGTGTATTCGGCAGAAAACGGATTCTGGTTTATGTTGATTCTAAGTATCGCTTCTTTGGGCGGAATCTGGCCGCGCTCGCGAAACCCGCCAACGTAAACCTGAGCGTCTTCGCCTCCGGCTCCAGCCATCTGCTTGAGTGTGTCGAGCAGCTCATCAGGGTCGTCGGGCAGCCCTTCAAGGTCTTTTTCAGTGAGCGTGATGGCCGAAAGGTTCTTGTCCGGCTCGGTCGAGATGCCCGGCGAGTCGTTCTTCACCTCTACCTGCTCGGAGATGCCGACCTGCAGTTTTATATCGAAGGTGGTCGAGCGCTTGGTGAGATCAATCTCTTGAGTGAACTTGGCAAACCCTTCGACCTCGACCGTGAGCATATAAAGACCGGGCTTGAGTCCCGTGAAGCGATAGCGCCCCTGATCGTCAGCGACCGTGTTTAGCTTGTTGCCCTTGCCGTCATCGAGCGTAATCGGCACGGCGGGTATGTAGGCGTTCGTTTCGTCAACGACCGTCCCGCGCAGCTCAACCGCGCTCTGGGCATATACGGAAGAATTTGAAACCGCGTTGAAATTGAGGAGCATTAAAATCGTCGCGAGTGCTACAGCTATATTCCTTTTCATCATCACTGTCATCACTTCTCTATTTTAGCTGGTCCACTGGTTAGCGTTCGGGAGCTATGGTTTTCCGCCTCGAAAAGGGGCGGATCGTTCTCAAAATGAGTTGCAGAATTCGGAATCGAAAGTTCCAAATTCTGCGTGCTCGAAGATCAATGATGCCCCTTGTAACGTTCCCTCATCTGCTCGCGCTGGCGATCCTGTTCCTGCAACAACTCTTCAAACTTCGCGCGCTGGTCTTGGCTTAAAATCCCGCGAATCTCGTTGCGAGATTCCTCGCGGACCTCTTTGAATCGCGGCCCGAACTTCTCCATCACAGGCCCGATCTCCGGCTCCATCTCTCTTTTTATCTCGCTGAACTTATCGTTCCTCTTTTCGAGAATCGCCTTGACCTTCTCCTGCTGGCTTTCAGACAAGCCAAGTCGCTGAGCCATCTTCTTTATGATGTAATCATTGCCGGTCAGCTCAGTCTCAGCTTCTTTGCTCGAAGCCGCAGGCTCGGCTGATGTCATGAACCGCTTGTAGAGATTAAGCGACAGCGCGCCTGCCGCGAACCCGATTATGAAGACTACAAGCACGATTAACCGCGCTTTGGTTTTATTGTCAGTCCTATTTTCCATCCCATCTCTCCTCAACCGCCACAACAGATTCAAACACATCGTCAGGTGTCGGCTCAGGAAAATCGTTTACACGTTCGGTCGACCGCGCCGCCTGGCTCGCACTTGACGGTTTGTTCAACTTCGACGAGCTGTTCCACAACACCGTCGCTCCCACTATTAAAATCAGCAGAAGCGCCATAGCCGGAATCATCTGCCGCGCGATGACTAGCAAAGCTCCGGCCCACGATTCATCCTGCTGCTGCGGCGGGGATATTGTTTCAGGCCCGCGCGCAATCCTGGCTCGCAATGCCTTGAAGAAACCCTCGTCGGGCCTGACAGGCTCAGGCGCAGCGGCAAGGTTCAAAGCCGCCAGCCCCAGCGCGTAAAGGCGATACTCGCTCGCGCAACCCGCGCACGCTTGAATGTGGCGCTCAAGCGCCGCGCGTTCTTGCGCGCTCAATTGCTCTCTTGCTCCGGCAATTGCGCCGCGCTCATCAAGCCGACGAAATTGTTTACGCGCCTGTCTGCAATTTACTCTTGCCTTCCTATACATCCTCTTGTTCATCGTTTCTTCCTCATTCGCTCACCGCTCAGTGTGAGCCTCTTCATCGCCGCGCGAAGCGTGCGCCGCGCCCTGAAGGCTCGCACCTTGACTTTCGATTGACCCCACCCGGTCATATCGGAAACTTCTTTAACAGAAAATCCATCCCGGTCAATCAGCACCAGCACGAGCCTGTCGTCCGGGTCGAGCTTCGCCAGAAGCCGCTCGGCTATCTCAGCCGCGTCGCGCTGCCGCTCGGCGCTTTTGTGCCGCTCGCGCGCGACTTCGAGCATCTGTAACTCAAGCCACTCGTTTTCGTCCTGCGATTCATGAGGCGTCTGCTGCTCGACTCGCCTCCGCTGAGCGCGAAGGTGATCGTAGCAGGCGTTGACTGCTATCTTCGCCACCCACGCTTCAAACGAGCGGCCCCGCGTAAATGTGCCGAGCGAGAAATAGGCTTTGGCGAAGACTTCCTGCGCGATGTCTTCGACCATATCGCGGCGGCGGAAGAAGCTGCCGATTATGCTGAAGACGCGCGGGCTGTGGCGGCGAACTAGCTGCTCGAAAGCATCGTGGTCTCCAGCGAGGCTCGCTTCAATCAATTGGTCTTCGTCGTCAGCGCGCGCAACCCTGTCGTCCTGCTCTGCCTGCTCCAATCTCGCCACGAGGTTTGCGTCCTCGATTTCAGTCAAAGGCTGATCAAGCGCGAACTCGTGTGAGTCGCCGGCCAGAGAGCGACGAGCCGTGCTATGCGCGCTGCTGTCTTCGGATTGTTTCAATCCACGCTCCACTGAAATTTTGCGTGGCGAAAAACTCGCTGCAGCTTTTCCGCCCACGATTCTAAGATAAATGCTCAGACGACTTGCCATCTCGCGCCTGCGGCTGGCGCGGACCCGACTCTCTATTGTAGCCGAACCTGATAGACGTAATCACGCGTTCTTTGTTCAGCTTTTCGCAACCCTTATCGCGGGGCGGCGCTTGAATTATTTGCAAAGAACCTTCGATGGCCACATTTCTGCTATGGTCATCTACTGCTAAGACGGCGGTCTTCAACTAACGGTTACGGAAAATAAGTCCGAAGCCCGAAGTCCGAATACCGGAGTCGAGGACCATCTTGGCTCAACCTGCAAGGAAGTAGAGTGATTGCTGGCAGCGACTACGGACTTCGGACTATGGACTCATCTAGTATCGGCGCGGCTTCGCGGATCAGGTGCGGCAGCCGAAGCCAGAACAATAGCGCAGCTGCAAAACAGAATGCGCCGCCCGCCGCAACCGTGTAGGGTGCGCCGATGCGCGAGGCCACCGCGCCCGCGAGCAAACTGCCGAAAGGGGCCATGCCCATCAGGCTCATTGAAAAGAAACTCATCATTCGCCCGCGCATTCGGTCGGGAATCATCGTCTGCACGAGCGTGTTCGAGGCGGACATTTGAAGCAACAGCGTGAAGCCCACAGGGATAACAAGCAGCGTCGAAAGAATCAGATTGCGCGAAAGTGAAAACAGTATCAGCATGACGCCGAGCGTAGCGACGCTTGCGGCGACTAATCGCCCAAGCCCATGAACCTGTCGCCGCGCAGCAAGTGTAAGCGCGCCCATCATCGCGCCCGTTCCCGCGCCCGCCATCAAAATTCCGAGCGCGCGCGGCCCGCCGTGCAGCACGTCGCTCGCAAAGATAGGCATCAGCACAATGTAAGGCAACCCGAATATGCTCACGGAGGCGACGAGCAATAGCAGCGCGCGGATAGGTCGCGCCGTGCGAACGAAATCGAAGCCTTCGCGCAGGTTCGACAGCACCGAGCCGTTAGGCTGATCGGTGTGAGCTTTGCCGACGCGAATCATGAATAATCCGATGATGACAGCGATGTAGCTGATGGCGTTGATTAGAAAGCACAGCCCTTCGCCCAGCCACGCGACAATCAATCCGGCTATTGCAGGCCCGACGATGCGCGAGCCTTGAATCATAGAGGAGTTGAGCGCGATGGCGTTCATCAAATCTTCTTTGCCGACAAGCTCGATCATGAAAGACTGCCGCGTCGGCAGATCGAATGCGTTCACGACGCCGAGCAGCAGCGCCAGCGCGAAGACCGATTCGACCGTGACTCGATGGCTCAGCGTGAGCGCGGCAAGCGCGAATGCCTGAAGCATCGCAAGCGTCTGCGTGATGATGATTATTTGGTGACGGCTGTGGCGGTCGGCCATCACTCCGCCGACGGGCGCAAGCAGGAAGACCGGCACCTGGCCCGTAAATCCTATTAATCCCAAAAGCCACGCGGAGCCAGTCAGCCGGTAGATCAGCCAGCTTTGAGCGACGCTCTGCATCCACGTGCCTGTGAACGACACGAGCATGCCGAAGAAGTAAATGCGATAGTTGCGATGGCGCAGCGCGCGGAGCGTTTCCTTGACGCGCTGCGCTTTTGGTTTGCGTCCTTCCACCTGCGGCCTCAATCGGAGAATTCAACAACTCAACAAAGATGGAATTGTAGTTAGTCCTTTGTCATTTGTCATTTGTCCTTCGTCATGCAGTGTGCTAACAAGAAACAAACAGCCAATAAGAAATGACAAGGGACTAATGACAAGCGACAACCGTTAACTTGACCGCCGCCATTGCGTGATGGAAAATCCTAGCCAATGGCGAAAGAGATAATTGAAGAGCTTGTGTCAATTGCGCGCCAGCTCGAAGAGCAGTTGAAGTTTTATCGCGAGTTTGGCGTTGAAGAGATCGGCGGTGCGGCTCGCGCCCTGAAATCGGCTACAGGAGCCGGTTTCAAGGCTGAGCGTGCGCGCGAAGAGTTGGCGGCAGCAACAGAGGATACTGCTGTTGAACAATTCTTGACAGAGCCGCGAGGCGAACAAGATATGCCCAAAAAGAGTGAAGAGATAGCTCAGGCGAGTCTGTTTGGGGATTTATTTCCTGCCGAAAAAGCCGAAGCGCCGCGCGCGAAAGGCGCGAGCCTTCACGTTCTTCAATCGCAGGATCCGTCGCTTGAGGCCATTCGCGAAGACATAGGCGAATGCACGCGCTGCAAGCTGCACGAGCATCGCCGCAATATAGTTTTTGGCGAAGGCAACCAGCAGGCGAAGCTTGTGTTCGTGGGCGAAGGGCCGGGCGCGGAAGAAGACGCTACGGGCCGACCCTTCGTCGGTCGCGCGGGGCAGTTGCTCGACAAGATCATCGGAGCCATCGGACTCAAGCGCGAAGACGTTTACATCTGCAACGTCGTCAAATGCCGCCCGCCGGGCAACCGCGCTCCTGAGCGCGATGAAGTTGCCACGTGCGAGCAATTTCTTTTCCGTCAGTTGGCATTCATCAAACCGAGGGTGATCGTCGCGCTCGGTTCCCCCGCGTTTCAGTGTCTGCTCAGAACCAAAGAGACAATTACGCGGGCGCGCGGCGAGTGGCGCGAATGGAACAGCATAATGGTTATGCCTACATTTCATCCTGCTTACCTGCTGCGCACGCCGGAAAAGAAACGCGAAGTTTGGGAAGACATGAAAAAGGTGCGCGACTACATTAACGCTTCGATTCATTGAGCGCGCGGGCGCGTCAAACGAGCGCGCCCCTACCCGTCAAGTCACACTTCGGACTTGCAGGCAGAGTTTGTGCTGCATTGATTAAGCGAGGATTATTAGTTGCTAGGACACGGGCGCGTGAGCGTGTGCAGTTGAAGCGCGCATTCTCAGAAAACAATCGCGACAATAGACCGGTCGCCCCTGAGTCGGCCTAAACGGCACCGTAGTCTCGATGCCGCACAGAGCGCATTTGACGGTCACCTCGATGCGCTCGCGCGGAAAAGGCTGACCGTATGTCTGCATGTTGGCGGCGATCCGCTCATTCTTCTTTATCTTGCACGGCTTGCACCGCTTCGGGTCGTTCTTCAGACCCTTGTCGGCAAAGAAGAGTTGCTCGCCTGCTGTAAAAACAAATTCCTCGTTGCAGTCAATACACCGCAAAACCTTATCCTTGTACTCGTACACTGTGGGCCTCCTATACCTTGCGCCCTTGCGGGGTCGGCATCAATGGTCTAAGAGATCGCAGCAATAATCATATTCTCTTTTAGGCGGCGAATTTTTGTAGGAGTCTGTAACGAACATCTCCCGAAGGACCACCTTTCTATAGCTTGTCCGCTGCAATCAAATCTATATCCCAGTACAATTACGCCCAATGACACGGGCTAAAAAAATCCAACCTAAAGTGGCTGCCTGCCATTATCTCTTTATTTTAAAGGCTGTCAAGCTATTTATAAGAAATTAGTTTTCAGTTTTTGCCTGCGCTAAAAGAGGCTTCGCTTAATCTGAGAGCCGAGAGACGAAAACTGAAAACTAATTATTGACTTGAGCAGGACTGTCTGATACTTTGCGAGCAGGCGAACGAGCCTGTCTGCTGCCCCTAATTCAATTCGAAAGTTCCCCATACCTCGAAGGAGTAGCAATGAATCGAACCTATCGTGTTGCCATCGCACTCGCTGTCTTTTTTCTCGCCGCGCTTTCCCAACCGGCTTTAGCGCAACAAAGCGGCGACGGCTCAGACCCGATTGCCAAGCGCGCAGATATCTATTGCACGGGCTTTATCGCCGAGGCCGAGCCGCGCGCGAATCTGCAGATAGTCGGAGCCGAAAAAGAGAATATGAAGATGACTTTCGCCGAGGGCGATGTCGTTTATCTCAATCAGGGACGAGGGCAGGGAATAAAGTCCGGCGCGGTCTATTACATCATTCGCCCGCTTGGCCTCGTGAAGCATCCTTACACGAAGAAGAAGCTCGGTTATTTCGTCCGCGAGCTTGGGCTGTTGCGCGTGATAGAAGTCGGAGATCATGTCTCGACGGCTGAAATAATCGTCTCGTGTGACACTGTGGAATTTGGCGACCTGCTCAAGCCCTACGAAGAGTATCGGGGACCCGGCCCGCGTGATGCACGACCGTTGCCGCGCTACGGCGAAGGATCGGGCGGAATCACAGGTCAGATCGTCATGGCGAGCGGCTATCATGAGAACCTGTCGGCCAATCAAATTGTTTATCTCGATTTAGGGAATCGCCAGAACGTGCAGCCCGGCGATTACTTCACAATTTATCGCGAGGTCGGCGCGCGTGAAGGCATAACGCGCACCCCGCAGGATAACATAGTCAAAGAGCGGGACAGAGATTACAGCAGCGACCGCTATCGCGGCGGCGATTTCTCTATTCAGTCCGCTCGCGTTCATCGCGACAAGGTTTTGAAGACGCGCCCGGCAATGCCTCGCAAAGTCGTCGGCGAGCTTATCGTGCTCAAGGTTGAAAAAGGCACATCGGTTGCGCTAATTACGCGCACCACCGCAGAAGTCAACATCGGCGACTTCGTAGAACGCTCCAACTGATTCAGCGGTCAGGGGAAGAATGAAGGCGGAAAGATGAGGGATGAAACAGATTTGAAATCTCAAATCTGAAATGCGAGACTCAATAACTCTTATTCATCCCTGATCCCTCATCCTTCCCTGACCCTTGCCCACAGCTTTGCGCCCCCGCCTCAAGTGTCTATAATTATTCCGCTCCAAAAATTCGCGAGGAGGCCGAAGCGATGTTTATTAGACACAGAATCTTCTACGGGCTTGTAGCAATCTGTTTGATTTTTGGGTTAACCATTGTCACGCCTGCCGCAGGCGTCGTCGCGCAGAAAAAAGATAAGGCCGAAAAGAATAAAGACGATAAAGACAAGAAGGACAAGAAAGAGAAGAAAAAGAAGGATAAGAAAGATGAAAGCGACACCGTGAGCGCGCGTGAGCTGCATCCGGTTTTGTGGGAAGAGCCGACCGATATAGAAAGCCGCGACCTGTTTTACGGTCCGGGAGGAGCTGAAGGCGCGCCCGACCCATCTGGCAAGTTCACCTTCGAGCGTCGCTCGTCTTCGGGCACATCGGAAAAGATAATCGTCAAGGATGATCGTGGCCGAAGCTGGACCGTCAAGTTCGGCGCTGAAACCAAGCCCGAAACGGCGGCCACACGAATCCTTTGGGCCGTCGGCTATCACGTGGACCAAGATTATTTCGTCAAGCGCGCGCACATCGAAGGGCGCGGCGGATTCGATGTGTGGGACGTTCGCTTCGAGCGGCGCGATGACGGATATGAGGAAGAAGGTATCTGGTCCTGGCACTCGAACCCGTTTATGGGCAAGCGCGAGCTTCAAGGGCTGAAGGTGCTAATGGCTCTGCTCAATAACTGGGACCTGAAAGATATCAACAACAAGATTCTGAGGCCGAAGAAGTCGAGCGGCGCAGACCGCAACGAACGCATTTACTATATCGCCGATTTGGGCGGCACGCTCGGCTCTACGGGTTCAATCTTTCGCAAGCTGATACCTTTTGGCGACCTGCCCGCAGGATCGAAGGGCAGTCCTGAAGACTACGCCAACTCTGTATTCATCGAAGGCGTGCGCAACGGCAAAGTCGTCTTCCACTACGCGGGCAAAGACCCGGCAGCGCTTCAGGACGTCACGGTTGAGAATGCTCGATGGATGGGCGATCTGCTTGGCCGACTCTCTGATAAGCAACTCGCGGATGCCTTCCGCGCCGGCGGCTTTTCGGATACGGAAGTTCAAACCTACGTGCGCGCGATGCGCAATCGAATCAACCAGCTAAAGAACCTCCGATAGAGAGCAGGGAATAAGGAACAGAATGTAGAGATTCGCAAATTTCTCCATTCTGTTTCCTGTCAGCGGTTCTCTATTCTTTGTCGCCTACTTTTGCGAACCACAAATCTTTTGGCGTGATGAAGGGCGACAGCAGATGAAGCGTCACGCCTTCGAGGTCTGCGCGGTGCGCGACGAAGCTGCGGCGGTGGGCCAGAAAAGCGCACGGCGCATCTTCGAGCAATAGCCTCGTCACTTCGCGATAAATCATCGCACGCTGCTCACGGTTCATCACCGAACGCGCTTCATCTGTTAAGCGATCAACTTCTTCGTTCAAGTAGGTGCTGATGAACAGGTCGCGATTGCGCGAATTGAAAAGCACGTAGGTGAAATTATCGGGGTCGGGATAATCGGCGTACCAGTCGCGTCCGGCAATTGGGACCATGCGCAGCTTCAATGCGCGCTGCATCTCTGCCGGAGCCGCGTAGCGGAACTCTGCGCGTATTCCGACCTCGGCCAGATCGTCCTTCAAGCATTCGACCGCAGCGTTGACCGATTCAGGCCACCAGATTTCAGTGTCGAAGCCCGCGCCGTATCCAGCTTCTTCAAGGAGCGCCCGCGCGCGATTCGCGTCGTGCTCGTAGCCGCGCTCGCTCGCATCATAACCCAGAACGCCCGGCGGTATCGGACCTATCGCAGGCTCAGCCATCCCGCCATAGACTTCGCGCAAAAACTTCTGACCATCAATTGCGAAGCAGATCGCCTGTCGCACTCTTCTATCAGCAAAAGGCGGGCGCTCGCAATCGAACACGAGCATCCGTGTTTGTAGCTGCACCGTCTCCATCACGTGAATCTCAGGCTCGCGCTTCTTGAGTTCGGGCAGGTAAGTAAGCGGCAGGTCGCTCACGTAATCAAGCTCGCCGCGAAGGAACGCGTCGAAGATCTCTTCGGCGCTCATTCCAAAATGGATCGTCAGGCGATCAACAAACGGCAGCTCCGCGTTCCAGTAATTTGAAAATCGCTCAAGCTCAACTTCTTTGCCGAGCACAGGCTCAACGACGCGGAACGGGCCTGACCCGACGGGGCGAATCGCAAAATCGAGCGTCGCGCGCTCGACCTCTTCGCGCGGCACGATGTAGCCGTAGTCAATGCAGAGCGTCGAAAGGAAGAACGCAACCGGCTGAATCAATTCTATGCGAACGACGCTTTCGCCCGTGACTTGAATGCCCGCAACCGTATCGGCCTCGCCCGCCATGAATTGCTCCGCGCCTACAATCGGGCGAAAAGCCCACGCGGCGGCGGCTTCGTTGATGCGCATCTGTCGCTCGAACGAATACTTCACATCTTCGGCGCGCACGCGTCGGCCATTATGAAATCGCGCAGACTCGCGAATGTAAAAAGTATAAACGCGCCCGTCGGGCGAGATTTCCCACCGCTCGGCAATCGCCGGGCGAATCTCTGCGCGCTCGCCGAACTGCACGAGGCCCTCGAAGATATTCGACATAATCTCGACGCGCGAGATTGATGAGACTGTCGCCGGATCAAGCTCGACCTGTGAAGCGCGCAGGGCAAATCGCAGGTGGCCGCCGCGCTCAGGAGCGGGCAGTTGAAACGTCTCGACTTCGCGATTGAGAAGCTCGGCCTCGCGCACGAGCAGGTCAACCGCGCTGTTAATGCCTGAGATTGACGCCTGGTTGCGGCTCACGACTTCTTTGATAGTTTCAATCGCGCGCAGGACCTGATCGGCTCCGGTCGATTGCTCGTCTGATGCGGCGCGAATCTGCTCGACGACCATTGTCAGTTCTTCCATCGCTTCGGCGATGTATTTTGATACCTGCGCCTGCTCTCCCGTCGCGCGCCGCACCTGTTCCGTGAGTTCGCTCATGTGAAGCGCGCGCTCGCCGATGTGACGCGATGTGAGAGCCTGCTCGCTCGTGGCGCGCTCGATGCCCCGCGCCTGCTGGCGCACGAGGTCTGCGGCTTCAAGCACGGTGTGACTCTCTGAGGCTTGAACGGCGGTCGCGTCGGCGATCAATCGAATGCGGTCTGAGGACGCATTGGTCTTGTCTCGAATCTCGGCAAGGAGATCAGCCGCGCGCGATGCAAGGTCGACGCCTTCATCGGCGCGCTGGCCTCCAACGGCGACGCGCTCGATTGTTTCTGTCACATCTTCGCGCACGGCTTTTATCATCTCTTCAATCTCGCGGGTCGAGGCAGCCGTGCGCTCGCTCAACTCTTTAATCTCGTCGGCCACGATGCGAAAGCCGCGCCCTTGCGTCCCGGCCTGCGCTGCCAGGATAGCGGCGTTGAGCGCGAGCAGATGCGTGCGGTCGGCAATCTCGTTGATGACGTGAGTGACTTCGCCGATTTGATCCGAGCGTTTGCCCAACCGATTGATCGTTTCGGTTGCAGCGTCAATCGCCTCTTTGATCTTCGTCATGCTTGCGGCGGTGTCGGCGACGATCTGGCTGCCCGCGTCGGCGGAGCGCGCGACCTCTTCGGCGAGCACGGTGGTTTCGTTTACGGATTCGCCGATGCGATTCGTAGATTCGTCAATCGCCTGCATGGCGCGCACGGTCGTCTCGGCTGATTCGGCAAGCGCCTCGGTTGATTCTGCGACTTTGCGTACGCTTACGGCCATCTGCTCGATTGCCGACGCGGTCTCTTCGACGAACTGCGCAAGCTCGTCGGCGTTCTCCGAAACCTGATTGATCGATGTCGCCATCTGCATCACTGACGTTGTAGTTGATTGCGAGAGGTTCGATAAAGTTTGGAGACTGCCGCCAACCGAATGCATCGAGGCGTTGATTTCCGAAATCGAGCTTGAAGTCTCTTCGACCGATTTGGCTTCATCGAGCACGCCCGCAGATAACGTTTGAGTGCCGCGCAGCACTTCGCCGACTACGGTTTCGATTGAGTCGGCTGCGCGCTGCAACCGGCCAACGATGTAGCGCAGGCGGCGGGCAAGGCCATCGAGATTCAACAATAGCTCGCGGTCTGTGACATCGAGCGCGGGCAGCGAGCCGTTAATGCGGAGCGTGAGGTCGCCCTGAGCTATGCGGGCAAGTGCTTCAAATGCGGCTCGATTGGGATCAGGTGTTTTCTCTGAAGGCAGACTATCGGACTGCGCTTCTGTAGTTTCGATTGAAGTGCGACGCGGGTCATCCATAACGATTCCGGGTGCGCAGGCAGAGCCATTATGGTAACGGCTCGGTTAATGCGAGTCAACATTGAGCGTCCGCCTGGAATTGATTTGTGGCAGGAGCAAATAACGTTTGGGCGAATCGCAGATAGGATTTAATAGGGTTGGATTGCGACGAATATTAAAGGTTGGCGCCAGTGGCGGTTGCAAAATCTAGTTCACGCTTTCGCTGCCCGGGCTGAGAAAGATCGTGTCATAGTAGCCCAGAAATCTGTAGCCGATCTTTCTGTAGAATGATTGCGCCTCGCGGAGCCTGTCGTTGACAAGAAGAGAGACAGAATCGCTGCGGCTCAGGAACATCTTGCCGAGCTGCAGCATGCAACGCGACCCGTAGCCTTTCCCCCGCTCGTCGGGATTCGTCCAGACGCCCTCAAGGTAAACTGTCTCTGGAGAGTCCGTGACCACTTCAGCCTTGAAGATCAGCTTGCCGTCTTCGATCCAGACCCATGTGGAGCCTTGCTCTATGCGGCGCGCGCAGCGATGACGAAATCCTTCTGCATCGGTTTCAAGCGGGTCTATGCCGCTTTCAGCAATAACGGTTTGAGCGTGCGCGGGAACGATCAAGTCGAGATCATCGGGCGTCGCGAGTCGCAATCCCGGCACAGGCTCGCGGACTTCGATGGGCCACTTTTGCCGGAGCAGCAACTCACGGCAGTAAAGCCTCGGCGATTGCCCGCCGCCCGCGTAATAATGCCAGAAGGCTTCAACCTTCTCCTGCTCGCCTAAAAGCAAGTGAGCGTTCTTATAGTTTTGTGCGATGCGTGCAAAAGCTTCGATGGCGCAGAGGCTGTCGGTTTCGAAGAGAATGTGATGGCCAATCAGGGCAACTCCTATGATTTCGCCTTCTTGATTGCGGCAGGCGTAAAACACTCCGCGATTGTGAGGACTGACCAGACCGTTGCTGCGAATGAATCCCACCATTCCGAAGGTGCGTTCGATTCGCTTTGACAGAAAGTCGAGGACTTCTTTCTCCTCTTCGTCTGTGAGCCTGCTGACCGCCAGGTCTTCATCTGCCGCCGTCGGCAGGCTTGCTATGGCTTTTTGTGTCTGCGGCCTGCTTTGCGAGTGCATTCTTTCGCCCTTCCGATCTTCTATCGTCTCAATCTCTGCTTCAGCTATGCTGTGGCTTTATGCGGCTAATCGCTAACAACTGCAAAGCTCATGGCACGGGCTGCATGCAAGCAGTATTATCGCCAAGAACGGTTGATGATCTTGCCGTTCCGTCAGCCAGTATGGCTCCATCGGCCAAAATGGCGCCGTCTGCCATAATGGTCCCATCAACCAGGATCGTGCCGTCAGCGAGGATTGTGCTGTCGGTCAGCAGAACGCCGTCTATCATCAGCGTTCCGTTGTTTGTAATTGCGCCGGAGTAAAGTCCGACCCCGCTTGAAGTAAGCGTTATTGATCGCGTGAGCAGATTGCCGATAAGAGTAGTCGCGTCGGCAAGGACTTTTCCTTGCGCATATACTCCCTGCCACCTGTTCACAAGATCGCTGCCATACACAAATCCGTAGTTTGTGATGACGCCGCGTCCCCAGGCGCACCACTCGCCGACGATCTGATTATCCTGCAAAGAAGCGGTTATCGTCTGAGTGACCATCGTCGCGCCATTCGTGAGTGCGGAGCAGTTGGGGACAATATACGAGGCCACTCGCACAGCGCCCTCGACGTTGAGGCGGCCCGCGCCCTGCTCCAGAGTGTTCACGCCAGCAATGGGCTGCGCCGTGTAGGTCAGGATCGCCTTGACCAGCGACGGCGTAAGATCGGGATTAGCTTCTATCACCATAGCCGCCGCTCCCGCCACCAGCGGAGCTGCCATTGATGTGCCGCTCATGTACATCAATTGATCCGCGTACGATGTCGCGCCGCTTATCTTCAGCGATGGGTTCTGTGTCACAAGGCTGTAGGGTTGGCCAATGGAACTCGGCGAGCATGCGGCGATAATTTTATTGCCCGGAGCAACTATATCGGGTTTGATGAGGTTGTCATACTTCTTGATTCCATTGACGTACTTATAGCCGCGCGTCGGACCGCGCGAGCTGTATGAAGCAATCGCGTCATCCGAGCGCAGATCG
The DNA here is from genome assembly GCA_035575515.1 of Blastocatellia bacterium. Classification (GTDB taxonomy): domain Bacteria; phylum Acidobacteriota; class Blastocatellia; order UBA7656; family UBA7656; genus DATLXU01. Next base: position 23,433 of record DATLXU010000098.1, read on the forward strand.
GTCCCGAACGAGTTTAGCGCGCCGACCGTGATCACCGATGGATCAATGCCGGGAGAGTTTATCCCGCCGTAAATCTTCTGGCCCAGTGAGTCTTTGCCGTTATTGCCAGCCGAAGCAACGACTACGATCCCTGCGTTGTGCGCGCGACGCGCAGCAAGGCAAAGCGGGTCTGTCGTGTAGCTGTCTTTCGGCGGAGTGCCTAGACTCATATTGATGACGCGGATGTTATAGCTCGATTTGTAAGTTATGCACCAATCAATCGCCGAAACAACGTTGCTGCTCAGCCCCTTGCCCTGATTGTCAAGCACGGCAAGGCTGATTATCTTCGAGTCATAAGCGATTCCAGTGTAGCTGCCGTTCTTGAATGAGACGTCACCGGCGAGAAGCGAAGCGACGTGAGTTCCGTGTCCGTAATAGTCTCTGTTGGCTGCAAGTCCCGTGAAGCTCTTGTAGTAGATAAGTCCCGGATGCGTTGAAGTTGATCTGGTCAGGTTATGAGTGTCATCAATGCCGCTATCGAGCACGGCGATTCCCACGCCCGTTCCGTTGCAGTTGGTGAGGCCTGGGTCTTCGGTGCGGGCATCATAATAACCTGCGCCCACAGTCGTTTCGACGTGGCCGAACCCTTCGACTGGGCGGTCGGGGCTGATATAGGCAACCTCCGGATCATTCTCAAGGTCATGAATCTTTGACAGCGGAAGGTCTGCGCTGATCAGGCCGAGATGATTCAAAGACTTTCTGAACCTACCGCTCAGCGCTTCTATCTTTGCGCGCATCGCTGGAGCGCGCATCTCATTGGCACGAGCTTCTGCGGCAAACATTTCATCGCGAGTGCTGCCATTCAAGGATTCAGTTGCGTAGAGGTCATCAAGCGGCGCGCTGCTATGAAGCTGAATGATTATTCGCTCTCTGGTTTCGGTCTGACCGTTGATAACAGATTGTTCGATGCTCTCCTGCAGGTCGGGCGCAATTTTGCTCTCAGCCGCACCAAGCCCCGTGTCTTGTCCTTCGCTCACAGGCTCGCTCATGTCCTGAGCGTTTGGCCTGGCAAAGGCTTCCTGCCTGCCCAACTGCCCGAAAGCCATCCCTGTCATAAAAGAAAAGACAAGGATCACCGCAGTGATAAATTTTAATTTTGAGACTTTCATAATTTCCCTTCCGCGCTTTTCAGCGAACATCACTTGTGAAACTGATTCGACTCTACGCTTTTCTTTTTTGCTACAACCTGAAATAGTTTCTCGGCGGCTTGATTATCAATACTCGTGCCAGGAATGATTTGAGAGAGAAACTGACGTTGAATTGGTAATAACAAACCTTTTGAAATGCTCCGGCCCGAATCCTTCGCATTCCCCGAACGGGTCTGTTGGGGCCAGGTTTTTGGGGATGAGTGGCCGGGTAGAAGACTCAGAATCCTTGATCGAGACAACCGATGCGAAATGTGGTTCGGCAAATAAGCTTCATTCTATTTCGGTCAAATTCACATCACAGTTTAGTCTTATTGATTGAACAGCCGCGCCGGATCAATTTGAGGAGGAATGAAATGTCAAGGAGAAATAGACCCGGCGTGAACCGGCTCGGGCTTGCCCCGGCGATTTCGCGCCGGTTCACGCTGGCAAAACGATGTTATTTGACGACGACGTTGACGAGCTTGCGCGGGATGACGATTGTTTTCACAACGTCTTTCCCTGCGGTAGCCGCCATCACTTTTTCATCAGCGAGCGCGGCTTGCTTCAAATCGTCATCGCTTGCGTCGGGGCTTGCAAATATGCGGCTGCGCAGCTTGCCGTTGACCTGCACGGCGACTTCGATCTCTTCTTCGCGCGCAAGCTCCGCGTTGAACTCAGGCCACGATGTACGCGCCAAACTTTCCGCGTGGCCGAAGCTCTCCCACAACTCTTCCGAGATGTGCGGAGAGAACGGCGCGAGCATGCGAATCAAGGCCTCGAACGCTTCGCGCGCGATTTCAATATCAACCTCAGTCGCCTCGCCGTTCTTCTCAACCGCTTGATCGAATGCGTAAACCTCATTCGTCAATTCCATCAGCGACGATATGCAGGTGTTGAGGTGCAATCGCTCCTCGAAGTTTTCCGTAATCGCGCGAATGACCTGATGCGTGCGCCGTCTGAGCCGCCGCTGATAATCGCTCAATTCAGATTGCTCTGATAAAGCGTCGCTTTGAGCGTTGACGATGCGGCTCTGCCACTTGTAGGCTATTCGCCACACGCGCTGCAGGTAGCGCGCCGCGCCTTCAAATCCTGTATCCGACCACTCCTTATCTTTTTCGGGCGGGCCGGCAAACAGCACGAACAAACGGAGCGCGTCTGCGCCGTGAATGTTTATCATCTCCATCGGATCAACGGCGTTCTTTTTCGACTTCGACATCTTTTCGAGCCGCCCGACCTGGACCTGTCTGCCGCAGAACTTGCAGGTCTTCTCGTCGGTCACTTCTTCGGGAAAGAGCCATTCGTGCTCAGGGCAGCGATAAGACTCTTTAACGATCATTCCTTGAGTGAGCAGCCGCGTGACAGGCTCATCGAAATTCACCAATCCCATGTCGCGCATGACCTTCGTCCAGTAGCGCGTGTAGATCAAATGCATCACCGCATGCTCGATGCCGCCGATGTACTGGTCAACAGGCAGCCAGTAATGAACCTTCGCCGGGTCGAACGGCTGCTCGTCGTTGTGCGGGTCGCAGTAGCGGAAGTAATACCAGTTGGAATCAACGAACGTGTCCATTGTATCAGTGTCACGGCGGGCCGCGCCTTTGCACTTCGGGCAAGTCGTGTTGACGAACTCAGGCACGTGATCCAAAGGCGAGCCGCCTTCGACTTTCAGGTTCACTCCCTTTGGCAACTCGACAGGCAATTGATCGTCAGGCACGGGCACGATGCCGCATTTGTCGCAATGAATCATCGGAACGGGCGTGCCCCAGTAACGCTGCCGCGAGATACCCCAATCGCGCAGCTTATAGGTTATCGCCGCTTTGCCGAATCCGTTTGCTTCGGCGTACTCGGTCATCAGGCGATTGGCTTCTTCACTGGACAGACCGCTCCACTCGCCTGAGTTGACCGTAACAGACCACGACTCATCGGCCACTTCCATCTCTTCAGCCGGAATCTCTTTTCCGTCAGCGGTCAGCTTGATCTGGCGGAAAGGCAGATTGTATTTGCGCGAGAACTCGAAGTCGCGCTCGCTGCCTGCAGGCACGCTCATGATTGCGCCCGTGCCGTATTCCATCAGCACGTAGTTCGCAATCCACACGGGCACTCGCTCGCGGTTGAACGGATTGACTGCCCAGCCTCCGGTGAAGATGCCTTTCTTCTCCTGCTCTTCGAGCGTCGTGGCGTTGCGCTTCTCCTGCTTCAACTGCTCGGCGAACTGTAGCACCTCATCGCGCTGTGGCTTGCCTTCGACAATCTTTGCGAGCAGCGGATGCTCCGGCGCAAGTATGATGGCGTTTGCGCCGAAGATAGTATCTATGCGCGTTGTGAAGACGGTGATTGAATCAACCGTGTCGGCGATTTCAAAACGGACTTCTGCGCCGCGCGAGCGACCAATCCAGTTGCGCTGTTGAGTGATGACGCGCTCAGGCCAACGGCCTTCGAGCCTGTCCAGATCATCGAGCAACTGGTCGGCGTAGTCAGTGATGCGAGCGAACCACTGCATCAGTTGTTTTTGAATGACGGGCGTGCCGCATCGCCAGCACTCGCCGCCCGACGCCTGCTCGTTTGAAAGCGAGATGTCTTCCTTCGGGCACCAGTTGACGGGCGAAAGCCGTCGGTAAAGCATCCCGCGCTCGAACATCCGAATGAAGAACCACTGGTTCCACTTGTAGTATTCGGGATCGCACGTGGCGATCTCGCGCGACCAGTCATAGCTGATGCCCATGCGCTGAAGCTGCGACTTCATGGTGGCGATGGCCGAGCGCGTGAACTTTTCGGGATCGGTTCCTTCTTTGATGGCGGCAGTCTCTGCGGGCTGGCCGAATGCGTCCCAGCCGAACGGGTGCAGGACGTTGTAACCGCGCATTCGTTTGTACCAGGCGAGCGCGTCGCCGATTGAATAGTTCGAAACGTGCCCGATGTGCGCGCGGCCTGAAGTGTAGGCCAGCATTTCGAGGCAGTAGAATTTCTCGCGCGTGGGGTCTTCTTTGACCTCGAATGTCTTTTCATCAGCCCAGCGCCGCTGCCATTTAGTTTCGATCTCTTGCGGAAAGTATTTTTCTTTCATCGTCGTTGTCCGTCCAAACCTTCAGCTTGCTAAAACCTGATTGAATGAGTTGTGTGAGCGAACGAGTAGCGGCGCCCCTCAGCGGAGGGGCAACGTAAGTCCGAGGGAGGTACTCTCGAATTTTGCCGTTCGGGAAATGTTCATAGCTTGTATAATAAACTCGATAATCAATCAGGGCAACCGGAAATCTCTCTAAGCCGTGTGATGTTCCATATATCATCGCGCTCCGAATCAACCGGAGTTTCTAAGATAAAAGGTATGCGGCGAAACTTCAAGTTAGCCGTCAAACGGCGAAACCCCTCTTCGCCGATGTGACCAAGCCCTATGTGCTGGTGGCGGTCAACGCGCGACCCTAACGGCGCTTTCGAGTCGTTGCAGTGAATCAGCTTGATTCGCTCAAACCCGAACGAACGATTGATTGCGCGGCAGGTCGACTTAAATCCCTTCTCAGTCGAAATGTCATACCCGGAAGCGAACGTGTGCGCCGTGTCCAGACAAACATCAACCGGAAGGTCACCGAGCATCGCAAGCAGGTCTGCAACCTGCACGAAGCTACACCCAATCGAAGAACCTTGACCTGCGGTGTTCTCAATCAGGATAGTCAAGCTGTTATTTCCACCCGCGCGGCTTTTGCTTGAAGTCGCGCCGTTGAGCTTCATGCCGCGCGTCGCCTCTAGAATTGATTCAGCCGCAGTCACAATTCCAAGATCAGCAGGCGCGGTTTTCGGGTTGCCGGGATGCACGACTAAATAATCTGCGCCAAGCGCGAGGCCGCGTTTTATCTCCTGACGGAAAGCCTCGCGCGAGCGCGCGAGCACTACGGCGTCTTGCGCAGCGAGGTTGATTAGATAGACTGAATGAATCGCAAACGGCCACAGTCCCGCTCTTTCGCGAGCGTCACGAAACGCGCGCACCTCTTCGCGCGAAAGCTCACGCTCAAGCCAGCCGCGAGGGTTGCGCGCGAAGATTTGAAACCCGTCACAGCCTTTCGCAACAGCCGACGCAACCGCGTTTGGCAACCCGCCTGCTATTGAAGTGTGCACGCCTACAGTTGGAAGTGTTTTGCTCAACATTAATTCAATTCCAGCTTATCATCCTGTTTGAGAGGATACTGATTAAGGTTATAATCTGACGGGCAAGATAGACAAGCGAGGCTTTATGAGCAGACATACTTTAGATTTTATTGAAGCAATAGAACACCTGCCCGAAGGTGCGATGCTTCGGCTGGATAATATTAGCTGGGATGAATACGAGCAACTGCTTGGAGAATTAGGGAACCAACCTAGCCTGCGCGTGACTTATGATAATGGGAGAGTCGAGATTATCAGCCCGACTTATGAGCACGAAAAATATAAAGACTTCGTTCACGATCTGGTCCGTCTATTATCATTAGAGATTGGCGTCAAATTGGAGACGCGCGGCTCGGCCACACATAAGCGCAAGCGAGACCAAAGAGGCGCAGAACCTGACCGTTGCTTCTACGTGCAGAATGTCAGTGCGATCATCGACAAGCATCGCATTGACCTCAATATTGACCCGCCGCCTGATGTTGTAGTCGAGATTGACATAACCAGCAAATCGCTGGACATGCTTCCCATCTATGCTTCGTTCAGCGTGCCTGAAATTTGGCGATACGACGGCAAACAGGCGCGCATTTATCATCTGCTTAATCAAAGCTATGTTGAGGCTGATGCCAGTCTTTCATTCCCAATCCTAACTGCGCAGACCCTGACAGGTTTTTTGGAGCAAAGCAAAACCAAAGGCCAATCTGATGCTCTCTTAGCCTTCCGCGAGTGGGTTCGCGCTCAAATACAATCCTGAAAATTGAGATGCCAACTAAAGCTGATCCTGTCAAACTCGAAATCTTCAAATCGCTTTATTCATCCGTCGCCGAAGAGATGGGCAGGTCGCTGCGCCGCTCGGCCTTTTCGCCAAACATCAAAGAGCGGCGCGATTATTCCTGCGCAGTCTTCAACCGCGGCGGCATGTTAATCGCACAAGGCGATCATATGCCCGTGCATCTCGGCTCGATGCCTATGAGCGTGCGCGCCGCGCTCGAAGCCGTAGAGCTTGGGCCGGGCGACGTTGTCGTGCTCAACGACCCATACGCGGGCGGTACTCACCTGCCCGATGTGACGATGGTCAGTGCCGTCTACGGCAGGAGTCGGGGGGCAGGGATCAGGGGGCAGGGAAAAGAAAAGCCACTTCGAAATGCGAGACGCAATTGGCATAACGAAGACATTATCTCTCCCCGACCCCTGTTTTTCGTCGCCAATCGAGCGCATCACGCAGACATCGGAGGGGCGACGCCCGGCTCGATGGGCCGCGCCGATGAAATCTATCAGGAGGGATTGAGAATTCCGCCCGTGCGATTGATGATCGGCGGGCAAATAAACGACGACGTGATGCGATTGATCTACACAAACGTTCGCATCCCCGAAGAACGCGAGGGCGACCTGACGGCGCAACTCGGCGCGATTGCTACGGGCCGCGAGCGGTTGCTTGAGATTGTCGAACGATACGGTTTCAAAGAAGCCGACCAGTACGCAACGCACCTCATCAATTACACAGCGGAGATGATGCGCCGCGTGATTCGTGAATTGCCAGACGGCGTATATGAAGCCGAAGATTTTCTCGATGATGACGGTTATTCAAACGAGCCTGTGCGCATACGAGCGCGAGTCGAAATCAAAGGCGAGCGCGCGACGGTTGATTTCACGGGCAGCGCGCCGCAGGTTCGCGGTCCCGTCAACGCAGTCGAAGCCATCACTGTATCGGCGACTTATTACGTCTTTCGGTGTTTGATTCCTACGGACGTGCCCGCGAGCTGGGGCATACTCGACCCGATAAGAGTCATTGCGCCCGTTGGAACCGTAGTCAACGCGCGCCCGCCCGCGCCCGTCGCTGGCGGCAATGTCGAAACTTCGCAGCGCATAGTCGACACGCTGCTGCTCGCATTGTCGAAAGCGGGCGCACGTGTGCCCGCAGCGAGTCAGGGCACGATGAATAACCTGACCATTGGCGGAACCGATATGCGAAACCTGCGCGATGAAGCTGCACACGATGTATCCACTCCTCGCCAGTTCGCTTATTACGAGACGGTCGCGGGAGGGATGGGCGCGCGTCCCACGCTCGACGGCATTGATGCGATTCACACGCATATGACCAACTCGCTGAACACCCCCGCAGAAGCGATGGAATATGCCTACCCAATGCGCGTGCGGCGTTATTCGATTCGTCGCGGCTCAGGTGGCAAAGGCAAGCATCGTGGCGGTGACGGAGTCGTGCGCGAGATTGAATTGCTGACCGATGCGCGAGTGACGATTCTTTCTGATCGGCGCAAGACGCGGCCTTACGGACTCGCGGGCGGTGAGCCGGGCGCGCCGGGCCGCACTATCCTCATAACAAAAGAAGGAGAGCGCGAGCTTGAAGCGAAAGACTCAACCGAAGCGCGCGCGGGCGACCGCGTTCGCATAGAAACGCCCGGCGGCGGCGGGTATGGATCAGTAGGCAGTAGGTAGTTTTATAAATGGGAAATGTTGTTAATTCTTTCAAGTCCTGTAGCAATTGAAAAATCTGCAAATAACTGCCTACTGCCTACTGCCTACTGACCTGTTCGCCTTTTGCCTTTTCTTTTGAGTTGATAAGATTCAGGACAGGATGATCGAAGAGATTAAAGAGCGATTGACGCGAGTCCGCGAGCAAATAGCGCAAGCCGCCAGACGCGCTAACCGGCAGGCTGAAGATATAACGCTGATCGCCGTCTCCAAGACATTCGACGCAGCGACGGTGCAGATCGCGGTTGATGCAGGCGTGCGCGACCTTGGCGAAAACCGCGTGCAGGAAGCCTTGAGCAAAGTCGGGCAGGTGAAAGGTGAGGGGTTGCGCTGGCATCTGATAGGCCACCTTCAATCGAACAAAGCGCGGCACGCCGTGAAAACATTCGACGTGGTTCACTCAATTGACAGCCGCGAGCTTGTTGAACGACTGGATCGCATCGCGGGCGAAGAAGCGCGAAGCCCCGTTGTGCTCGTGCAGGTTGACTTAGGTCACGAGGCTACAAAGACAGGCGCGGATGAATCCGAGTTGCCTGAAATAATCGAGGCGTTGGATAGATCAAATAATCTTGAGTTTAGAGGTTTGATGACGCTGCCGCCATTTTTTGAAGATGCGGAAAAGGCTCGCCCGTACTTTCGCCGCTTGCGCGAGATACTTGATGGAATCAATCAGGGCCGCTCAGGCGAGCGACGGCTCACGGAGCTTTCGATGGGAATGAGCCACGATTTCGAAGTGGCGATTGAAGAAGGCGCGACGATGGTGCGCGTCGGCACGGCCATCTTTGGCGCGCGGGGAATGTAGGCGTCAGGAGGCTGAATATCAAGAGCTTTAATTATCATTCTTGAGCTTAGTTCTAACAGTTTCCCTTACCCCTGAATCGAGGTGAAAGATTGAACGTTTTGGTTGAAGCCCTCTACTGGATTTCAGTAGTCATCTTCTGGGCGACGATTGGATTTTCGGCGCTCTTTTTTCTGCGCGTGCTGCTGGCGTGGCTCGGAGTCAATCCCTTTGGGCGAATCCCTTATCACCTTACGCGCATCACCGAGCCGATGGTGCGGCCCATACGCTATCAGTTTCGCGGCGGCTACACGCGCTTCGATTTAATCCCGCTGCTGATAGGCGTAATGATTCTGGTGACGGGATTGTTCATCTACAGCATAATCGGACAGCTCGCGGGAATACTTGCCGAGATAGACCTCAACGCCAGGCATGGCACGCTCGCTACTCGATTACTCGTTGCAGAATTGATTAATCTCGTCGGGCTGCTTTACATCGTCGCAATCTTCCTGCGGTTCTTCCTGCCGTTCTTCGGCGTAGGCTATAACAACAAGTTCATGCGATTTCTGTTCGTGATAACAGAACCGTTGCTCAAGCCACTTCGCCGCTTGTTCGTAGTCAGAATGTTCGACTTCTCTCCCCTGATTGCGATGCTTATCGTGCAATTGGTTATTGGATTCGTTTCGCGCGCGGTCGCCGGAGTTTAATGAATAGCCGTGATCGAGTTCAACGAAAAAGCGGGTGCGGTCACTTTCAAAGTCCGCGTGCAACCGCGCGCGTCGCGTTCCGAAATCGCAGGCGAGCACGCAGGCGCGCTGAAGTTGCGCGTAGCTGCGCCTCCCGTTGACGGCAAAGCCAACGAAGAATGCTGCTGCTTCATTGCAAAGGCGATGGGCGTAAGCGTTTCTTCCGTTGAAATAATTTCAGGTGAGTCTTCACGAGATAAGATCATCCGCGTGCACGGCGTAAGCGCAGACCGCGCGCGCGCTGCGCTGACCGATCAATCACGGTAAAAAGGAAAGCCGTGGAATCATCGCCCGCATAAAGAGCCGGTGCGGAAACTTCCGAAGATGATCCTGCGGCTTTCCCGCTGAATGGCTGCGCGCTTCGCGCTGGTGATTTAGCGATTCGCCGTCGAGCTTTTTGCGGCTGAAGCCGCAGCGTTCTTTTGCGCTAAGCCTTTGTAGTAATCGAAGACGAAATTCTTGAGCGCGCTGTGGTCACCGTTCTTCATGAATTCGTACTGCTTCATCTCTTCAAACGCCTGATCGGCGCTCCATCCGTCGTGCGTCATCCGGTACGCTGCCGTCAGCGCGCCCGTGCGATGTCGGCCTCCCGCGCAGTGGACGAACACAGGCTGATTCGCAGGGTCGTTGACTATCTTCAAGAACTCCGCGACCTGCTCAGGCGTAGGCGCGTCGTTTTCGTCAAGCGGTATCCGAAAGAACCTCATCCCCGCAGCTTCGGCGAGTTGCTGCTCGTCTTTCGGCCCGCGACGGTGAACGTCAACGACGGTCTTCACGCCGAGCGACGCAAGCGCCGCATAATCTCTCTTTTCGGGCTGCGCGCCGCGATAGTAGTTTTCGTTTACGCGCCCGAAGTTCTTTATGTGAATACTCGACAGATCGGTTGGCTGATTACCGCTCGCAGCCGACGCGGCGACTAGGCTAAAGGCCGCGACGAACGCAGCAGCGCAGGCATTAAACAGTTTACGACTCAAACTCATTGCACATCCTCTTGCTTTAATTCTTTGGGACGCCCTCATGGACTTCTCATTAACATGATAATCCTGCCGACTCGTGCGGCACAACCGGGCCAACGGTTATGAATTTATTGCGAACGGCGGCTCATTTGAGGCTTTGAAGCTCGCGGATGCGCTCTCGTATTGCGCGCACGTAAATGGCAATATCCTCATCATCGAATCCACCCGCGCGAAAAGCATCTGAAAGCTGTTTGTCTGACAATCGCGCGAGCAGATCGCCCATCCAGCGAGCGCTTTCAACCATCACGCCGCGGAGCGCGTCGCGCCCGAAGCTGCGATTCCAGTGAAAGATGACCTCGCCTTCTCGGACGCCTTCAATGAATCTGTGATTTGCAAACGCCTCGGCGTCGCCGCGCGAGCCGGGTACAGCAACGTCTTTGTAAATTGGGATGCGATTGATGAAAGAGCCTGTCGTTCCAAGCGACGCGCCGAGATCGGCCACGTAATAGATTTGCTTGCTCGGATCGTTTTCAGACTGAACGATTTTGTTATTGATGGATGAGAGGTCCCAGTTATTGATGAGCGCCATTAGAACTTTCAATCCTTGAAGCTCGCGTGTGTTTTGAAAGTGGTTCGAGTTCCAATCCCACCGGCCAGTGGTCTTGAATCCATCATCGTCGCGCTCAAAGCGAACGTTGCGCACTTCAAAGCCGCCGCGCCCCTCGATGCGCGCTCGCTTGACGAAATAGTCCTGATCCGTGTGATAACCGACTGCCCAGATGATACGGGTCGCCGCCGTTTCCGCGCCTGCTTCGGGACCGAACTTCACCGTCCACTTTCGACCACGTTCATCGCGCACGACTATTTTTTCGGAGGTATCATCGGGAGGCCCCTCGCGCTTGATGAATGTGAACTTGCCATTCGGGTCGGGCGCACCCTCTCTGCCGCCGATGCCGTAAAAGAGGTCGCGGCTCTCGATGTCGCGCGGCTCCTGCCACATGATCTGTCGCCCGTCGCGGAAGGCTTTGTCACCGCTGCCAGTCGTGTTCGCTTCTTGCGCGGCGTTGGCAAAAAGAGTGATGGGCAGAAATATTGATAAAAAGGAAAGGGCAAGCGTGCAAGGCAATTTCAATGCAATCATCCCGATAACTTGTCCTCACAGCGCCATTATCAAGAATACCACAAAGCAACGGATAATCTTATCTCTCGATTTTAAGATTAGATTCAAAGTGAATGAGAATCGCGACCGTCAGGTTTGCGCAGCGCGGCGGCTCCTTTTGAAATCGCGCGCGTTGACGAAAATGGAAGCCGCGAGCGCGGCAAAGAAGCAAATCGTAACCGATGTGTCGACGAGGCTGGCGTTGAAATCCAACCCTGTGATTCTATCAAGCAGATACTTCACGTAAGAGTTGGGAATGTTTTCGCGACCGAGCTTGTGCAAGACTTGCCAGTGCCAGTCCGTGAGCGGGCAATAGCCAATGCCGTAGAATAATCCAAGCGCGAACCATGAAAGCCCTGTCAGCAGGAGCAGTGCGAGATTTGCGCGTCTCGTCTTCTTCCACATCCAGCCGAAGAGGTTGAAGACGATGACCGCCGAGTGAAATACAAGAAAGAATTTGTCGAGCAGTTCGTACATAATCGGTAACGCAAGATAGTTCGCAAAGGGCCGTTCAATTCCAGGAGAGATGATATTATGAAGCCAGCGGCTCTCGCCATCCTGCTCGCACTCGTCGGCGCGACAAGCGGCTTCGGGCAGCAGTTCAGACTTGGGCGTCTCGACATCATGGGCAATCTTAAAACCAAACAGTCCGTGATTCTGCGCATGATTCCGCTCGAAGAAGGCGATATCTTCGACACAACGCTATGGGAGTTGGGGCTTGAGCTTCTGAACCGCTCCGGCCTGTTCGAGCCAATATCTCCCGGCGACGTTGAGATGAAATTCGACCCGTCGCGCGGCGTCGTGGATGTTGTGCTTCACCTGCGCGAGCGCGATTATCAGCGCGTTGACTTTGATGCAGGCGGAGGCACTACTGGAGGCGCAAGCGTCGGGCTTCAGTACTCGCACATAAACCTCACTGGCCGTGCCGACCGCCTTAGCGCGCAACTCAGAATCGGCACGCGAGAGCGTTTGCTTGCGGGCGGGTATTCAATCACGACGCTGACGAGAATTCCTATCACGTTTGATATGGCAGGCTCGTACCAGCGGTTTGAGTTTGTGGACGCGCGCACGGCTGGAAACGACAGGCGACCACTGTTCGTTCAGCGCAGCGCGGTTTTGAGTTTCGGAGCGTCCGTGCCAGTCGCTGAGCCTCGCAACACTCTCTTCGCGCGCACAAGAGCAGGTCTTAACTATTCGTTCACATCGAACAACGTTATTGATTTACTTGGTCAATCGGTGACAGTAATGGACGAAGTTTTGCGAAGCGACTTCCGCATCGCATCGCTTACGCCGTTTGTCACGCGCGACACGCTCGACCGCGCATTCGATCCAACGAGCGGCTCGCGATTAGTCATAGCGACTGAACTGAGCGCGCGGGCATTCGGCGGCAGCATAAACACAATTAATCCTTCATTCGATTATCGTCGCTTCTTTCGCCTGAGCAATGGCGCGCGCGAGCCTCGCGTTTTCGGGCTTCGCGCGCGGCTCTCGCACGTGGCAGGATTCGGCGAGCCGTTCCGGGCGGGCGCGCCCGTGGTTATCGGAGGCGTGCCGGTGTTCAGGAGGTTTTTCGTGGGCGGAGAAAATGAAGTGCGCGGTTATGATGTGAACTCGATTGCGCCGCTCGCGCGCATTGATCGCTTCGTTGTGACGGATGGCGATAAGCTCGAATCGGTTTCGACCGAAGTGCGGCCCGTCGGCGGCGACACTAGATTCGCATTCAACGCAGAATACCGGCTGCCGCTCATCTGGAGACTGTCTGCGGCTGCGTTCTTCGATTTCGGCGCATCGCTGAACTTGCGGAGGCTGGGAGAAGAACGGTTTGAAAGCGTGGTGCGAGCCGAGCCTCAGGGAACGGCTGTAAGATTATTAACTGTGCTGCGCCCGCTCGATGGCGAAAGCCGCCTGCCTGACTACCGCGTGTCGCTTGGCGGAGAGTTGCGGATGATGATTCCGGTATTGAACATACCGCTGCGATTGATCTTTGCCGCAAATCCGAATGCGCAGAGGCAACCGTCAGAATCTTTCGTGATTGCTCCTGAAAAGCGATTCGCCTTCAGGTTTGGCTTCAGCCGCACGCTTTAGCTGCGCGCCGCTTAGAGAGACCTGCGATTGAACGACAGATTGCTATAAGGCCAAATCCAATCTCCTGACTACTCTGACAGGGCTTTCAGCTTCTCTCGCGCGTCGGCGAATCGCTTGCGCAATTTCGGAATTGCAGCGTCGCTGTAACCTTGAGCTAAATTCTTTTCCGCAACATCCATCCACCGCAAAAGGTCACGCGCCGCGCGGCGCGCGGCTTCTCGATCGTTGCTTCCTTTGCTCCCGAACCACATGGGTCCCGTGTGCGCGAACGGATAGCTATCCATCACAGGCCAGCGAGCCGCACCGCCAAAAATGCGCGCCGCGACCCATCCGCCGCGTGGCGCTTTGATTTCGCCTTTGAATTGCTTGTGACCTGCCGCGTCGAGACCTTTGTCACTCCAGACGACCTCGCCGTTCACTAACACTTCGACTTTTTCAACGGGGATTGATGACCATACATCCATCGTCCAACTGACAGAGCTTTCTTGCGCGGCACGGATCACGCCGCCCGCGTCCGCGCCTGCGACGTTGAATTTAATCATCGGCCCGTTGGTAACGAATGTCTGCCCGCGCCTTATCGCCGCAAGATAATTTGCAAGATTCAGCGGCGCGGCTGTCTTCACATAGACGCGCGTCGAGCCAATCGCCATCGTGCGATAGAAATTGTGCATCGAGTCGCTTCCGGCAGTGGCCGTTATTGGCAGCCCGATGTTCAACAGGCGATACCACAGGTCGCTCGTGCCAAGCTCGTCGCTCCACAGGCAGGCGACTTCAAGCGCGTCAACATCGCCGAGCACGGCGTCGGGAACTAATTCGAGCGGGATGCCGCGCGGCTGGCCCTCTTTCGGAAAAGGCTCGCGCGGCGTTACCGGATGGACGTAGATGTTTATGCCGCCCTGCTTGCGCGCGTAGTCGAGCGCCTCAGAGTTCGGCAAATCCAAATGGTCGTAAACCGGATAGCCCGGCCCGAAATACCATGGCCAGTAAGTCTGCTTGATGCCAACGACGCCGACGTGGCCGAGAAAGTGCGAGCGTACTTCCTGCGCAAAGACAATCAATGGATTCGCGTGCCGCCAGTTCCACCATTCAATGTCGTTGAACCGCGTGTGAAGGTTAGCGAGTTGCGGAGTGGCTACGTCCAGTTGCTCGCCTTCCATTTCAAGCACGATGTCTTCGGGCGTGAGGCGGTATGGCCCGCCGTAATTCAGATGTTGATGAAGGTCGCCGCCGTACCATCCTTCCAAAGCCGGATTCCAGACGGATGACAACTCAAGATCAATCGTCGCAGTTTCACCTGCGCGAACGCTGCGCGTCGCTTCAGCCGGAATGCCCGCGAGTCCATGAACTGCTGTGATGCGAACATCGCCTGCGGGGACTGCGAGAGTCATTGTGCCGGGCGAGTAGAAAAAGATTAAGCCGTTCTGGCCGTCGAATCGGGGCTGGCCGAGGTCGGGAATCAGCGGATGACCGTTGCCGTCAACAACCGAAAGCCGCGCGGGAAGTCCTCTTACAACTCCTTTGTTATGAGTCTTCACAATAACGCGAGAGGTTGGCTCGCCCCAGTCCCACTTCGCGGGCGAAACATCTTCGGGCACGCCTCCGCCGATGCCGACTCGATAGACATGAAATCGCTCGTCGCTGTCCGAGTCGGTGTAGTAGATGAACGCGCCGTCGGGACTCCACGCGGGCGCGAGCGGCATCCGAGCGTTGTGCGCAATTTGAATTGGCGGCCCGCCTCTGACATCCATCAGCCACAGGCGCCAGCCGTCATTTGCAGGAATAGTCGCAACGACTGTGCGGCCATCGGGGCTGAGCGCGGCGCGCATCTGCGAGGCTATCGGCTCTTCTCGCAAGGTGCGGCGCGAGTCGTCGCGCGTGTTCAGGATTGTTATTGAATCAATGTTGCCGCGCTTCGATATGTAGAGAAACTGATGGCCATCGGGAAACGGCTGCGGATCGAGTTCAAGCCCTCGCTCTGAGGTAATGCGCTCTTTCTTTCCATTAGCAAGGTCGAGCCGCCACAGGTCAAAGTCGCCGCTTTCGGCAGAGCTATAAAACAACGCGCGGCCATCGTGAGAATAGACAGGATCGAGGTCCATCGCGCGCGTGTTGACCAGCGTTTTTTCAGCGCCGCTCGCAGCGTCAAGCTCGATGATGTTTGTATCTCTGGTGTCGTCTCTAACGAAAGCGATCCGCTTTCCGTCAGGCGACCACGTGGGGCGCGAGTCAATGCCGCCGCCGCGCGTTAGGCGATGAGCCTGCCGCGTTGCAAGATCAACTCTCCATATCCATCCGCGCGCCGCTACAGCGAGCGACCGACCATCGGGCGAAACAGCCGGGTCACCCGGTCCCGCGTTGAGCGTAGGCAGGTTATAGCCTTCGAGATAGACATGATGATTGAATCCTTCGACTTTCGTATAGCGATTCGTCCACTGGCTCAATGCTCCGCCAGCCAGAAGATGAACGATCAGAAGCATAACGACGACTGTAGAAGATTTTTTTGTCATAGCGATTGCCTCGAATCCAGAGGAAAATCATTCAAGATAAAATTCACTGCCTGCGTGTTGTATATCAATTTCGATTTCGCAGTTCAACAGCAACGCCGCGCGCTCGGTGTTTGATAAAAAGCGTTTTGTGCATGAAGCCTTAAAAGCTATATTATTTCTCAACGGCAAGACTGATAATCGGGACCGGGTTTCCAAAAAGAACAGAGAGGACGGATTCATTATGTCAGGACATTCGAAATGGCATTCGATTAAACACAAGAAAGGAGCGATTGACGCCAAGCGCGGCAAGATGTTCTCGAAGCTGATTAAAGAACTAACAGTCGCCGCGCGCGTCGGAGGCGGCGACCCTGCGGGCAATCCTCGACTGCGCAAGGCAATGGACGACGCCAAAGCGATGAACATGCCCAAAGACACGATGATGAACGCCATCAAGCGAGGCACGGGCGAAATCGCAGGCGCGCAAATCGAAGACATCACATACGAAGGCTACGGGCCGGGCGGAGTGGCCGTCTTCATCGAAGCGCAGACCGACAATCGCACTCGAACCGTAGCAGAGATTCGCCATATCTTTTCTAAAAACGGCGGCAACCTCGGCGAGTCCGGCTCGGTCGCGTGGATGTTCCATAAGAAAGGCACGATCATCATTGATAAGGCCGCAGCCGACGAAGAGAAGATAATGGAACTGGCGCTCGAAGCAGGAGCCGAAGACGTGAACGACGACGAAGTCTCCTGGGAAGTCGTGACCGCGCCCGAAGACTTTAACTCGGTGCTTGACGCAATCAAAGCAGCGGGGATTGAACCGCTGTCGGCTGAGATAGTGATGCGCCCGACGAATTCTGTTGAGGTGCGCGGCCAGACTGCTCAGCAGGTGCTGCGCTTGATGGAGGCGCTTGAAGACCACGACGACGTTGCGTCGGTCGCTGCGAACTTCGACATACCCGCCGAAGAGATGGAGGCAGCCGGTTGAGCGTGGATACCGGCAATGAGATTACCGGCGAGCGCGCGCAAAAGCTCGCAAAAGCCGCGCCGCCACTCGTGCGAGTCATGGGGGTTGACCCCGGCTCGGACACCACAGGGTACGGCGTCATCGAAAGCGATGGCCGCAGCTACCGATTGATTGAGTACGCAGGCATTCGCGCGCCCGCGCGATTTTCATTCCCTGAGCGATTGTTGATCATCAGCCAGAAACTCGAAGAGGTGATGGAGCGATTGCGCCCACAGGCCTGCGCCGTCGAAGAGACTTTTTACGCGGTGAACGTCAAGAGCGCGTTGAAGCTCGGCCACGTTCGCGGCGTCGTGCTTGTGGCAGCCGTGCGCGCGGGCATCGAAGTCTTTGAATACTCGCCGCTTGAGATTAAATCCGCGCTCGTCGGTTATGGTCGCGCCGAAAAGCATCAGGTGCAGGAGATGGTTCGACTGCTATTAGGATTAAAGGAGCCGCCCGAACCGCTCGACGCTTCGGACGCGCTCGCCGTAGCGATCTGTCACGTCAACACAGCGGCGACGCGGCAAAGGATGAAGGATGAAAAATGAACAGAACTTCAGATTGTGAATCTTAAGGTTGAAATGCCATATCCAGATGCCCTTTTCATACTTTATAAGTAACGCCTCAGTTATGTGCGGAGGAGAAGAGGCGGTTGAGTTTAGAGTCCGTGCAGTGAGCGACGCCTTGGCAGACGGAAGGCCGGAGCAGCGGAACCTCCTTTTTCTCCCATAACTGAGCTCGACTTCATCCATTTTTCAGGTAACTACTCGGCCACGCAAACTGGTGAAGATACCATCGGCACGAGCCGCATTGTGGATCAGCTTTAACCTAACTAACTCAAGCCTCTTCCGAAGAGACCATTCGCTTTAGCGTTATGGGGTCTCAGCTTTTGCCTAATATTCAGAGGCGAATAAGCCTCATTTTATAAGCTCTTTACTTTCAATGGCTGGAGTTTTTGAACGTCGGTGTTTCAGTTCGATGTTTAAAGAGTTCATCTGTAATCTGCAATGTAAGCCCTTTATTTGCGTTGCACGTTTCCAAAATGGATAAAGTCGAGCTGAGGCATTACTCGTAAATAACTGAAAAGTGACAGGTAACAGAGCTACGAACTGCGAAAAAGCCTGTCACTGGCTGTCAGATGCAGTTTTCAACTCAAGAACCAACTATGTTTGTGAAGATGATAAAACGGCTTCCTCTCGCTATCATCAGATGGTCA